>JAHALQ010000007.1 GCA_018362935.1 Pseudomonadota bacterium | reverse complement strand
GGAAGAACACGTAAATGCCAGCGTTAAAGCCAAAGCCGATACCGACAACATCACAATCCTTGCAGCAGTTTTCTTCTTTCCCATGGCGTCCTCCGTTTTTGTCAATATACACCCTGTAATTGATAGTTAACTATTATTAATATTAGCAAATTTATATAGAGGAGTCAATTAATAATTTGGCGCGAAAAAACTTGCCCGTCAGACATCTTATTGCGCTGCTGTTGGAAAAAATAAAATAATGATTAGTTTATTAGGGATTGGAATTTTACCTGAAGGAGAAAACAAATGGCAACAACCGAACCTGTCCGGAATATAAGCCTGTGGCATCTGGTCGCCGGCATTATTATGACCTTACTGGGAATTTATATCTGGTTTAATCCGATGATAAGCCTGCTTGGCCTGGCTCTTTATTTAGGCATTGCTTTTATCGTGGTCGGCCTTGGCTACATCAGCGCGTCGTTTTCATTTCGTTCAAGCTGGTATCTGCTGGTCGGCATACTCGATTTGTTTGTCGGTATCATTTTTGTCGCAAATCTCGGCATTACGGCCGTTTCATTGCCGATTATCTTCGCCTTATGGTGCATGGCCGTCGGCGCAGTGCAGATTGTTTCGTCATTTCAGCTCAAGAAAAACGGGCTGCCATGGGGCTGGGCGCTGACAGCCGGCCTGCTGGGACTTGTTTTCGGTTTGTGGATACTGGCCTATCCGGCTGTCGGCACAATTACAATCACCGCTTTGATGGGGGCGTATGTCTTTCTCTACGGCGTGGTTGAAATCGTTGAATATGTCAGCAACAAACGCGTCGTCGTTTTCAATTAATCGCAAATAAGCTCCCGAAAACGGGAGCTTATTTTTCCGCTTATTCTGCCGGCATCCGGTTTGCCGCGCTCATCCCCGGCAGGCACAGGGAAAAAATGCAGCAATCGTCATTATCCGCATAATATTCCTTTAAAACGGCTTCTTCCTCAAACCCGCAGGAATAATAAAACCGTCGTGTCGGAAGATATTGGCGGGAACCCTCCGTTTTAATAAAGATTTTCCGGCCGCCGCAAAATCCGATGGTTTCGACAACCTTATTAAGCAGCAGCCTGCCCCAGCCTCTGCCGCGGCAGCTGTTATCAACGGACAGCCAGTATATTTCATAATTGGCTTCGGTCGTCGGAATTTTTCCAAAACAGGCATATCCTATGACTTTTCCGTTGTTTTCCAGCAGCATGAATTGATAATCATCGTCAAAACTGTTTGACCTGCTCAAGGCGCGGACAGCCATGCCGAAATTGATTTCAATATCGTTCTTGTCAAAAAATCCGGTAGAAGAGGCAATACGGCGGATAGCTTCGGGATCATCCCGGCAAAGAGTGTTTCTGAAAGTAAGCATAATTACACTCCTTTCAGAATCGCTTGTCCTCCGTCATCAGTCAGGATACCGCCATAGCGGCCATAGTTCAGAAAAAAATTGTTAAATACTGCATTTCCGAAATTTCGATTCCGGTTAAAAAAGTCGCTTTGCGCCGCGATCGGCGTTACTGCGCACATAAAAACTCCATTGTTGTTAATCCATAGGCGGCAAAAGATTCCTCTCCCCCGCCCATAATAAATATTATCCCTGTTTATAAAAATTACAAGCCGTAAAATAAAAAGCCCCCGCGAAGGGGGCTTTTTGTTTGTCTTATTCGGCAACCGTTTCCTTAACCGAAACCTTTTTAGCCGCAGGCGCCTTGCGCTGATAAACATTAGGCATTTCTTTGCGTCCCTCAATATCCATATCCGGATTAACAAAGTTAACCTGTCCTTTTTCATAGAAATAAAAATCGCGGCGGATTTTTGTCTTGTCTTTAATTGACAGCTGATTCCATTCCGCTTCGGTCATCCCGTAAGGATAAGTTTCCTTAGGAGAAGAAGAACAGGCGGATACCAAAATAACCATACATAATGCCAAAATTTTTTTCATTTTCTTTCTCCCAAATCATTTCACTGCGCATCAATATAGCTCATTTTATGTCTGAAAACCAGATTAATAATAGTTTTATACAGAATTTTGCAGATTAGCTTTTTGCTGGGCTTTCCGTCCTCAAAATTGCCTCACATGGATTGGGTACTCCCGCAAGCGGGTCTTCCTCGCGTCGTAAGCCTCACGCGGCGTTTCCCTTGCGTTCGCCAACTTCCCGCTCCGAACCACTTCGTGGTTCTCATCTTGTGAAACATAGCCATAATAAAAAACCCCCTCTTCAGAGGGGATATGGCTCTTGCTCCGTAAGTCTCGCGCCTATCGCGCTCAACAACTGCGCTTCGGTCAAAGTCTTTGTAACAGCTGCTCGGTTGCTGTCGCTTCCCTCGCCGCTTAACAAAAACTTTCCAGCCAATAAAAAAACCACCCGTTGGGGTGGTTTTTTTATTGGCTGCCTCACATGGATTCGAACCACGATTAACAGAGTCAGAGTCTGCTGTCCTACCATTAGACGATGAGGCAATCGGTACCTTCGCCAGATTTTATATACCAACGAAATTTAAAATGCAAACAATTTTTCAAAAATTATTTATTTAAAATGCGCTTATAGGCAAATGCCACCGCAATACGCATTAAAATCAGCAGAAAAATTACCGTCCGCGCTGACGTATAATCCGCAATAAACCCCGTTGCCATAAACACTGCGACGCTTAAAAATCCCGCAAACAAAGATATGACCGACCCCATCGTCGCGCGCTGGCGGTCCGTCAATTGCTTTTGCAGCAGCGTGTTTTCGACTGTTGACGATATCCCGTAACACAGGGTCGACGACACCATAATAAACGGGGTAGCCGCCGTATTGATAATAACGCCGCCCATTTTTATCAGCGCGTTGACCAAAGTCGCCAGAAACAAAACTTTTTTCGAATCGCGCCGTTTGACCAAACGCACCAGCCGATATCCGATAAATCCCATAAGTTCCTGCACAATTCTTACCACATTAATCAGCCACGGTGCAATCAGCGTTTCATAATACGCGCCGATAAAACGCCAGTTTGCCGCATTGAAGCTGTAATTAAAGCTCTTAACCAAAGCAAACCGGATCAGCTTCGGACGCCGCATAATCAGTTTCAACGATTTGATAAAATGCTTCCAGCCGTTTTCTTTCGGCCGCTCCACGCATTTCGGCTCAATATAGAAAAATGACACAAAAACCCGCAGCAGCGCAGGCACAACCGATATCCAGGCCAATGTATTAATCGAACTGAAATAATAAACCGCCGTCGCCAGCGCGGCACTGACCGCCAGTCCCAGCTCGCCATAACTTTTATTGCGGGAATAAATCTTGTCGAACTCGCACGCCTGCCCCAACTCCTTCATCGTTTCATAAGCGAAAGCATCATCCGTTCCTGAAACAAAAGCCTGCCCGCAGCCGACCAAAGCCGCACCCGCATACAACAGCCATATATTTTGCGTGTCTCCGGCAATTGCCCATGCCGCATAACCGGCTAAAATCAGAGCATAAGTCGCCGTCATACTGTATTTCCGCCCGATTTTGTCAGAAAGCACGCCGGTCGGAATCTCGCAAATACTCTGCACAATATTAATAATTGAAAAAACCAGCATTGCCTCAACATAGGAATGTGCAATACTTTCAAAGTAAATAATTGCCACAGCCGAAAGCGGCCAGAATCCGCCCAGAAAATTGTCAATTTGGAATAATGTCAGGTTGCGTCTTATCATAAGCGCCACCATAGGCCTTTCTGCTTAATTTTGCGTAAATAAATCTCTTTTTTTACCGAATATTAAACTTTCTGCAATATTCATAAATTCTGATTTTACGATACATTTACTTGGAGACGAACAATGAAACTTGATAACAAAGCAATTGCAGAAGCCGCATATTACATTTGGCAGAACAACGGCTGCCCAGCCAACACCCATGCTCAGGACTGGGCTGCCGCTATCAGCCAGCTTTCGGCCATGAGCGCGGTAAAGTCGGCTTCCAAAAGACTGGCTTCGGCTAAAACCTCGCTGAACAAAGCGACCGTTATCAAGGCTGCAAACCTTAAATCCGCCAGCAGTAAAACCGTTTCTTTGAGAGTTTGCAACAATAATTCAAAAAGCGGATCTTCTGCCAAAAAGACGACCAAAAAATCAAAATAATTGTTTATGATTTTCGGTAACAAAAAAGCTCCCCTTGGGGAGCTTTTCTTATTTGCCCGGAGCTTTTATGCCTTCAGGTCATACAACAACTGCAGCATCTCGTCGGCAGCCTGAAATGACTGCACGTTAATGCTGTAAGCCCGCTGAACCTGTATCATCAGCCCGAACTGCTGTTCGACATTGGTTGCCGAACGCTCCAAAGACTGCGGCTGAATAACGCCGTTGTCTTCAATATAGAAAGCGTCGCCGGTCGTGCCGTTCGCTTCAAACAGCGTGCCGCTCAGAGGCGTCAGGTTTTCCGGCGCCGAAAATCCGGTCAATGCCAATTTTCCGAAGTTATAGCTCTCGCCGTTGCTGTAATAGGCTTTGACAACGCCGTCCTTGTCAATAAAGCTTTTCAGATAATTGCCGGACTCTTTGCCGTCCTGCTCGACATATGTCGTACCCGAACTGCCGGCCAGCTGGGTCATTTTGGAAATATTCAGCGCAATGCTGTTGGTATCCCCGTCATCCCAGGCAATGTCCACATTCAGGTTTTTCGGCGAAATCAGTTCGCCTTTGGAATCAAACTGAACCCGTGTTTCCGAACCCGTTGCCGTTCCGCCCTCCACGCTGAAAGACAAATCCCAGGTGTTATCCATACCCTCGACTTTCTTAAATATCATATTCAGCGTTTCGCCGTCATGATTGGGAGCATAAACGGTTATGGCATAACTGGAGCTGTCGACGCCGGTTGCCGGCACATTGGCGGTAATTTTTGCCTCGGTCGTCGGCTGCGGCGGCAAAACTTCCGGGTATTTAATAACAATATCTTCAACCGACGTACCAAACGTATCCCCGCCGTCCACAGACGGAAACCCCTGAACTCTGAAACCGTTATTGGCAATCAGATAAGTCGTGCCGTTGACAGTGCGCGTTTCAAAATCTCCGGCGCGGGTATAGTAAATGTCATTAAACTCATCCTTCAAGGTAAAGAAAGCATTGTCATCACCTGAAATTGCCGCGTCAAAATTACGCCCCGTCGATGTTACCACGCCCTGATCCAAAATGTTGGTACGGTCGTAAAATCCCACGCCGTTAATGTCTGCCCGCGACGAATAGATGCCGGAACCATTGTTTTTGACCACCGGTGCAGAACCGAGCAGCGTGTAAAACATCGTTTGATTGGTCTTGTAACCGGTCGTATTGATATTGGCAATATTGGCGCCGACTTGCGACAAAGCATGGCTCTGCGCTTCCATGCCCGTCGTAGCCGCAAAAAATGAATTTAAAGCCATTTTAACCTCATATATAAATTATCCTGGTTATATACATGCAAATTTCGTGCCATAATAACAATTTGCAAATAAAAAGCAGTTTTCTTAAAACTGCTTTTTATTAATCCGAAAGGGCGTCTATGCTTTGGCTTTGGGTTTGCGGGCATCGACCAGCATCAAGTCCGGTTTGGCCTGTTCTGCCGGAATTGGTGCACCGATGCGCATGCAGCGGCCGTCGACATAAGCTCCCGGCTCAATCGCTATCGTATTATGCGTTGCGTCGCCGATGAGGCGGGCTGATTTGGCAATAAACAGATTATCGGCATTGGCCTTCCCGTTGAGGACGCCGTACAACTGCAGATTAACAGCCGTCACCGACCCGACGACCGTTCCTTTGACGCCGATAATAAGTTCGTCGCAGCTGATATCCCCCTCAACCTGACCGTCGACATGGATAATGCCGTCGCTGATAATATCGCCGTTGACTTTGGTGTTTTCGCTGATAATGCTCGGAACCGGGGCTCCCGTAGAACTGCGGCTGAGCCTTCTCGCCAACTTCAAATACAATAGTCTTTTTAAGTTTTTCATTTTTACCTCTCAAAAGTTTATGACGCCTTTGCCTGCATAAACGGCAAAGGATCAACCGGGCGGCCGTTGTAAAGAATCTCATAATGAAGATGCGGGCCGGTCGAACGGCCGGTGTTGCCCACCTCACCCACAACGTCGTCTATCTTTAGATAATCGCCCTTTTTAACATAGATTTTGTGCATATGGGCATATCGCGTCTTAAAGCCGTTTCCGTGATCCACCATTACATTGTTGCCGTAACCGCGATTGGAATGTTCGACTTTGACGACGCGCCCGATGGCTTTGACTTGGATTTTATTGCCTGTGCGGCTGGCCAGATCCACGCCTTTATGCCCCGCCTTTTTCTTATTAAACGGATCATTGCGGTAACCGAATTTGGACGTCATCCAATAACTCCAGACCGGTTTGCCGAGCGGCACATACTGAACAACTTCGCGGTAATATTCCAAATCGTCTACGGCTTTATAAATACTGGAAATCTTATCGTTCATTTTTTTGTCTTGCAGCTTGGAAGTCGAAGCCGGTATAAAAGGGCCGCCCTGAGAACTCTTTTTTTTGCTGTTGGCAAGCGGGTTAAAATAAAGCCCTTGCCGCTTCAGCGGCACATTCACGGAATTAAACGCGCTTTTAATTTTATTGATTTCACGCAGCGCCAATGATTCCACGCGCGAAAAAACATCCATTTCCGCAGCCTTGATATCCAGCACCGCGTTTTCCAGCTCACCCAGCTGCTTGCGCAGCTCATCGCGCTCAGAAATTGCCATGTCGCGTTGCAGCAAGGCCTCGTTAATACTCATCTTTTCATTAAGCTTTTTATCGTCAGCCCAGCCTTTTTCGGCGGTAATTTGTTTGATTTTGTCTTCAACCACCATTGCCTGCCGTTTATAACGGTCAAGTTCCGAAGAATTCTTGCCGCCTTTTTGAGCCAGTGAATCAAGCACGCCGTCTATGTTTTTGCGAATGGTCACAAAATCGCTCATCAAGTCGACATAAGCGTCGCGCGTTTCTATCAGTTCGCGGTCTTTATGGTTGATAATCCGTCCGGACTTGTTATACATATGATATGAATATATGCTCCACGTGCTGATACAGCACACCAGAGCCAGCATGATAACCTGAAGACGGGAAGATATCTTGAAGACTTTTGCCCGGCCGGCGCTTCTAAAGATAATCTCTTTCTCCGAAAAAAACGGCTTTTTCTCTATATACTTTGGCGAGTAAGCCTTTTTATTCACCAAACGAGTCTTATTTTTCATGCACAGACCTAAGTTGTTAATCCCAATGCGCGGCTTTTGCAACAGCCGCGGCAGAGTCTGGTATAGCAAAATTTTCACAAAAATACAGCTTTTTTTGCAAACTTATCCCTAGACCTATACTAATTGATTGTTTTTTCGCGTTATTTATTCTTCATCCAATAAAATAAACTCATCCTGAGCCGCCATATTCAGAACAATGCGCGCCCGTTCCTCAAGCAAATCCAAATCCAGGCTTGAATTTGACAAATGTTTGACTTTTTCCTCCAAAGAAGCCCGCTGGCGTCGATATCCCGCCGCAACCCTTTGCGCCTCGCTGATTTCCTGGCGCAGCGACATATATTTGATAATTCCGCGCTCGCCGTTGACTGCATAAAACGCAAAATAAACACCGACGAAAACCGCCAGCAGCATCAGACTGGAATCTTTAATATAGTTTTTAATGTCCGACCAAATTCCCATTTTATGCTTCCCGAATATTTGCGTTATTCCCTGCATACGGCAGACTCGCCGGCTGCCGCGCTTTGTTTAAAAGAAGCAGATTAAAGTTAAAAATTAGTTTAGTTATCCCACTTTTTTAATTACTGCAGCCGTTGCCCCGGCGCTTCCACCCGATAACGGTCTGATGCTCGATTAAAAACGCGGTCTGGCAATAGTATTTGACGGTATAGCCAAAGCCTTTTTCATAGGGCGAAAAATCATACTGATCCATAAACGGCGCGTACAAGCCGCCGTATTCGTTAGACATCGCCCCTTGGTCATACAAGTAAAATTCCGACGGCACATACACGTCGTCGACCTTGGTATACGACCAGACTTCCTGCCCGTCTGCCGTTATTTTTTTTGCCGATGGCCGGCCCATGACCTCGGTCAGACGTTGTGTGTTTTCTCCGACCAAACCGTTCAAACGGGCGTCATACCCGGCTGTTGAGGCGCACCCTGCCGCCAGCAGCACCGCTGCCGTTGCCAACATCGTTTTCCGAATAACAGACCAATTCATCGGCATCTCCTTTTCAAGAAGTTGATAATGCTGTAAATTAATCACTTTTCGGCTGATTTCAATTTAATTGTAATTGCGGTAAAGCGAGCTTAATATCCCCTGAACCTTAACCCGCGAGGCCGGCAGCCGCCTGGTTTCATAGGCTTCGTTCTTGGGAATCAGCAGGACATCCGGACCTTCCTGTTTAATCTGCTTGAGCGTGGCTTCGCTGTCGTCGACCAGCGCCACCACAATATCGCCGTTATTGGCCGTCGAAGCTTTTTTAATCACCACGGTATCGCCGCTTAATATACCCATGTCGACCATCGAATCCCCTTCGACTGTCAGGGCGTAAAACTGTCCGCCGCGCACCGTCTCGTAGGGCACGGCAAATTTTTCGGTCTCGTTGGCAATTGCCTCAATCGGCGTGCCGGCGGCAATCTTGCCGTACAGCGGAATTTCCACCATCGCGTCAAGCAGCGCCTGCTCGCGCTTTTTTTCTTCTTCAACTATTGACGACGGCTTAAGCTTCGGCAGCCGCACGACCTCCAGCGACCGTGCCTTGTGCGGCAGTTTGCGAAGAAAATTTCGTTCGACCAAAGCTTCGATTAAAGCGTGAATACCGGACTTCGACTTCAGCCCGACCGCTTCTTTCATCTCGTCAAAAGACGGACAGCAGCCGGTTTCCTTAATCGTTTTGTTGATGTATTGCAATAATTTATACTGTTTTGGCGTCAACATATGAAAATCCTTATAAAAAGCTACATATATTGTTCTAGTTTAGTTCTGCCTGACTGTCAACCTGTTTTTTATAAATAATTTTATTGAAAAAAAATCTGCATTGTTTATTATTGAGGGCAATTGTGTTTGAATAACCCCGTTTTTAGGAAATAAAATGACAACAGAAACTAATATTCACCGCGAATCCCGCCTGGCCAAGCTCAATGCCTTGCAGGAAAAAGGCTATAATCCGTATCCCTATCGTTTTGAACCGAATGCTTTTGCCGCAGATTTGCAGGAAAAATACAAAGACCTTGAAGCCGGTACCGATACCGAAGACCGCGTCGTCATTGCCGGCCGCGCCATGGCCGTACGCAACAGCGGCATGTTTATCGACATCAAGGACAAAAGCGGAAAAATTCAGGCTTTCTGCCACAAAAACCACCTTTCCGAAGAAGACTTGGAACGCCTTAAATGCCTGGACGTCGGCGATATCGTCGGCATCAGCGGCTATGTCCGCCGCACGCCGCGCGGAGAACTTTCAATTGCCGCCGAAAAATTTGACATTATATCCAAAGCATTGCAGCCGCTGCCCGAGAAATTTCACGGCCTGACCGATGTCGAAGCCCGTTACCGTCAGCGTTATGTTGACTTTATTATGAACGACGACAGCCGCGAAATTTTTGAAAAACGCTGCAAAATTACTTCGGCTATCCGCCGCTGGTTTGAAGAACACCGCTTTCTGGAAGTCGAAACGCCGATTCTCCATACTATTATGGGCGGTGCCAGCGCCAAACCGTTTATCACCCACCACAACACTCTGGACATGGATTTGTACCTGCGCGTTGCGCCGGAATTATTCCTTAAACGGCTGGTTGTCGGCGGTTTTGACCGCGTCTTTGAAATCGGGCGCAACTTCCGCAACGAAGGCATTGACAAAAACCACAATCCCGAATTTACCGCGCTGGAAGCCTATCAGGCCTATGCCGACTATAATGACATGGCCGATTTGTTTGCCGATATGATTCCATATGTCGCCGAAAAGGTTCTCGGCACCAAAGTCATTAAGTTCGGCGAACAGGAAATTGACCTTTCCAAAGGCTTTGCCCGCAAATCGATTGTCGATTTGATTAAAGAACACGCCGGCATAGATTTGTTGGCGGCAAAAGACCTGAACGAAGCCAAAGCCATGGCCAAATCCGTCGGCGTTGACGCTGATGAATGTTCCTGCTGGGGCAAGGTTGTCCAGGAAGTCTTTGACGAGAAAGTCGAAGCCGCCCTGATTCAGCCGACACTGGTGATGGACATGCCGCGCGACATATCGCCGCTGGCCAAAACCCACCGTTCCAACCCGCGGCTGGTTGAACATTTTGACGCTTATATCGGCGGTATGGAAATCGGCTGCGCTTATTCGGAGCTTTCCAATCCGCTTGAGCAGAAAGAACGTTTTGATGCTCAGGTTGCCGAGCGCGAAGCCGGAGATGACGAAGCCCAGATGCTTGATGAAGACTTTGTCAACGCATTGGAGAACGGACTGCCTCCTACCGGCGGTATGGGCATGGGCATCGACCGTCTGGCCATATTGCTGACCGGCGCCGCCACCATTCGCGACGTTATCGCTTTCCCGACCCTGCGCAAGAGAGATTAGACAGGAGCCGAACGTGAACAACCCAAACCGGCATACTCCCCCTCTCGGCCGTTTCAAAAAACTGGCGGCTGTTGCGGTAGGAATTGCCGGTTTACTCTATCTTGACCACGGCTTAAACTTGCAGCGGGCGCCTCTTCCTCAGCTGCCGGAAACCGAACAGTCCGAAATTGTTATTTCTTTCGCCGAACCGGACGGCACTCCCAAACCGCTGACGGCAACCCCTCAAAAGCTGAGTTTCAAGGAATATTGCCGCCGTAACCCCATCAGCACCTGCTGGAATCAGCAGAAAACCGAAGATTTTTTATATCAGGAAGAAAATGCGCCTGTCGCCGTAATGGCGTCGGAAGAATTTTCCCCGGAACTTTGGGAAAAGGAAGAAGCGGCAAATATTGAAGCTGCCTATGAAGAACAACTGCCGGATGATATCATAGATGCGAGCGATGTTTATACATCCAAAATTTACGGCATGCATATCATACCTGACCGCAAACCGCCGCATTTTGAAACGCCGGTTATCGCCGTTGTGATTGACGACATGGGCATCAGCCTCAAAAGAACGGCCGATATAGCCTCCCTTAAGGCACCTTTAACCGTTTCTTTTCTGACTTACGGGCGCCGCTTGTCCGAGCAGGTGGAAAATTCGCGCCGCGCCGGCCAGGAAATCATGATTCATGTGCCCATGGAAGCCAAAAGCAACATAGACGTCGCACCCGACGTGCTCACGACGGCAATGAGCAAGGACGAAATTAAACGAAACCTCTCAGTAATGCTCGGCAAATTCAACAACGTACAGGGCATTAACAACCACATGGGCAGCAAACTGACGGAAGACAAAGAACGGATGGCCGCGGTCATGGAAGTTTTGAAACAGAACAACATGTTTTTCCTGGATTCCAAAACGTCGGCCGGTTCGCATGCCGAAGAAGCCGCAGCCGAAACCGGCGTTGCTTACGCGCACCGCCATGTTTTTATTGATAATAACAACGATAAAAAATATATTCTCGGCCAATTGCAAAAAGCCGAAAAGATTGCCCTCAAAAATGGCTACGCCATTGCGATCGGTCACCCCAAAAGCCAGACTTTCGAAGCGCTGAAAGAATGGCTCCCGGCCTTAAATGGCAAAAAAGTCCGCCTTGTGCCGCTCAGCCAAATTGTCCGCGTTCTGCACCCGCAATTAAAATTTTAGACAAAAAAATTGTTGCGTCGTTTGTCAAAATAGTGTATAAGCGCATTTATAAACACTAATTTTTTTGACATTATGAAACAAATTAAAACGATTCAAGTTCAAGTTATTGACGGCAACATCGCAACGATGAAAGTAGATGCCGTTATGGTTCCCCAGTTCAATAATGGTGCCTCATACGGAGGTGTCGGAGGAGCAATCACCCGTTCTGGAGCAGGCTCTGGCATGGACGAATACAACGATTACGCAGAAAAAAAACCGTTGTCTTACGGCGATGTTTACATGACTGCTTCCGGCGGCGGCTCGGCTGAATATCTGCTGCATCTGGCAACTGTCGGCTGCAAAGCGGATACATCCTTCGCCTGCACTGTCAATGCCGTCTGCAAAGCTCTCTTCCTCGCCGACGAAAAAGGCGTTAAAACCATTGCGGTACCGGCCGTCGGCTCTGGCATTATCGGCACTCTGACACTCGAGCAATCGGCCAAGGCAATATTTAAAGCCGTCGCCCTGTTTGCGGAACACGCAAAATCCGTACAGTCCGTAACTATGGTCGTATACGGCACTTCAACAGCGCCGGCGCAGGAAATTCTCGACAACGAAAGCTACCTCGCTGCCGAAAACGAAACCGGCCAAAAGGAATTTAACTTCGCCGAATGGCTGGAAGGATTCGCCAAAGACATGTCCGGCGAAGATCGTTATTAAGATTGCCGGCTCCCCCAAAAGCTCCCACACAAGGGAGCTTTTGTCGTAAAAATGCAAAAAAAATAAATAATGATGCAAAAATCTCTTGACCTGAAAGAATTTTACCTTTATATATGCCCTAGTTCCAAACGATGGTCCCATCGTCTAATGGTTAGGACATCACCCTTTCACGGTGGTAATATGGGTTCGAGTCCCGTTGGGATCACCAATACAAAAACCCCTCCTTCACGGAGGGGTTTTTGTATTGGTAATTTCCAATGACGGTGAAGAACCCATTGGTTCGAAACTTCTCTTAGTGTTGCGAGGATTCTGTAGCGCGAAAAATGGTTTTGCATTGGGCGCAAAATGGTTTTGCATAGGTTTTAAAGTCTAGGTTTTGTCAAGTTTTAAAAGGTGGCTTTTGCCGAAAGGCCTTTATATCCGCCACCTTCATAGTCGCATTTAAATCGGTTTTTAAATGGTTTTAACCTTGTCTTAAATTTAAAATAAAGGGGCATTTAAAGCCCCTTTATACATGCTTTATATATATTATAAAGTGTCGAGCTTCACGTTACTTATCAGCAGTTCAGTGGTATGTTTGGTTTGGTGATTGCCGCTGCCTTGTCCTAAGCTGTAATTTGTTGACACTTCTTTTATATGAAATGCCATAAAAATATGGCGGATTTCCGACACATCGTTAATACTCATGACAAACTTGCCTTTAATGCTTTTCAGCAATTTGGCCAGATTTTCAAAATCAGCTTTGCTGAATATCCCCTTACCGTAGTCATCTTCACAATTCCAGTACGGCGGGTCCAGATAAAAAAGCGTTTCTGACCGGTCATAGCGAGTTATGAATTTCTGATACGGCAAGCATTCGATATAAACGCCGGTTAACCTTTGGTGCAGTTCCTTAATTTGCGGAATCAAGCGTTCGGCATTAAAACGGCCGGCACGCTCGGTTGCCACCCCAAAAGCTTGGTGCTGCGCTTTACCGCCAAAGGCATTTTTCTGAATATATAAGTATCTGACAGCGCGTTCCAATTCGGTCAGGAGTAGCGGCGGGGTTGCCAGCATTCGCTTAAACTCCGCACGGCTGCAAATCTTAAATTTCAGCATATCCGCCAGATAATTCGGAAATTTTTCGACCATGCGAAACATATTGACGATTTCGCTGTTAATGTCATTGATAGCTTCGCATTTTGGCCGTTTGGCTCGGCGAAAGAAGACCCCGCCCATCCCCATAAACGGCTCGCAATATATATTGTGCGGTATCTGTGCAATAATAGGAACTATCGTCTTGGCTAATATCCGTTTGCCACCCAGATAAGGGGCAATCGGATTGATCGGCTTGACCGGTTCAAATTCAATAATATTTTTTGTTGACTCCGTTCTCATTTTGTTCTACTCCCTTTCTACATTTTAATTAAAGTGTTAAAGAGTAGGAAGCCAACCCGCGCGGGGCTTTCTCTGACAGAATCGAGCGTTCTGCCGGCGGGGCGCGCCAACGCCCCGTCCTTTAGTTAATAATTATGCTAACTCATCTATTTGTAATGTCATTGAAGATGCTCTGCCTAAATTTGCTACTTGACTAATTACAGAAAAGTTATCGGCGGCAGCAAATTCTCCAATAACACCTGGTTGAACGTCAATTACAGAAGGCATATCGCTTAAAACATCACCCGGTGCTGCTGGGTGAACATTCATGCTGTAATCAAGATAATTTCCAAACACATTTTGGTGCGTTCCAAAGCTATCTCCTAATATGCAACCATGAGGACCTGAAACAGATAATAGCGTAAATCTATAAAATGTTCCCTTTTTAAAGGTATGACTTTTCATTTCGCCAGAAAAAAGAAAACCACCCCCGTCTGCGTAAAAAGATAAGACTGTACTTGCTACAACCTTTTTCCCTAAAGCAGAAATAATCATATTTTTACTCCAGCAATTTATCATAATTATGCCCTCCGTAAACGGCGGTCAATATTATTTTTTAGCTCGGCAAAAGCGTCCCCCCCCCCCTAGATTTTCAAGCCTTTCACGCATTTTCGACTTCTCCCTTGTTTATGAATTATCAATAATTTTAATACTGCCGACAGTCGGATAGACCGACGTGCTTTTGTTGTTTACGAATAAATATGCGGCATTGGCCGAGGCCGTAAAGGTCTTATTAATAGTCAACCCATCTTCGCCATCTTTGCCATTATTGTTTGAAAATATCTGTTGTGTTACCGTTGTCGGCTTCCCCTTAGAACCTGATGTTGTTGTATTTACACCGGTGCCGGTTGAAGTAAACGCCTCATAAACCCAGACACCGTAAGACGTGGCGTATTGAATGGTATAGCTGCGACCTTTGATAAAAGAATAACTAAACCGGTAACTTTGGCCGTATGCCATATATGCCGAACCGGTGATGCGTTCGTCTCCATATTTTGTCGCCGTAGCCGAAGAAACAGCAATTGTTGTTGTTCGATTTTTAAGCGTAACCGATTTCACAATATCAGCCTCAACCGTCATGCTGCCGCTTTGGCCGATATAGCCGCTCGCTGTTACACTCCAGGTCACAACGCTCCCCGGTTTAACCAGCAAGGATGTTCTAGTTTGACCATTTAATTTAACAGTGGCCGAACTAGGGCTTGGCTTGATTGTTATTTTTACTTTGCGGTCACTCATCATTAAACTCTTACTCCAACAATTCAGCATAATTTTGCCCTCCGCGACCGGAGGTCAAAATTATATTTTAGCTCGGCAAGGGTTTCCCCCCCCTAGATTTCCGCCGTTTTTAACCATTTTCGACCTCCTCCGGGATTGGTGTTTCTTCAGGTGCCGGTTTCGGGTAGGCGGCTTTGATAGCGGCAATTGTCTGCGGCCAGTTATCAGTGTCGTTAACTTTGTCCCAATAGAGCATATCAAGCTGTTCTTCGATGGCTGGATAGGCCCGGCGGCGAAGTTCGTCATATGTCGGCTCCGGCAGCGGGGTAAAGACCGGAATAATCTGGCCGTTTTCAACCGCATAACCGGAAATGTACTGCCCTTCCGGGGTTTCAACTTCTGCCACCGACAGATAACCGGCGGCAAGCACGGCGGTTTCGTCTTCAATCCAATTTGAAACGCCCGGAATATCGCGCGGCGCATATTCCAGAATTCCGTTTTCTAATATTTTTGCGTACTTCATTATTTAGTCTCCTATAAAATTATGCACGATATATAAAGTTTGGAACAAATTCTTTGAAATTGACTGTGCTTGTGCTGCCAGTAGCATAATAAGATACTGTTATAGTATTTTTACCAACAGCTGTTATTTTTGCATATCCGTCATTAAAAGAGCCTACATCATTCATTAAACAATAATCACCCACGACAGCCGAAGGAGCTACAAAAACGCTCATAGGGATCCATCCCGAGAGGTGATACCATTTAAATAACTTACCGCCTATGCTTATTGTTCCTTTGTAGGTATCTAAGGTAAGATCTCCTAAGCTTGTTGTTACCGTTATTGAAGAGCTAGATATTGCTTTAATAGAAGAAAGAGCACATCCTTCCGAAGACATACCAACCGCACTACCTATTATTGGCGGATTAACAACCGAAATTTCTGTTGCGTATGTATTACCATTTACTGCTTTATAAGTACCACTGTATAAGGATATTAAAGAATTATTTTCCTTTTCAATCATCAGCATTTTTTCACTATACAAATCTTTCATCAGCTTGCAGCTCCTTTCGGCATGACACCACAAACCCAAGCGTTCATCAGTTTGTCGTAGTCAAAGTAAACATCATAGCTGCCGGCAGCGATTTCCGGCGTGGTTTTATTAAAGAAATTTGTCGTTCCCCAGTTGATTGTCGGCGTACCTGTTACTTTCATCATAATCTTGATTTGGTTAAACATATTGGTATTGCTTGGTGTTGGGAGCGTGAACGTTGTGGCAGCGGAAACAGTCATGGTATAAATTTTATTAATTTCGAGTGCAATTGTTCCTGAAGTATTCGTAATTGATGAAAGAAGATGTTGATATTTTCTGACCCATTCTGCATTTACAATTTGAGTCCCTGTAACTTCGGCTGCAGGAGTGGGTACCGTAGTCGTAACTGTCCCATCTGGAAGAACAGATAATCCCATACTTTTAAATCCAGATGTTTTATTTCGTGCTGATAAAAGTAAAGAAATTAGTCCTGATGCGGTTTGATTTGCCTGAACAACAGCATACGCAAATCCATTTTTATCATCAAACCAAATTTGATTGGTTTTCTCACTTGGATTGTCTAAGTCCATATCTTTGGATTTAAAAGACACTTTCCTAGATTCACTTGCTTCAAACACTTGTATGTTCTGGAATTTCTTTGTCCCTGCAACAGTTTCATCACCTGTTTTATGGACAAACACTGTATCAATATCTGCCCATTCCGTTGCACGATCTGCATCTGATGACTTGCGCAAAACTTCTCCGGTTGCGCCTCCTGCCGGAACCCCGGCATTGGCTGCTGCCTCCTCAACGGCTGCTACCGCATTGGTTTTAGCTGTGTCAATGACTGTTGTAGCCGCAGTTTGCGCATTTGTAGCTGCGGTGCTAATGCCCGTTTTTTCGGTTGTGGCCAGCGTGGTGATTTCGGTTTTGGCGGTGTTGACTGTTTCGGTAAAACCTTCAAGCTGGGTCACGACCGAATTTGCGGTATTCTGGGCGTTTTCCGCCGTTGTCGCGGCTTGTTCAACCGTAGCTTTAATCTCATCAGCACTGGCATTAACCGTCGCCACCGCGTTGTCTTTCGCCGTTTCAATCGCTGCTTGAGCGGCTTCCATACAAAAGGCAGCATTCTCCGCAAACCCGTTGACCGCCGTTTCCGCTGCTGTTTGCGCGGCCGTAGCTGCTGCTGCGGCGGTTTCAGCGGTCGTTGCGTTTTCATGAACGGTATATGCAAGTGCGGTGGCGCCTTCGTTGAGCTGTGTCAATTTTGCGATATTTTGTTCGGCAGTGGTATTTTGCTCGGTTAAAGTAACGATGTTTTCGTCTGATTTTTCCACCGCAGCGTCAAAAGCGTCATACAACGGTTCGACCGTTTTATCGACATATTTTTGCAAGTCGGCGATTTCGATTTGAATATCAGCGATTGAACTGTCATAGAGGGCTTGCAATGCCGCCAAAGCGCTCGTTTTGGCCGCATCTAAGGCTGTAAGAGCATTCGTTTTACTCGTATCAATATCAGTCAAAGCCTGCTCGGCGGTTGCAGAAAGGTTGCTGATAGCCGCCTGAATTGAAGTCAGCGCCGACTTTTGCGCGTCTTTGATTTGCGCCAGGTACTTTTCGACCGAGGTGGCGTTGTCAATCTCATTGGCCAGCTGTACCATAATTCGGGCACTGACGGCCGGCGGCTGTACAGTACTGCTTTTGCCGTAAATTACATTAGACCAAGATGCGTCAAAGTTACCAAAATACTGGGTCATTCCCCGACGCTCGCCACTGCCCCCGCGGGCACGGCCAAGCCTGAACGCCCCCTTCCATTCGGTACGGGTATCGGCCCAACTGACATTGGCACCGCTGGCAAATTCGCCGGTAATGTTAGGCAAGCCGGCTTCTTTGAACACGCCCGGTGTGCCGGATTGCAAAAAGGCGCTCGTAATTGTTGGTACCTTAAACTTTTTGTTGGTTTTATCCAACCCGAAATAACCGCAATTGCCAAAGCGGGCAACTATCTGCGCGTAATTTTCATAAGACACCCAAGGCAATTGATTGTTAACAAGCAGCGTGTAAGGATTGGCGTCGCCGGTAAAGTCAGCCTCGGCAAATTCATCGCCGTTGCACTCGAAGCCACCGTTGAGGCTGCCGGTAGCCGCCGTGCCGCGAAGCTTGTTGTGCGTATAAAAGAAATCGCCAACGTTTCGCTGATAGACAGTATTGCTGACCGCCAGCAGGTTGGCTTCGTCAACTTTCAACTGTACCAGCTGCTTAATTCCTTTTTCAAACTGGTGCAAATCCTCGCCTGACGGCTCTTGCCCGGAAGCTAAAATCACATTGACCATTTCTTCCATGGTCTGGCTGAAAGCCTTGGCCGGGGGAATAGCCCCGACAATGCCGTTTGCCGGGTCGGCATCGACCCAATCCTCGCGGTTAATCGGTTTAATTATTTCCATTTTCTGACCTTTCGTCTGTAAAAGTTAAAACTGTGTGGCTTTGCTTGCGTTTGAGAACTAAGGGTTTCATCTTGGCAACTGCCTCATCGCTGCCGGCAAGAATTACAATTTCCCAGTAATAGACAATATCTTCAGGGCCGATTTCGTGGTCACCGCCGGCCTCGGAATCGCCGAACATAAAAGGACAATGTTCTTTTATACTGACTTCAACACCAACCGTTGCGCAAAGATTCTCATAGAATTTTACGGTTTGCAGTCCTTTTTGCCGTGCCAGCAAAAGCGCCAGCCGCCGTTCTTCCAGGCTGCCGTCATGCGGCAAACCGTAAATATCTTCCCATTCTTCAAGGCAGTCTTCGGCGGTGAGAACATCGGTTTCATCAATGATGCCGTCAATTTTCTCCTGCGCTTTGGCAAAGGATTCGCCCTGAATATCGGTTTCTTTGTCAGATAGCCGCCCCGGTCTGACTTCCCAAATCCTGCCGCGGGGTCTCAGGTTGATTAAAGCCTGTTTATAACGGTCTTTCAGCGCCATTTAATTTCTCCCAACACCGCAATTTCACCGACACCGCATTGAATATTGTCTGCCGGCGCCACCAGTTTGTAATCTGTTAAATTGGTGGTGCCGAGGATGGCAAAATTGATTTTTGAAACGATAATTTCTCCGCCGGGCTTGACTTCAGTTTCGAAATACTGCCGGACAGACGCTTCTACCGCGGCTTTCATCTCAGCATTATCCGGTTGCAAGTTGGCAATTTCGATATCAATGACTTTTGCTGCCGGCGCGACTACAAAAATACGTTTAACAGTTACCGGACATACCGAACGGATATAATCGCGCACTTTCTGGCAAAGCACCGCATCCGGCGTGCCGGTTGGGGTCATAATCCGCACCGTCACCGTTCCGGCGCCCATTTTGCAGCCTTCCGCCCACGCATTTGACACACCGGGCACCGACAAAGCCCATTTTTCATAATCGCTGTCAGCACCGCCATAATACAGATTGCGCATATAAGACAGATAACGCCGCAAAAGTTCTTCATCCGTCTCGGCATCGGCACCGGCGCCGATAACTTCCACCACCGCGGTCGGATTAATGCCTTCCAGAGCGCGGGCAAAGGTCAACACTGTACCGGCTCTGGCATTGCCGCCCGCACCGGCTGTGATGGCCTCAACTTTAATACTCTGGGTGCTTGCGTTCAAAGCCACGGATTCTGCTACTTGGTATTGCCAACCGTCTTCCCGATTTAAGACTTCGCCGACGGCAACGGCAGCCGGTACGTTTCCGGAGATTAAGATTGTGCCGTAAGCTTTGGTTTTGGGCTTCTCATAAAGACCGATGGTAGCGCAATGGCGGCGCAGATATTCACCTTCCGAGGTTATCGGGATGGCCTGTTTGGCAATATAAGCGGCATAGCCGTAAAGAGCGTTTAAGGCATAGCCGAAAATGCGCGCATTGGCCTTTTGCACCGATAACGGCATCAATTTGGTATCAATTTTTGCCTTATAGGCTTTTTCCAAATCATTAATCAGTTCTTCCAACGTCGGTATTTTATACATTATCTAACCCCTCAAACTTTAAGTCCTCATCGTTTTTAAACCCCAAAACAAAATCCAGCCGGTCGCCGTCGCGGGTAACGGTAATTTCGGGTTCTTCAATAATGCCGGCGTCAACGGCGATTTTCAGGCTGCGTTTTATTCTTTCCTTAAAATCAACCAAGGTGTCGTCGTTGAGTTTTTCGCGCTCATAGACCCACAAATCCGACCCCCAGACGACACTTTGTTTGCGGTCTGAAACTTCAACCTTGATGCTGTCTCCCCACCAGCCGCGGTTTTCATAAATATGCGGCGGCAATTGGTCCGGATTGACATAACCATCGGTAAACAAACAAATTAGAATTAGCTGCAGTTTGGGATCTGTGACTTCGTAAATATCAATTTTACTGACGTCAATAACTTTCATTTTATTAAGACCTCCGTCGAACCGCTGGTTATAGTACCTTTGTGGGTTTGAGGATCTACTTCGACACTGCAGCCGACAAAGGCGGCGCCGAGCGTACCGCCCGCTAATTTTGTTCTGCCGGTGGTGATTATCTCTTGGGCGTCGACGACCGCCTTATTGGCTTTGACTTTGACTTCTCCGGCAGCTTTAAGTTCGATGTTGCCATTGTTTTTGAAATGCAACAAATTGCCGGCGGCGTCATACATGGCGACTTCGCCGTCTTTGAGCTCCTTAAACCGCAGCTCTCGATTGCCGATGTTTAACACAACGTTATTGCCTGGATTTGCATTGACGTTAAAAACCAGCGTTTCGGACTTTGATCGCGGTTTTGAGGTAAATCCGTAAGGCTCCAGAAAAGCAACTTCATTGATAACTTCGCCGCCGGCCGTTTTGACTTGGCAATGCTGGGTTTTGCCGTCTTCAATCAACTTAACAATGCCGAAGCGGATGGCCGCAGCCAGATTCTCCTGCTGCTCTCGGCTGCTTTGTTCAATAAACTTCCTCAGTTCAATTAATGACTGCTCAATATTGTTCATGCCATCTCCTCCAGATTGAGAGTTGCCCGGCAGCCCTTGTCATCTGAGATCAGGTCAACATCGGTAATTAAGAAGCTGTCATTTAGATCAATCCAGGGATCTTTAATTTTTAGGGCCGAATTGAGTTGATAAAGCTTGTCATCGGTTGTTCGGAACGACGAACCGGTGACTTTCAGGTCATAACAGTCGTATTCAAGTTCTGAAATTGCAGAATTTAAGCGGTTTTGACTGGCAATGTTCACGGTCTGATGATAGTGGCGGCCACGGCCTTTGGATTTTCCGGAGATTGGGCTGCTAATGATGTTGTCCAGGCTGTAGGCATCGGCAAGCGGCAGCTGGCTGTGCAGGGTGACCGTCTCAAAAGCCTTATAAACATTGTCGTTCTTATAGATATCAATGATGTTTTCGCCGGTGACCAGAGCCGAAGCGGTATATTTATCGCGGCATTTGTCGGTCATAATCAGACGACCGGCAGGATCTGAATAAATCAAAGTATCGGACAGTCTGGCCAGTTGATTGATAATTTTTTCGATTTTATCGGTGGGTTTGACGGCAAACACCGGCAAAACCGCCTCAGACGTACTTTTATTGACAAATTCGACTGTAAAACCGGCAACCACCTGTTTGACAATGTCCGCCGCTTTTTGACGGATGACATGCAGACTGCGGCCGATCGAAGCTCCGACCATCCGGCCGGCATAGGTATTGACTTTGACAAACAAAGCCGGCTTTTTCTTCCGATACCCGCAATCGACGGCCGCGATATATCCGCTCAAGACCAGCGCGTCATCAATCAACACCGTGACATCCATATTGGGTTTTAAGGCCTGTTTAATGGTTCTTAAATCCTGATAATCTTTATCATAAGCTGCAAATAAGGCGCTGTTTGCCAGTTGATATACAGACAGATTGATGCGGTTGGAGCTGAAGTTGCTGATGCCTAATTCTTCGGTACGGAGTTCGATTTTATACATTTATTCCTCCTCAACTTCCAGCCCGATTCCTGCAGGCATAAACAACGCGTTATGTATTTGATTGCGTTTTTGCATTTTTAGTGCTTTGTCAGCCACGTTTTCGCTGCCATAGAGCTTATGAGCAATCACCACCGCCGGAAAACTGCGGCTGTAGTTTTTAAATGTGGTGGCAACAATATGTTTTTGCTTGATTTGCTCAATGCCCATATCTACCGCTTGGTTGATGGCCGACTGTATTTCCTGACTGTCGGTTTCAAAAGTAACTGTTTCGGCTGCCGATTTCAGCTTTTCAATTGTCTGTTCGGCCTCGTCATTACTTGTATATTCCTTATGATTGACAGCCTCGTCCACTGCCTGAAGCAACGCCGACTGATGAATAAGCTGCTCTGAAGCGGCTGCATTTTGATAAACCTGCTCTGCCGCGGCTGACTCGTAAACCGGTTTGGTTGCCTTTGAAGATATCGGCAAAAAATCCAAATAGGCGTGAAAATAGTCGCCGTCCGGCAAACTGCCGAGCAAATCCCTTAATTTGGTGTAGCTCAACACCGCGGCGGCGATACCGCCAACGCCGGCGGCCATAATATCCAAACTGCCGACAACCGGATTGACAACCTGCCCCAACATACGATCGGCCGCGCGTTTGGACATCTCCTCGGCAAGCGATACCAGGTTGTCGAAAGTCTGGATTTTGACAAAGCCGGGAAAGCCGTCAACCGCAAATTTTTGATTAAAGCTGCTGACCGCGCTGTCTTCCGCGGCAGCCAAAACCCGCATCAGTTTCTTGTCGGACAGTTCTTTTAAAGCAATGATTTTTAGGGACAGGCTATCGTTATCGATTTTCTTAAAATTGAAGTCCAGCGTATATTTATCGTCAAATTCCTCATCTTTAACGATATGCCAGCCTTCTTCAATTTTAACCTCAACGCTGCGGCCGTCATGCATAACCAGCAGGCCTTCTTTCTTTTCCAAAGCCTGTTCAAGTTTGATTCTGGTTTCTTCAACACTGCGGCCGTAAATATAACCTTGAATATGAAAATCCACATTGTCAAGCTGATTGCCCTGGCTGTCGGCCTCCGCGGCAAGAAAATCAGCTTCTGCCGGCTTGCCCGTGCGGCCGTAGGTAACGGTTTTGACATTAAAGGCGATGCCACGGAATTTATATAGCATTGTAACTACGCCCTCCCAAGCTCAAGTCGATGCTGGTCATGGTGTTTTCGGGACTGTTATCTTCAACCCGACGCAAACTGACATTGGCACCTTCGGCATTGACGTCCAAAGAGATTTTGCACTGGTTTTCTGATTTCAGCAGGGCTAAAGAGCGATCGCTGTTAAGCGCCTTGGCGTTTTCTTCCGGCAGCCGGTCAAACAACCCGCCGATTTTTTCGCCCAAATAATTGCCGATATAAGCGCCGGCAACCATGCCCAGCGGACCGCCGATTGAGCCAATCAGCCCGCCGGCAATGCTGCCTAAACTGCCGCCGATCTGGGTTGCATTCTCGGCTTGTATCAGTTCATAGACCGAATAGGCCATGCCGGCAATCCCCAAGGCTTTGCCGCCGTACTTCAGAGCTTTGCCGCCATACCCGGCTAATTTTGCCAAGCGGCGGTGCCGCGCCATAAACCGCCCGACTTTGCCGAATTTGCCGTTTTTTCCGCCGCCGCCCAACATATCGAATCCATCGGCCATACCGGCCGCGCCGAAAGCCCCGCCGTTAACCACATAAACCGGAATCGGCCGCGCGCCGGAACCGAGGGCACCAAGAATTGAACCGGCACCACCGCCTTTGACAGCGGAGAACCTGAAAAAGTCCATAATTCCCATCACACCGTGGCGGGCTTTGTTGGCAACCGCCAGCGTACCGATGGTAACCGCTATCTTTGCGGCGTTTTTCAGCCATTTGTCCAACTGCTCCGGTTGAATACGATTGAGGGCATTGGCCAGTTTTTGGATCGGTTCCGCCAGATTGCGGTTGGCAAAGGCCGTCCATGCGGTTTTTAAAGAGGTCATGGAACTGTCAAGCGTACCGGCAATACGGGCGGAATCTTCTAACAGACCTTTACTTTCACGGCTGATGTTGACAAAGCTGTCAACCGTCTCAAACGCGCCGGTCTGTTTGTATTCGATAATCATCGCGTTGAGGGCTTTAATTCCTTCGGCATCAATCACACTGCCGATTTTCTCAACATTGCCTTTTGTCAGCCGAATTAAATCCTTGGCAATATCTATCGCCGAACGCATGCGTTTCGGATCTTCCGGATCCATTAGCCGAATACCGGCTTTTTTCAGTTTGGCACGTTTTTCGGTAGCATTCAGATTGCGAATGTAAGCTTCCAGAGAGGTGGCGGCCTGCTCCGGCGAACCGGTGGCTTTGCGAGCCATTTGCAACATGGCACCCATTTCGGCAGCAGCTTCGACACCGGTTCTGCCCATTTGCCCGTAAGCCGAAGTTGCTCTTTCGCCTTGTGTTGCCAAATCGCGGAGTTCAAAAGCGCCTGCCTTGCCCTGATTAACCAGCATTCCCAAGGTAGCAATCATCTGATTGGCGTCTTTAATGTTAAACTTTTCAAACAAATCCGCTGCCATGGCGCCGACATCGTTACCGGCGGCACCGGTGGCGGAAATGGTATAGGCCAAATTTTGGAGGTTATCTTCAGCAAATTTGAGATTGCCGGTTTTGCTGACAATCTTTTCAACCGAAGCCAAAAGCTCGTCCGGATTGATATTGATGTCCCGCAGCTGTGAAATGCGATAGATCTCATTATTAAGTTGATTAACCTCATCCTGACTGATTTCGGCCTGAATACCCAAGCGGGTCAGGCGCAGTTCCAGGCTGGCGGCATTGCGAACCGCCATCGCTCCGCCGGCACCGGTAATAAAACCGGTGTAGCGGTTGGCCAGCTTGTTTAAGCCCATATCGGCAGCCTGCAAACTTTTTGACAAATAGTACGCGCTGCGGCTGCCGGTCTGGCCCATGCGAGCCAGCCGGTTGGAAAGCTGCTGGGTCTTATCGAACAAATTGCCGATTAAATCCAGCTTAAACGATGCTTTCAGGTCTTTTACAGCCATTGATATTTGTCTTTCAGTTTGTTTAGGTTTTGAAGATAACGGATAACGCGGGAAAGCGGCATATCCAGAATCTCGGTTTCGGAGAAATGCAGGGTACGAGCCGCTACCAACACCAGATCCAGCGTGTCATTATAGCGGCTGACTATCTCGCCCCAGGGCGTCGAGGTCCGACTTCTCCCGCATTTCAAGATATTTTTCGGTTAAAATGTCAAAATCGGTAAGCGAAAGCTTATAAAACTCTTCTTTACTCAAAGGCATTTTCAGGTCGCCGAATTTGGTAATGACCCGGCAAAGTACTTCGATCATAACTTTGTCACTCGGACACATCAGAATCGGTCCCTGCGGCGTCAAAAAGACTTCGCGGCTTTTTTCGTTGGCGATTATGATATCACCGGCCGTCAGTGCCCGTATCTCCACGTCTTTGTGCGTTTCACTGCCGTTTTTAAGGCCGTCTTTTAAAGTGAATTGTTGATTCATCTCTTAAGCTCCCGTGACGATTTCGTTGGCTTTTTTGTAACCGAACTGAACTTCAAAGCCGTCTTTGACGACTTCCGGTTCACCCTCCAACCAGGCATGGGCAGCAGTATAGGTTTGACCGGTGTCGAGATCCCAAACCACGGTCACGTCATCCATGGCTTTAAGTTTTTCGATTGAAAGGCCCGGGCGCATCGGAACTTTTCCTTTTACCCAGCCGCCTTTGGTTTGGGTGGTATAGCCCTGCCCGTTATCGGTAGCGGTACGGACTTTTCCGTTCAGCGAATAACTGATATCCATCATTTCAATGTTTTCGCCGTCGGCTTTCAGCGTTCCTTCGCCATACTTCATATTTGGATTCATGTTCATGTACAGGTTCCTTTTTAACAAACAAATTGCAGTTTACCGGCGGCAATGCGCAGGTTGTTTATTGGGTTCGGCTGCAGCAGTTGATTGAGCCGTTCGGTATCATTGGCATCCAGCATGGTAAGAATGGTGTTCTTAAAGCCGCTGATATCTTCAATCAGCCCTGCCGCCAGCCAATCTTCGGCCAAAGCGATAATTTCGCCGGTCAAGACCTTCGGCGTGACAATTTTCTGTCCCGGTTGGACTTCGTAATCGTCGCCCGCCAGTTTGCAGCGCTGGAATTTCTGCTGGATCCGTTCTTTCCACGAATAACGCAGATAAATGACGGTCTGGGTGGTGGTCATGTCAAAATAGCTGGTATCGGTGGCACCGACACTGTTTTTGCGATATGTGGTCGCTTCGCGTTCAATGATGGTGCAACCGTCCGCATTAACTTTGACCGTGGCAACCCCGGCCTCAAGCAGCATATTGCGTTCCTCGGCGCTCAGTTCTTCCTGAGCCGGCAGGTCGCCGACCAGTTCCAAACCGGCAATCTGGCGCGCCGGATCTTTCTGGAACTCGATTGCCGAAACGGCAGCATAAGCGCTTGCACGTTCTTCCGGCATATTCGGGCTTTTATAGTCCATCATGACGCTGAAGCACTGGTGATTAACACCCTCAACTTTGTTTAACATTTCGCTTAAAGTGCCTTTAAACACCATATAAACAGAGCTTTCATTATTGACCATCGCCCCAAAGCGGCGTTTGATTTCTTCTTTCAACAACCGGATATTGGCGGCATCGGTATAAGAAGAAACAATCGTCGGCGCGTAAAAATCGCCGATGGCCGCAATTGTATCGGCCAGACTGGCATTGCCGGCACCGTTGGTTTTTTGACTAACGGCTACCGATACGCCGTCGGCCGTGGTTTCGCCGTCATAATAATTGAGCCGAATGTCAATAAAATTGCCGTTGTCACCTTTATGCTTGGCCGTCAGATCAATCTCAGCATCTTTTTCGGCAACCGTGGCTGCCGTAACCGGAAGCATGGCATTAGCGTTAATTTTGGCAATCAGCGCCGTGGTAATTTCGGCGGCGGTGTCACCTTCGTTGATTGTCAGCCGAACATGGCTACCGCCGATCATCAAATTGACCATACCGGCTTTGACCTGAGCGGCGGTAACAGCCAGATGATAAACGGCTGCCGTGCCTTCGGTCTGTTCAACCGCGATAATAAAAAGCTTGCTTTGTTTGTTATTTTTGAACCAAGCTTTGGCCATGCGATGCAGTTCGGAGCCCTCGCCTGCCAACGGAATAACCTGATCGGCATTGTTAATCAGTCCGGAAATTTTGTTGTATTCCAACAACCCGGCCAGCTTTTGCCCGATCAGCAGCCCGGCTGAGGGTTTGCCGGACAAGCCCCGATTGGCCAGAGAATTGTCTATCTCGCAATAGGCGCCGGGAACCCGGGTCTGGGTGATTTCATCATAATCTATAGATTGTACCATGTTATTTTCCTTTTTTGGCAGGTTTAACAGATTCAATGACAATTTCGTTGTCACGTTGGCGGCGCCGCCAGTAGATATTATCTTCGACGGGTTCGCCGTTGGCGGAAAGAACGGTCATGTCGGGTTTATAGACCTTCAGGTCGTCTTTTGCCGGTTTTACAAAAATTTTTGGCATCGGTTACTCCTTGTTAACGTTAAATAAAACTTCTTGTTCATTTTGGCCGATAATCCATTTGCCTTTGACACGCAGGAAATCGGACAGTTCCGCATAGGGCTTGTTTGAAGCCGGTTGGGTGTACAGGGTTTTGAAGCGTAAACCGAACATGGTGGTATAGTATTTCTCCAACCGGGCGTTGATAATCGGCTTGGCTTCAATAAAAGCAAAAGGTTCGATCGGCAGACCCAGATCTTGCTTAATCAGCAGCTTTTTAAGGTCGCTGATTAACTGATAAGCGCCGGCGTGGTTAAGCGAACCTTCGCGGGCGGCATTTTCCGAACGGTTGTTGCGTACATAGATGATCAGCATAAAATAGGCGTTGACATCTTTGCTGCCGATCTGTGACGCTTCTTCACCGCTGTAGGTAACCCAAACCGCGGGACTGCGGGTTTTGATAAGATGCGGGATATCGTCGTCGCCCTCTCCGGCATAAGAGGCTATAACCGGAATTTTATACCCGAGCAGACCGTCATCAACGGCTTTTTGCAGCCTGGCAATGATGGCTTTTTCAATGCTTAAAATCGGATTTTCAAAAGGCCGAGTCATGATAAAGCTCCGTTAATAAAACTTTCGATCACGCGGCCGATAGCGGCTTTGTCCTGTTTTGAAACGCCCAAGTAAGGACGCGCCGGCATGGTGACAGAGCCTTTTTTCTTAACAAATTGAATCACGCCTCCTTCCTGATGAATACGCGAATACTCCAGTACCGAACCGACTTCGGCATAATCTTTGGTGGCCTGGCCGATAATGCTGCCGCATAAATAGCCGTGCAGCGTTAGAATTTTGCCGCCGCGAAGGTTAGGCTTCCAGCTTTTGCCTTCCGGATCTTTCTCAGTTTCAAAACGCCGAACGGTAGAACTTTCCAAAACGCCGGCAATGTGGTCGTTCAGGTTCTCTTTGGCCTCATCATTAAGGCTTTTGAAGTTCTCAATATACTTGTCCAACTCTTTAAATTTTGCGCTGACGCTTACCATATCAGAAACCTTTCAGCTGTTTGTGAGAAAACAAGCGGTCGGCACTGCCGGAATAAATCACGTCTCCCGCCTGTTCGGGGGTTTGTCCCGTCTCGGCATTGCCCAGCACGACCACGCCGCGGGCAATGTCTTTCAGAAAAGTCAGGTTGCGTTCGTATGTTTTTTCAACTTCCTCCGGAATCACCTCCTTGTACATGAAATAGCGGGCAAAGTCGCAGCAGATGCGCTTCAATGCAGCCGGAACGGTGGTTAAAGGCAGGGCATATTTGACCGCAACGTAAGAATTGATAAGCTCTTCGGCGTCAGACAAAGCTGTATCAACGACCGAATCAACAATAATTTCTTCGTCATTGGAGGCCAAAGCCACAATTTCCCGTTCGCCGAAGCGTTTTATCAAATCTTCCTTGTTTGCATACATGCCCTGTTTTCCTTATTTTTCTGCCATTTCAGCGATAGCCTGGTCTTTTAATGCGCCGGAGACCTTAAAACCGGCTTTAGCCGTCAGGTTGGCAACGTTAATTTTGTCGCCGGCAGCTTCCAGCTCGGCAATCGCCGCTTTAACCAGTTTAAGAGCGTTCTCCGGAACGGCGGGCGGCTGGCCGCCGCCTTCCATTCCTTTCACTTCAACCACTTTGACAATCAGGTTTTGGCCGCTTTCGGCCAAGATCTGACCCAGCTGTTCATCGCTGAACTCATCAACCGAACGCAAAGTCTCGGTTGCCGAGTGGCGGCAGCCGCCGCGGCGAAAGCCGTCAACCTTGGCGGTAATCAGCAGCGATTTGCCGCTAAAATCATATCCATCAACAATTTTCGCCATATGATTTCTCCTTAAGCCAGCCAAGTGGTATCCATGACTTCAACCAGATTCTTGTTCGGGTTGTCGGCACCGTTAGCCAGTTTGTCAGCGGTGACAATGCTGTTTGCCTTGGAGCGGAGTGACGGCGGCACCACCAGGACGGTCGGACGGATGCCGAGCGGCTTGCCGTTGTCGCCTTTGAAAGAGCACATCGCGGCATAAGCAGCCTCGAAGTTGGCGGCAGTCAGGTCTTCTTTTGAGCAATAGGCCATCTGCCAGAAACCGAACCCGGCATTGCCGCGGCCGTCGGTACCATAGACAACTTTGCCTTCCCAGAAACGGTTATCGTCTTTCTCGCCGTCTTTCTTGATCAGGCTGTATTCCTTACGTTTCTGATAAATCAGCGGCTTGACCGGGCGCGAGGTATCCAGCAAATACCAGGCGGCGGAACTGCCGGTCTTATAGTTGGAAACCGAAACTTCTTTGCCGTCCTGCAGCACCGGATGGTCTGTATCGAAGAAATTCTGCTTATCATAGCAAAGGGTTGATGTTCCGGCTTTGAGAAGCCCGAAAATCAATTCATCCGGATGTTTGGCCGCGGCATCGCCCATATTGGCAATAAGCGGATTATACAAACCGATGTCATCGTCTTCGATGGCCTCTTCGGGAATGGCAACCGTACCTTCGTACTTTTTGTTTTTGATGGTGTAGTCATATTCTTTGAGGTTTTGGATAACGCGCTCTCCGACCCACTCACGCAGGTTAAACGAGTTGCCCAGCCACGGATAAGTATTGGAACCTTTGTTGCTCGGCACCACCATCGCAATTTTCTGATATTCGGTTTTTGCTCCGGAAAATGCGCTCTGGAAAATGGTTTTTACAGCGGTGTTAAGCGCTTTTAATGTGTCTGAATTAAGTTTCATCAGTGTTTTCCTTCTTAAAATTTGACCCAAACGGCAGAATCTTCAATCAGGAAGACAGTGCCGGCTTTGGATTTTCCGGTTGCGGTTTTGCAGACGGTGCAGCTGTCTTCAATGTAACAGTCGCTGCCGATGTCTGCGACGGTCAAGCCGTCAGTGGCAGAGTTCTGATACTTAAAACAGCCTTTTTTCATGGTCACAGAGCCGCCATCAATCTGTTCAATCCGGCCAAAGGCTTTTAGGCCGGCGGCGGCTTTGGCAGCAACGGCAACGCCGGTCGCGTCAATCGTGCCGATTTCGCCCTCATAGACTTTTTCGTCGGCTTTGAGGGTAAAGACCGCCGTTCGGCCTTGTCTTTCTTCTGCATTAAACTGCGGCATCTTCTTTCTCCTGTTTTAAGGTTTTCTTATAATCCTCTTGCGAGATGCCCAAAGCTTTGCATACGGCCAGTTCAACACCGGTCAGACTGCCTTCGCTGGCCGGCGGAGTGCCGGTCGGGGCATCGGATTTGTTCAGTGCCAACTGCGGCATTTTGGCGACAAAGTCGTTAAAGGCCGCTTCGCCCAGGCTTTTGTGAATAGCCAAGGCATTGTTTTTTAAGGCCGGTATCAACTTACCGTCGGCAATTGCCTGACTGACGGCAGATTCCGCTTTATTGGCGGCAACCTGCTCTTTGAGTTCGGTAATCTGCTGGCTCAAAGCAGCATATTTAGTCGCGTCGACGCTTTCCGCCTTTTGCTTATTGATGGCAGTAATGATTGATTGTTCATCTGCTGCAGTTGCTAAAAGTCCGGCGATTTTGTTCAATGAGGCCTGTCCGCCGGCTGACTTCAGCTGGGTTACGGCATCAAAAACATCTTGTTCGCTGGAACTCTCAGGCAAACCTAACAGCTGAATGAGTTTTGCAAGTATATCCACTTGTTTGTCCTCCTGATTGTTAAGGTTAGATTTGTTGAACGCTTGTAATTCAAGGTTCGGGTAATTTGTCAATCCGGCACAAGTCAAGGCAAGAACATTACCTTTTTCGTCATGACGAAACACCGGTGACAAATAGCGATATTCCCGCCCGGCAATTTGCTTTTTGGCTCTGTCCGTCCATTCGACTTTACCCCAAAGACCATCTTTACCTTTGTTTACCAGTTCTTTAATCCAGGCTGCTGCCGGCGCCGGTGCGCCGTTTTTGTCCGTAAACAAAGTCTGATGTTCATAATCAATTACCAGATCCAACTTGTCAGAACCGGAATCGGGGTTGTACCATTTAAGCGTATTGGAAATGACCGCCGCAATGTCGAACATGGCGAATTTGCGGCCGTCGCGGCCTTTGATTTTGCCGTAGGGAAGCAGCTGCACTTCATCCGGCACCGAATTGTCCGGATTGAGCGCCAGCTGCAAAGCATTGTGAGATATGTAAAAACGTGTATCGGTCATGCTTTCAACATAGGCCGATAGAGGGTATTTAAATAGACGGACAGGTGTCCGCGTTGCTTTTGTTAAAGAATTGGTTTAAACAAAACCTAGTTAGGTTTTGTTACGGGAAGCGGGGTAATTTGAACGCCCGGATAAGATAAATCGGAATAGGAGATTTGCTGATTTGGAACTGAACTTTGAGCAAAGGTAAAAAGTCCTATGAAAAAAGTCACAAAAAAAACAACAAAGGCTGCGATAACGGCTCTTCTTGAAAAATTCTGATATTTCTTATATGATTCTTCCAGATCGGAACTTTTGCCAAAATATTCTTCAACTTTTTCAAAGCATACCGTTTCTTGCGGTTTAAAGGTTTCATCTTCAATCTCTTTGTCCAATAAGTAGAGCATTCCGTTAAAACGTTCTTTTTCTACTGTTAGATACTCTAAATAATAAGAACGAGATGTAGAAATAAGACCTAAAGATACGGAGGTCAAAATTATTCCTACGGCAAAGAAAAAAAGCAAACTACAGACTAATGAATCATGACCGTTTAGCATACTGCAAAGAGCAGCCGCCGCGCCACTGTTTAATAAAAAAGCATAATTAATCGCCGATTGAATATTCTGATAAATTCTGTCAGTAAAATTAACAAGCTCGGAAGATATATTTGCATATTCTTCTCCAAACGTGTTTCTGTAATAAGTTAAAGCCTTAACAACCTCTTCTCTTGCTTCTTTTTGGATTTGTTCGTCACTTTTAGGAGTTAGCTCGTTTTTTTCTTTCATCTTAACGCTTTCGTTAAACACCCTTTAAATGGGGTAGATTAATCAATTGCGTTACTTATATAACTTTACCCCTAAAAAGTAAAGTTGATTGTCTAAGGCTTATAAAAACGGCTTTTTGAAAAATGAATTAAAAACTTGAAAAATTTGTTTTGCTATTATATGATAGAGTATAAGAAGTGTGAAACACGGTGAATCTGGAGGCCGTAGACCCGCCTGGCGGTGCTCGCGTGCAGAAGTGTCCAGCTCTGCCACACTTCTTTTTCTATTTTAAACGCTTTCCTTTGGTCATCAGTTTGCGCAGCTGACGGTCTTCTGCCAAGTGAAACGTCGTCGTAAAAATTTCGTTGCCTTTGCGGGTGACTTTCACCGCCAGCCAATAATTTTTATCGGCAATCTTTTTGACCGCAACCACGCTTTTGGCGGTATCCTGCACTAAAATATCATAATCGCTCAGAACATGGTTCATCAATCTATAATCATCAATTGTCAAATCCGGGTGATGTTCCTGATTTTTAAGCAGTGTTTCGTCAGACAGACAGCAAACGGACGCTTCGGCCTTTAAGGCCTGTTTAATTATGTTGTCTACAACACCTACTGCAAAATAACCCTGAGGATTTTTATAAAAATCAGCAAAATCTTCGCAGCGCACAAGCCTGTTAACAGCGGTTGCGGCAATGGCCGGATTGATTTTTCTAAGCTTTTCCGCCACTTGCTCACGAGCTTTGACCCGCAAATTAGCCACTCCGACATTATAATCAAAGCCAGGAGCGATGCCGACCGGTATTTGCTTGACCTCACCGGTGGCGGTATTTTCCCAGCTGCGATAGCTTTCTTCCGGACTTTCGCCGACCGTCCAGCCGTTGGCGTCGATATCTTCTTTACTGACCTGCTGAACCATACAACGGCAATGCCAGCCGTTGGGCGGATAGTGCGTTGACCAGAACGGATCGTCAACCGGTAAAATCAGACCATGCCAGCGGCGATGCTCGGCGCGTGTTTTCTCATCCAGTACGCAGACATACCGCAAATACGGCCGCGACTTTTTGCGTCGCTGGATCCGTTCCCAGCGGGCAGCGGCGTAAGAAGTTCGTAAATTAGTATCATAGATTGTGCGTAATCGTCGCGGCGAACCGAGTTGTACGCCGTCCTCCGCCCTGCCCCACCAGCCTTTTGTCTGCAAAATCGGGGTTAACCGCTCTTGAAAAGTCTTCAGTGTACTGCCCTCGGCAATCGCTTTTACCACCTCGTTATAGACATCATTGACAATATCGGCATAAACCGAGCGGGCTACCGTAAAATAGCGGGCATGCTCGCCGTGCCAAAGATCGGTCCAATGATCGGTCGGCTTTAATTTTTTGCGTTGCAGAAAAGCTAAAACTTCTTTGGGGACAAAATTATTCGACATCTTTAAGCCCTGTCAGATAGGCGGCCATTGAGTTTTTTGCCAGACTTTGTGCCAACTCGTCCGGCGAAACTTCCAACTTGGTCAGCTCTTTTTCCAGGTCTTCCAGGCTTTTGCCCTCATCCAGCAGCCGGGCAATCAGTTCTTCAATCTTTTTTTTGACCGGTTCAACTTTCGGCTGCCATTCTTTCAGCTCGTCATCGCCGAGGTCATCAATAAAATCCCTGTTAACCGGCTTTAAAGGTTTGTTTAAGGCCTGATTAAACGCCGGCAGTTGAGAAAAGCCGCCGCTTTGTCCGAAAACGTCATCGGCGTCTTCCGGGGCATTTAAGCCCAGTTTGGAACGCAGCTGCTTGGCCGAAACCGTAAAGCCGTAGGGCATCAAACGCGCCACGCTTTCGGTCAGTTTGGAAGTGTCTTCGGTTTCCGGATTGCCGATATGCAGTTTCGGATAAGCCTTTTGTTGCCCAAAATTAAGGTCTATCATCGGCCGGATCAGATCGCGGTTCAAAACCGCAGCCAGCTGGCGGGCGTCGGAGTTGGCGATATCCATGCGGACTTCGTTGTGTTCCTGGCTGACGGCATGGCCGCCCGAAATGGCGTCGGTGGTGGTGGTTTGCCCCAAAACCGCTTTTGAAATCGCCTGGTCAAAATAGGAAGCATGGTCTTTGAAAGCCGCGCCGCCGGAACCGGTTTCATTTTTAATGAATTCGATCAGCATATCCTGCGGCACGATGGCAGCAGCATCGGCGCCAAGATTGAGAACTGCGCGCAGCAAATTGCGTTTGTCTTTGTCGGTGGCGTTTCTGCCATATTTGCCGACCCGAAACGGATGACCGTAGACTTCCAGAAAAGAAACCCAGTTTTTGAGCGAAAAGTTCTTGAACAAATAGGCCCAGGTGATGCCGCGGATGAGACCGCCGCGGATATCCAGCCCGGATTTGGCCTTAATGGTGGTATAGATGTATTTAAAAGGCGTCAACTCTTTGTAACCGCCCTCCACCTTTAACAAAGGTCGGGACAGATCGTTTTGCCGAAAAGTAATCCATCGCGGATCAACCCAGTTTAAGGACTTCGGCATCCACTGGCTGCTGGAGGTTTCCCATATAATTTCAGTGACCGAAAAACCTTTGCCGACCGCATCCAGCATATCAAAAATCTCGCTTTCCAGCGTATCACGGTTGAGAAAACTTTTAACAAAATCGGCCTGCATCTTGGCCGCCGGGGTATCGTCTGCCGGCTCGACCGAAATGTCCAGCTGCGCGACGGTCCGCTTGCGGGTGCTTAAAACGGTTTGATACTGAAGGTCTTTTTCCTCAATTTCTTCCGCCAGTTCCATCAATTCCAAGATATCACCTTCGCCGGAATCTCTTAAAATACGCGCCAGTTTAACCGGCGTTAAGTTGGTTCCCGGATTGGAATTAAGCTGGTCGCGCACGCCCATGATCGGACTGCCGGCCTCATTAGAAGTCAGCAGCTTTTTATTTAAATAGCTTTTAATCAGGTTAAACATCAGTAAGTTCCTTCAGCAAATTCAAACTCATTTTCGTCGTCATCGGTGTCATGCAAATCTTTTTTACTCATGGCGCCTTCATAAACCGGCATACCCTCCCGACTCATGGCATAGATTCCTAAAACAAAGGCAATGCAGCTGTCGCCGTGGCGTTTGTTGCCTTTATCGTCCTTGGTGCGAACGTCGGCCACCGTCGGCACGCCCTTAGCCAGCTTAACAATCTTAAAATCGTTCAAAATGTTGGCATTGCGCGGCAAGCTGACCCGCTTTTCTTCAAAATATGCTTTGGCTTTGGGCATGTTCTGGCTGTACCATTGCGTGGACAGCATCACTTCTTCGACCGCGGCAGCGCCGTATTTCTGACATGCGACTTCCGCCAGATAGGAACCGTTGCCGCGGGCATCATAGGCGGCGAAACGGAAAAGCGGCAGATGTGCGGTAATATAGTCCGCGATTTGCCATTGCTGTTCATGCGGCATATTGCGGATTTCCAACACAAAGGCGGTCTTCAAATTCAAACCGGCGTCTTCCTGCAACACCGCACAAACCGAGAGGTCGCCGGAACGGCCGAAGTCAAAGCCAAAACCGGATGGCAGATTCGGGTTCATTGTTTCGATAACCGGCTGTAAATTGTCTTCTATCCAGTCTTTGACAAACTGAACCCGGGTTTCTGACGGCTCGGCGGTAAATTCCGGCTTGACGGACAGTTCCAGAACCGGAATATCGGAAAGCATACATTGTTCTATAATCAAACGGCTGAAATAATTTCCCGAGCCGTTGGCCGGAATGCAGTCCAGCTCTTCAGCGGCCGAATCGCCGTAAAATTTATAAATGTCCGCTTTCCACTGTTCTTCGGCTTCCCGGTTCCACTCTTTGCCCTGCTTCTGGCAAATCCGCTTATAAAGCCCCTGGCGCAGGGCATCGTCAAAAGTGCAACGCAAAAGCTTATAAGGACTTTTGCCGGCGCGGATGTCTTTAATCAGTTCGTTAAACGGGTTGTCTTCACCGTTGTGGGTAGAGATGATTAAAACCTGGCCGCCCCAAATCAGTAGCGCAAACGCGGCTTTTAAGACCTCTTTCAAATCATCATGGAAAGCAGCCTCGTCAATAATGACAAAACCCTGCTTACCGCGCAATGCCCGGGCAACCGACGGCAGCGCAACAACTTCTTTGCCGTTGGCAAAGGTAACCCGGAAGGCTTTAATATCCTTGTCCGGATTATCCGGATCTTTGAAAACATATTCTTCCGCCTCGGAACAGGCTTCGCCGATTTTTTTGGCCCATTCGCCGACATACTGGATGAATTCGCGAGCCATTTCATAATCGTAACCCATATAATAAGTCGTTTGCGCCTTTTCGGCCGGAGAGGTCACAAACACGGCAACTGCGGCCGCCGCCCAGGAATAACCGGTTCGGCGCGACTTCTCAACTACCGTTACCGGCGAGCTAATAGCGGTTTTGCTTAAAAGCTGTTGATAAGATAGAAAAACTTTGTCCGGCTGAAACTCTTCCATTTTTAGACGATCCCGAAAATTTCGCGTTTGATAAAATCAAGGTTTTCCGCCGATATGCCTTTTTTCTTGCCGGCTTTGTCGACAATTTGTGCCGCTTTCTCGGCAAACTCACGGCGCAGCTGGATGACGTTTTCGACGTTCTGTTTGGAGGCTTGGACAAGTTTTTGCAAACTGGAGGCCATAAAAAAGGCGTCTTTACTGTCCATTGTTATAGTTTCGCCGTCGTTATTAACCATCATTTTTAAAATAAGTGAGTGCATCAATTCAATATTGACCTGGCTGACCTTGTTTTCGCCCTCATCGCCGAAGTTTTTCGCCAACGCCTCGGCCACAATCCGCGATTGTCGGATTGATTTTGAAACTTCTTCAAGCTGCTTGCAATGACGGCCCAACGCCGAACGTGATATGTCAACATCCAGCTCTTTGAGTTTGTTTAAAATCTCGTCTATGGTTTTGCCGTCACGCCGCAACTGCCCTATCTTTTCGCGAATTTCGGAAGGCAGCCGGTCAATGCTTGAGTTTCTGGCCATTGGTTTACTCCGGTCTGGGTTTCTTGATGCCGGGAACGGTTGTCCGGCCTTTCGCCACATCCTCGCCGCGTCCGGTCAGATGTGCCACCGTAACTTGACCGTTCAAGACCTTTTCAATTCTGATCAGCCCTAAATCCGCCAGAAAAGAAAAATCCGCCAGAATAACATCGCGGCTGATGTTGTGGCCAATCAACCCGAGTGCGGTTTGCATCACGCTGTCATTAAGGCTGTAATCATTGTCTTCTGCCAAAAATCGAAGCTCGGCCAAGCGGCGGTCTTCGGTGATAAAATCCTGATAAGCCATTGTTATTTTTCCTTGCTCATTAAATAATCCTGCTGGCGGTCTAATATTTTTTCAACCCGCTGAAGAATTGCCTTTTGTTCATTCTGAACTCCGGCCATGTGCTCGATGGTGATTTGCATTTTGTGAAAATCTTTCAACCCCGGCATATCGGCAACCTTCTGTTCAACCTTGTCTACCCGTGTCGAAACGGCTTTTAAATCCTCCTTGGTTGCAAAACGTTTCTTCAAGCTCCACCAAATCCAACCGGAAAAACCGCCCAAAATCCAAATCAAGAAGTTTGAATTATTTTGCACAAAATCAACGATTGCCACGTTCAACCTCCTCCTGGCAGTCAACACATAACTTTACGCCCGGCACGGCACGCCGACGCGCCGCCGGAATAATCTCGCCGCATTTTTCACACCGACAACGGCTTTGCCGGAGTTTTTGCCGCTGCCGACGGCTTTTGACAAGCCAATCGGAAAAACCGGCGAGATCCTCCTGGGCAATGTCCACGACATCAACCACACTATTTTCCTTTAAGCGCGGTATAGATTCCGAACAAACTGCCGATGGCAGCGCCGATTGAGGCCAGATTGTCGGTAATAACCGACTGGGTATCGGCGGCAATGTCAATTCCGCAGAAGCTCAAAACGCCGCAGACCACCGCCACCACGGAACCGATGACGGTCTTCGACTTCCAGTTTGTTAATGAATTTTCTGTTTTATTTTCAGGCATAACATCCTCCTTGGTTGGGTTAATACGTAAATAAGGCTGCTTTGAGGCTGGTGTAATCTGAACGGCGGTCAAGATGAATAAAGGTTTTGGCAATGCCGACGCTCCAGCCAAGCTTGAGGGCTGTTGCCAGTAATTTTCGGTCATATTCGGCACCCCGGCGTACAACATCGATGGCGCAGGTTCCGGGGACTTTCCACTTTGCATTATCAGTCAAATGGAAAGAGCCGGCATTGCCGCCCTCCCGCCGATTGTGTTCGCTGCAGCGGCAGCAGGAACTCAACGTCATCGGCAGATTGAACTCAAGGCGCAATTCCTGCAGTTTTTCCGCAAAACCTGGAGCAAGAATCAGTTGGCCGCAATGGCGGCAGGCCAGTTCTTTGTCGGAAAATAAAATTTTGCCTTGAGCGGTCTTAATCATATCATCTTTACCTTTGTTCTCTTCATCCTCGGTATGAAGATGATATTAACCAACCCAACGACAAAGTGACAGCGGACAAGAGTCCGCGTTGCCTTTAGTATGTATTTAATGATAATTAAATACATACCCAAGAAGGAGACCATGCAGAAAAAACCGGGGACAATGCCCCGGTTCAAATTAAAACAGATCCAAGATGTTGATGTTAAACCAACCGAAAAACAGAACCGCCAGCGCCAGTTCTATTGATAAAGCTGTAAACAGGCTTTCAATTATTTGCATAATTGCGGCAGCGCTTTGGCAATATCATCTACGAAACAGCACAAGGCCACCGCCTCGGCGTTGGTCAATTCCAAACTGCTGGTGTTGTTCTGAGTATCCAACGCGCGGGCAACAACTAATAACAATTGTTTAAGCTCATCAACAGCTTCGCGGCGATCAGCATTCAAAAGTATCTGCATGACTATTCTCCCGCAAAAACAACGCCGGGGATGGTTTCCGCCGCACTAAAATTTAGCACCAATTGTTCGGCCGGTTGCGGCAACGGATTAAGAAGGCCATATTTACGCAAAGCGGCGCAATAGAGCTTGACCGAAGCACGAGAACGTCCTACCAATTTGCCCACCTCGGCAGTCGAGAGCCCCAGCCGTTTATATTTTAACACCCGACACCAAAGCGGGCGGGATTTTAAGAGTTCTGCCGACATATCGGCAATGAGCGCTTTTTGCGCCTGATTTTCCTTTTTAAGCTCACGACTCCCGAGCAATGTTTCGGCAAAAGTGGGCTTTTTAAGAGCGGCGCGGTTTAAAAGCTCCGCCTCCATCGCGTTAAAAGCCTTGATAAAGTCGATTTTGAACTGCATCGCTTTTTTGCCGGTGAAGCCCATCGCCAGCAGCGTGAAACCGTCACGGGTGATTTCATACATCTTTTGTTCACGCCCCTTTTTATCAACATATTTAATCGGCCGAAAATTCGGCTGAATAAAATCTGCTGGAATTTCAAAATGTTGTATATTTTCTAAAATATGCTTATGTTGCCGACCAAATATTTCAGCAATCTTTAAACTGGTGGTGGTTAACTGGTTATTATTTGATATTTGAACTAAATTTTTCATATCTGTAATCTTTCTTAGAAATTGCCACGCAAATTTGAGAGGTGGCGGACTCACTAAAAGCCGATTACAGTAGGCTTTGGCTGATATTCAATATATTTTCAGCTCTCATCCGCCACATTGCAGATACAAAAAAAATCGCAAATCTGACGGGTGCGAAAGCCGCTGTAATCATGTTTTTAGGCTTTCAGGTTAACCGACAGAGGTTAATATTTCAATAATTTTTATTTACTTATCCCTGCTATTATTTTAATCTTTGCTTATTTTAACGGAGGCTGTTTTATGAAAAAAATACTCTTATTCCTTACTTCAATTTGTTTTAGTTTCAATGCGTGGGCAAAAGATGTTGCTGTCAACGAATTTAAAAAACTTTTGGAAGACCGTAACTATACCTTTGAATTTAATCCCGAAACCAATACTTACACAGGCACAAAGAACGAACTTGCAAAAGTTCTGATAACAACAGAAAACAACAACGTTAAAGGCGTAATGTTTGCGATTGACACAAATAAAGACAAAGTTCTTTCGCAAGAAGCAATGCTAAACGCAACAATTGTCCTCCCTCAACTGGTAGACGATTCAGAAAAAGCATCCGAATTTTTTGGTAATTGTTTTGTAGAAGCAGCTACAAAATCTCAACAAAAAACTATAATTGAAGATAAAACATTTTCGTTCAATATTGTTGGTAATCTTGTTGTGATGATGGTCAGTAAATAATATACATCAAAATAAAACAGAATAATTTTTCAATCTGCCGAAAGATTATTTTTGTTTGTGCGTTTTACTTTCCTTAAAATATTTTCGGCTAAAAAATTCGGATTTTTTACCGATATTGAACTCTGACAGCGGGCGGAAGTAGCCCATAACACGGGTCCAGATTTCGCAGGGTTGGCGCTCACTGTCTTTTAATATCGTCGCCGGAACCTGCCCGCGGGGCATATTATTATCATTTGGTGTCATTATTTCCTCACTGTCTGGTGATATTTTGAGTTTGCGCGGCCATAGCAATGTCAAATTCAAACGAATCTCTGACAATTCTAAAAATAGTTTGACACGCTTTTTTATGTTCTTCTTTTATCTGGTCGGAATAATCGGATACATAATGCATCTCGAGATTCCCTTTATGATCCGTAAAACACTCAAGCGTGAGTGTGGCAACAACTTTTCCCATGTTCTTTTTCTTTCCTTTCTTGTTCTTCAATATATTCAATGAGGGGTAATCCTAAGTAGTTTTTTTCTTTCACCCGCCGGACAGTTCTTTCGTGAATATCCAGCTCTGCAGCAATCTTATTGCTGCTTAATCCTTGTTCAAGCATCTGAGCCGCTAAGACCTTCTTTCTGCCCATGCCTTTGAAATGCCCCATCGGAATTAAAACTTCTCCGGATCCAAATTCCAAACTGAGCTTTTCCGCCAACGACAATCCGATAATCTGAACCAATTGACACTTTTCGGTCGGTTTTTTAGGAATATTTATTTTGGTGCCGCCGCGTTCTTTTACCAGCTGGAGAGTGGCGGCGGTGCCGATAACATTTTCAATGTCAGCCAAAACACCGGTAAAGTTATTCATTGTGCCCTCTCCTTTCCTCGCGGGCGATCCATTGTTTCAGACACTCGATTATCTTTTGCGCCCAGCTTTCTTCAAGAAATTGAGCAGAACTGCGTTTACCTCCGGTCATCCGACTGACCCATTTATCCAGGTCAACCAGATTTGTCGACTTTACAACGCCCATATCCTGCAACCTTCCCCATAACGCATAGATTTTTTCCAAATCTGCCCGTCCGGTCGGAACTTTGCGGTATTGGTTCGGATTTTTTCGATGCTTCCAACCTTTAGCTTCAAAGGCTTTAACAATCTTAAGCAACTGACGGTCTGTGCAGTCTTTGCCGCTGTTTTTGCCAACTGCAGCAAAAATGATTGACCGATAGGTATCTTCATCAAGACCTAAAGCTTTCTTGGCTATGTGAATCTTCCCCAGTAAAATCTTGCGTTCTTGTGTCATTTCTCTTTTTGTCATTTGTTTAACCTGGCTCATCAGTGCGGAGTGGTTAATCTTCCGCAGACGGCGGATAAAGACACCGCCGTTTCGCCTATAGTGTTTACTGTTTATTTGGAGTTAGCCGGCGAAATCTGAAAATCGGCAGCAATGTCCAGAGGTATGGCCTTATAGCTGCCGTCAACCTGACGTTCGTAAAACCGAATATATGATTTGGTAGAACTGACCGACATACTGTCCGACAAGGCCTGCATCGCCATTTGCCACTCGTCATCATTAATTTTAACCGTCATCAGATCCAGAACCTTAACCGTTGAAATCTTGCCTTCGCGGTCAGTTTTGAAAGTTCTGGTTACCAGGGCCTTCAGATGCTGATTAACGCCGGCAGACCATTTGCTGATACAATTATCAATCATAATCTTAGCGGCGGCCAGACTTTCGTTAAAATCAAGCTTTTCAGCGACTGAACGGATTATTTTATACTGCCCGTCATAACTCATCAGCGTCACATTTCCTTTTTCCCCGCCTATTTTGAGATTATATTTTTCGGCAGCCAAACTGATATGCGCAGCCACATCGTTAAAGCTCTCGGTTTTGAAACGCTGAATACTGGCAGACAAAGCTTTTGCCTTAGCTATATATTCTTTCACCAGATTGTCGCGTTGCCGGTCGATATCTTTAATCATTTTAATCGGTACCAAACGACCTTCAGCGTCGGTTAGGTATTCGTTTTCGTTTATTTCTGTCATTGCTTTCTCCTATATATCCAGAGCTTTACGATAGATTTCGAGCAAACTTTCCTGCTCATCACGGTCGGCAGCGTTCATTTTGCGCAGCCTAATAACTTCGCGTATAATTTTAACGTCAAAGCCGGCAGATTTGGCCTCTGCAAAAATATCGCGGATATCGCTTTCAAGCGCAGCTTTCTCCTCATTTAGCCGTTCAATGCGCTCAACAAGAGAACGCAGACGATCAGCAGCAATGCCGCCAACTTCAGTTTCTGACATTTTAATTTTCCTTTTCTTCTGGGGGTTACATTAAAGATTGCTCTTGCCAGCAATCGGTTTTTTGTCTGACTGCTTAAGCAATCAGGCAATGTTTTGATAATCTTCATAAGTAGGCCTTTCTGAAGGCTGACTGACAATCGTATTGCGCTCTAAGACAGTTAAACTGTCGGCCAGACTTTGAAGATTGATTTTGATACAATCCAAAACGTGAGCCATTTGTTCGGCTTTATGTTGAAGATCACGAATTGAATTGGTTAAGTTTTTGGCATCTTGTGACAGCATAGTTTATTCTCCTTGTTTTTTGTGGTGTATACAGTTGCGGCAGGCTTTGAAAAGTCTGATTTTGGTTGGATTTCCTGAGTTACTGAACGGACGGGACTGTACATCCAAGCATTCCCGAATTAAAATCGTACCGTAAAACGGACAGTCATGGCTGCCATTCATCAGGTTGGCGCGAACGGCTGCTTCAAGATTGGCAATCGTGCCCGGATAAGATTTTTTTAAGATTTGGCTTATGGCAGCCGATGATTTACCGATTTTATAAGCAATTTTATTTTGGGAAGTTTTATCAGCTTCGTTTGCAAGTACCTCAATCCAGTCCGGCAAAGATTCGCCCCAATATTGTTTAGCGGTTTCAATTGCTGACATGTCAGGCCTCCTCACTATTCCAGACTACGACATCAATATTTGGATCATAGATCTGCTTGATGCGTTGAATTTGCGGAGCCTGAATCCCTTTGTTCATTGATGAAACAAGATGAAAGACTTTTTCGTTATTTCTTTTGACGAGGTATCCTGCTTTTTTCAGATAATTCAAATATTGATCAGCAGCCGTGAGTGAAACCGGGTCATTATCTTGAGAAGCGGTTGCCACAATGTCTTTTAATGTAAAATTCTTTAATATCCGGATGGCACGCCAGATTCTTGATTGATGAGTATCTTCAATAAGCTTCCCTGCTTTGTTGACGACCGGAGCCATTGCGCCCAAATCTTTCAGAAGATTATATTCATTTGTTCGCAAACAACCTCTGTTCGGTTGATAAACAGCTCTCTTATCAATAATCTCGGCACGTTCTAACGCCTGCAAATAAGAAGTTATTGTTCTAGGCTGGATTTTAGTTCTGTCCTCAATATCACGAATTGTAAAATGTTTTAATTCTCTGATAACTTTCCAAACCATTTTTCGGTTTTTGGGCGCAACACTGACGGGCTTTCTTCCTGTTTCCAACATTATGACAGCCTCCTGATTGCCGGAGCTTCACCTTTAATAAGCTCACGTTTTCCCCAATCTTTAAGATCAACAACATTTTGGCCTTCGGCTAATATGGTATCTTGAATTTTGTTCAAATTAACAACAATTCGACGGGCGCGGCCTTCCGATATCTGCCAAACCTTTTGTAAAAGGTCATCGGCAATTTTAACTTTATCGCAGTAGAGTGTACGAAGTTTTACCGCGTCTTCCAAACTTGCCGGCAACGCCGGTATCCAGTCTAAAATCCGGTTATGAAAACGCTCTTCACGTGCTAATTTAGCCGGTAGCATTTCCTCACCTATTAAAATTATAGGTGTCTCTGAACTGTCATATATATCACGGGTTAACGCCATCAGTCCTTTGCAATCGACGCAATAATCAAATTCATCAATGATGAGCGGCTTGCCAGAACAAGATAATTCTTCACAAACTTGAGAAAACATTTCAGCGGTTGTTCTGCTTGCTGGAATTCCCATCTCGTCAAGAATAGCCTGCAACATTGTTTTTCTTGTCCAAATTGCCTTGGCAGAAACGAAATAAGCTTTCAAATTGGCTGCGGCATAGCTTGACGCCATGGTTTTACCGTAACCGCTCGGACCGTGAACAACCACAAGACCGGGAAGATAATCCGGCCTATTCATAGCCTTTTTTATAGCTAACAAGATGATTGCAACATTCTGTAATGCTGCGATGTTATTGACTTTTTGTATATTATCTGACATTATTAATCCTCTATAATTTCGGTTATAGTTTCAGGAGTTGTCTATTGGCGTAGGGACTCCTGATGTTAATTGGGTTGTCCGCAGGTTGCAGCTTGCGGACAACTTTTGATTACACGGCTCCTATTCCCAGTTCATCAAGTAATTCTTGAGTCTGAAAATCGGAACTTTCTTTGTAATTGGCATAAAAATTTCTTTCGTTTTCTGTTAAACGTTCACCTTTAAGAAAACGCTGATTAAGGTCTTTCCAATGCTTGTATCTTTCTTGGGACAAAATGGTCGCCGGCATGCTGACAACATTGTCATTCCGTGCTTTTTCGGCCTGTTCAAGTACATTTTGTTCTTCAACGGTTAGATTACGGCTGGCCGGCATTTCCTGTTTTGAAGCCAGGATATTTTCTGCCTCTTGTAAAAAACGAGATTCATAAGAAACTTCGGTTTTAGGAAATGCGAGAATATCCGGGTTGTTATCAATTTTTTGATTAACAATTTCCTGAGCAAGGTTTTTGACCATATATTTTTTGCTGTAACCTTTAATAATCTGCTTACTCTCGGAGATAAGGCGTTTTTGCAGTGACTTTTTGGCTGAAGCAACTTCTGAACGTGAAATACCGCTGCGTTCCGGACAAAAGGCCTCACAAATAAATTTACTTTCGGGAGTAAATACATATATTTTGCCCCACTCTGCTTCAGAATACAGAACCTTAACTTGCTTGCCGATATATAATCCCAAATCGTTGCTGTCGTAATAAGCATTTTCAATTGCAATGCCTTTTTTAGTAACGGTACGAATACCGTCACCACTGGTTGGCAAAAGCAGTATATCAAGCGCCCGTTCATTTTTAATCCGGCGCACTTCACCGTTGTAACCGTCTACCATTGACTGAGGTGTTTTATTATTTAATCCGCGGTGCGGTTCTTGCATATAATAGTTTTCAATCCACTTATCGCAAAATTCTTGCAGTTCTTCTGCAGACAAGTATTCCGCTGTCCGATTTTTGGCCTTTCCCATAATATGATCGGCAAAAGACTTTCTCGATTCAATATTTTTACGGTCACTAACATTATGACCGATATATCCGGGAAGGATTTCTAAAACATCATGTGAAAAGGTCTTAAACACTCGTTCAATATGGGGCTTGCCTTCCGGAGTAAACGGCTGACAGAATATCTGCCGAACTTCCAGACTGTCAAAAACTCTTCTCATGTGCTTAGATGCATAGTCTGCACCGTTATCCGTCTTCACCTCTTCAGGTACACCCCACTCGAGAAGACAAGCTCTGGTTATGGATGTTACGGCCTGAGTATTAGACGTTTTCGAAACCAACAATTTCAAACGACGGGAATATACGTCTATCACTCCAACGATGTTATGGCGGCTGCCATCATTTAACATTATATCGGTTGGGGTACTGTCATATTCCCAACGCTGATTAAGGCGGGTAATATTTTCAGACTGAGAACCGGTCGCCGATTGATACTTATTCCGCCACGCATCCGGATTTTTAATTGCCAAAAGAACTGATTCGTTTTCATGTCTCCATTTAGCAACCCAGTTCTGGATCGTTCGATAAGACGGAAGATTCTTTGAACCGTATCTTGTTCGGAGTCCACGCATTATTAAGTGACATTTAATATCCGGATTAAAATAAATTAGACCTAAAATTAGCTCCTTAATTTCGGGGCGGCTCTCAACCTTGCTGGCTCCTTTACGATTGCCATAATTATCGGCTAAGCCTGCCAATCCCATTGTTTCATAGTTTTTTTCCAGATTAAATAAGGTTCTTTCACAAATATTATTGACAACGGCACGGATAGAATTATCAGGAAGTATCTTTTTATCGTTAAAACTTGCACAAAACTCCGCTCTGGCTTTTGTATGACTTAAGCCGCTACTTTTCTTAAACATAATATAATCTTGAACAATTCGTTCACGAATATAAGCTTTTTGAAGCTGTCCGTCTTGGAGTTTTAATAAAGACGCGATTGCTTCTTCTTGCTTTTCATGAACTTTTTCTTCTTTATTTCTTTGTTTTCTAGCTAAAAACTCAGACCGTACTTCAGCTGGTAAATCATTAATATTATATTCTCGACCGCCACCTTTACCTTTGCGGGCTCGAAATGGCCAATTTTCCTTTGTCGCTTTTATATTGATCAATCGCTTGCATGACGGCAGGCTTGTCAAATGTAATGCTTCTAATTGTTTGGCGCTAAAATAATTTTCCATTATTTAGCCTCCCGATAACGTTCCGGGAATAACTCTTCAACAGAGATATCTAAGGCTTTTGCCAAAGCTCTTTCGCCGGCAGGAAAAGGTTTTACTAAAGCAGTTCGGCATGCACCGGATGATAAATCCTCATCCAGCGCGGCTTTAGTAAAATTTGAACCCCTTTTAATCAGTTCAATTTTTATTCTGGCCTTATCCCACATTAAAATTTCCTTTAAATTTTCGTTTTTTATGTTACTATTAGCGAAACGATAATTCACCTTAGGATAAAATTTTATCGTAGTCAAGAAATATTTTATCCTTTATTGGTTTTTTTGGGAAAAATTTTATGACAGTTGGTGAGCGACTTAAAAAAATTAGAGAAAATCTGGGACTTAGCCAATCAAACATGGCAATCTTAGCAAAGTGCCACAAAAAGAGTTGGGAAGGTTATGAGGCTGGTAACAGTCTGCCAGGCGGAGAAGTTCTTTCTAACTTGGCACAAAGTGGTATTGACATTAACTGGGTATTAACAGGTCAGATTAATAAAACCGAAAATACAATTAATATTTACGACGTAGAGTTTTCTGCAGGTTGCGGATCAATTATTTCTCAAGAAAATATTATTTCAACTTTAGTTCTTCCTGAAGATTTTTTTGATATATACGGTATTCCGAAAAAGTTTGCTGCCGGTGTAAAAGTACGCGGTGATTCTATGCAGCCACGTCTATATGACAAAGATATCGCTGTATTGGATATGAGTGTACGGCAATTTGTAAATGACGGTATGTATGCTTTTGAATATGATGGCAGCTGTTTTATAAAAAAGCTTCAACTTGCCGGTGATAAATTAAAAGCCATCTCATTAAATGCTGAATACGCACCTTGGGACATTGAGCAAGAAGAATTATTGCACATTGTCGGACAGGTTAAAGCAGCTATTTGTAAAGCTTAATTTGTCTAAACTTTTTAATAAATGAATCCCAGTTAATACCTAACTGGGATTTAAAATAGGCATTTTTAAATCCCAGTTTTAAAAAGACATTTCACAAAGATAGATACTATTACGTTGTTTATACTTATTTTATTGTTTTTCTTTATGTAAAACCATTTTATCATCAGGCAAAACCATTTTTCACATTACTTAATTATTGCCGATGATTAATCGCAGAAAATTTTTGACCTTTAAAATGCCATTTAAACGGGCTGTAAACGGTGCTAGAATTGACGTTCTTATAAATGGCTTATCCCAATATGTCCCCGAAAATCCCGATTAATCCCGGAATCCCAGTTATGTAAATCCATCTTTCTTCTTACAGATTCATCCGCGGCAACACTTAGTTGTTCGCGCAAGTAGAAAGGCAACGCCTTTCGTAGCGGCGCAGTCCCGTTGGGATTATCCCCGGGACTTGAACCCTGGGTTCGAAATCGGGACGCAGCTTTAGAACGGGGTGTGTGAAAAATATTCCACCAGCATTAAATAACAATTTTTACCACAAATAAAAAAATATCTTGACTTAGAGTTAACTCCAAAGATTATGGTATATTATATTTTCATTTACAAAGAGGAGAAAAACATGAAAATTCTATTGTCATTGCTAATTATCACGGGCGCGGCTGCCGCAATATGGACATATACATCCTGCTGTTCATGGGACAAAACATTCAAAAAAAGCAATAAAGTCGATGTGCGTAAGGTCAGTTTTAACAATCGTTACGGCATAAAACTTGTCGGCGACTTATATACACCCAAAAACAAAACCGCCGAAAAACTTCCGGCACTGGCCGTATCCGGCCCGTTTGGCGCAGTTAAGGAACAATCTTCCGGACTTTATGCCCAAACCATGGCCGAACGCGGTTTTATAACTTTGGCTTTTGACCCTTCTTACACCGGAGAAAGCGGCGGCAAACCCCGCCTTGTGGCATCTCCTGACATCAACACCGAGGACTTCTCTGCCGCCGTTGACTTTTTAAGCGTTCAAAACAATGTTGACGCTGACAAAATCGGCATTATCGGCATCTGCGGTTTTGGCGGCTTTGCCCTAAATGCTGCCGCAATGGATACCAGAATCAAAGCGGTTGTTACTTCGACCATGTATGACATGAGCAGAGTAAATGCCAACGGCTATTTCGATGCCATGAGCAAAGAAGACCGTTATAAGCTCAAAGAAAAACTCAATGCCCAGCGCACCGAAGACTTCAAATCGGGAACCTATGCCGCCGAAGCCGGGCTTCCCGACAAGCTGGCAGGAAACGAGCCACAATTTGTCAAAGACTACTACGATTATTACAAAACGCCCCGCGGATATCATAAACATTCCAAAAACTCAAACACCGGCTGGAATATGACATCATCCTTATCGTTTATCAATATGCCGATTCTGGCATACAGCGACGAAATCAAAAGCGCCGTCTTGATGCTGCACGGCGAAAATGCCCACAGCCGCTATTTCAGCGAAGACGCTTATACAAAATTGACCGGCGATAATAAAGAACTCATGATTATTCCCAACGCTAATCATACAGATTTGTACGATAAAATTGATGTTATCCCGTTTGACAAAATAACACGTTTTTTTCAGGAATACTTAAAATAAAAAAGCAGGTGCCGCTAAAAAAGGCTTCCCTTATGGGAAGCCTTTTATTAAATCGAACCTGAATTAGAATTCAACTTTGGCTCTGACGCCGACGGTGTAATCCGTATCCAGTTTTTTCAAGTCGCCGGCATAGCTCAGCGGTCTGACGTCAGCTTCGTTTCCGGCCAGATAATAATCGCCGTAAACGCCGAGAGCTAACTTTTCATACGGATAATAATCGACTTCGGCCTGGGCATAAAGCGCATTGGCGTTTTTGCCGTCGGTATAGAAGTCATAACGCAGGCCGCCGTCAACTGCCCAGTTGCCCGCAAATTTGTGGACACCGGCAAAAGCGGTCTGATAAAACGCGCGGTCAGCCTGATCGACCTGGCCTTCAAAACCATAAGAAACATAGGGGGTCAGACCTTCACCCATATCATAACCGAGTTTAACCTCGCCGTTGATGTATTTCTGCCAACGGGCATCAACACCCCTGTGGCCGAGATAATCCTTGGGATTGAATGTATAATAAGAAGCTTTTACCTGAGCCAGAACATTATCCTTGCTGAAGTTATAAGCCGCACCGAGTTTATAATCAAAGTTATGGTCGTTGTTATAAGCGCCTTCGGTGTCAAAATCATTGCCAAGCGTGCCGATGACGGCAAAATTATCGGTTACGCCGTAAGCAACCTCTTCTGTCGCGCGCCATGCATCAAGTTTGGCGTCAGAATGGTCAAATTCGGTACGACGGTAATCGATTTTGGTATCGGAAGTCAGTTTGCCCTGTCCCGGCAAATAAAAGGGATTGGTCAAATCAGCAGCCACAGCCGAACCGGCAAACATGACTGCGGCGGAAGCCAAGAGGATAGTTCTATAGTTCATAAAGTTTCTCCTTAAAAGTTGTGCTAATATGTTTGGTAACTATTAACGCTAACAGTCTATTCAGAAAATATTAATAAAACAATAACTTATTAAAACATTAAGTTTCAAAATGTTTCAATTGCCGCACCCGAGCAAAACAATCAAACGCCGCAGACACTGCCGCAGTTCCGGATTTTTGAGCTTGCGATAAGCCGAAAATATCCCCAGATATTCATTGTCATAAAGCAGATTATCCGCTCCCGCTCCGGTTTGCCAATCAGCCGAAGCATCCTCGCACGATAAACTTCCGTTATTCATATTTTCAAAAAAGAAACCGACCGGCACCCGCATTACCCGGCTCAAGTCATAAAGCCGTCCCGCGCTGATGCGGTTGGCGCCGTGCTCGTATTTTTGTATCTGTTGAAAAGTGACACCCAACAATGCGCCCAGCTCTGCCTGACTCATGCCGAGCAGTTTTCGCATCAGCCGCACCCGTTTGCCGACATAAATATCCGCGGGATGAGGCAGAGCGCCTGATTTTTTCCCGCGGGCAATATTGGTTGAATTATTTGAATGCAAGATAGTCCCAGTCCGTTTTGTTTGCTGCATGGCAACCTCCTGTATCATTGGAAAACGAACTCCACCTTAAGATTTAAGGTGGAGGAGGTTTCAGACACGGTATTGGTGTTGCCCTTATTCGTTATGCAAGCACACTTAGTTCAGGCACTCCTCCGTATATGACATTGGAGTTGCCTAAGTGTTTCACACCTACTCTTTAGGCTATGTAGAATACCAGGTCTGAAAAACCTCGTGTGACATAATAATATGCGGCTTTCCGCAACTGAAAGTATAAACGGATAAAAATTAACATTCAACATAAATTTGTCTAGCAGATACAAAAGAAGCCCCGTACCGGGGCTTCTGATTATCTCTTCAGGCACATAATTTCATAATTGCCGTCGGAATCGCGTTCCACGCCGTGCGTATCATGCGCAAAGCCCGGAAAATAACGGTCGAAAGCTTCCAGAGCTTTCAAATACCCCAGCAGCGGGCCGTCGGCATCCCCGGCGTTCTCACCCGGCATCAGCAGCGGAATTCCGGGCGGGTAAGGCACAATGCCGGTTGCCACCGTCCGACCGGATGCCTCATTAAGCGTCACCGATTCAATATTATTTAATACCAGCTGCTCATAAGCCTCAACCGGCGTCATATCCGGTTTGGGCAATACCGCAAAACCTTCGGCCAGCGCCTTGGTCATTTGCAGTTCCTTCATCTTGGCAAACATTTCGTCGGCCAAATCTTTCAGCCCCATGTTCAGATAACGCTCGGGATTGTCGGCAACGACTTTCGGCAGCACCCTTTCCAGCGGGGTATTGTTGTCATAATCTTTCTTAAAAGCAAACAAAGCGTTGAGCAGCGTCCCCCATTTTCCCTTGGTAACACCGAGAGAAAACAAAAACAGCACCGTAAAATCCTGCGTTTTTTCCACCACAATGCCGCGGTTATCCAGATAAGAAGTCAGCAGCGCGGCCGGAATTCCAGAACCTTCCAAAACGGCATCTTTGCCCATGCCCGGTGTGACGACGGTTACTTTTATCGGGTCGAGCATGCAATAGCCTTCCTCAATATCCCCGAAACCGTGCCATTCGTCATTCGGGCGCAGATACCAGGCTGACGGGTCATTGGCCAGCTGTTCTTCCTCTGCCTCATAGAACGGCACTTTCTGCCCGCTCTTGGCATCAAGGACATAATCCGGCTGCCAAATATCGAAAAACCAGTCGCCTTTGTCTTTCATTTCTGCGTGCAGATGCGCCACGGTCTGCCTGAAAGCGATGGCTTCCCGGATGCTGTCTTCGGTCAGCGCCTGCCCCTGCGGGCCGTCCATCATTGCCGCACTGATGTCATTTGTCGCGATAATCGGATAAAACGGCGAAGTCGAGGCATGCATCATGAAAGATTCGTTAAAACGCTTATGGTCAATCGGCTTGCGCCCCTCGCGGATATGAATCATCGAGGCCTGCGAAAAAGCCGCCAGCAGTTTGTGGGTCGACTGCGTCGAAAAGACCGTCGGGCCGCTGCGGTCATATTCGGTGATATCCCCGCACATGGCAAAACGTTCGCAGTAAAGCGGATTAAACCGGGCATAGCCGTACCACGCCTCGTCAAAATGCAGCCGGTCGACGCTCTCGCCCAGCAGTTCTTTTACCCGGTTGATATTATAGCACAAACCGTCATAGGTCGAATTGGTAACCACCGCATGCACCGGCTGCTTGTTCACGCCGTCTTTGACCAGGGCATTTTCCGAAACGCTCTGCGCCACGGCTTCCTTCGTCAGACGCTCGGGCTTAATCGGGCCGATAATGCCGTACTGGTTGCGCGAAGGAATCAGATACGACGGCACCGCGCCGCACATCGTCAGCCCCTGCTCCACCGATTTATGGCAGTTGCGGTCAACCAGCGCCACCTGATTGCGGGTCACGCTCGACATTAAAATTACCCGGTTGGATGTCGACGAACCGTTGGTTACCGTATAGCTGCGGTCGGAACCGAAAACGCGGCTGATATATTTTTCGCTTTCGCCGATAGGGCCGGAATGGTCAAGCAATGACCCAAGCTCGCCCACCGAAATTGACAAATCCGACCGGAAGACCGGTTCTTTGAAAAAATTAAAAAACGAACGCCCGACCGCCGACTTCAAAAAAGCGGTGCCGCCGGTATGCCCCGGCGTGTGCCATGAATACTCATGCACCTTTGAAAAATTAACCAAAGCCTTAAACATCGGCGGCAGAATATACTCGCGATACCGCCTGATGGCCGCAACAATGCGCCCGGCGATAAAATCAGACGTATCTTCCAAAATCCAGATAAAGTCATTGACTTTGTCAAGAATATCCGCCGGAACGCCCGACGCTACCGTCCGGCACGCCAGCAGGAAAACCGGTACGTTTTCGTTGCGGCTGCGGATAAGTTTGAGCATGCGTACGCTGTGCCCGAAATGATGATCCGGATCGTCATCTAAATTCAGCAGCACGCATTCCACTGTCGGGTCGGAGCGGATAACCGCCGCCGCGTCATTATAACACTGGGCAATAACAACTTGTATGTCTTTTTCTTCCAGGTCGCTCTTCAATGCCTGAATTTTACGGGCATTGGCGTTATTTTCATCAACCCCGTCATAAATCATCAGTACCTTAAAACCCAGCGGATTTTTTTCCTCTGTCATCATTTTCTCCTTTATTTATCGTGTAATTCCTGTACAATCCGGTGATACGAACCGCGTGTTCGCAAATCCCCTTTGTCATAACGCCCGACCGAAACCCAGAACATCGCGGCCAAAGCCACAATTGTCACAATCAGCGTCAGATGTCTGACCCAGCAGGGCACGCAGCCGCCGGGGCGGGTATTTTGCTCTTGCATATCCAGCTTGCGGTTGACCGCCATTTCGTAAAAAATGATTGTCGAAATCACAAACATCAGCGCCCACCGGGTCTGCTGCGCGTCCGAACCGATCATCGCAATCATGCAGTAGACCGCAGCAATCAGGCCGACAATCGTATAGAAAGTCAGCTGGTGCCGGTTCATTTTGTCGCGCCCGAGAATTTTAATCGCAACGGATGAATAAATATACGGCAGCAGCGTCATGATTACTGCAATGGAAGCAATTTTGCCGAATTGCTCCGCAGCTGTCGGCGACATCGTCGCCAAAACCTGAAGCGTCATCAACCCCGCCACAATCGCCAAACCGGCCGACGGAACACAGCGGTTGTTGACTTTGGCAAACACGTTGCCGAACAAACCGTCATTCGCCGCAGCCTGCGCCGTCTGCCCGACCAGCAGCGTCCAGCCGCCGAGTGACCCGAGGCAGCCCGCCGCCGCACAAAAAGCGACAATTTTTCCGGCTGCGGGCCCCAAGGCAACCGTCACGGCGTCTGAAAACGGCGCGGCTGAAACAATCAGCTCTTTATTGGGAATAATACCCATAATTGCCGAAGAACTGAGAATATAGCAAGCAGCCGCCAACAGAACACCGACCACCGTCGCAATCGGCACGTTTTTGGCCGGATCTTTAACCACGGCTGTCGACACCGAAGCGCTCTCAACGCCGATAAATGCCCACAGTGTAAAATTAAGCGTCATCCCCAAAGCTGAAACGTCGCTGCTGCCCGAAACGTTCCACCCCTCCATAAAGGTCTGCGGATGGAACCAGAACCACCCGAGCAACGCCACGCCGATAATCGGTACCAGAGCCAGCATGGTCGTAAAGCTCTGAATCCGGCCGACAGTTTTCGGCCCCAGAATATTGGCGTAAACCAGCAGCCAGATAATGCCGATCTGCCCCAGCGCCATGACCAGCGGATCACGCAAGGACGGAAAAAACGGCGTCAGATAGCCAAGACCGGCCACCACCAGCGCCACATTGCCGATAACATTGGCCAGCCAATAGACCAGATTGGTCTGATACCCCATATAATCGCCGAATGCTTTGCGCGTATAGGCATACGGGCCGCCCGCCGCGGTATAGATTTGTGTCAGTTTGGAAAACACCAGCGCCAAAGCTATGGCGCCGACGATTGTTACCAGCCAGCCCAGCACCGCAATTGACCCGATAGCCGCCAGATTCGCCGGCAGCATAAACACGCCCGATCCCATCATATTTCCGGCGACCAGCAAAGTTGCCGGAACCACGCCGATTTTGTTACTGTCATTATCCATGGTTACCTCTCTCTGATATTTTCCAGATAGATAAGCTTTGTTTAAAACTTTTCCAGTCCGCACCCGCAAAAAACGCCTCGTCTGAAGCAGCAGCATTTTAAAACGCCGCCGCTGACATAAACTTGCGTCATCGTGGCAGATTGAAAAATTTATATTTTATTGGTCATCATATAAATTTTCCGGACTTTACAACAAGCAAAATAAACCATAAGTTGTATTAATAATATGCGAGATTAATTTTCGTTGCATATTTGGAAGAAAATCGTTGTTCTGTCAAAAAACTACGGTTAATATTTTGTATTGTACTTTGGTAAATTTTTGATTTTTCGACACTTTTACAACCTTAGATATTTACACATGGAACAATCACAATGTTTAATAAAAAAGATAAAACAATACTGGAAGGCCTGATGATACTCGGCTCGATAAAAAGACATACCTCCAAAGCCGGAACAGCCAAGGCGTTGAATACCTCCGTCGATACTCTGAACAAATACCTTTCTTATCTGGAAATAGAATTCAACGCCAAGCTGGTTTCCACCACTGAACGCGGTTGTTCGCTGACCCCGGACGGAATAAAACTGGCACTGCTTGCGGAACAGCTGAAAAACTGCCTCTACCAGATATACTCGGCACAAATAGCCCGAACCGACACATTGAGCGGCGAAATCCGCATTGCCTATGACAAAAACATACGTTACAGCCTGCAAATGCGTAAAATTCAGGAATTCTACAGCGCTTACCCCAATCTCAATATAATTATTGACACATTTGACAGCACCCCGGACATCGTCAATCTTGGATACGACATCTGCCTGAGCTACGGCATTCCTTCGGGCCACGATATCGTTATTATCGCTTCCCGCGAAATTCCCTGCGGTTACTTTGCGTCCGCGTGCTATCTCGCCGCGCACCCCGCGCCCCAGAACGAAGAAGACCTCATTCAGAATCACCGTCTGGTTCTCAAAAAGGACAATTGGAACAGAATCGAAAACGGTAATTCTGCATTTTTCCCCACCGACCGAAAACCGTTTGTATCCAACAGCGCGTTTGTCATAACCGAACTGGTCGCCAATAATTGCGGAATAGCGGTTATGCCGCTGCATTTTGCCAAAAACCGCCCCGGACTGGTGCACCTGGATCAATTAAAATGCGCATCCTTTGCGACTGTCTACCTGACTTCCCAGCGTTTTATAAAAGATATTCCCAAAGTCAGAACAGCTTTGGACTACTATAAGCAGCTTATCAAAAACATTGCATAAATGCCGTTGTGTTATTGAAATTTTACCAGATACAGATCATCATTCTGCCATTGGGCAAAAAAGACGTCTTCGGGCTTCGTCCGACGTTTTTTCAGTTCTTTCAGCAGCCAGGTTTTGGATTTTCGGGCCTGTTTAAGATTCTCCTGATTAATTTTGCCGTTTTCAATCAGCGTCATCGCATAATTTTGTTCGCCTTTAAGCCGCACGGTCAGCGCGCCGCCGATTTCAATCTGCGCCAGTTTCACATCTTTGAGCGAATGAACTTTTTTAGCCCGCAGCAAAGACATAAAGTCCAGCATATTCATATTGGCTTTTTTCAGATTTTTAATATTTATCTTTCCGTCATCAATAATAACTGTCGGCGTTCCCACAATCATCCCTCTGCCCCATGCCGTATTTTTCGCCAGATAATTAATGATTCCGTTCAAAACAAAATACACCGTAATGACCGACACAAACCCGAGCCACGAAATTTCACTGTCAAACAAATAACCGCCGAAAATAGCGCTCAAAATAAAATTGCTCACCAAATCAAAACTGGTCATTTGTGAAAACTGGCGCTTGTTACCCGAAAACTGGAAGAATATCAGCACCAGGATAAAAGCCATCAGCATGCGCAGCGATACGTTTAGGTAATCCATTTTTCCCCGCCGGTTAATAAAGATATAAGCGATATATGATTGAAAATTAAAGATACAAGCTCTCTGCCGGCATAACTGTTAAAAAAACAATAACTGCCCTTGCCAAAAGCGCTGTTCAAAGTTTCCCGAAAGCTAAAAAAGCGCCGCTTCGCTCATGCGCCGGCAGATATAATCAGGAACCGCGTTCTGGGCATTTATAAAAGCCATGACGTTTTCTTCCGTAACAGCCTGCCCTTTTTGTTTGAGCGCGTATTCCGTCATACCGCCGTCTAAAACCAGACAGGATTTTATGCCCGCCCGGTTGGCGCCGAGAATATCCGTTCCCAGAGTGTCACCGATCATCAGCACGCGTTCGCGCGCAACGTCATACCCGGACAAAATCCGGTCAAAAATTCGCGCGTCAGGCTTGCCGTAACGCACAACCCGTCCGCCCATTTTCTCATAAGTCTCGCAAACCAGCCCTTGCCGGACAACAAACCGGCCGCCTTCGTTGGCGCGCAAATCGGGATTCGCGCAGACAAGCGCCAACCCGGCTTTTTTTATTTCCGCCAGCCCCGGCAGAAAATCGGTCATTTCCAGCCTGTCTTCGCCGTTGATTTGCGGAATGCCGCAGTAAACGAAATCAGCTTCTTCAACCTTGTCGACAACCGAATAGGCAGACCCCTTAAAAATCGTGGGAAGCTTTTCCGGCTTTTTAAAATTAGCCGTCCCAAATACAAAGAATTTCGTTCCCAAAACCGGCAGCTCCCGCTTCTGAATCGCCTCATAGGTAAATTGCCCGGAAGTCATAAACCCGTTAAAATGCACTCCGGCCAACAGGCCTTTCTTGTGATAGCTGTTCACGGCGTCTGCGGCCAGTTCCGAACCATTGGATAAAACGCAGACTTTTTTGCCCGCGGCGACCAAATCGGCCATAACCTGAATCGCCGTCTGCGAAACGCCGGAAGCGCCGACAAAAGGGCCGTAGGCATCTACCAGATACACGTCAAAGTCAGAGAGATATTTTAAACTCGGATAAATCATGCCGCCCAATCTTCAGTATCGTTACAATTATGCATACAATACGACATCTGTATCCCAAACACAAGTTTTTCTTATACTTATTAAAACAGCCTTATAGTCATTAGACTATAAGGCTGCGGTACGTATTACTCTATGCCGTGCAGCAACTGCCGGATATCCTCAATCGGGCAATGCGCCAGCATCGAATAATTTTCTGACAATTTTTCCTGCCAAGCTTTAAGGCTGCCGAATTTGCGCTCAAATTCAAAATCCCAGCCGTAATTAACCATAACCATCCGGCGCCACAGGTTCGCATCATAATCGCGAAGCAGAGCCTGAACCTCGGGAAACGCTCTGTAACTGGAAAAATAAAACCAAATCAGATTGTTTTCCCCGTTGCTGATGTCGCGCTGCGCCAGAGCGTATTGCTCTTCCGGCCTTTTAAGCAACCGGTAGTGGAGCTGAAAAAATACGGATTCTTCCGGCGCTTCTTGCAGAAACCTAACGGCGGCTTTTCCTTTCCAGCGGCCGGTATAAGAAGATATCTTCTCGATGTTTTTCTCATCCAGCCACCGCAGCTGTTCTTCTTCGCTGACAGCGGGGGGGAACATCACATCGCCAGCCATACCGTAGAACTGCATCCTGCCATAAGCGGCTTCGTTGCCGCGGGGCGCATGCAGACAGTTGTACAGCCAGTTTTTAAATGCGCGTCTCTGCTGTTGCTCGTCTTCCTCAGACAACGGCGAAAGCAATCCGCGCCGGCAAAGTATCTGTCTTGCCTCGGAAAACCACCACTGACCGTAAAAAAGATTTTGCATGCGGATAAGCTCGCTAAAACCGCTGTCTGCGAACATAATCTGTCCCTGCCGGGATTGGAAACCATACCAGAGGATATATTGCCTTTGGGCAGAAAAACTGCCGGTCTCAAGAAGAGAAACCTCTTCTGCTTGGGTTTTCACGTACGGAACGTGAATCAATTTTTGTGTTGACATAAAAATTTAGATATAAAATCAATTAGATTAAGGTCAATAAGATGAATTAAATATAAAAAAAACTGTTTTTAGTTAAACATAACCGTATTATTTGTCAACCATAAAACGTATTGCCGTACAATTTGCACAATAAACGGCTTGACACATACCCCCATGTGGTATATTAATAGAATACAGATGCGAGGTATAATCAAATTAAAAGGAGTTTACAATGTCTAAATGCAACAATCCCAAATGCACTTGTGAAGACTGCCAGTGCGGAGACAACTGCCAATGTGACGGCACCAACTGCCATTGCGGCGACAAATGTTCCGGCAGCAAGTAAGGCGGATACCCTTATGACCGACAACGCCCCCTGCCATATGGAAAATATGCCGCGGCTCAACCGTATCAGCGGCCAGATTGAAGGCGTGAAGAAGATGATTGAAGACGGACGCTATTGCCCCGACATCATCACCCAGCTGCGCGCTGTCCGCTCCGCTGTCAAAGCCGTCGAATCCAATATTCTCAAAAAGCATTTGCAGCACTGCGTTGCTCAGTCTTTTACCGATGCGGACAAAGACAAAAAAATTGAAGAGCTTAAAATGCTGTTTGACCGCTTCGACGACTGACTACCTTATTACGAAAATGTTCACGGACATGGAACGGCCTGAAATACAGCATGACGCTCCCGAGGAATTGCTGCCGGCTCTGCAAAAAGCATCAAACAGAAAACTGACCAAAGACCGGGTGGTTTGCCTTTCGGGCGTTGCCGCTATATGGAAGAATTAAGCAATCTGTCGGAAAATAAAAAAGCGTTACTTCAAGTAACGCTTTTTTATTTGCCCTGACCGCCGGCAGCTTTTAGTTTCATGACCTTAATTTCTTTTTCAGTCAGCGGGCGACCTTTTTTCTCGGCCGTTTTCATGGCTTTCTTCCGATTTTTCGGATTGCTGAAATTCTTGCGGATTACCGCGTCGTTTTTGATTTTTTCTTCCTGTACGCTGCGCAAGACCTGGTCGCCGTTCCTTTCCGGCGGTCTGGGACGCTCTTCTTCCGGCAGATAACCGTCAGCCGCCCGATTCAGCGAATAAAGCAGATAATTCTTAAAAGTTTTTTCCCACGGTTCCAATTCCCGCAGGCGCGTATTGCCGTCTTTGTCCGTTTCATGCGAAACGCCGTCATAAATGTCTTTGTTGACATAATTGACCAGCGCCGTCGCCACAACATAAGACAAAATTTTTCGCGCGTCGCGGCCGTCTTGGTCAGCATTGTCCGGCAGCAGTTTTTTGACAGTGTCGGGAGCTGTTTCTTTTAGCCGGACACTGATTTCAGCCTCAATTTTTCTGGCGTCCGGAACCCGCCCGCTTTTCAGCAGCGCGGTTTGTTTTTCCAATAACGGGGCAAGCGTTTTTTCAAGTTCGGCAACCGCTTTTTCATCAACGCTGCCGTGCAGGTCAACCGCTTGTGCATAGATGCGCTGATCCTTTTCCAGCGCGACGGCGCGCTCCTGATTGCCTTCCGTCACATAACGATATTTTTCGGTCGTCGGCAGCATTAGCCATTCTCCTGTTTATTGTCATATTGTAGTACGAATTTGTTTTTATGGCAATAAATAACGGCTATGCTGCCGGACCGCAAAAACTAGCGCATAATTTCTTCGCACATCGGATAGTTAACGCCGTTGACAGCAAGATAAGTACCGCCGTCTGTTGCGGTCAGAGAAACCCGCGAAACCAGATTTTCATAACGCGTTCCGTCCGGATATGCGACCCTTGTCAAAACATAATTGACGCCGTTCATGTGAACAATCATTGAATTGTCGTCCAGAACTTCGCTCCGGATAACCTGGCTGCCGCACTTGTATTCAAGCTCGTTTTTAACTTCGACCGAATTTGTACAGCCGGCTGCCGCCAACAGTACTGCCAATCCGAACACGTATTTTTTCATATTTGTTTCCTTCCTCAAAATTTAATATAACGTTTCCGATGTAATCGCCAAATTTGCAAAATCAAGGCTCAACGCCGATTCATATTGCGGTCTTTTTTAAGTTCGACAAAATAGCATTTTTCTTCCAAAAATTTATCCGCGTCAAAATCCGTGGTTCCGTGCGTAATCAGATTAATCACCTTTTTACTGTTGTCATAAGCGGTATGTGCGTCAACCGGATTGACAAAACCCAGGCCGAACGCCATAATCTCCGGCGCTACATTGACCGAAACATTGGTCACCTGCGGGCAGATGCGCGAGTCGATATATTCGTTTACAAATCCCTGCGGAATCGCATAACTGAGCAAATCGTTGGGATCGGAAAAAGCCACAACGTTGACCGCTTTGAAAATCCGCCGCCGGTAATTCTTTCCGCCCGGCGTACAGTATGAATCAATCTGTCCGTGCACTTTCGGCAGCGGGCGCCCGATGGCCAGAATCGGCAGCTGGTTCGCCAGCATAAAGACCGTCAGTTCTTTGTTTTGCAGTTTGGCAATATTTTCCTTCGCCTCTGCCCGCGATACCTGTTCCGAGATATTCAACAGAGCGTCCATAACAATCTCGCTGCCGAGGCTGTGGGTGATAAAGCCGAGATTTTGGTCAGCCAGTCCGCGTATTTCCTGTCGGGGGCTTAAATAACAGCTCAACTCCTGGTTATTGGGAATATTGTCCCAGTCGGTCTTGAGCATCCAGCAAATCGACTGCTTGCTGGAATTTAAGATCAAATCGCGCTTGTCAACCAGATAAAACATCGGATCCGGCAGCGTATTGTCCAAAAATATCTTCATCTCATTGTTAAACGGCACCCGGAATTTGGTATACTGTTCGGTTGTGTCAAAAGCGATAATCTGTTTTTCCGGAGTTGTAATCGGCGACCACGTCAGTTCGTAAAACAGCATATTTTTGGTCTTGTCGCGATTCTGCCAATAGGTAATGCGCAGATTCCCAAGATAAGTTTTATGGTCTTGCGGATCCAGAAGGCTGATGTTTTTGGGCAGCTGTGAACTTACTTCAAGCTTCATCTGTTTTGCCAGATTTTCCTGCAGCCGCGCGGAATAGCCGGGATAATGCGTCCCCACGCCGTGTACCATCAACACTTTCAAAACCGGCTTGCGCTCGACCTTGTCCGCCAGCCCCTGATACTCAAAGCCGCTGATTTCGCAGCGCGTCAAAGGCTTTTCTTTGGCATCGACCACCAGATTAACCAGATTACGGCGAAATGAAGCGCATCCGCTTAATGCCGCAGCTAAAAAAATCAACACCGCCAGACGATATTTCATCTTACCCCCGCTTTCTTCTCAAACGGGATATAATCGGTATATTCGGATTTTCAATATTAGAGATTTATTTTGCTCAAAGCTTCGACAACCGGAATGTCAGCCGGCGCAAAACGGTAATTCTTCAATTCCGCCGGAGTAACCCATGCCGTTTCTTCATGCTCATTGGAACGGACTTCGCCGTTTTCGTCGCGCAGCCTGACCCAAAAACAGTTCATTTGAATTTGTCCGAAATCATAATCATAAACCGACTGCATAAAAAAATCACCGACGACGGCTTCAATATTCAGCTCCTCGCGCAATTCGCGGCGGAGCGCCTGCGGCAGGGTTTCCCCCTCTTCCTGCTTGCCGCCAGGAAATTCCCAGTGATGCGCCAGGGTTTCTTATTTTTTATGCACTTTATCACCAGCCGCCCAATAGTCAACTTGTTGTTCGCAAAAAATTGGTTTATATATAACAAAGTGTTTGTTTTTCCTGTCAAGGAGGTAAAAATGAAAATTTATTTCTGCGGAATAATGGCGGCAACCGCCGCGCTGGCTCCGTTAATGCTGCATGCCGAAGAAGCCGTTTCGCTCACCGGCGCCAGCGTTGAAGAACAAATTCTCACCGCCAAGGAACAAAAGCGCCTCGCCCGCGAACAGGCTTTTGAAGAACAGAAAAAAAACGCCGACACACGGATACGCAGAAAAGCGATTGAACGCGCCGAAGAACGCGCCCGCAAAGAACAGGAAAAAATCGAAGAACGCCGCGAAAGGGCTTCGCGCTTCCAGAAAGAAGCCATAGAAGAAGAAATCGACAAAGTCGAAGAACAAAAGCAAAACGCGGTCGTCGAACAGGAAAATCTGACCCGCTTCCAGAAAAAAGCCAAAGAACGCGCCGACCGCCGTGCCAAAAAAATCCAGGAACGCATCGAGCGCCGAAAAAACCGCCGCAATCGTTGATATTAACCATTCTTTTGTATTTTCATGATAGGGTAGTAATGTTTTGTGCCCCGGCTGATTCGGGCACATTTAGGAGATGAAAATATGAAACTGAAAAAAGAAGGCCCGCAAGCCGAAACGTATGGGGAAACCTCGACAATTGATGATTTGAACGTTGTAATCGACCGCGTTAAAACCGCGCAGGAAGTTTTTGCCGCCTATTCGCAGGAACAAGTCGACAAAATTTTTGCAGCTGTCGCGCTGGCTGCCAACGACGCCCGCATTCCGCTTGCCAAAATGGCGGTGGAAGAAACCGGCATGGGCATTGTTGAAGACAAAGTCATAAAAAACCATTTTGCCGCCGAAGAAATCTATAACAAATACCGCGATGCCCGCACCTGCGGCGTTATTGAGCACGATGCGACCAACGGCTATACCAAAGTCGCCGAACCGATTGGCGTCATAGCCGGCGTCATCCCGACAACCAACCCGACATCAACGACCATTTTCAAAACCCTGATTGCGCTCAAAACCCGCAACGGCATCATTTTTTCACCTCATCCCCGTGCCAAAAAATCGACCGTATACACGGCCAAACTGCTTTTGGACGCCGCCGTCAAAGCCGGCGCGCCCGAACACATCATCGGCTGGATTGACGAACCCTCCATTGATTTGACCCAGCACCTTATGGGACACGAAGGCATTGCCATGATTCTTGCTACCGGCGGCCCCGGCATGGTCAAGGCGGCATACAGCTCCGGAAAACCGGCTCTTGGCGTCGGCGCCGGCAACACACCCGCAATTATTGATGAAACCACCGACATCAAGATGGCCGTCAGCTCAGTACTGATGAGCAAAACTTTTGACAACGGCATGATTTGCGCTTCCGAACAGTCGGTTATCGTCCACAAGGATGTTTACGACGCCGTTAAAGAAGAATTCGCTTACCGCGGCGCATATATCCTCAATAAAAAAGAAAAAGAAAAAGTTGCCCAAACCATCATTCAGGACGGCAAACTCAATTCCGCCATTGTCGGGCAGCCGGCCTGCAGAATTGCCGAACTCGCCGGAATAAAAGTTCCTGCGGAAACCAAAGTCTTAATCGGCGAAGTCTGCAAAATCGGCCCCGAAGAGCCCTTCTCTTTTGAAAAACTTTCTCCGGTTTTGGCCATGTATAAGACGTCTTCGTTTGAAGACGCCGTTTCCGACGCCGCCGAGCTGGTACATTTTGCCGGACGCGGGCACACTTCGGTTTTATACACCGCCGAACATAATCAGGACCGCATCAAATATTTCAGCAGCCAGCTGGATACCGGGCGTATCCTGATTAACACCCCGTCTTCGCAGGGCGGTATCGGAGATTTGTACAATTTCAGGCTGGACCCTTCCCTCACGCTGGGCTGCGGCTCATGGGGCGGAAATGCGGCCAGCGAAAACGTAGGAGTAAAACATTTGGTTAACATCAAAACAGTCGCCGAAAGAAGAGAAAACATGCTGTGGTTCAGAGTACCGCCCAAAATTTATTTCAAACAGGGCGCGACCGGTTTTGCCCTGCGCGAGCTTAAAGGCAAGAAGAAAGCCTTTATCATCACCGACAAACCGTTGTTTGGCCTGGGCTATACCGACAAAATCACCAGCGTGCTTGAGGAACTCGATATCGCCTATCAGATTTTCTCCAACGTCAACCCCGACCCCGACACTGCGACAATTGAAAACGCGCTCAAAATTGTCCGCAACCTCGAACCCGACGTGATTATCGCGCTGGGCGGCGGCTCGCCGATGGACGCGGCCAAAATCGTCTGGCTGATGTATGAACATCCCGAAGTTTCGTTCCATGACCTCGCCATGCGCTTTATGGATATCCGCAAACGTATCTGCACTTTCCCGGATTTAGGCTCAAAGGCAACGATGGTCGCCATTCCGACCACTTCCGGCACCGGATCGGAAGTCACGCCTTTTGCAGTCATTACCGATTCGGATACCCACATCAAATATCCAATTGCCGACTATGCCCTGACCCCGAACATGGCGATTATCGACCCGGATTTGGTCAAAACCATGCCGCGCGGCCTGGCGGCGGCTTCGGGCATCGACTCTCTGACCCATGCGCTGGAAGCCTATGTTTCCATTTTGGCCACGCCGTTCACTCAGGGTATTGCCAAAGAAGCGATACAGATGATATTCGCCAACCTGACCAAATCGGTCAATGACGGTGCCAACAACCCGCAGGCGCGCGAGAACATGCATTATGCCGCCACCATGGCCGGCATCTGCTTTGCGCAGGCCTTTCTGGGTATCTGCCACTCGCTGGCACATAAGCTGGGCAGCGCGTACGGCATTGCTCACGGCGTCGCCAACGCCATGCTGATTTGCCAGGTGATTGATTTCAACGCCAGCGACAAGCCGACCAAACAGGGTATTTTCTCGCAGTATCATTACCCTGAGGCCAAACGCCGTTATGCCGAGATTGCCGAAATGCTCTGCCTCGGCGGCAAGAATGACGACGAAAAGGTTAAAAATCTCATCAAAGCCATTCAGCAGCTTAAAAAAGAAATCGGCATTCCGATGTCTATCCGCGAAGCCGGCGTTGATGAAAAAACCTTTAAAGAAGGTTTGAGCGAATTGTCGGAGCTGGCCTTTGACGACCAGTGCACCGGCGCCAATCCGCGCTATCCGCTGATTAAAGAAATCGAGGAAATTTACCTCAAAGCCTATGAAGGCAAAATCTAAAACCTAAAAAGCCCTCCGCATGGAGGGCTTTTTTATTGCCAAATTCTGATATTCATGAAATAATCCCTATATCTTTTTCATTATAGAAAGCTGCCGCCATGACTAAAAAAGACTGGAAAATCATTCTTATCAGCGTTGTCCTTATTGTCGGCGGATACATAAGTTATGATTTGTATCGGATGTACTTCATGCCGCTGCGGCCGGCCGTGCCGTTCTCTGTCCCGCCGCGGCAGAAGGCCGGTTTTGCAATTCCTGCCCGATTTATCGGCAAACCGCAGGAATTTTCGCCGCGGCTGACCGCTATGCCGATGCGCAATGCCATAAACTTTGCCGGACTTCCCGAGCTGCGCTCTGCCATGCAAAAAGACCCGAACGGTCTGGGCAGAGCCGTTTCAGATTTTATTGAAGAGCCGGAATACATGCAGCGTTTGGCCTTGCTTGATGACATCTTGTTCCGCTGGGCCGGTGTGGAAAAAATCAAGCCGGATTCCCGCAAGTCAGAAGACGGCGTCAATTATATCGGCGATGCCCGCAGACTGGCGTTTCTGGAAAAAGTTTTAAACGAGTCTTACCGCGGCACGCACACCGGCAAAGACGTTACCACGGCGCCGCACATCGCTTCGGCGCCTTTCCTGCTGGATGCATATAAAGACGCGTCGTCTTATGCCGGCAAACTGCTGTTTTTTCACAGCAGCGCAAGCGTCCGCTTCTACCAAAGCTCGTTTGAACAGAACAGCCTGCTTTCGACAATTTTGATGTTTGATACGGACAAAGCAGCCCGCAATATATTGTCTGCAAGCCTCAATGTCGATTTGTCCGACGCCGACAGCCTTGATAAAGTCATCAAACAATTTTATCAGGATTACGGCCGGATTGAAACCATGCTATGGCTGGAAGAAATGAACAGTATAATTTCAATGGATGAAGACGCCGCCCAAATTCGTAAAAGAGTCAAAAAACTTAACGGGATTATCCCGGATATCAATCTTCGCGATTTTGGAAAAATGGTCACCGGCGGAACCGGAAAAGCAGATGTTTTGCGCCCCTCCACAGAAAACAACATCTTTTTTGCCCGCGATTATAACGACACCATTGTCGGCGGCACGGGAGATGATGTCTATCTCTACCGATTGTATGACGGTTTTGACACGATTATCGAAAAAGGCGGCAAAGACACGATTTATTTCAGCGGGCATATTAATCCCCAGGACATCAGACTGGATATTGAAAATACAGATATTATTCTGACAATCAAGTCCGACATCCGTCACGGCATCCGCATCAAAGACTTTATCTGCGGCGCGGAAAATCAGGTCGAAATTCTGCGCTTTACCAAAAACCGCATTGTGAACCTGCCTGAAGTCATTGCGGAAATCATCAAGAAAAACAAGAAACTTCGCATGGCAGACGAAAAAAGCCTTAAGGAAACCTGCGCACCAAAAAACAAAACGAAACCCGCTCCGTATTAATTGGTTTGTGAAATAAAAAACATTATTTCCTGATACAATTTATCGAGCTTGTCTTCAAAAGCCGGAAAATTTCCGATAATCTTCAAATAATGGTGTGCTGACCATTCTTGAAGAACTTTCTCGTCATAAATCAACGCCGTCTCCGCATTTTCAAACCGCGCTTCGTTATTTTCGGTGGTATAATCATTTTGCGCGGCTGTTGTCTTCATATGAAAAACGGCGTCATAACGACGCATCAATTCTTCCTCAGAAACGCCGAAACCACCCAAAATTTCGTTAAATTTTTCATTGTTCCCCAAATAAACCTTATTGTCAAAAATTCCTCTATCGTACAATACTACCGTCGGTTTTCGAATATACTCCAAAGCTTTTCTGATTGTTTTTTCTTTTATGAGGGTCCGCTCGACAATAATTGATTGAAAAACTTCCCACGGCAGATTATCCGGCGTCAGTCCGGAAATATAAACATCGGTACCCGTTTCCGGCGAAACAATCACTGTATATCCTTCTGCCGTCAGCCGTTTCTTCAAAATCGGAAGAGAACTGGTTTTTCCCGAACATGAACCGCCGGTTATAACAAAATGAAAATTTCTCTGGCGCATCGTTACCCCCCTGTTAGCAAAAGTTTCCATAAAAAAACCGCCCTGACGGACGGCTTTTTTATGGGGCGAATGATGAGATTCGAACTCACGACATCTGGTACCACAAACCAGCGCTCTAACCAACTGAGCTACATTCGCCATCGGATATCACCAAATTACTACATAGATTAAAATACAAAGTCAAGTTAAAAATAGACTTGCCAAAAAAAATTATTAACCTTGTTTTTTCAATTTTAAATTAACAATTTATTTCCTTTTTCGGTCTAGACTTAAAGAAATTGGCCGTAACAGAAGTGTAAGAACCCGAGCAATGAACACCAGAAACAGATTTTACTCATTACTTAAATATACCGCCTTCGCCGCTGTTTTGGCATTTTGCGGAATGCAGCCGGCTTCTGCGGCGCGCACCCAGTCGTCCATCATTATTGATGCCCATTCCGGAAAGGTGCTTGCGTCCAATAATGCCGATGAACTGCGCTATCCGGCGTCACTAACCAAATTAATGACCCTTTATATCACTTTCGGCGAACTCGAAAGCGGCCGCCTTAAAATGACGGACAAACTCACTGTCTCGCGTAATGCCGCCAATCGCTCGCCGTCCAAACTCGGCCTCAAACCCGGTTCCAAAATTACTGTCCGCGACGCAGTTATGGCGCTGATTGTCAAATCCGCCAACGACTGTGCCTCTGTTCTGGCCGAAGGTATCGGCTACAGCGAAGAAAATTTTGCACAGACCATGACCAAAGTCGCTCGTGAACTCGGCATGAAAAACACGACTTTCAAAAACGCTTCCGGCCTGCCCAACCGCCTGCAGAAAACTACCGCCCGCGACATGGCGATTCTCGGCGCCGCCATGTACCACCATTATCCGCAGTATTACAAGCTGTTTGCTACCAAAAGCTTCACCTGGCAGGGGCGCACCATGTATACGCACAATCATCTGCTCAAAACGTTCAAAGGCGCCGACGGCATGAAAACCGGCTTTACCAACGCGGCCGGATACAATATCATCACCTCGGCCGAACGCGATGGCAACCGCGTTATTGCCGTAACCATGGGACACAACACGCTCAAACAGCGCGACCGCAAGGTTGCCTCTCTGATGAGCAGCGGGCTCCATAAGCTGGCTCTGGCCGATAATATCGAAAAACCGGTGCTCTATGCCAAAACAACGGCGGCAGCGGAAGATTCCGCTTCTGTGGCCGCATCGGCTTCGGCCGAAGGCAATGATGCCCGCTGGGGTGTGCAGGTCGGCGCATTTTCCAATTATGCCAAAGCCCGCAACTATGCCATGCAGATTCGCAAAGGCCTGAAAGCCCAATATCTTCAAAAAGCCCAGATTGATATCGAAGCCGCCGCCAAAGGCGCTGCCGTTATTTATCGTTCAAAGCTGGTCGGCCTGAAAAAAAATCAGGCGGATAAAACCTGTAATGATTTGAAAAGAAAAAATAAATCGTGTATTGTTGTTGCATCAAACCCGATTCATCAACTTGCAATGGCTGAACATCAATAATGTCTGACAAAAACCCACATGCCCACATAATCGTCATCGGCAACGAAAAAGGCGGCACCGGCAAATCGACAATTGCCATGCACCTCGCTATAAAACTCCTCAATGAGGGTTTTTCGATTGCCACCATGGATTTTGACGGAAGACAGGGTTCTTTGAGCAAGTATGTGCAGAACCGCAAGAATTTTTGCACCGCAAACGGCCTTCATCTCGGCATCCCCGAGCACTATATTGTCAAACCGTCTGCAGATTATGCCAAAATTCCCGATGACCTTAACCGGATACATGACTTGATTATGGATATCCGCGGCCGCTATGACGCACTCATTATTGACACTCCGGGCAGCCGCAATTATCTTTTTGAAGCCGCGCACCAATATGCCGACACCCTCATTACGCCGATGACAGACAGTTTGGTGGACATGGGAGCCATAGCCGATATCGACGTGGCGACATCCCGCGTCAAAGCGCCGGGACATTATGCCGATTTTGTCTGGGAAACCAAAAAGTTCCTTGCCGCCCACGGCAAAAATTATCTTAACTGGATTGTCTGCGGCAACAAAATTTCGGCGACTCGCTCGCGCAACAAGGACTTTGTTTTTGAACATCTGGAAAATATCGGCAAAATTTACGGTTTCCGTTTTTGCCACGGCCTCAAAGACCGCGTCATATACCGGGAGCTGTTTTTGGAAGGGCTGACCGTCCTCGATATGAATCAGCCCGGACTCAACCGCCGGATGACGACCTCCCACCTTGCCGCCAAAATCGAAATTAAAAATCTGGCCGAGTTCATCTGCCCCTAAACACTCTGATAAGTTAATATTAAAGCTTGTTTTTATATGCCGCAGTGTTAAACTTTGGCACATAATTTATTTAATTAACAAGAGGAAAAAATATGATTAAAACAGTCGCGACGACACCTTTTACAGATCAAAAAATGGGGACGGCGGGCTTGCGCCGCAAATCCAAAGTTGTTGTTCAGCCGAACTATGTCGAGAACTTTATGCAAAGCATCTTCAACGTTATCGGCGATATGAAAGGCAAAACTTTTGTTGTCGGCGGCGACGGGCGTTTTTATAACGACATAGCCATTCAGAAAATCATCAAAATGGCGGCAGCCAACGGCGCGGCCAAACTGATTGTCGGCCAAAACGGTTTTATGTCCACGCCGGCAGGCTCCAACGTAATTCTTAAAAACAAGGCCGACGGCGGTTTTATCCTCTCCGCCTCGCATAACCCCGGCGGCGAAAACGGCGACTTCGGCATCAAATATTCCAACGCCAGCGGCGGACAGATTCCGAGTTCCGTCAGCGACAAGATTTATCAGGAAACGCTCAATATCAAAGAATACAAAATCTGCGATTCTGCCGATATAGACTTGTCCAAACTCGGCACGCAGGAACTCTGCGGCATGCAGATTGAAGTTATAGACCCGGTCAAAGACTATGTCGAAATGATGCAGAAGATTTTTGACTTCCCGGCCATCAAAAGATTGTTCCAAAACGGTTTCACCATGCGTTTTGACGCCATGAACGCCGTTACCGGGCCATATGCTCTCAAAATCTTTGAAGAACTGCTCGGCGCGCCGAAAGGTTCGGTTGTCAATTACCGCCCGCTGCCCGATTTCGGCGGCCTGCATCCCGACCCCAACATGGTCTATGCCAAAGAGCTGGTTGACTTTATGTTCTCGGACAAAGCGGCAGATTTCGGCGCGGCCAACGACGGTGACGGCGACCGCAATATGATTCTCGGCAAAAGCTTTTTTGTCACACCGAGCGACAGCCTGGCCATCATTACAGACAATTTTAATCTGATTCCGGCTTATAAAGACGGCATTTACGGCGTCGCCAAATCGGCCGCCACATCCACCGCGGTCGAACGCGTTGCCAAAGCGCACGACATCGGCTATTATGAAGTGCCGACCGGCTGGAAATACTTTGTCAATCTCATGGATTCCAACCGGATTACCTTCTGCGGCGAAGAAAGCTTCGGAACCGGCTCATCGCATATCCGCGAAAAAGACGGCATATGGGCGGTGCTGTTCTGGCTGAATATCATTGCCGCCACCGGCAAATCGGTTGAAGATATCACCCGCGAACACTGGCAGAAATACGGTCGCAGCTATTATGTCCGCTTTGATTTTGAAGGCGTAGACACCGCTGTTGCCGACAAGCTGATGGCCGACCTTGAAACCCGCCTGCCCGAGCTTCCCGGCAAAACGCTCGAAGGCTTTACGGTTGCCGATGCCGGCGCGTTTGTCTATAACGACCCGGTTGACCACAGTTCCACCAAGAACGGCCTGGTTATTCGTTTTACCGACGGTTCGCGCATTGTCTTCCGCCTGTCGGGAACCGGTTCGTCAGGCGCCACCATCCGCGTTTATCTGGAACGTTACAGCAAAACCAGCCTCAGCGAGGATCCGCTTAAAATGTTAACCGAGATTTTCAAAATAGCCATGGCTGTTTCGGAAATTCCCGAAAGGACAGGAAAACACCAGGCCGATGTTGTTACTTAGGCTGAAATACGCGGCTTTGTCCGCCATTCTGACAACTCTGGCTGCCGCCGGTTCGGCCGCAGCAGGGGTATATGGTTTTGACAGCGCCAATCCCTATACGGCAGAAGAGAAAATCCTCGACATAAAATATCTGCCGTTGCAGATTCGCAACTATCGCGCCGACATGCGCGAAAATCTGCAAATGCTGATTGATTATGCCAAAAAGAACAACCCGAATTTCAAAATCATCACCCACGAAGGGCAGGAATTATTGTACCGCAGCGCCTGGGAAGACGCGCGCGACGGATACAATCTTTCCCGCCGCAAAAAAGGCAGCATCGAAGATACCACTTTTCTTTCCCGGGAAAATGAAATTCCCAAAGAACCAAAACCGGACACGCCCGAATACAAATACCTGCATTCGGTCGATGCCGTGGCCGTCAACAGCCTGTACTGCGGCAGCGGCAAAGAACAAAACATTACTTTCAACAACAGTCTCGGGCTGATCAGCATCGACTACTGCCCGACAACTGATGATATGGACCGCGCCATTGTCCGCTCGGTACTTGATAAAAAATTATTATATGCATTTGAAAAACGCGAACATGCCTTTAATGACATTGCGTCACAACCGATAATTAACGATTCGGCCAAAAACGTCTATGAGGTTGCCGATGCCAGGAACATTTTGATAATGACCGACGACAGCAGGTATACGTCTAAAGATGATTTTGTCAGAGAAATCGGCAACACCAATTATGATATCCTTGTCATCAATCCGCTGTTTCACGCCCGCCAGCGTTTCAGCCCGGATGATATCCGCATGCTTCAGTTCAAAAAAAACGGCGGACGGCGGCTGTTGATTGCCGCAATGAACGTATCTGAAGCAACGCCCGAAGACTATTTCTGGGATCGCCGCTGGAAAGTCGGCAGCCCCTCGTGGCTGGTTCGCCGCTCGTTTGTCGATGCAAACGGCGTCATCGCCGAATATTGGAACGAAAATTGGCGCCGTATTATTTCGAAACACTTTAAGGATATTTTACTTACCGGTTTTGACGGCGTCTTTTTTACCGGTTTGCAAAACCATTTTTATTTTGAAAAACAAACCCCTCTTGAGTAACGCCCATGAATGAAATTGAAGTTTTAGACATATCGCGCGACGCCGTATTCACTCTCCTCAAAGTGGTGACGCCGGTTTTGCTGGTGGCGCTGTTTGTCGGGCTGATTATCGGTATCTTTCAGGCATTGACCCAGATTCAGGAAATGACTCTCGCTTTCGTTCCCAAAATCATCAGCGTTTTTATCGCGATTATTCTGCTTTTTCCGTTTATGCTCGGGCAAATGCGCACGCTGACCGAAAGCCTGTTCAGTAAAATAGCCGGCGGATAATGCGCATGGAACAACTCATCAGTATAAATATGTATGCCTTTTTAATGGTGTTTCTGCGCCTTGGCTCGGCATTAATGATAATGCCGGGCTTTATGAGTTCTTATGTCAACACGCAGGTACGCCTGTCCGTCGCGCTGGCCTTGTCGCTGGTGCTTATGCCGCTGATTGCGCCCCACCTGCCGCCGCAGCCGCAAAACACCCTGCTCTTCATCCAATACATCCTGTCGGAAATTGTCGTCGGCCTGTTTATCGGTTTGGTCATGCGAATTCTGTTCACAGCTCTGAATTTAGCCGGTTTTGTGGCCGGTCAGGCAATCGGTTTCGGCAATGCCCAGATTTTTGACCCGGCAACGCAAAACCAGTCAATTGTTATTGAAACCTTTTTGAGTATTGTCGCCTTAACGGTTATATTTCTGACCGACCTGCACCACCTGATGATCAGCGCCGTCATCGACAGTTACACCCTGCTGCCGGTATCGTCCAAACTGCCGTTCGGCGATTTTGCCGACAATCTCAGCCGTTCGTTTAACCAGTCATTTGTCATCGGTTTCAAAATCGGCTCGCCTTTTATTGCTTTTACCATTGTTTTTTACAGCGGCATCGGGTTGGTTTCGCGCCTCATGCCGCAGCTTAACATCTTTTTCCTGTCACTGCCGTTACAGATATATCTCGGTCTGGGCCTGCTTTTCATTACCACGCCGGTTATGATTATCTGGTTTACCAAATATTTTGAAGACGGCTTACAGCAGTTTCTGCGTTAGGGAGGATTAAAGAATGGTCACTCCCGAAGAAGAAGACGAAGCCTCCAAAACCGAAGAACCTTCGGAACGGAAAATCAGCAAAGCCAAAGAAGAAGGTGACGTTGCCGTATCACAGGATGCCAAAAGCTTCCTGATGCTGCTCGGCATGCTGTTCGTCATCTGGCTGCTGCTGCCTTTGATGATGAAATGGTTTTACGCATCGAGCATCGGTTTTCTCGAAAACGCAACCTCTGTTGAAGTCACGCCGCAGAATTTCCAAAAGCTTCTCATCGCGGCGGCGTTCGGTTTATTTAAAATCATGGGTTTTCCCTTTGTCATATTCATTTCGCTCGGCGTCCTTGCCAGCATTGCCCAGACCGGTTTCATTTATGCGCCCAAAAAACTTGAACCGAAATGGGACAAGCTGAATATTTTTTCGGCAATGACCAACTTTATTAATATGAAAAAAATTATCGACGCTCTCAAAGGTATAATAAAGATTACCGTCATATCTTTTATTGCCCTGCTGGTTGTCAAACCCTATCTCGGCAAAGTCGAGCTGATGCCGAGCATGGAAACCATGGCTATTCTCAAATTTATTCATAAGATTGTCGTTCTGCTTCTGTTTACCGTGGTTATTGCGGTTTTGGTCATCGCTCTGGCCGACTATGCCTACCAGAAATACAGCCATTTGAAAAAACTGCGCATGACCAAACAGGAAGTCAAAGACGAATACAAACAAATGGAAGGCGACCCGCTGGTCAAATCCCGTATCCGCCAGGTTCGCCTTGAACGCGCCCGTCACCGTATGATGGAAGCCGTGCCGCGGTCGGACGTTGTCATCGTCAACCCGACCCATTATGCGGTTGCGCTTGAATACAAGATGAACGAAATGGATGCCCCGAAGGTCACAGCCAAGGGTATTGACAACGTTGCGCTCAGAATCAAGGCCGTTGCCGAAGAGAACGAAGTGCCGATTGTCGAAAATCCGCCCCTGGCACGCGCCCTTTTTGCGTCCACCGAACTTGACCAAACCATTCCGGAAGAACATTTTAAAGCTGTCGCAGAGGTAATCGGATATGTTATGCAACTCAAAAATCAACAATAGACCCGACAAACAGCTTCAGTCCTGCCTTGTCAAACTGGCGTTTTCGCTGGTCGGGCTGACAACGCTGATTATACTTTTTTTCCTGTACCCTGCCTATTATCTGCATCTTGTGGCTTTGTGCGCCGCCTGCGCCAGTTATTGCCTGCTGCTGACAATTAAAACGCTTGATGCCGGCGAAGCGGCCATCAGTTACGGCGGATTTGCCAATGAAATCATCCGCAGCGACTTCAAGGCCAAACGTATCGAAACCCCGAAAGGCGAGCCGATTATTCAGAACGACCCGGCCAAAGAACTGTTTAAACAAAATGCCGTATTGCGTTTTCTTGAAAAAAATCTGGCCGAAGGTCCGACCAACAAAAACGCTCTCCAGCGCCTTAAGACCGCCCACAAGAACCTCAGCGCCGAGAAAGTTGTCCTTTCGTTGTCGCTGCACTCCAAAGCCGACCGGATATTCAACGGGCTGGAATGGTATGAAGTTTCTCTGCGCCCGATGTATCTAAAAAAACCGCAGATTTTTGAAGGCGCTTTTTCGATTAAGAAAATACAGAAGGAAACTTATTTTTACTGGGCCGTTAACAATATAACCGCTCAAAAAAACATGGAGCAGGTTTTTCGCGAAGAATGTGCCCAGCTTCATGATTTTCTCGACTATATGCCGATTGGGCTGTACACGGTAGATAAAGACTATCGTTTTGAATACGTTAATCACAACTTTACCGAATTTCTCAATGCCGAAGAAGGCAGCCTCAACGGCCGCGCGCTGGATGAGTTTCTGGCGCCGAATTCGCTGTTTCCCGAAAAGAAAGATGCATGGCAGGGAAAACTGCATTTTCTGACCGGCCGCGGCGAAGTGGCCGAGGCCTATGTTTTTCAGAACAACTACCGCGAAGACGAGAAAATCAAAATGCGCGGCGCCGTTATCGGCCGCCTGCCCAGCACCAACCGGCTTGAAGCCGAGTTGGAGCAGGCCACGGACAAAATCAGCTGGCTGTTCAACAATTCGCCGGTCGGCATCGTCTTTACCGATGACAATTACATCATTGGCGAGGCCAACGCCACAGCCGCCAAGTTTTTTGATACCCGCGCGGCGGCTCACCCCAAAGGCAAGATTATGCCCGATTTGCTCAATGCCGCCGAGAAAGAACAGTTTTGTGCAATCTGTGCCCGGCTGCGCGCAGATCCGTCTTTGTCGCTCAATATGGACATCCGCCTCAATGCGGCGCGCCCGGATTTAATTACCACCATTTACGTCAGCAGCATGCAACGATTTCACAGTGCCGGTAACGGCGAAGCTTTGGGCTTTGTGCTTTACCTGATTGACGCCACCAAGCAGCGCTCGTTGGAACAGCAGTTTGCCCAGGCGCAGAAAATGCAGGCTGTCGGACAGCTGGCCGGCGGCGTGGCGCACGACTTTAACAACTTGCTGACCGCCATGATAGGCTTTACCGATTTGCTCTTGCAGCGTCACGGCGTCGGCGATCCTTCGTTTGCAGATTTAATCCAAATCAAACAGAATGCCAACCGTGCCGCCAGCCTCGTGCGCCAGCTGCTGGCCTTTTCGCGCAAGCAGCCTTTGCAGCCTAAGCTGATTGACATTACCGACAGCTTTGCCGAGCTTTCGCACATGCTTAAACGCATCCTGGGCGAAAAAATCACCCTCAAAATTCATCACCAGTCGGATTTGGGTTATGTCAAGGTCGACCCGGTACAGCTGTCGCAGGTAATCATCAATCTGGCTGTCAATGCCAAGGACGCCATGAACGGCGACGGTACATTGTATATTTCGACCCGTACCCATGTTTTGAAAGAAAGTTTCCAGTTCGGCGACGATAAAATCAAGCCCGGCGAATTTGTGGTTATCGACGTCAAAGACAGCGGCTGCGGTATCCCGCCGGAAAACATGAGCCGGATTTTTGACCCCTTCTTCTCCACCAAGGAAAACATTGTCGGTTCGGGTACCGGGCTGGGTCTGGCCATGGTCTACGGCATTGTCCGCCAGACCGAAGGCTATATTACCGTCGACAGCGCCGTCGGCATCGGCACAACATTCTCAATCCACTTGCCGCGTTTTGAAGAAAAACCCGAAGAAGATAATGAAAACGACCGCGAAATTGTGACCAACAAAGCGGGGCAGACAATCCTGCGCGTACAGGAAAAAATCAGCGCGCCGTTGAATGTAAATCAGAAAATCATTATGGGTCTGAACGTTTCCAATGCCATCGACCGTTCGCATGCCGCTTCGTCAAAAGACAGCCGGCAGATTCGCATTCTTTTTGTGGAAGACGAAGATTCGGTTCGCAGTTTTGCCGTCCGCGCGCTCAAGAAAAAAGGCTATGACGTCGTCGGCTGCAATTCCGGAGAGAACGCCCTTGACCATCTCAAAAAAGATGATAAATTCGACCTCCTGATAACCGATATGGTCATGCCCGGCATCAGCGGCGCCGAACTGACCAAAATCGTCAAAGAAAGGCTCAAAAACATCAAGGTTATTCTGGCCTCGGGCTATTCCGAAGAAATTGTCCGCCAGGAACTTGACAATTTCGACGATTTCGACTTTATTACCAAACCATACAGCCTCGGCGACCTGACTGCCAAGGTTTTTGACGTAACCAAAGAGAGTTAAACATGACGCGCAGCCTTTCGACATCCCGGCAGTTTGCCCTCGATTTTCCGCACCGTGAAAGCCTCGGGCGCGAGGACTTTCTGGTTGCCGACTGCAATGCCGAAGCGGTGTCGCTGGTTGACCGCTGGCCGGACTGGCCTTATTTCGGAATTTGCATTTACGGCCCGGAAGGCTGCGGCAAAACGCATCTGGCCAACGTGTTTGCCACCAACGTCGCCCGCCTGACCGAACACCCGTATAAGGTTCCGTCGGTTCGCGCCGAGTTTCTGGACTTGGCTTATATCCGCAAAGCTTTTGAAGAGCACAAATGCCTGATAATCGAAAACCTTGAAAAACTGACAAATCAGGAAGCTTTGTTTCATATATACAACCTCTACCGCGACGAAGGCGGCAATATACTTTTTACTTCGTCGGCAGCGCCGGCGCGCCTGAACATTACCCTGCCCGACCTGCGCTCGCGGTTGAACATTCTGCCGGCCATAGAGATAAAAACCCCGGACGACGACCTGTTGTCCGCATTACTCGTCAAACTGTTTGACGACCGCCAGATTCTGCCGACGCCGGAAGTTATCAATTACATGCTCGGCAACATGCAGCGTTCATTTTCCTATGCGCGCAAATTGGTCGAGGAAATTGACAACATCTCGCTGGAACGCAAACATGCCATAACAATCAACATTGTCAAAGAAGCAATTGTCTCGCTTTCGTCCACGGCGCAGGGCAGCCTGTTTTAAATAAGTTGACGATAGCTTTGTTTGGCAATTTCCGGGGAAAGTCAATACGGATGTGCAAAATATGAGGATAATTGCATAACCGGCATACAGCACCATATCTCTGTAAACATATAACATATTACACAAAGATATAAGATATTGTGATGATAATTTATAGTAGCATATAATAACAATTTTATGGGTCATTAATAATGCTGAACAATAAAAGAAAATATAAAAACCTCGTAAATAAAATTATTTTGGCATTTAAGAACCAGAGAAAACAAAATAACATCAGCACCTATAAAATCTCAAAAGAAACAGGTATAAGCGACAGCTCAATTTTGAATATTGAAGCATTAAAACAAAATCCTACTCTTTCAACTATGATGGAGCTTTCAATTAGTGCAGGCTTTGATTTGCCTGAAGCATTAAAAAAAGTATATCCCTATAATGGAATAGAAAAGCTTCAGCCAGACAATCCTGACTATCCGCCGTTACTGGAAGTTATAATCAATAAGCTACAAAAAGCCGATGACAAAACATTGCAAATGATAAATGATCAAATCAACATTCTGTTAAAATACAAAAAATAATCGATTTCCCGTGTAATTCCAATTTTATCATAACAAAAAACCCCGCTTTGAAGCGGGGTTTTTGCTGGTTTACAACTTAATAATTTATTTCCTGCGCAGGAATGACGGAATTTCAAGGTTCAATCTGTCTTCCTGCCCAAAATCGTCATCAGAAAAACTCGGGCTGACCGGCTCTTGTTTGCGTTCGGCTTCCTTTTGTTTTTTCTGGTTTCTTTTGGCAATCGAGAAACCCGTCACCCGCTCAATAAAAGTCGGCGTGCGCGTATATTTCTCTTCATCACTGACAATCAGTTCTTCAACATCTTCCTGTTTGCGGGAAGTTGTCTTCAAAGGATTGTGTTCGGGAAATAATTCAGGTTCTTCTTCAACCGTGCGAACAGCTGTCTTGGCCTTAAAGACGCTTTCGCTTGAGGGTATGGCGTTTTCAAGCATTTCTTCTTCGCTCATACCGTCCGGCTTATTAATAATAGCTTTAAACAAAGAGGAAGCGTTCGGCAGCTCTTCTATGACGCTGGATTTTTCCAGAGAATCAAAATCATCAAACTTGACTTCCGGCTCGGCCTCCGGCGCCGCAGCGACACTGACAACGTCTTCGTCTTCGGCATCTTCCGAAAGGGAAGCGGCCGTTGCTTTATCAATAACTTCGTCAAGCTGCTCGGGGGCTAAATCACTCTTCACAGCCGAGAAGGCCTCCAAATTCTCTTGCAGATTGACATTTGGAGCAGAAGGTTCAGCATCAACCTTCACAAAACTTTCTTCAACATAGCTCGGCGCAATAACCGGTTTGTTAACCGGCGCCTTTTGGGCTTTACCGTCCTCAATGCCGGTAGCGACAATTGAAACGCGGATTTTATCTCCCAGGCTCTCGTCAAAGCTCGAGCCGAAAATAATGTTGGCTTCTTCGTCGACTTCTTCTTTGATACGGTTGGCTGCATCGTCAATTTCAAACAACTTGACATCGCTGCCGCCGGTAATGTTAATCAATACGCCTTTGGCGCCGCGCATTGAGCAATCATCCAGCAGCGGATTGGCCAAAGCCTGCTCAGCCGCCTTAATCGCGCGGTCCTCGCCCTCGGCTTCGCCGGTGCCCATAATCGCTTTGCCCTTGTCTTCCATAATCGCCTTGATATCGGCAAAATCGAGGTTAATCAGCCCCGGCATCATCATCAAATCGGTAATCGAACGTACGCCGGCATACAAGACATTGTCAGCCATGACAAAAGCATCAACCAGCGTCGTGTTTTTGTCGGCGATTCTAAAAAGATTTTGGTTGGGAATAACGATAATGCTGTCAACTTCCCTTGTAAAATTCTCAAGAGCGGTCTCGGCCGTCTGATAACGCTTTTTACCCTCAAACTGAAAAGGCTTGGTCACCACGCCGACAGTAAGAATTCCTTTTTCTTTGGCTATTTTTGCCACCACCGGAGCCGCGCCGGAACCTGTGCCGCCGCCCATACCGGCGGTAATAAACACCATATTGGCGCCTTCAAGTTCGCGCTCGATTTCTTCTCGGGCTTCCTCGGCGGCCATTTTGCCGACTTCCGGACGCGCACCGGCGCCAAGCCCTTTGGTCGTTTGCAAACCGAGCTGAATCCGGCGGCTAGACTTGGAATTTTCCAATGCCTGGGCATCCGTGTTCGCAACAATAAAATCAACGCCTTCCAGATTCTGGGCAATCATGTTGTTAACGGCGTTTCCGCCGCCGCCGCCGACTCCGATAACCGAAATCCGCGGTTTCAACTGCATCATTGTTTTGTCTGGTACGGCTAACTTGATTGACATGGTATTTCTTACTCCCAAATCCTGTTTTTACTTAAACACAGGATAGAACGAAATACCTTAAGGTTTCGTTACCAAGAAAACGTTTTTAAGATTTATTTGCAGAAAAAATCTACCGTACCCGCGTTAAGAAAAAAGTATCTTAAGCCATGAGGCTATCTGCGCGCCGACGCCGTTGCCCGAAACCGCCGGCTTATTGACGATTTTGCCGGGTTTGCGCTCGGGCGAATTCAACACAAACAACAGCATGCCGATGCATGTCGAAAAAGCCGGGCTGTACAATTCGTCAGGCAGATTCAGAATATTTTTCGGACGCCCGAGGCGAACCTGTTTGTCCAGCACCATCGACGCAATTTCGCGCACGCCGGGCAGTTGCGAGGCGCCGCCGGTCAGCACCACCCGATGCGACGAAACGTTGTGCAGTCCGACTTCCGCCAGTTTGCGGTTGACCATCTCAAAAGTTTCTTCGATTCTCGGGGTTATAATGCTTATCAAATCCGCCCGCGGAATTTGTTTAATGCAGCTGTCGTCTTCCTCGCCGACCGGATAAACATTAATCGTTTCCAAATTATCCTGGGTTGTCAGAAAAGCGCATCCGTGCAGCGTTTTCAGCCGTTCGGCATGTGAGAAAGACGTTGTCAGCCCATAGGCTATGTCATTGGTAACGTTGTTGCCGCCGACCGGAATTGCGCCGAAATATACCGGGTAGCCATGCCGGAAACTGGCAATCGAGGTTGTACCGCCGCCCATGTCAATCACCGTCGCGCCGAGTTCGCGCTCGTCATCAACCAGGCACGACAGACCCGAAGCATAGGACGAAAAAGTTTTGCCGGCAATTTCCAGATGTGCGTTTTCAATAACCGTTGCCACATTGCGATAAAGGATGTCCGGCACCAATCCGAGCAGAATGTCCACCGACAGCGTTTCGCCGAATATATTGCGCGGGTCCTTGATTTCTTCGCCGCCGTCCAGCCGGTAATTGGTTGACAGGCAGTGTATTAGTTCGCAGCCTTCGACATTAATTTTATGGATGCCTTTTTCGACCACTTTCATGAGGTCGCTTTCGTTAACCGGACGATTTTTGTTGAGCGTAATTGAAGATTCTTTAATCACGCTTTTGATTTTTTCGCCGGAGATATTGACAATCACGCGGTCAATCCGCTCATTCGCCATCTGCTCGGCCGTTTCCACCGCGTTGCAGACCGACAGTGTCGCCTGGTTAATATCCGTCACCACGCCGTTTTTTATACCCTTGGATGCATTGTAGCCGTAACCGGCAATGTTAATCTTGCGGTCGCGGCTCATTTTGGCAATAACACAGCATACCTTGGAAGACCCGATATCAAGGGCGGCAATAGTGGTGGCTCTGTTAAACGAATGTGTCACGTTTTTTTACATCCTTTGCTCATTTAAATCTGGTGCTCCGCAACCGGCTTCAAAGGCCCGCTTTCTCCGGAACGGCGTGCTTTGCGGATTTTTACCACAATCTTATGAGGTAATCTTAAATCGATGATGGTTAATTTACGCTTAAAAATCCCTTTTGTTTCATTTAGTTTCAACAATTTTTTCCAGGCTTCGCCGATATTCTCCTCCGGCAGCTTCACGGTTATGCCTTCGCGAATGTCATTAAGAATCAGATTCCAGCGGCGCCCGGAAATAAAATTGGCAACCTTCACTTTGTCCAGATAGTCATATTTGCCGTCATTAAGCGCTTCCATGAGATTTTTGAAATTTTCCGGCGCACCCGAACCGACAATCAGCAAAATCGGCTCGCTGATATGGAACTCCGCCTCAATCACTTTTCCTTCGGCATCCAGCGGATAAAATTTTTCATTAATCTGCCAAATCGCTTTGACTTCTTTTTCTTGTATTTCAATATGCACCACATTCGGAAAATAGCTTTTATGAACGGTAACTTCGCGCACCCACGGCAGTTTTTCAAGTTTTTGTTTAATATCGTAAACGTCAATTTTAAGAATATTGTCGCCGCGTTTCAAAGCAAGCAAATCATTTATTTCTTTTTTTGAGGTTTTATCGCGTCCGGAAACCAGAACATCGTCCAGCACAAACCCCTGTTCCGCCGCCCAGTCGTAAAAGCCGTTTTTCCATGTTTCGATTTTTTTGTTGACCAAATCGTTTTTGAGCGTCAGCACTAATCCCGCCCAAAAAGCAATAAACAGCAATACGCCGAGGCTGCCGGCCAGACGCCATGGCCACTCTTTCTCGGGACGCACGATGTTCTCCGGATTATCCGGCGCCGGTTTCTTGATTTCTTCGGTTATGTTTAATGCTTGCTCTGCCATTTATTTACGGATACCCAGACGCTTGACTTCCCATTCTAAAGTAATAGACGTATGTTCTTTAACCTTTTGAACAATCGTTTCGCCGAGCGTTTCCAAATCATGCGCCGTCGCTTTTCCGGTATTCACCAAAAAATTGCAGTGCTTGTCCGAAACTCTCGCACCGTTAATATGCAAATCCGCGCAGCCTGATTTTTTTATCAGCTCCCAGGCGCGCAGCCCCTCCGGATTCTTGAACGTCGACCCGGCCGTGCGCACATTGTGCGGTTGGGACTTCTCGCGATAGGCCTTCTGCTCGGCAATAATCTGTTTGGTCTTCTCCGCTTCCTGCGGTTCTGTCCTAAACGTCAACGACGTGATAATCCAGTCATCGGGAAAACAGCTGCTGCGATACCCCAGAGTAAGTTCTTCGGCAGGAACATCGCGCAATTCGCCCTCGCCGTTGACAATCGTCACCTTGACAAGCACGTCTTTGACCTCTTTGCCGAAACAGCCGGCATTGGTCTTGATTGAACCGCCGAGGTGCCCCGGTATCGAAACCAAGAATTCCAAACCGCCGAGATTGTTTTCAAGCATAATTTTTTTCAAATCGCCGTTGCGCATGCCCGCGCCGCAGGTAATTAGCCCTTCGCTAAGCTCAAAGCGGCGGTAATATTTGCTGTCCAGTTTGATGACCACCCCGGGAACGCCGCCGTCGCGCACCAGCAGGTTGGAACCGCCGCCGATAACGCAAATCGGCAGATTATAGGGCTTTGTCCGCATAAACCATTCCAAATCTTTGTCATCTTCGGGATAGAACATCACTTCGGCCGGACCGCCGACCCCGAACCAGGTATGTTTTGACAGCGGTACATTACACAGATACCGGCCGCGCACTTCAGGCAGCAGCTCCACCAAGTCATTTTTTTTGCACCCGAAACCAAACATTGCTTTTCTCCCTATGCTTTGACAACTTCTTTCTCAATCGCATCGGCAAAACGTTTTGCCGCATCCTTAATACCGGCCTTTTTGGCATTGTCCGACATTTTGCGCAGTTTTCCGTAATTATTAAACAAATCTTCAATAATTTGTTTAACTTTCCGCGCCTCAAACTCGTTCTGCAAAATCATAATTCCTCCCCCTGTTTCGGCCAAATCCCGGGTATTTGAAGTCTGATGGTCGTCAGCTGCCGTCGGCAGAGGCACCAAAACCGAAGGCACGCCGGCCACGGCAATTTCCGATACCGAAGAAGCTCCCGAACGCGAAATAACCAAATGGCATCCGGCATATAATTCTGCCATATTTTCAAAAAAATGGCTGACCACGATTTCGCACGATGTCTCCGCATAAGCTTTGGTAATTTTTTGTTCTTCGCCTTTGCGGCATTGCTGATAGATTTTCAGCCTTGACTGGATTTCCGGCGCCAGCAGAGCTGCGGCCTGCGGCATGACCTCGCCGAAAATTCTGGCACCCTGGCTCCCGCCCAAGACCAGAATCTGCATCTTATCGCCGTCATTCAGCGGCGGATACTCTTTATCGCCGGCCGCCACAATATTGGCGCGTACAGGCATGCCGCACAATACACATCTGCGTCCTTCCGGCGCATATTTGACATTGCGGAAGCTTTGCGCCACCAAAGAAGCATATCTGCACAAATAACGGTTGGTGCGGCTCATCACCGAATTTTGCTCATGCAAAACCAAGTCCGTCCCCGACAGCAAAGCGGCCATACAAGCGGGAAATGAAGCATAACCCCCGAAACCGACAACGCAGACCGGCTTATGCCGCAATAGCACAAACAACGCCTGCACAATTCCGATACAAGTCTTTAACAAACTTCTGATTTTGAATAATCTGGACTTGCCGACCACACCGCCCGACCACACCGCCACGTTGGGCATTTGGCCAAGCCGGCCTTTATAATTGTCTTTGCCGCGGCAGTCGGTGATCAGCATCAGGTCATAGCCGCGTTTTTCCAGCTCCTCGGCCAGTGATTCCGCCGGATAAACATGTCCGCCGGTACCGCCCGCCGTCAGGATAATCAACGGTTTTTTATCAGTATTCTTCATCTTTGTCCTCCGCGTGAACGTTCTTGCGCGTAATTGCCAGCAGCATCCCCATGCCGATTGCCGTACCAAGCAATGCCGAACCGCCGTATGAAATAAACGGCAGCGCCATGCCTTTGGTCGGCGCAATATGCAAGGTCGAGGCCATATTAATAATGGCCTGCAGCCCAAAGCTGGCCACCAGCCCGGAAGACGCCAAAATGATAAACAGGTTGTTTTCGCGGCATGACAACAGCATGGTGCGGATGACAATCGCCGCAAACAAGCCGACGATAATCAGGCAGAAGACCATGCCGTATTCTTCGGCAGCCACCGCAAAAATGAAGTCGGTATGCGCATCTGGGATATGCAGTTTGGCAACGCCCTCTCCGGGACCGACGCCGAACCAGCCGCCGTTTTCAAAAGCGGCCATCGCCTTTTTGACCTGATAACTGAGCTCGGAAGAAAACAGCTGTACAATACGCGCCTGCGCATGCGGAAAGAAGGCATAAATTCCGACGGCGCCGACCAATCCCGCGCCGGCCAGCAGCCACACAAACGCCAGCGGCAGCCCGGCCAAAAACAACTGAAAACACCAAATGACGCTGACAACGATACACATTCCGATATCCGGCTGCGCCAAAAGCAAAACCGCGGTCAGCACATACAGCCCGGCAGATAACAGCATTCCCGGAAAATCCTGATATTTTTTTCCGGCCTCAAACAACAGCGCCGCTACCATCACAAACAGCGGCTTGACAAACTCCGACGGCTGCAGCTGAAACCCGAAAATCGAAATCCAGCGCGTCGCGCCTTTGTTTTCCACGCCGATAAACAATGTCAGAAACATCAGCAGAATAGTTGCCGCATATCCCAAAATGGCAATGCGGCGGATATTTTTGAGCGAGAGCATCGACAGAAAAAGCATTCCCGCAACTGCCGCCGGCAGAAACAGCATCTGTTTTTTGACAAAATGAAAACTGCCGTAGCCGATGCGGTTGGCCACCGACGGGCTGGCCGAAAAGGTCAGAAAAGCCCCGAGAACAATGACAATCGCAAACATCAGCAACAGGACTTTGTCTATTGTCCACCACCAATTTGCAAATATACTGCGGCTGTTTCTCGAAAAGCTTATCATCTTTTATGTTTACCTCATTTGTAATGCCAGCAGGCCGATAACCGCCAAAACCGTCCCGATAATCCAAAAACGGATAACCACCCGGGTTTCCGGCCAGCCGCATTGTTCAAAGTGATGATGAATCGGCGCCATTTTGAAAAATCTTTTGCCGCCGGTGCGTTTGAACCAGAAAACCTGAATCATGACCGAAAGCGCTTCGGCCACAAAAACAAAACCGACTATCGCCAGCAAAATTTCCTGTTTGAGGATGACCGCAACAGTGCCGAGCAGACCGCCGACCGCCAGAGAACCGGTATCGCCCATGAACACTTTTGCCGGCGCGGAATTAAACCACAAAAAGCCCAGACATGAACCGGCAACCGCCGCGCAGACAACTGCAATTTCGGCGGCATGCGGCACCGGCAGCAGATAATATTCGCTGACAAAATCCGAACCTGCAACATAGGCAAAAACCATAAATACGGCAAAGGCAATCACCAACAGACCGGAAGCCAGACCGTCCAGACCGTCGGTCAGATTGACCGCATTGGAACTGCCGACAATAACCACCATGGCAAACGGCACATAAAACCACCACAAATCAATTATAAAGTTCATAAAATAAGGAAAATTTAAAATAAAGCGTTCATTTTCCGGCATCTGATAAGAAATCACGCCGACCGCAATTAATGCCGTTGAAAACTGCAAAAACAGTTTCATTTTGGCCGTCATGGCATTGGCCGTCTGTTTGGTGACTTTGACATAGTCATCCGCAAATCCGACAAACCCGAAAACCAGCAAAACTAAAACGCATATCCATACCAGAGAATTGGTTAAGTCGCTGCAAACCAGCATACTTAAAATTGAAGCGCCCAAAATCAGCAGCCCGCCCATGGTCGGTGTGCCTTTTTTGGTCAGCAGATGCGTCTTGGGACCGTCTTCGCGGATAGGCTGGCCTTTCGACTGATGCGCATGCAGAATTTTAATCAGGCGGTCGCCGAAAGAAAGTGTCAGAATCAAAGCCACAAAAAAGGCCATAAAACAGCGGGAATAAACGGTATTCAGATATTCCGGCGCCGAAATAAGGTTAAACAGATACTGCAACATGACAAACGTCCTTAAAATGATAACTTTGCCGCAGTATAACACCGCAAATCTAAATAAATATTAAAGAAATTTCCTTGTGATTAACTCCGTTTGTTATTTTGAAAATAAGTCTGTAACATACGACACACTGAATTTTGTCAATTCCGCACTTAATTTATAGTTGACTCATTCCGAGAAATATCCGATAATAAGAATAGTCTTATATTCTTGTTTGAGGTACTTCGCCATGAACTATTTTCGTACTTTCCTGTCCCTTTCCGTTCTCACGCCTGGACTTGTCTGGACCGTTTTCGACGCCCGCGCCCAGACCTGTTCCCAGGCG
>JAHALQ010000026.1 GCA_018362935.1 Pseudomonadota bacterium | reverse complement strand
GTTTACACTTCACTTGCTCAACAAGTAAACTTACGCCGCTTTCGGTAAAAAACACCGGAGCAACGGTGTTTTTTATCCTCGCGCTCCCCGCCTTTTCTTCCCAGATTGGGCGGATTTCTTTTGTTTAACAAGAAATCAAGGAGTTACAATTCTAATGTTGACCACATCTCAAAAAACAGCAATTTACAAAAACATCGGCAGAGTTTTGCGCGATGTCCGTGAAAGCCTTGACCTCACGGTTGAGGAAGCAGCGGCAAAGCAAAACGTTTCTCAAAAGACCATTAACGTTTACGAGAACGGCTCGCCTGTCCGGCTGGGCGCCAAAACCGTCGGCAGCCTGATAAGGTTTCTCGGCAATTATAACGCGCTTTTGAATCTAGATATTGAACCTTTCACGCCGGAACCGGTTTATACGTTCACCGGCAAAGAACTGGCCGAGCTCATCCGCGAGCAGTCGCGCCAGGCTGCCGCAACAGGCGGCATTCCCGAACCGGAACAATAATCTGTACGCCGCAACAAGTCACTCCTCTTTGCCGGGAATAACCCGGAAAAGTCAAGGCATCTTCTTTGTAATACTAAGCGGAAGACCCCATAACGGCTGCTCCGCCGCCGAGGGGTGACATTTAAGTTGCGGCAGCCCCTTTGGCCTCGCCGGCGCCCAGATAGTGACAGAACCATTCATGCGCCGCAGTTACAGCCCGGCAATCCCTGGCAGCAGGTAAATCCCGGCAGGCGCGTCAAAAAAGTATTAGGACGATGTTTTTTTGCTGCGTATCGGCGACTCTTTCTTTTCTTTGGCGCCGGCATAAGGATTGCCGGTTTTGCGCACGGTCATGCGGATAGGAATGCCGCGCAAGTCAAAATCTTCGCGCAGTTGGTTTGTCAGATAGCGCAGATAAGCGTCAGGCAGACCTTCGGGATTGCTTGAAAAAATGTAAAATGAGGGCGGTCTTGTCTTGGCCTGCGTAATATAGCGCAGTTTGATACGGCGTTTGTTTTTGCCGAGCGGCGGCGGATATCTGTCAATCATGTCGGCAAACCACTGGTTGAGCGGAGCTGTCGGAATGCGCAGATTCCAGCGGTCATATACCTTAAGAACGGCGCGCATCAGCTTGTCGAGGTTTTCCCCCTTGAGCGCCGAGATGGTGACCGTCGGGATGCCTTCGGCCTGTGTCAGCGAAGTTTGCAGTTTGTCATTAAGTTTTTGGAGCGCTTCCCTGCGGTTGGCGATATCCCATTTGTTGACGGCAATCACCAGAGCGCGTCCTTCTTCCAAAACTTCGCGCGCAATCGTCAGATCCTGCTTGTCAAGCACGGCGTCGGCATCCAGAACCAAAACCACCACCTGCGCCAGATAAGCCGCTTTTTTGGTGCTGGCCGCCGCCATTTTTTCCAGCGAGTCTTCAATTCTCGCGCGCTTGCGCAAACCGGCGGTATCCACCAGATTGATTTTGCGCCCGTCATAAGTCCATTCGCTGGCAATCGCGTCGCGCGTCACGCCGGCTTCGGGGCCGGTCAGCATACGCTCGTCTTTCAAAAGGGCATTGACCAAAGTCGATTTCCCGACATTCGGGCGGCCGACAATAGCCAGCTGTATCGGGCGTTTTTTATAAGCCTCGTCTTCTTCATCGTCAACCACGGCTTCCTGATTTTCTTCTTCCTGCTCTTCGCATTCTTTCAGCTTGTCGGCTTCGGGTTTAAGCGCTTCATACAAATCCGCCAAACCAAGTCCGTGCTCAGCCGAAAAAGGTATCGGCATGCCGAGGCCGAGTTTGAAAGCCTCGTGAATGCTGTCTTCCTGCAATTTGCCTTCGCATTTATTGGCGAGCAAAACCACCGGTTTGCCGCTGTGGCGTACCAGACCGGCCAAATGTTCGTCATAAGGTTGGACGCCGTCGCGTGCGTCAAACAAAAACAAAGTGACATCGGCATCGTTAATGGCGCGTTCGGTCTGCTGCCACATTCTTTTTTCAAGCGAGTCTTCTTTTGAATATTCGTATCCGGCCGTATCAATAACGCTTAATTTTAAGTTATACAGTTTTGCCGGCGCTTCGCGGCGGTCGCGCGTCACGCCCGGCTTGTCATGGACAATGGCAAGCTTGCGCCCGACCAGCCGGTTGAACAAAGTGGACTTGCCGACATTCGGCCTTCCGATGATTGCGATTCTCAGTACCATTCGCCTTATCCTATTTATAAGCGGTTATGTCTGCGTCCGAAGTGGTAAACACTGCCACGCCGTCAGCCACAACCGGACTCAGGGCAATATCGTCGGAAGCGCTGATATAGCTGATGATTTCACCGTTATACGGCGAAACAGCAAAAATATAGCCGTTAGATGTCGCCACAATCAGGCGGTTTGAGGCCAAAACCGGCCCGTTGCCGAACACGCCGGATTTCTCATTCAGGTCTTCGCCGGTCGGGATAGCGGTGTTCCAGATAATTTTACCGTTGTTTTTATTAAGCGCCAGCAGGTTAAAGTCATTGGTCAGCACAAAGATATATTCGCCCGCCACCCACGGCTGGCTGGTGCTGCCCATTTCGCGTTCCCAAATGCGCGAGCCGGTGCGCAGGTCGATGGCGGCCAGCACGCTGTTGTAGCCGACAGCAAAAACTTTGTCGCCGTCAATAACCGGGTTGGCCTTAATCGCCGTAATTTCGGCCAGCGAATTGGTGCGTTTTTTGGAAACCAGCAGGTCTGTCCACAGCGGCGTGCCGGTGCTGGCTTTGAAGGCGCGCAGTTCGCCGTTGGAAAAAGCGGCGATAATCACGTCCATGTCGGTATTGTACGCCGGGCTGGCGCCGCCGACAATGGTTGTTGCTTCGTAATCGGTCTGACCTTTCCACAATGTTTTTCCGTCTTGCGCGTCCAAGACCGCCAGCGTATTGTCCAGAGCCTGAACGATAACACGGTTGGCCGCGACGGTCGGAGCAATGCGTATCGGCATCTCCAAAGAGGTTTTCCAAAGCTTTTTGCCGTCAAACATGTTCAGGCAGAATACGTCGCCGAAACCGGTGGTTGCATAAACTTTTTGGTTGTAAACGGCAATGCCGGCACCTTTAAGCGACGAGCTTTTCTCTTCTTTGTTGGTCGGTTTGAGGCGTTTTTTCCAAATTCGTTTGCCGTTGTCAAGGCGGAAGGCGCTGACCACGGCCTCGGCGTCAATCGTAAAGACGACCTGATTGCTGATAACCGGGGAGGCTATCAATATGTCGCGTTTGGAAGTGCCGCTGCCGAAACTGCTGTCCCACAGTTCTTTAAGTTTGGCGTCAGCTTCCAGATGCCCCATCAGATGCTGGGCATTACCGCCGTTTTGGCTCCAGCGTGCGTTACTGTACGGGCGCGGCAGGCGGAGTTTTATTTCTCCGGGCGCATAATCCGGCGCGAGGCTGGTGTCTTCGCGGATAACGTTAATCCGTTCGCCGTCAATATTCAAAGGCTCTTTTCCGAACAGTCCGCAGCCGGACATTCCGAGCAATGCCGCGCCTAAAATGACAAGCTTATAAAATTTATAAGGCATAAAAGTCTTCTCCTGGCTTTATTACTGGTTTTTTTCGTTCAGCAGCGACAGCATATCCTGCGCGCGGGCTTTAAGCCCGTCAGAGATATTGGGCGAACCGATAATCTTTTCGTATTGCAGTTTGGCTTCGTCGATATTGCCGTCGCGGATTGCCAGCATTGCCAGCAGTTCGCGTGCGACATTGTAATTGGCGTCTTCATTGTCGGTCAGCGGGTCGAGCAGGGCTTTGATTTCGGCGGCCGGAGCCTGGCTGTCAAGTTTATAAGCGGCCAGTTTGAGCGCGGCAATTTCTTTCATCTGGCTGTTTCCGCCGTCTTCGCTCAGTTCGGCCAGAAGCGCGGCGGCTTCCTGCGGCTTGTTTTGTTCAAAATAGATATTGGCAATTTGCAGCTTGGCAATGTCCTGATAAATGCCCGAAGTCCTTTCGGTAATATTCTGCAAAATGCTGAGGCTTTCCTCCAGACGCCCCTGGTTCTGCAAAGAAATAGCGACGGCATAGGCATTGGAAATTTCCTGATTGCGGCGGTTGGCCCAGTTTTTGAATGTTTCAAAACTGACGGCGGCGGTAAGTGCCAGAGCGACGACAAGGATGATAAGCAGTCCGTATTTGTTCCACAGGCTTTTAAGTTCGTCGCTTTTAACGTCATCGGCGATTTCACGCAGCAAAGCGTCATGTGCCAACGGATCTTTCTCTTTTTTCATAAATATCTCCTTGCCTTAATTTAATCTTATATTGTCTATATATGAATTATCCCGGACGGTGTAAAGGAAAATCTGTCTTTTTATTTTATTTAATAACTTCGTGAATTAAAAAGCTTTTTATCCAGCGCAGGTCTTCAATCGGCAGTTTGGAGCCGAAAGTAATCGTCCGCTCTTCGGATATGACCGAAACAAAATAACGCCCGCTGGCGGGGTTTTGGGTCACGTCAATGGCTTCGATGTCGTCTTTGAATATCTCATTGTGTTTGGTCGAATACGTCATGTATTTATGCGTATGGACGATTTTGTTTTTCTTCAGCACCAGTTTTTCTTTGCGGAACATCAACAGCAGGGCCGCGGCCAGAAGAAGTGCCGCCGCCGCGAACAGAAAATAAAAAGTAGGCGAATTGGCGGCCAGGCCGTTTTTAATCTGGAAAGCTGCAGCAGCCATCACCGCGGAAACCACGGCAATACCTGCCCAGCCGAGAATATTGTATATATCCCAGACATTTTTTCTTTTGATGACAATCTTGTCTTTTTTGCGGACGTATTTCAGCGAGTCGGGGAGTTCGGCATAAGAATCGTAATCATCGGTGACATAGCCAAGTTTAGCCATTTCCTTGACGGATTTGTCAAGATTTTTAATGTCGCGGGCAATCAACCCTTCATCGGTGTTAATCAGAGCCGGCAGCTCGAAATAGCGGGCATATTCTTTCCACAAACGGCGGACGTTTTTGGGAGAAATCGAAATATACAGCGGCACAATCCGTTCCGGATTTTTGTGGTACAGCTCAATGATGTAACGGTTGCCGTTGATAAAGCCGGTTTGGAACAATTCGATTCTGAAGCGTACGCCCAGATAATTTTTGATACTCTCCTGAACGATTCTTTTTTTGCCGATGGCCGGACGGTCGCCGATAATCATGTTTTTGCCGTCAAATATAAATTTGCGGTAACGGATATAAGAGAAAACTGCGGCCGTCATCATGCCCAGTCCGATAAGCATAAAGGCGATGTCAAAAATTTCCGGACTAAAGAAAGGTTTATATTGCGAAACGTCGCCTTGCGGAACAATTTCTGCAACATTGGCGTTGGTATACTCAAAGCCGCTGAGCATTTCAAACAGCCCGAGAACAAACAGCAGAGCGCCGAAAACCAGTCCCGGCAGCATAAACTGCCAGCGGGTTCGGTCGGAAATCTTGGCCGGCAGCCGGTTCAGGTTAAATTCCAGTTTATGACTAAAATGGTTGGGCACGCTGTAACTCATTTCAATTTCCTTATAAATTATCTCATAAACAAGGCTATGCTAACCCAAAACGTTTAAATAATCATCAATTTTTTGCAAATTTTAGTTTATATTAACAATATTGCGATAATAATGGGGCAATTCCTGATTTATACTGAGGAGCTGCTATGGGAAATATTGAAGTTTTTAACCAGAACTACATTTTTGTGCTGACTCTGGTTTCGCTGGGTTTTCTATTGTTTTCGTGTTTTTACGCGTCCGGCGATTCCGACAGGCTTTTTGCCCCGATGTGGATGTTGTTTGCCGGTTTTGCCGCCGAGTTCGGAGCCGAGGCCATCGTCGCCGCGGCAACCGAGGTCTATGCCCAGGGCGGCGGGGTCGAAAGCTATATTTTCGCAGAGCTTCTGTTGCTGCTGGTATCAGCCATATTTATGGGCATGGCGGCGACGTCGCTGATGGTTAATAATATGGCCGGCTATATCTTTGCCGGTGCGCTGGGAGCTTTGGGCGTGGTGGCCATACTCCTGTTTGTCTTCATTATTCCCGACGGCAATATTGTTAACAGCATGCGCTTTATCTTTCCTTTAGCGGGTTTTGCCTGCGTTGCCCTCGGATTTTGGGCAAAAGCCGGGCAGGAGCACAGCGGCGGCTTTTTGCTTGGCGCGGTTGCGGCGACGGCTGTGTCGGTTTTGATTTTGTTAAAGTTTTTCAGCCTTATGCCCGAGTTGGGCATGCTTTCGTATGTTCCGGCGCTGTTTTATCTGATTATGGCGTTTGCTTTTATGATGATGAAGTCTGATATCCTCTATGCGCGAATAGAAAAAGCTAATCTTCAGATTGAAAAATACAATGACCGCATTGAAGAAATGATACGCCTTTCGCCGTTTCCGATTATCATCTCGCGGCTCGGCGACGACAAGATTATTTTGGCCAACAACAATGCCTGCAAACTGTTCGGTATCAATCCCAAAGAACTCGACCGCTATCATCTCAAAGATTTCTTTGCCGATTCGGACAACCGGCGCCTTCTGACCGAACGCCTTGAGTCTGAAAAGGAAGTTCAGGATTTTGAAATCCTCGTCAAAACGCCGACCTCCGACACGCCTTTCTGGCTGCTGGCTTCGGCCAATGTCATGGATTACAACTATGATCTGGTTCTGTATTCGGCCTTTCAGGATATCACCTCGCGCAAAAACCGCGAAAATCTGCTTAAAAATCAGGCGATTCGCGATCCGCTCACTTCTTTGTACAACCGCCGTTATTTTGAGGAAGAAGTTTCACGGCAGATTTTGGCGCTCAAAGCCAAAAACAGCCCTTATTCCGTCCTCATGCTTGATGCCGACTTTTTCAAGAAAGTCAATGATACCTACGGTCATAAAACCGGCGACAAGGTTTTGATTGAACTGGCTTCGACGGCTGAGCGCGCGCTGCGCGACAACGATATTGTCGCCCGGTACGGCGGCGAAGAGTTTGTCGTTTTCCTGCCCGGCATAAAGGTTGAAGACGGCCGCGGCGTGGCTGACCGTCTGCGCCAGAGTATCGGTATGCAGACCGTTTATTCCGATGACAACGCGCCGGTCAAGTTTACGGTTTCAATCGGCGTTTCTTCTTCCGAAATTTCCGACAATGTCGACATGCTGATTAAAACTGCCGACGAGGCACTTTACAAAGCAAAGCAGAACGGGCGCAACCGCGTCGAGGTTTTTGAGCACAAAGACTTGGAAGATTTTGTGGCGCAGGGGCAGGTTGAACGCAAAGACGAAAGCCAGAACCATCATCCGATTTTTGACAAGGAAAACAACAGTGAAATTTCGCTGCTTGACGGGATAGAAGCCAATAAGATTACCGACGAACAGGTATTTGTCGAAGAAAAGAAGGAAAGCTGATGCACTGCGGCGTTGCGGAAATTTGCGGCGGCTGTGTCTGCCGCGGCCTCTCCCGGGAAGCCTACCGGCAGCTGAAAACCGAAAATTTTAAAAAGGTTTTGGCGCCGCTGGGAAATGGTTTTTCCATTGCCGAACCGGTTTTTATTGAGGATTCGACCCGCCGCCGCGCCGCTCTGGCTTTCCGCTATGTCAAAAAGAAGCTGACGCTGGGGTTTAACGAGAGCCGCAGCGATAACCTGATTGATTTGGATGCCTGCCCTTTGTTGACGCCGCGGTTGAATGCCGTATTGCCTGAAATCCGAAGGTTGCTTGCCGCCCTCTGCGCCATACCCTATACCGTCAAAAAAGGCAAAAAGGCCGTTTCGCAATATATTTCGTCCGGCGATGTCTGGCTGTGCGAAGCGCAAAACGGCATAGACGTTGTTTTGGAATATGACGCGCCGTTGGAACTGAATCATCGTATGGAACTTTTTGAGCAGGCGCAGTCCATGCCGGATATTATCCGGCTGTCGCACCGCCGCCGCAGCACGGAGGCCGCCGAACCGGTAATCGAAAAAGCCAAACCGTTTATTAAAATCGGCGGTTTTGACGTTTTTATTCCGGCCGGGACATTTTTGCAGCCCTCTGCCGAAGGGCAGCAGGCATTGACCGGGCTTGTTCAAAAATATCTGGGCGGCACCGAAGGGCGCATTGCCGATTTGTTCTGCGGGGTCGGGACGTTTTCTTACGTTTTGGCCGCGAATATCAAAAATAAAATTACCGCGGTGGATTCCGGCGCCGAGCTTTTAAGGGGGTTCCGTGAATCCGTCAATGCCAACTGTATTCCCAATATCGAAATAAAACTCAAAAACCTTTTTAAATATCCGCTGAATGCCGCCGAACTGAAAGATTTTGCCGCCGTGGTGCTGGATCCGCCGCGCGCGGGTGCGGCGGCTCAGGTCAGGCAGCTGGCTGCTTTGGAAGAAAGCGCCCGGCCGCAGAAAATTATTATGGTTTCGTGCAATCCTCATACGTTTGTAAATGATGCTTTATGCCTGACGGACGGCGGCTATGAATTAAAAGAAGCGGCTATGGTCGACCAGTTTGTTTATTCTAACCACAGCGAATTGGTTGCCTTATTTACAAAAAAAGAGAGTTAAATTATAGTAGGGTCATGATGAAAACGATATTTAAATTAGCGGGCGCGCTGTTGCTGCTTTCTTCCTGCGCTTCTTCATATAAGGAAGCGGATTATATGTGTCCCCGAGTTAAAATTCCGCGTGCGACGGCTTATGTTACCCAAAAGGCATCTTATTCCGAAGAAGTTCAAATTGAAATCATCGGTTACGAAGGCTATTGCATAACGGCCGATTCCGTGAATCGCCGCTTTGCCGTTATCCGGCCGCTGTTTAAGGCGCGCCGCCTTAAGGAAGGGCATGACACCCGGGCCGATTTTTCGTACTTTACCGAAACGATAAAAGGGCCGCCGGAGTTTTTGGGGCGGCGCAGATACTTTGCTTCGGTTGATATCCCGCGCGGCGATGCGGAAAAAGAATTCGCGGGCGGCGAAGTAAAAGTTCGGATACCGTCACAAGGGTATAATGATTTTACGATTTTGCTCGGCATGGATGCTTCGCCGGCCGAACGCGCCTACAATCAAAAGACTTTTGACATAGAATACCGCTATCTGACCGAAGATGAAATCCGCCAATACAACGCGCCGGTTATTCCGAGAGTAATCGAGGTCGAAAAAGCGCCGGATGTGCAGTACATTCCGTTAAAACCGCTGCCGGTTCGGCAGGCTCCGCGGAAAAAAAGCGGCTGCGGCTGTGAATTATAACAAATAAAGGAGAAACAGACATGAATTTGTGCAAGCGCGGAAACCAAAACAAGGATATGGCCAACGCTATTCGCTTTTTAAGCGCCGACGCCATAGAGAAGTCCAATTCCGGACATCCCGGCATGCCGCTCGGCATGGCTGACGTCGCCACGGTTTTGTTTTCGCAGTTTATCAAAATAAATCCTTTGGAACCGCGCTGGTTTGACCGCGACCGTTTTGTCCTTTCTGCCGGACATGGTTCAATGCTCATGTATTCGCTGCTGTATTTGCTGGGCTATAAGGACATATCACTTGAAGACCTCAAAAATTTCCGCCAGCTCGGTGCCAAAACCGCCGGCCACCCGGAATACGGACACCTTGACGGAATTGACATGACCACCGGCCCCCTCGGTCAGGGCATTACTTCCGCCGTCGGCATGGCATTGGCCGAGCGCATGCTTGCCGCCAAATACGGCGAAGACGTCTGCAATCACTATACTTATGTAATTGCCGGAGACGGCTGTCTGATGGAAGGCATTTCCGAAGAAGCCATTTCGGTTGCCGGGCACTTGAAGCTCAATAAGCTGATTGTTTTTTGGGACAACAACAATATTACGATTGACGGACATGTCGATGCCGCCAATTCCACCGACCAGATAAAGCGCTTTGAAGCCTGCGGCTGGAATACCATAGAAATTGACGGACATTGCCAGAAAGCGGTTGCCAAAGCAATTGTCAAAGCTCAAAAGTCCAAAAAGCCGACACTGATTGCCTGCAAAACTATGATTGGTTACGGTGCGCCTTCCAAATGCGGCACTTCCAAATGCCATGGTTCTCCGCTCGGCGCTGAAGAATTGCAGGCGATGCGCCAAACGCTCAACTGGACGGCCGCGCCGTTTGAGGTTCCCGGCGATATCCTTCAGGCGTGGCGGGATGCCGGACAGCGCAGTATCGGCGCTTATAAAGACTGGCAGGCGCGCGCGAAAATCAAGGGCAAAGAGTTTCATGATGTCATTGCCGGCAGGCTTCCCAAAGGCTGGGACAAGGAATTAAACGAGCTGAAAAAGGCCGCGATTGCCGAAAAAACCAAAGTAGCGACCCGCAAAGCTTCGCAGATGTGCCTGGAAGCGATTGTTCCGCATATTCCGCAGATTGTCGGCGGATCGGCGGATTTGGCGGCCTCCAATCTGACCCTGACAAAAGCTTCCAAAACCGTAACGGCCAAAGACTATAACGGCAATAATGTCATGTACGGGATTCGCGAGCATGCCATGGCCGCGATTATGAACGGCATGGCGCTGCACGGCGGCATTATTCCGTTCGGCGGCACTTTCTTTGTCTTTTCGGACTATATGCGCCCGGCGCAGCGGCTGGCCGCGCTGATGGGAATTCGCGTGATTTATGTCCTGACCCATGATTCTATCGGCGTCGGTGAAGACGGCCCGACCCACCAGCCTGTGGAGCATCTGGCATCTTACCGCTGCATGCCGGGGATTTTGACTTTCCGTCCCTGCGATGTGGTGGAAACGGCGGAAGCCTGGCAGATAGCTATTGAAACCGACAATAAGCCGAGCATTTTGGCGCTGACCCGTCAGGGGCTGCCGCTCTTACGTTCTTCGGCCAAGGAAAATCTGACGGCCAAAGGCGGTTATGTCCTTTCTGAAGCCGCGGGCAAACGGCAGGCGACGATTATTGCCACCGGCTCGGAAGTTTCCATGGCAATGGAAGCCAAAGAAAAGCTGGCGGAAGAAGGAATTGATGTCGCTGTTGTTTCAATGCCGTGCTGCGAACTGTTTGATGCCCAGCCGTTGGATTATCAGGAACAGGTGTTGGGTTCGGCCCCGCGTGTCGCGGTGGAAGCCGCCGCCAAATTTGGCTGGGAAAAATACGTCGGCCTCAATGGCGATATTATCGGCATGGACGGCTTCGGCGCTTCCGGTCCCGCCGGCGAGCTTTATAAGTATTTCGGCATTACGGTTGACGAAGTTGTCGACAGCGTCAAAGACTTAATCAAGTAAACAGCCGGAAATTTTATAGCCCTCTCTGCCGGGAGGGCTGTTTTTTTTGAAAAAAGAAGTTTGTTATTGCAGCTATGGATTTTTGTCAAAATCATGCTATAATCAATTTTGAATAAAAAGGCAGACGCATGAAAAAAACACACAAAACATGGCTTGGCATCTCATTGACATCAGTCCTTATGGCGGGAACGTCATTGGGCGGGATTTATTATGCCGCCGAAAATTTTGAGCCGGCGCTTTATTATGAAAAACATATTGTCATCGGCGGAGATACGTTGTCCCGCGAAGATTTTGCCGAAAATATCGAAGAACGCGGCGGCATTTGGTTTTATCGCAGTCCCGAAAGCGGAAAGCTGGCCGACCTCAATGTTTTGTCTGATTATAAAACCGCAGGCGATCGCCGCTATCATTTGTATCAGAATATGCAGATAAAAAAACATATAGATACGATAATGGTCAAAAAAGACGGCCGTAAAAATAAACTCTATTATTTTTACGGTCCGAATGACAGTATTCCCAACATGCCGTCCATGGGTTCAATGGATTGGGACAGGCTGAACCTGCGCCATTTTGTATCGGACGACCCGGCCGTTCAAAAACAGCTGGATATATATAATAATGCGTTAAATTGTACCGAACGCCATGAAATGCAGCATTTTTTAGGTGCCCAAAAAGGGTTGTCCAAAAGCGGACGCAGTTATGAAACGGTTTTCGGCGACAATTGTATGGATGAAGTGGCGGCCAATTTAGCTCAGCTGATGGAACAAAGAAAGAATTATATTTGTCACGGCAATGATTCGTCTTATATCACGCCTCGCTTTGCGTTTTATCGCAAATGGCTGGAAAACAACCGCCCGGATGCCGGCAGCGTATCCGAAAAAGAGGCGGCGTTTATTGCCAACGGCATGTTTGACAGCTGGAAGAAAGACAAATATCCGATATATATACAGAGAAATGTCAATCGCGCCGTACATATATTGCGCGAAGCCGATTATAACGGATGTCAGGATCAGCTCGGAGAAGAGGGGCATGCCCGGCTCATGAGCGAGGTTTTTAATATTGACGGCATAAATTTTTACCAATATATCGCCGGCCGCGAGCAGGAATTTATTGACGGATTGCCGCAGGAATATAAAGATAAGTTTGCGTCGCTGCTGAAAATCAAAAAGCAAAAAATGGACTATTTCCAAAAGGTCGGGCAGATTACCCAAAATGACCCTCAGAAGAAAAATGCACATTTTAAAAGCCTGAAATTCAAACACGAGTGGAATAAATTTGTGGGCAGGTTGGCCGGCCGCCATTGATTTTGCAATAACAATGTCATCTTTTATCATTTATTAACCTGATATCGGCATAATCTCCGAAGAAATATGATTTTTAGGATGAAAATATGAGTTTATTGGGAGAATTTATCGGTTACTTTGCCGGAGTCTGCATGGCAATTTCATTTTTGCCTCAGGCAATAAAGACCTGCCGTACCAAAGATGTCAGCGGTTTTTCGCTTGGGACTTACGTAATTTATAATCTCGGCGTTGTCAGCTGGGTAATTTACGGCGCCTATCTCGGTTCGGTGCAAATGGTTGTGTTTAACAGTTTGTGCCTGTGCTTTTCTCTGCCGATTTTGCTGATGGTCATCAAATATCGCCGGAAATAATTGACATTTTTGTCAAACACATATATTTTATGGGTGAACAATAAATTTTACAAATTATGAAGACCCAAGAAGTTAAGACAGCACCCCGGTCAACCGACGCTGTTAACGTAGTATGGCGCAGCCATGCTGCTAACGTTTTGAGAAAGGTTTGCCCCTCATTGACTGACAAAGATGTCTGCCTCGGCCGCCTTTCGTTTAGTGAGAATAATAAATATAACCGTGTACACGGTTATGTCGTGTTTTACGCGCTGGTACACCGTTATGATTTGTCGCGCACCCAGCGGACAATCCTGTGGTGGAAAGATCTGCGCCGCGGAAAGAACTCGGGAGAGGCTTTTATCTTAATGGTGAAGGCTTTCAGGAACAAAAAAGGCAAACCGCGCAAAGCGCTGCTTTTGCCGTTTGACGAGCTGACCAAAGCGGCAGAGTACCGTCCCAACGATACCTTTCGCGCCGTCGAAAACACCGAATGGCGTTATGCTGTCCGCGGTAACGATTGCGAAATCCTGACGGAATATTTCTATCAGAAAGAGAAACGCGAAGCGGGACAAAAATAAAAGAGCCGCGAAATTAACAAAAGAGCCTCTGCAAATGAAATTTGCCGGGGCTTTTTTGTGCCCAAAACCAAAAATCTGTTGCAAAAAAACGCTGTCAGGATATATTGGGCACAGTTAATTTATATCATAAGGAGAAAAATATGCCTTTAGTTACCATGCGCCAGATACTCGACCATGCGGCCGAAAACAATTACGGCGTTCCCGCTTTTAATATCAATGATATGGAACAGGTTTTGGCCGTTATGAATGCCGCCAAAAAAGTTAATGCTCCGGTTATCCTCCAGACTTCGACCGGCGCGCGCAAATTTGCCGGCGACCCGATGATTCGCCATATGGTTGCCGCCGCGGTGGAAATGTATCCTGAGTTGCCGGTTTGTATCCATCAGGATCACGGTTCTTCGGTCAACATCTGTCAGTCTGCGATTGTCAACGGCTATACTTCCGTCATGATGGACGGTTCTCTGGCTGCTGACGGCAAAACCCCGTCAACTTTTGAATACAATGTCGAAGTCACCCAGCAGGTTGTTGCCCGCGCTCATGCGGTCGGCGCTTCGGTTGAAGGCGAACTCGGCGTTATCGGTTCTTTGGAAACCGGCAAGGGCGACAAAGAAGACGGCCACGGTGCCGAAGGCGTTATCTCCAAAGACAAGCTGGTTACCAATCCGGACGAAGCCAAGAAATTTGTTGAGCTGACCCATGTTGACGCTCTGGCTGTTGCGGTTGGTACGTCGCACGGCGCTTACAAATTTACCCGCAAGCCTGACGGCGAAATTCTGGCAATTGACGTGATTGAGAAAATTCACCAGAAACTGCCCAACACCCACCTGGTTATGCACGGTTCTTCTTCGGTTCCGCAGGAATTGCAGGATTTGATTAACGCTTACGGCGGCGGTATTCCGCAGACCTACGGTGTTCCGGTTGAAGAAATTGTCCGCGGTATCAAATCCGGCGTTCGCAAAGTCAATGTCGATACCGACTGCCGCATGGCGATTACCGGCGCCATCCGTAAAGTATTTGCCGAGAACCCCAAAGAATTTGACCCGCGCAAATACCTTAAACCGGCCATGGAAGAAATGCAGAAAGTCTGCGAAGCCCGTTATATCGCCTTTGGCGCTGCCGGTCACGCCGACCAAATCAAACCGATGATGATGTCGGTTATGGCCAAGCGTTATGCTGACGGTGAAATTTAATTCACTGCAACACACAAAAAACCCTCCGCGTTTGCGGAGGGTTTTTTGTGTTTAAATATGAATTGACTCTGATATGCAAATTTGCTATTCTGATTATAGTTAACTATCAATTACAGGGTATGAATTGACAAAACGGAGGCGGCCATGGGAAAGAGCAGATTAACAGGATTGGGAACAGTATTTGCCATGGTTTTGGGTTTGGCATCTGCTCTGGGGGCGGATAATGCCCGTGCCGACATCCAGTGGCTTCCGAAGTATCAGGCAAAATTTGCCAAAAAGCGCAGTGTTTCTTGCGATAATCCAAATTCTCTTTCTTGTCGCCCCACACCTCCCGACCCTTTGAGCTGCGAAGCCAAGGGGTGGCTGTCAGAGATTCCCGCCAACCAAACTTGCTCACCTAAATACCTTGTTGACGGGATTAAGTGTTGGTCGGACTGTAAATGCGAGGCCAAATACAAATATGCCAAAGGCAAAGGCGTGGCGGGCGGCTGTCCCAACGGACAGACCGTCAACGACGATGCCTGCGGGGGTTTGTATTCGGGCTGCGTTGACTGTTCGACCAACACACAGGTTTCTTCCGGCTG
>JAHALQ010000006.1 GCA_018362935.1 Pseudomonadota bacterium | reverse complement strand
CTAAAGGCAAAACCGGCGATACCCGCGTCTCGCCTATTGCTGGTAGTCGAACCTCCTTTTCCGGAGGTTCTCATCCGTCGCCCGAAAGCCAATAAAAAAAGAGGCATTAAGCCTCTTTTTTTATTGGTCGGGACGAGAGGATTCGAACCTCCGACTTCTTGCACCCCATGCAAGCGCTCTACCAGGCTGAACTACGTCCCGAAAAATATGCGGTAGATTTTATAATAATAAATTTGGACTTCTTGCTCTAGCTTGGTAAGTTCGTGCGAGCTGCACTCACTAACCGCGCGTCGGTCACTTGTTTGCTAATCTCACTGAGCTTCATTGTTTTCGTTGGCTCAATAAGTCTCATTGCTTGGCTCATAAAATATTGCCGTTGGGCAATATTTGTATTTCGCAGTGTCCCGAATTGTGATATTGTGTATAGCTCATAATAATTTAATATGCAAGGGCTTTGATAAATTTTTTATTTATTGCTTTGTATCAAAGCCAGATTCAATTCATCTTTAAGGGTTTTTAATTGTTCCTGCAGGCCGGCAATCAGTTGATGGGTGTTTTCGTCCAAAGCAGGTTCGGTTTCCGATTCAAAAAAGTCTTTTTGAATCTCCTCGCCAAGCAGATTCTTAACCCCTTTTTCCTTAAAAAGCTTTTGTACGCCTTCAATGGTGTATCTTTTATCGTAAAGATAATGCCGGATGGTTTTAACCAGTTCAACGTCGTCCGGCCGGTAATAACGGCGTCCGCCGCTGCGCTTCATCGGTTTTATCTGTGAAAATTTGGTTTCCCAAAAACGCAGAACATGGGTTGCCACGCCAAGCTCTTCAGCAACTTCGGCAATGGTCCGGAAAGCAGATTTACTTTTATTGACCACCATGGCGCGTTCCCGGAATCTTAGGCGTTGATGATTTTGCGCATCGTCTGCGACGGTTTGAAGGAAATTACCCGCCGCGAACTGATGACCGCTTCAATACCGGTTTTGGGATTGCGGCCGGAACGCTCTTTTTTGTGGCGCAGTGAAAATGTTCCGAAAGAGGAAAGTTTGACATCGTTGCCGCTGCTCAAATCTTTGACAATCTCATCCAGAATCATATCCAAAATATCGTTCGAATCTTTTCTGGACAAGCCGATTTCCTGATAGATAGTTTCCGCAACATCAGCACGAGTAATAGTTTTCATTTCATATCCTTATTCATATATTTTTATTCAAATTTCATGGAGAATAATTAACCTGAATTATTCTCCATGACAAGAGCTAATCCACAGATTTTTATTTATTTTTTTTAGATTCTGACAACCGCGCCGCCCCATGTGAAACCGGCTCCCATGGCGGTGAGGACAACAAGGTCGCCTTTCTTAATAACGCCTTCGCTCATCATCTCGGACAAAGCCAAGGGAATGGATGCCGCCGAAGTGTTGCCGTGGTGCGCCAAATTAACAACGACTTTTTCTTCGGGCAGTTCCATCTTTTTGCCGACGCCTTCAATAATACGGATATTAGCCTGGTGCGGCAGCAACCAGTCAATTTCTTCAATTTTGACGCCAGCTAAATTCATCGCCTCTTCAGCGGCTTGCGCCAAAGAGTTAATAGCATACTTGAAAACTTCCTTGCCGTCCATGGTGACAAAACCGGCCGACTGGGTGCTGGATACGCCGCCCGTCGTGCATAGAGTATCATAATGGCTGCCGTCGGAATATAATTTGGTTGATAAGATACCGACGTCATGCGAATCGCCGTTTCCTTCGCGTGCTTTCAGAACAACAGCGCCGGCACCGTCGCCGAAAAGGACACAGGTGTTACGGTCAGTCCAATCCGTAATTCTGGACAAAGTCTCCGAACCGATAACCAGAGCTGTTTTGACCTGGCCGAGGCGAATCATGTTGTCCGCCATGGTCAGAGCATAAACAAAGCCGGAGCAGGCCGCCGAAACGTCAAGCGCAGGCGTTCCCGGTTTGGTACCGAGCATGGTTGCAACCTTAATGGCGGTTGCCGGTGTCGTGTTATCCGGCGTAACCGTTGCCAAAATGACAACATCGATGTCTTTTGCGCTGATTCCTGCCGTTTTAAGAGCCATTTGCGCCGCGTTAAACGACAAGTCGGAATTGAGTTCATTCTCGACAATATGACGCGATTTAATGCCGGTGCGGGTGGTAATCCACTCATCGCTGGTTTCAACAATTTTGGCCATGTCGTCGTTGGTCAAAACTTTGGCCGGGGCGTAATGTCCGTGGCCGATAATTTCAGATCTAATAAACTTCATAAATAACATCCTGTGATAATTCGTCGAGATCAATTTTTTCGATTTCTTCACGAATTGTGGCGACAAAATTCTGGCGAACCAGATTGGCGGCGTTGCCGACGGCCACCGAAAAACCCAGAGCATCGGTTCCGCCGTGGCTTTTGACCGAAAGGCCGTTAAGACCGACAAACATGGCGCCGTTGTATAAACGCGGATCCATGGTCTTTTTGACTTTTAGCATGACGCCGAGCATGAAGGGAAGGCCGAGTTTGGCCAAAATTGAGCCTTTGATTGCGTCTTTGAGCATACGAACAACCAGGCGGGCCGTGCCTTCGGTCGATTTTAACGCGATATTGCCGGTAAATCCGTCGGCCACGATAACGTCCGCAATTCCGTTGGGAATTTCGTGCGGTTCAATGTAGCCCTTAAAATCAATTTTCATATGCGAGTTTTTAATCATCTGCGCCGCCTGGCGGATTTCTTCTTTGCCTTTCATCTCTTCGGCGCCGATGTTAAGCAAAGCTACGCGCGGGCTGTCAATGCCCAAAGCGTGGCGGGCAAGAATGTCGCCCATCAGTGCGAATTCGGCCAGATTGATGGCATTGCATTCGGTGTTGGCACCCAAGTCGAGCATAACATATTTGCCGTAACGATGCGGCATTATGCTGACAATTGCCGGCCGGTGAATCTTGGTGATTGTTTTCAAAACCAGCTTGGATATTGCCATCAGAGCACCGGTGTTGCCCGCGGAAACGACAGCCTGAGCCTCGCCCTTGCGGACGGCGTCAATAGCCATGTACATGCTGGTGTTGCGGTTGCGGATAACGGCCGAAGGCTTATCTTCGTTGCGCACCATTTCAGGAGCGTGGCGAATTTCGCAAACTTTTTTGAGGTTGGAAAACTGATTGAGAATGGGAGTGACCCGCGCCGTGTCTCCGAAAAGGATAAAACGGATATCGGGGTTTTTTTTGGCAGCGATGCTTAAGCCCTCGATAACGACTCGGGGGGAATTATCTCCCCCCATAGCATCTACTGAGATGACCAGATTATTATCAGACAAAACCTGCTCCATTTCAAAGACATAACTCAAACGGAAGTTTGAGGTCGTTCATAAAATATAATTATTCGGCAGAAGCTTTTTTGGCAACTACTTCGCGATTGTCGTACTGTCCGCAAGAAGGGCATACGTTATGAGGTTGTTTCAATTCACCGCAGTTCGGGCATTCCATATAGGTGTTGCCCTTCAATGCATCGTGCGAACGGCGCATGTCGCGGCGTGATTTTGAAGTTTTCTTTTTAGGTGTAGCCATTTTCTTATACTCTAAAATTAATGTTGTTTATAAATTCAATCGACATTCATAGCCTATCTCGTTTTTAAAATCAACTAAATAAATGCCGACACAGCGAAATTCTAATGACCTTTTAACCAAAATTTTATGATAATGCAAGGACTTTTTCTATTTTATATCTATTTCTTAAGTTTAGCCAAAACGGCAAACGGGTTTTGCGCCTGAGTCGTTTCTTCGTCAAATTCGGCTTGAAATTCAAAGGTTTCTCCCTCTTGGCGCGGAAAGTCGTCCAAAACCAGAGCAATCTGCTCCATGGCAATGTCGGCGAGATTAATTTGTCCGCCAATTACCGGATCGGGAAGGTCGTCATCAATTTCCACTTCCATTTCCTGCAGGTCTTTGGGCGTCAGCTCGGTGTCATAAAGTATTTGGAATTCGGCGGAATAATCTTTGATAAAGTTTTCCAAACTGATAACACTGGTTTGCTCAATTGACGCTTCGGCCTTGCCCCAGACCTTTATGAGGTGTTCTTTTTTGTTGTATTTGACATTGATGTCGGCGGCCAGCGATTTGACGGCCGGAACTTTTAAGATTTCGGTAATATAGGGAAGCTCTTCTTTCCGGGCGGCGAGATGATATTTTTTGGCAGACGGGGTGAGTTCATCAACAACCAAAGGGTATGAAAAAAGATTTTGCATAAATACTTTCCTTATGTTATAAAAATGACTATCTTTTTAATTGATTTGATATAACTGCAAGGATGCCAAGATGTCAATAAACAAAATAATGTCTGTTTGCGCAATTTTAACGGCCGTTTCCGCCTGTTCGACGCAAAAAAGCAATGAGTGGTTTGTCAGCCATAACGGCAATATGCCTTCCAACGAACGTATTGAACAGATTGCCCGCGGCGACAGCCGCGAAAAAGTCCGTCAGGTTCTGGGCAGTCCGTCGACGGTGGTTTCTCTGGACAGAAACACATGGATATATATGTCTTCAGACATCAAACGGGTCGCGTTTCTGGCGCCCGAAGAAGTGGACCGCGACGTTCTGACCATCCGCTTTGACGACAAAGGTACGGTTATGGATGTGGAACGGATGAATAAGGACAGCGGCAAGGAAGTCAAGGTCAGCTCCGATGCGACCGAAGCACCCGGCGAACAGCTCGGCTTTTTCCGCAAATATTTCGGCGGCGTCGGACAATATAATCCGTTCGGCGGTATGGGCGGCAACAATTCCCTGTAGTTTTTCAGATAAAAAAGAGCCGGCTGAAAAGCCGGCTCTTTTTTTGAGGTTTGTCAGCAAGATTTAGACGGAATATTGAGGCCAAGCTCCTCTATAACCTGTTTTTTCAAAGTGACGTTATCTGCCTTGCCGGTGGCAAATACCGGCAACGAATCATGATACAAAATGACGCGCGGCAGGTAAAGTTCCGACATGCCGTTGACACGGATAAAGGTGTGCAGCGTGTCCTGCGTAACCTTGCGGTTGTTGGTTACGAGAACAATCTGTTCGCCTTTGCTTTCGTGCGGGACGGCGACAACGCCATACATAAATTCCGGACCATCTGCTTCATGAGCGCGGACAATCATGTCGCTGACCGCATTGAGCGAAACCATTTCGCCGCCGATTTTGGCAAAGCGTTTGATACGGTCTTTGATATAAACAAAGCCGATTTCGTCAATGTCAACGACGTCGCCGGTATGATACCAGCCGTCTTTGAGCGGAACCAAAACGCCCGGATTGTCAGGCATGATGTAGCCCATCATAATATTGGGGCCTTTGATGACCAGCTCGCCGCCGGTTTCAATGCCGTCTACATGTTCGATTTTGTATTCGACTTTAGGCAGCAGTTTGCCGATTGAACCAAAGCGGTTGAAAATCCGGTTATTGGCCGTAACAACAGGAGAACATTCGGTTGCGCCGTAAGCTTCCATAACGCGGATGCCCTGACGTTCGACCCACATGTTGCGGGTGTCAGGCTTGATTGCTTCGGCGCCGCCAAACATAAAGCGGATGTTGTGGAAGTCAATCGGGTGGGCGATTTTGGCATAACCGCGGAAGAATGTGTCCGTTCCGAACATAACGCTGGCGCCGATTTCATAAACAATCTCAGAAATGACGCGGTAATGGAGCGGAGAGGGATACAAAAACAGCTTGGCACCTTCAAGAATCGGGAACAGAGTGCCGACGGTCAGGCCGAAACTGTGGAACATCGGCAGCGCGTTAAAGACGGTGTCGGTAATATTGATGGTTTCAATACTTGACATCTGCTTGATGTTCGAAAGAATGTTGGCATGGCTCAGGACGACGGCTTTGGGCGCGCCTTCAGAACCGGAGGTAAACAGGATGACGGCCTTTTTGTTTCCGCCTTCCTTATGCGGAACACGTTTGATTTTGTAGCGCAAAAAGGCGTTGATTTTGTCCCACAGGCCAATCTCGTGGCGCAGGTCTTCAAGGAAAACAACTTCAAAACCGGCTTTTTTGATTTCTTCGACCACGGGTTCCATTTTGGCATTGCGGATGAATAAATGCGAGGTAATAACTTTTTTGACAACGGCGGTTTTGCACATGGAAACCATATTGGCGGCACCGACCGAGAAGTTCAGCATGACCGGGATGCGTTCATAGGCCGACAAGCCGAAGAATGTGCACAAAGTGGCAATTGAGTTTGGCAGCAGCAGAGCGACGTGTTCGCCGGGCGCGGTCTTGCGTTTGAAATATTTTCCGAGAACAAAAGACTTAATGATAATGTCTTTGTAGGAATTCGGGACGCGGTTGATGTCTTCGACAAAGCGCGGGCGGCGCAGCAGGCCTTTTTTGGAATGGACTTTGGCGGTTTTCATCAGTTGTCCGAAGAGAGAAATATTATCGTTATAAGAAGCTTCAAAGCACATGTCGCGCATCAGCATGTAGACTTCGTTGCTGATGTGGTCGCGCTGGCGGCGCAAATCGTCTTTTAATTTGAAACTGACGGGCGCTTTGACGGTGATGCGGATTTTGGGCAGCGGACGGTGCGGCAGTTTGCCTTTGGTCTTGGAAAAATAACCGTATTGCGGGCCGCTGATCCAAACCGGGATAATCGGTGCTTTGGATTTATCGGCAACCAGTCCCGGAGCTTCGTAAATTTTCATGAGACCGCCGTTTTCGGTAATCCGGCCTTCGGCAAAGATGACACAGCGGCGTCCGCTGTCGACTTTGGCTATCAGCTCTTTGATGTCGCCCGGCTCAATCGGGTTAAAGGGCATGATATCCGCCGTTTTCATAAACGTGCGAATCCATTTGTTGCGGTATAGATGGCCGTTAAGGGCGAATACGGGATCGCCGGGAAGATAGGCGAAAAGGAGGAGAGGGTCAAGGTATGAAACGTGGTTGGAGACATATACGCCTTTTTTGGGCAAATGTTTGTCGTCAAATCGAATGTCGCATCTCACCTTTAAAAATCTGAAAATAATTCTTAAACAAAGTCTGATAAAGTTCCTCAAAATATAGTCTCCGAGAAGTTACAACATAATTTAAATGTTTAATCCGAAAATCAACAGCTTGTAAAGATTTAAATACACAAGGTTCATTTCTGCCTTCAAAATATGGCGTAATATTCTGAAAAATATAGAGTTTTGGGCGTTTTGCCGCGGGGATAAAATCTGTTGTTGTCATTTGAAAATTATTGCTACATAATACAGTAAACTTGAAATCAGGGATAAAAACGTGAAAAAAGATTCAAAAACCGAACTTTTATACAGTGCATTCTGCGAATTTGCCAAAAACGGCTTTTGGGGGGCAACGACCCGCGACATTGCCAGCCGCGCTGGCATTAACATATCTTCTATCCTTTATTATTTCGGAGGCAAAAAAGGCATTTACGCGGCCGCGCTGGAAAATATCGTCGAGGCGGTAAAGCTTGAAACGCAGGATCTGGCGCAGGAATACGAAGCTGTCATGAACAGGCGCAACAGCGCGGAAGCGCGGGATATGCTCAAAAAATTTACCAAAGCTTTTTTGTATCTGTTATGCGGTGAGAAACTTTCCCGCGATATGAAAACGGTGTTTTTGAGCGAATATTCGAAACCGACCGAAGATTTCAGCATTCTCTACGAGGGGCTGATTCTTCCGTTTTATAAAAAAATGGCCAATCTTCTGGAATTGGCCAGCGGCAGCAATATTGCGATTAAAGACGCTTATCTTTATATGTTTCCGTTTTTTGCACAGATGTTTGTTTTCAGTTCGCGCAAGGATACGATATGCCGTTTTATGGAATGGAAAACGTACGACGAACCGGAAAAACAAAAGCTTTTGGACTATATGTACAATCAAATAGATTTTTTGATAGACAGCCATAAATAGATAATTCAATCGGACGATTGGAATAAATCAATCAATTGATTGACAAATGAAAAAAATTCAGATAACAGTCATGTTGTATATTCTAACAACAGATGAGACTTTTTATGAAAAAACTTCTTACCTATACTGCGCTGGGAACCATTCTGCTGGCCGGAAACGCCATGGCTGCCGGCTTCCACCTGAGAGAGCAGTCCGCTGCCGCCCAGGGTAACGCTTTTGCCGGTGCGACTGCCGGCGCGGAAAACAACTCCTATGCCTACTTCAACGCTGCCGGGCTGACCCGTCAGAAAGGAACCCAGATGAATCTGGGCGCGACTTACATCGTGCCGCGCGCCGAAGCGGGAAATATCGAAGACGCTTCCGGAAACCGCGGACAGGACATTAATAATATCGTTCATGCGGCCTGGGCTCCGAACGGCACAATTTCGCATCAGGTTGACGACAAACTGACTGTCGGCGTCGCTTTGAACGTTCCTTTCGGCATGATCACCAAATATGACCAGGAATGGGCCGGCGGTGATCACGGTATTACCTCAAAGGTTATTACGGCAACGACGACTCCGATGGCAGCCTATAAACTTACCGACAAGTTGTCGGTCGGTGCCGGTCTGCCAATTCAGTATGTTAAGGCTCGTCTGACCAACACTGCAATGAGAGGTGCTGTCGATACGGCGCTTAAAGGCGATACAGTTGATGTCGGCTATCAGTTGAGCGCTTTGTATGAAATGGATGAGAACACCCGTTTCGGCGTTAACTACCGCAGTGAAATTAACCATAAACTTAAAGGCGATATTTCCGCCTCGCAGCCACTGCCGTTCCTGAATCAGGATATTTCAGCCAAATTGGATACGCCGGCGATGCTGTCTTTGGGCGCTTATCACCAAATTAATGAAAAATGGGCGGTCATGGCCGAATGGCAGCGCGTGTTCTGGAGTTCTTTTGAGAGCCTCGACATTATGGGAGACGATTACCATACCAGCACGACTAATCCTATGGGCGGCGGCTTAATCAGCTCGACACGTGAAAACTGGCGCGACACAGATTTCTTTGCGCTGGGTGCCAGCTATCAGATTGACAACCAGTGGAAACTGCGTCTGGGCGTGGCCTATGACCAGACAGCCGTTAAGAAAGCCGACCGTACGCCGCGTATTCCGGATACCGATCGTTTCTGGTATTCTGCCGGTCTGAATTATCAGTACAGCGAGAACCTGACGTTTGATGTTGCCTACACTGTTATTCAAGCAAAAGACGGCTCTGTCGATTTGCCGGATAGTGGCGGAATGCAGCGCGGGGTTCATGCGGAATACAACAACTCGGTTAAACTGTTCGGGTTGTCTTTGAATTACAAATTCTAACGGATTGGAGTTTGTCTGAGGATAAGACGGATGTTCATTCAGCGGGAAGGCGCTATCCTCGTGCTTCGGCGCCGACGTCCTGAATGACAGATAATTTATCTTCATGCAAATGCAGATTTTGGAATTTGGCAGAAAAAGTCTTCGTTTTTTACGAAGACTTTTTTTGTTGCATTATAGCAGAAATCGTGTATAATGACAAAAACTAGACAAAAGAGGTCAGAATGCCGACACAGACTTCCGAGCTTTATAACCAGTGGCTGCATATATTAATGCACTATGCCAAGACTTTTTCCGATCAAGATATTCTGTGGGAAGAATTTTCCCGTTACGGATACGGTTTGCAGCGCCAGTTAAAAGAAATGGGGCTGCCGCCGGTTGTGCCGGAAGAATACATTTCAGTCAATGAAGGCATTGCCCGGGGGCTGGTTGAGTTTGTCAAATCGGCGCCTGACCGCAAAAAAGCCTGCGGCGCGGTGTTGTGGCGTTTTATCAAAGCCGCTCATCCCGACATGCGCAACAATACAATTCAAAATACAAAAAAAAGACCTGAAACCTATCGCAAAGAGCGTCGTTTTCAGAAAAACATGATGTACATTCTAAGTATGCTGCATTTGGATTTGTCGGCCAAAGACAAGATAAACGCGCTGGATTATCTCGAATACAAATACAGCGCCGATGAATATCGCAGCGTTTATAAACAGCTCGGCGACTATAATTTCGGTGAAATCCCCGAAGATATTGAATACGAACGCATGCAGACGGTCAAATTGTTTCACGAGTTGTTAAAACAAGCCCGAAAGTCGACCTGCAAGGACAAAATCGTGTCGGCGCAGGCTTTTTTGGAAAACGTTGCGCGCAACGGGCAGATTTTGGACGAGACGCGTTATACAGACGTTTACGGCAATGTCAAAATGATTGACGCCGCTGCCAAGGCGGAAATGCTGGCGGCGATGAAAAAATCGAAAGTGACGTTTTCTGAAGACTGTCTGGCATTTTTTGAGGGTCAGGCGAAACCTGCAACCAATATGAACAGTTATCTTTCGATTGTTCTGAACAAATTTAAATCAGCCGGGGGACTGTCCGAAAAAAGGCGTGTTTTGGCGCAGCCGTTTGCGGTCATCAATCTTAATTTGCAAAAAGAAAAAGAAATTACGCCTAAGCTGGTGGAAAATTACGCTCAATATCTGTGCCAATATGCTTCGTATCATTGTGAAAATGGTTCTATCCGCATTGATATGCTGAGAAATTTGCTGGAACGTGAGGCTGAGCAGAGCAATCAACGCGCCACAGCGTCAAGTTTATTTGCCGAATATGTTTCGCCGAAGGAACTGAAAAGCATTGATAAGAAGCTGGTGCTCAATGTTGCGGATGCTTATGCCCGCTCTTTTTCCTGCAGCGATCCCGAAGCGGAAGAATTTAATCCGCATTTTCATGCGCGCATGACAAAAATGTTCAGCGAAATCGTGACCAAACATCCTTATCGGAAGAGTGAAGTCCAAACCTTGTGCAATGTGCTGAAAAGCAACGGCGACAAAGTTATGTCTGCAACGGGAAAAGCCGTTATGTCCGCCTATACCGCACAACCGAAGAACCGAAAACCGCGTACCCGCTAGATTTTGTTTTTGAGGTATTTGGCGGTGTAGCTGATTTCTGACTTGGCAACTTCTTCAGGCGTGCCCTGAGCAATGATTTTGCCGCCGCCGTCACCGCCTTCGGGGCCTAGGTCAATAATATAGTCGGCAACTTTTATCACATCCAGGTTGTGTTCGATGACAATAATCGAATTTCCCTGATCAACCAGCGTCTGCAATACTTTTAGCAGTTTGTTGATGTCTTCGAAATGCAGGCCGGTGGTCGGTTCGTCAAGAATATAGAGCGTTTTGCCGGTGGCGCGCTTTGACAGTTCTTTGGACAGCTTGACGCGCTGCGCCTCGCCGCCGGAAAGTGTCGTCGCGGGCTGGCCGAGCTTGATATAGCCGAGGCCGACCTTGCGCAGCAAATCCAGGCGGTTTTTGATTGAGGGAATGGCATTGAAGAAGTCAAAGGCTTCGTCCACGGTCATATCCAGCACATCGGCAATGGATTTGTCCTTGTAACGCACTTCCAGCGTTTCGCGGTTGAAACGTTTGCCCTTGCAGACGTCGCATTCGACGTATACGTCGGCCATAAAATTCATTTCGATTTTCATGACGCCGTCGCCTTTGCAGGCCTCGCAGCGGCCGCCGGGGACGTTAAAGGAGAAGCGTCCGGCAGAATAACCGCGGGCTTTGGCTTCGGGCAGCCCGGCAAACCAGTTGCGGATATGGTCGAACAATCCGGTGTAAGTCGCTGGGTTGGAACGCGGGGTACGGCCGATCGGCGATTGGTCGATATTAATAATCTTATCAATATTTTCGGCGCCGACGAGTTTGTCATAAATGCCTGCCGGTTCGCGCGAACCGTTAATCTCTTTGTTAAGCGCCTTGCATAAGGTTTCCAGTATCAGCGAAGATTTGCCGCCGCCGGATACGCCGGTGACGCAAGTGAAAGTGCCGAGCGGAATTTTGACATCGACGTTTTTAAGGTTGTTGGTTTTGGCGCCTTTTATGCCGATAAATTTGCCGGTTCCTTTGCGGCGCTGCGCCGGAACGGCAATTGTTTTGTCGCCGTTGAGGTATTGGGCGGTAAGGCTGTTTTTGTTTTTGAACACTTCTTCCGGCGCGCCTTTGGCAACTACTTCGCCGCCCTGGCTGCCGGCGCCGGGACCCATGTCGACCAGATAGTCGGCGGCACGGATGGCGTCTTCGTCATGCTCGACGACAATAACGGTGTTGCCGATGTCGCGCAGGCGGTTCAAGGTTTCGAGCAGGCGGTCGTTGTCACGCTGATGCAGGCCGATGGACGGTTCGTCCAGAACATAGAGCACGCCGGTTAATCCCGAGCCGATTTGCGAGGCCAGGCGGATGCGCTGGGCTTCGCCGCCGGACAATGTGCCGGACTGGCGTGACAAGTTGAGGTAGTCCAGCCCCACGTTATTGAGAAAGTTGAGACGCTCGATGATTTCTTTGAGAATTTTGGCTGCGATTTCCTGTTTTTTGGGCGAAAGGGTCGGTCCGATGCCGCGGAACCAGACCAATGCTTTTTTGATGGACAATTCGGAAGCCTCTATAATATCGAGCCCGCCGATTTTAACAGCCAGAGCTTCGGGCTTGAGACGTTTGCCGCCGCAGACTTCGCAGGGGGCGGCCGATTGGTAACGCGCCAGTTCTTCGCGCGAAGCCATGGATTCCGTTTCCAGAAAGCGGCGTTCCATATTGGGAATAACGCCTTCAAACGACTTGTACGTCTGAAAGTGCGAAAAGCGCATCGGCACGGCTTCGCCTTTGGAGCCGTAAAGAATAAAGTCTTTGGCATGTTCGGGCAAATCTTTCCACGGCGTGTCCTCCGAAATGCGCAGATGGCGGCACAGAGAGGCCAGCGTATCGGTATAAAATCCGTGGCGGCGGTTGTACCACGGGGCAATTGCGCCTTTGGCGATTGAGAGGTTGGGATTGGGCACGACCAAAAGCGGATCCATATAGAGTTTGGCGCCGATGCCGTCGCAATGCGGACAGGCGCCGAAAGGATTGTTAAACGAAAACAGGCGGGGTTCGATTTCTTCAATCGTAAAACCGGAAACCGGACAGGCAAATTTGGAAGAAAAAGTGGTGCGTTCGCCGGTGGAAGCGTTTTCGGCAAACAGCAGGCCTTCGCTTAAACCAAGCGCGGTTTCGGCGGATTGGGCGAGGCGTTCGGCCAAGCCTTCCTTGATGACGACGCGGTCAATCACGACTTCAATGTCATGTTTTTGGTTTTTGTTGAGTTCGGGGGCTTCTTCAATATCATAAATCTGACCGTCGATTTTTAAGCGCTGGTAGCCGCGCTTTTGCAGGCTTTCTATTTCCTTTCTGAATTCGCCTTTTTTGCCGCGGGCAATCGGTGCCAGCAGCAGGAGTTTGGTGCCTTCGGGCATTTCGAGCATGCGGTCGACCATTTGCGAAACGGTCTGCGATTCAATCGGCAGCCCGGTAGCGGGAGAGTAGGGTGTGCCGGCGCGGGCCCAGAGCAGGCGCATGTAGTCATAAATTTCGGTGACGGTGCCGACAGTCGAGCGCGGATTGTGCGAGGTCGTCTTTTGTTCGATAGAAATGGCCGGCGACAAGCCTTCAAGCGAGTCGACGTCCGGTTTTTTCATCAAATCGAGGAACTGGCGGGCATAAGAAGACAGGCTTTCGACATAGCGGCGCTGGCCTTCGGCATAAATCGTATCAAAGGCAAGCGAAGATTTGCCCGAGCCGGAAAGCCCGGTGATGACGGTCAGCTTGTTTTTGGGAATGCTGATGCTGACATTCTTGAGGTTATGTTCGCGCGCACCCTTAATTTCGATATAATCGTTGCTCATTTGTTCTTTCTCCTCGGCCGCCCAATATAGCTGATTTTGTTGTGAATAGCAATAACAAAAACGGGTATAATCAACGGGCTGTTTCAATAAAAAACTTGCAAAATCAAAAAGGAGTGATAGTATGCGCCTAATCTTTAACGACTGTATTGTTTTTTATGATTAAAAAAATTGTAATTGCGCTGGTTTTGGGATTGTGTTTTGCCAAAACAACGGAAGCCGCAGTTAATATTGCCGTGATTGCTCCGAAAAGCGGGGATTTCAGCGACGCCGCCCGCGATTTGACGGACGGCGTGCGCACGGCCGTATCCGAAATCAATGCCCAGGGCGGGCTGCTGGGGCAGAAAATTAACCTGATTGAGGTAGACGACCAGTGCGACGATCGTTTTAATGTGTCGATGGCGCAGATGATGGCGGTTAATACATCGGCCGAAGACAAGATGAATCTTGTTATCGGGCCGTATTGCCACAACCAGTTTGCAAAAGTGGCGGAAATTTATGCGCAGGCGCAAATCATGCAGATTATCCCGTTGCCGCTAGACGGCGAGAAATCGGCCGTGCTTCAGGACGGGCTTTTGAAATTATCGGGATGCAGCACAGAGCAGGCCAATGAATTTTTTGACTATTACAAGCTTAAATTTCTTAATCGGAATACCGCGCTCGTTTATGACGGCCGCTTGCGGTTTGCCGTAGAAATTGCCGCAGCCGTCCAAAAAAGGTTTGCCGATCAGGGTTTGTCAAACCGGCTGACAAGCTATAACTTTGCCAATTACGGCAAAGATTATACGCAAATGGCGCGCGAGATTTTGCTCAACAACCAAGTCGTCTATATTTTGGGCGATTCCAAGGAAACAGCCAAACTGACGCGGGAAATCGGCGAGATGAGAAACGGCACGCCCGTTTTTACCGACCGTTACGGCTTGCGCGAAAATTACACCGATATTGTCGATGCCGGGCAAGACGGCCTTCATTTTCTGGCATTGGAAAATCTCAAAGACAACCCGCAGTTTGCCGAAACGCTGGTGCACCTGCGGCTGCAAGGGCGCGAACCGCGCGGGCTGGGCGTTTACGGCTATCTGAGCGTTAATCTGTGGAAAAATCTGGTTGCGGCAGGCAAGTCGTTTAATTACAAGGCGGTTGCCGCGGCTGCATCAGCCGGAAAAATCAGCCTGCCGTGGGGAAACGTGAAGTTTGAAAAGGGAAATCCGGACAAACCGGCTCCTTACGGCGTGTATGGCTTCCGCGGCGGAGAATATACACAGGTTTATTGATTTTGGTTTTAATCTGAAAAATATAAATGTATATTGAAAAAAGTTTTAACGATAGCATAAGGTAAATGAAAAATGGCTGGAAGCATTAATAAAGTTATTTTGGTCGGAAATCTGGGAGCTGATCCGAAAGTCAGCAATACGCAGAGCGGCGGTAAGATTGTCAATCTGAATGTCGCGACGTCTGACACATGGAAAGACAAACTTTCGGGAGAACGCAAAGACCGCACCGAATGGCACCGCGTGGTTATCTTCAATCCGCAGCTGGCGGATATTGCCGAGCGTTATCTGCGCAAAGGTTCCAAAGTTTATCTGGAAGGCCAGCTGCAAACCCGTAAATGGGAAGATAACAGCGGGCAGGAAAGATATACGACCGAAGTTGTTCTGCAAAACTTCAGCGGTGCGCTGGTTCTGCTTGACGCCAAAGGCGACGGCGTTCCGGCCGGCGGCAACGATGTCTTTTCGACTTCGTCATCTTCCGGCTGGGATTCTGCACCGGCCGGCGGCGCAGCGGCTGCTCCTGCAGCGGATTTGGATGACGATATCCCATTCTAAAACTCATCTAGCTGGTGACTAATACAGAAATTACGGATAAGCCGGTCGGTCATGTACTTCATTGTACACTAGGCCGCCCGGCTTTCCTTATTTCTTATTATTCACACACGCTATCTGAGTTTTAAAAATAACTTTTATCCAAACAAAAACGGAGTTTCGGCCGGTGAGGCGGAAGCTCCGTTTTTGATAAGAGAGGAGAAGTCAGAAGAAAACTTTTTTATCCGTGTCGGGCAGGTAAACCCGGCGTGAATAGATTTCTTCCAAATCCTGTTTTTTGAACTCGACGGAGGCGTCTTCGCCGTTAATCTGCGCAGAAAAGGTAATGACACCGTTTTTCTGGCTGATTTCGGCGGGAGCGGCGTAAACTTTGGTCCAGCTCATTTGCAGACAGGATTTGAATTCTCCTTTGATGATGTCAACAACATTCCGGCTGCCTTTAATTATGAGGCAGGGAGAACAGCCTTCGCTGGTCTTGAGAATGCCCCATTTTCCGACTTTGCAGGCGGGAATGTTAAATGCTTTTGAGACGAATTTCTTGCTGAAGAAATTGGGTCTCTTTTTCAGTGTTTTATTTTTCATACATAGTAATTGTTTGTCATGACTGCAAATATACCGTATTTGATGATTTTTGTCAATAATTTAATTTTTTGTATAATTTGGCTAAATTTGTTGCCTTTACAAGAATAATTATGTATTATAGAAATAAGTAAATTACGGAGTTGTCGAATGAGCAGCACAGAAACAGTTATCACCCCTCAAATGAGAAAGCTTTATATCATCGGCATGCTGCTTGAATTGCGCAAGTGGAGCGACGAATACAAAAAAGCTGCGGCCCTATGCGCGGACGGCGCCAAAAAGGAAGCTGCGGACTATTTTTTTGAAGACGGCCGCGAGGCGGAGCTTGACGCTTATCTGGCTGCGAAGGATCAGATGAGCGAGCTGGAAAGCAAAGCTTTGGAATGGAAGCAGGATATGCGCGAGTATTTTAACTCGTCCGAAGAAAGTATGGCGGCCAGTTTGGAAGATATGCTGTTTCCCCAAAGTAAAAATAAGAAGAAAAAGGCGGCAGACGAGGAACGCGACGAATTTATGCAGATGACCCGGTGGAGTGACGGGTTTTCCGGTAAATTGTGGCGTAACGGCGAAAAAAACGGCTGGGCGGATTCTTATCTTAATCTTCTGGCCGATTATATGTGTGCTGACGAACGGCAAAAAGGAAGCGCTGATTTTGATCGGCTGATCTGCCAAAAGGTCAGCCAGATAAATCAATTGCTGAACCGCGGTTCAGAGTACAAATCGGCGCAGGCAATTCTGCTTGAAAAACTTGAAGAGCGTCAGCGTAAAAATTCGAATCTTAATTTGAATATGGTTATGGAACGCTATATGCAAAACGCACTGGTAGAGCAGGCCAACACTTTTGGTTCTGACAACCACATTTTCCGCTGTATGGCCGCCGGTTGTTTTTATCTGCCGAAAGACCAGTTCGGATCGACGCAGTACAGCGATTATTTTATCCAAAAATACGGCGAGTGTTACAATCTTTCCGGCAAAACCGTAAGCCGGAAAAAACAGTCCGGCAGCGCGATGAATTTGGACGATATGCTGAGAATTACGGAAGATACATACGGTAAAGCCGCGGCAGATGCGATTGCCCGGAAACTGCGCAGCCGCGGCCTGTCTTCGGCTGAGTTTGCAGAGATGAACAGTTTTGATGCGGCACGGGTTTTGCAGACCGAATGGAATGCCGCCAACCAAAATGGCAGACCTTCTTATTTTCGTGATATCTGCGGCGATGCCGGCATTATGTCGCCGTATCAGAAACAAGCTCAGAAGTTTGGCATGATGCTGGCGATGGGGCAGCATTTTGCCGAAGAGCTGGACAAGGGAAAAAATATGTCGGAAGCGCTGAAAGCTTTAGAGCTTAAGACAATTAAAACAGATAAGTTTATGGTTATGTCCAGCGCCTGGCGCGATTATTTTCAGGGGCAGTATCCGAATTACAGTGAATTTGCAGAGGAATGTGCCAAAGTGTACCGCGCCGTCAGCGGCGATTTTAAGAAAAACGGTTTCGGCGAGTATTATGAAAAATGGGTTGAAGCGATGTGCCAGCGCGGCGATTATAATCCCAAATTTGACGGGATTGAAAAACCGTTTGAAATCAATATGCATCATAAAATGCCGGTTAAAATGGCAAAAAATCTCGACAATCAGGCTGATATCAATGACGGTGCAAATTTTCTGATGTTTGTCCAGTTTCGTGCGCCGACAGGGGAAAAACTGACTAAGCATGAGCAGGAGCATGCCAAAGAAAGCAATTCTACCGCGGCGCTCAGTCCTGAACCGGACGCGCGGTTTTACGCATCTTCCGGCAATGTGACTTTGTCTTATTCCCGTTATCAGGAACCGCAAAGTTTCACCAAACTGCGCGCGCAAATGAACAATGACAAAGGCGGAAACGGCGGAAATGCCGGTCTGGGCGGCAAAGAAGGGCGTTAGGCGCCTACAATACGCTTTTTTTGATTCGTTGTTAACTTTTTATCCGGCTTTAAAATCAAAAATCGATTTTAAGGCCGTTTTTTTGCCCGTAGAAACGAATTCGGCGTTTTTATCTGGGCATAAGTCGGATAATTTGTTAGCGCGCTTTTTGTTGTTCTGGTATTATTCGGGCAGTTTGAATTTTAATGAAGGTTAATCAAAGTGACTGAAGAAACAGAAAACAAAGAACTGGAAATCAATCCGATTGACGAAGGCAAAGATATTTCGCCGATTGAAATTTCGGAAGAAATGCGCCGCTCTTATCTTGATTATGCGATGAGCGTTATCGTGTCGCGCGCGCTTCCTGATGTCCGCGACGGTTTGAAGCCGGTGCACCGCCGCATTATTTATTCGGCGTATGAAAACGGCTATGATTACAACCGTCCGTTCCGCAAATCAGCCCGTATTGTCGGTGACGTTTTGGGTAAATACCACCCGCACGGCGACTCTTCGGTTTATGAAGCCATGGTCCGCATGGCGCAGCCATTCTCGATGCGCGTGCCTTTGATTGACGGGCAGGGCAACTTCGGTTCGATGGACGGCGACAGCGCCGCGGCGATGCGTTATACCGAAGCGCGTCTGGCCAAAGTCGCGCATGCTTTGATTGACGATATTGATAAAGACACCGTCGATTTTATGCCAAACTATGACGAGAGTTTGCAGGAGCCTTCGGTTCTGCCGGCGCGGTATCCGAACCTGCTGGTCAACGGAGCCAACGGTATTGCCGTCGGCATGGCAACCAATATTCCGCCGCACAACCTCGGCGAAGTGATTGACGCCTGCTGCGCTTATATCGACAATCCGGACATCACGATTGAAGACATGATTAATATTGTTCCGGGACCGGATTTTCCGACCGGCGGTTTAATTCTCGGTTATGCCGGTGCCAAGTCGGCTTATCTGACCGGCCGCGGTTCGGTTGTCATGCGTGCCAAATGCACCATTGAGGAACTGCATAAGGACAAAGAGGCGATTATTGTCCACGAAGTTCCGTATCAGGTCAACAAGGCCGCCATGATTACGCGTATTGCCGAGCTGGTCAAAGAAAAGAAAATCGAGGGCATTTCGGAAATCCGCGATGAATCCGACCGTCAGGGCGTCCGCGTGGTAATTGAGGTCAAACGTGATTTTCAGGCTGACGTGGTTTTGAACCAGCTTTACAAGTATACCTCGCTGCAAACCAGTTTCGGTATGAATATGCTGGCTATTCACAACGGCCGTCCGATGATGATGAATTTGAAGGAAATCATTGCCGCCTTTATTGAATTCCGCGAAGAAGTCATCCGCCGCCGCACGATTTTTGAACTCGGCAAAGCGCGTGACCGCGCCCATACTTTGGTCGGTCTGGCGATTGCAGTTGAAAATATCGATCCGGTTATTGACTTAATCCGGACGTCGCCTAATCCGCAGGAAGCCAAAGAAGCTTTGCTTGCCAAAGCATGGCCTGCCGGAGATGTCGAGGCGCTGGTACAGCTGATTGACGAACCTGACCGCAAAGTCGAAAACGGAACTTACCGTTTGTCGGAAGCACAGGCTCGCGCTATTTTGGATTTGAAACTGCAACGTTTGACAGGCTTGGAGCGTGATAAGATTCACGAAGAACTGGTTTCTCTCGGCGACGAGATTAAGGAATGCCTGTCCATTCTGTCTTCACGCGAAAAACTGTATACGATTATGCGCGACGAACTGGTTGAAATTAAGGACGAATATGCAACGCCGCGCCGTTCGAAGATTGAGGATATTGAGTATGATACAGATATCGAATCTTTAATTCAGCGCGAAGATATGGTTGTGACGGTTACCGAAGCCGGTTACATCAAACGCGTGCCGCTGAATGCCTATAAGGCGCAGAAACGCGGCGGCAAAGGCAAGTCCGGCATGGCGACCAAAGAGGAAGATTTTGTCACTCGCCTGTTTGTGGCTTCGACCCATACGCCGGTGCTGTTCTTCTCGTCGCTGGGCTATGTCTATAAGATGAAAGTTTACAAACTGCCGCTGGGGTCGCCGACCTCTAAGGGCAAGCCGTTTGTCAACCTGCTGCCGCTGGATCCGGGCGAAACGATTACCACGGTTATGAAGCTGCCGGAGAATGAGGCTGAGTGTCAGGATATGTCGATTATGTTTGCGACCAGTCAGGGCAATGTCCGCCGCAACTCGCTGATGGATTTTGTGAATGTCCAGTCGAACGGCAAGATCGCCATGAAATTGGATGACGGCGACAAGCTGATTAACGTCCGCATCTGCCACGAAAACAATGACGTGATGCTGGCGGCGCGCAGCGGCAAGTGCATCCGCTTCCCGGTTACCGATGTCCGCGTCTTTGTGGGCAGAAACTCGACCGGCGTGCGCGGTATCAAGCTGGCAACGGATGATGAAGTCATCTCGATGTCTATTTTGAACCACAGTGACGCAACTACCGAAGAGCGTGAGGAATACTTCCGCCTCAAACGGATGGAATGCGAAGGCCAGCAGCCTGATTTCAGCAATATGAGCTGTGAAGTTTATAATCAGATGAAAGAAAACGAGCAGTTTATTTTGTCTGTTACCACGACCGGATACGGCAAGCGTTCGTCTTCGTACGAATACCGCGTGACCGGGCGCGGCGGCCAGGGTATTGCCAATATGGAAATGTCTGCCCGCAACAAAGAAATTGCCAGCTCGTTCCCGATTGAAGACGACAACCAGATTATGATGGTTACCGACGCGGGCAAGCTTATCCGGATGCCGGTTTGCGACATTCGCATTGCCGGTCGCAAAACGCAGGGCGTTATCCTGTTCAGAACGGCGGAAGGCGAAAAGGTCGTATCCGTCACCTGGCTGGATGCGGATGCCGGCGATGATGACGAGCTGGAAGAAGAAACCGGTTCGGAGGTTTTGGGCGAGAGCGTTATCGATGCAGACGACATGTCTGACGAGGCGGCGGTCGAAGAGCCGGATGTCGAAACCGAAGAATAAAGGACTGACAGGCGGGCAGCCGGTGAGGCTGCCCGTTGTTTATGAAAACGGACTAAAATGATACTTAATACAGGTTTTGAAGCTATTATCAGCGGTTTGACAGCCGTTGTTATTGCCCAGTTTTTGAAAGTTCTGACTTTTTATCTGAAAATGAAAGAAATAGACTTTGAGAAACTGGCGACAACCGGCGGAATGCCAAGTTCGCACAGTGCCGGGGTTTGTGCTCTGACAACATCGGCGGGGCTGATTGCCGGGTTTGATTCGCTCATTTTTGCCGTCAGCGCCGGTTATGCGCTGGTGGTGATGCATGATGCGGCCGGGCTGCGGCGCGATGCCGGGGATATGGCCAAACTGCTCAATCAGATTTTGAGAGATTTTTACAAGTCAAATATGAAGACCAAATCGGCGCAGCTCAAAGAGCTTTTGGGGCATACACCCAAAGAAGTGATTGCCGGATTTTTCCTGGGGTGCGGGATTGCTTTGAGTGTTCATCGTTTGTTGAGCGTTTATTAAATTTGAAAGAAGGAGTTATTCTCCTTCTTTTTTTTGTGGTTGCAAATATTTTATACATCGTTACAATGGGCGCAGTTTTTAAAAACAAGGAGTTTTTCCGATGCCTTTTCTGACGATTAATACGAATGCGGACAATAAAGACAAACATCTGGCTGAAGATGCGGCCAGACTGGTGGCTGAAACGCTGGGCAAGCCGGTTGATTATGTGGTTGTGACGGTGCGGGCAGGGCAGAACATGGCTTTTGGCGGAAGTGTTGAAAATAAGGGCGCGCTGATTGAGATGAAATCAATCGGTTTTGCCGACAAAGCCGGTTTGGCACGCAAGCTGACGGACTTGGTTGTCAGCCGTTTGGATACGGAGGCGCGTTTTGTAAACATCGAATTTGTCGATTTGGCGGCTTCCGATGTGGCCATTTCCGGGAATCTGTTGGGATAATGGCGGCGCTGGTTATTATTTTTGCGGCGACGATGCTGGGCATGTCAACGCACTGGATTAATCGCAAGTTCGGGGATATAACCTACGAACAGATTTTGTTTCATATGAATATATCGCTGGACAGCGAAACCCGTCTTTTGAAAAGCTTTTTAGAAAACACGCTGATGGTATCGGTTATTCTGTTGGCTGTTCTTTATATTCTTTTCGGGCTGAAACAATACCGCTGGGCGGTGTGGGAAAAGTTGGCTGTCTGGGTACGTCGGCACGCGCTCAAATTATCGCTTGTTTATCTGGCCGCGGTTTTGGGTTTTGTGGCCTATCGGATAGATTATGCCGAGATTATTGAGGATTATCAGGCCAGAAACGTCTTTTCGGATTTTTATGAAGAAAACTGGGTCAACCCGAAAAACGCCGAAATATTGTTTCCCAAACAAAAGCGTAATCTGGTGCTGATTTTTGCAGAATCATTTGAAGCAACATATCTGAACAAAAATAACCGGGAATTTTTCAAAGACGACTTCATGCCGGAGATGCGGAAACTGGCGGAAGAAAATATCAACTTCAGCGGCGATGATGATATCGGCGGCATGATTGCGGTGGACGGCACGCAGTGGACACAGGCGGGATTGGTTTCACAAACTTGCGGCATACCTCTGCATCTGCCGATTGTCAAGCATAACAAATTTCTGCCGAAACACGGCTATCTTCCCAAAGCATGGTGCTTATCAGACATATTGGCTGACGCCGGATATAATCAGGTATTTATGACCGGAATGGAAAAATCCTATGCGGGCGTAGACCGTTTCTGGAGTACTCACGGAAATGTCCGGGTTTTGAGCTGGGAATATTTTAAGAAAAAATATCGGCTGTCCGATGAGGCCGACCCGGTGCGGCGGCGGATACTGCGCGACGGGCCTTTTTTGGAAGACGCCAAGGAACAGTTGCAACAACTGGCGCAAAAAAAACAGCCGTTTGCTTTGACCTTGATGACGATGGATACGCACGGCGGCTGGGAATTTGCCGATGAAAAGAACTGCAAACCGGAATTTGCCGAACGGTATAAAAACGTCTATAAATGCTCCGACGCCAAAGTTGCCGCTTTTATCCGCTGGATTCAGCAACAGCCGTTTTATGAGAATACAACTGTTATTCTGGTCGGTGACCATTTGGTCATGAATGATGACATTTATGAAAACGGCAAAGATATTAAACGTCGGGTTATGAACGTGTTTATTAATGCTGATAAACCGCTGCTGCGTTCCAAATATCGCCAATTCAGCTCTTTTGACATGTATCCCACGATAGTCGAAGCTCTGGGCATGCACATCCGCGGGCGCAGACTGGGGCTGGGCGTGTCATTATTTGCGGCACTGCCAACTTTAATTGAGCAGGACTATACGCCGGAAATTCTTGAAGATGAAATGAGCAAACGTTCCCGGATTTATGACCTGTTGCTATTTGGAAAATGAAGATCCTTTGGATAAGTTGCGGTAAGCATAGGCGTAAGGATCGGCTTTTTGATATTGGAGCTGGTCCGTGACGGATAAAGCCCTGACGCCGTCAACCATATTCAAAGATTCAGCCTTTTGGCTTTTAATTGTATACAGGTAACGCGCGACATCGCGGAAACGGCATTGGATGGTGAGCGGAGAACCGTCATGCCGGAGCAGGGGACGGTTGGTTTTGTGATCGCGGACAACATAAGGCTTGATAATTTCCGTATCGCCGGTGCCGCCGATGCCTCTGCCGGGTTTGTGGAATTTGTTTTCATCGGCGCAGGGCTGGATGCCGCGGATTTGTTCAACGTAAAATTCAAGAGCTTTACGTTCGGCCTGATCCAGCTGCGGATTGGCCAGTTTTTCTTTGCATGAATGATAAGTGTCCCATAGCATTTCGGCTTCATAACTGGGTTTGCCGTTTGCGGTTCTGGCGGGTTCATAAGTGTCGCTCAACTATACTCTCCTTTGAGAAACAATAACATAATCATATTACCACAATTTTGTCTAAAATCAAGTGGGATAATAATCGTTTTTGGGGGAGGCGGAAGGTTGGGGGTGCTCGGTTGGTGCCCGGCATAAAAGAGGGAGCGGCGGGGGTACGGGATTAGGGGAAGAGGAAAATGTCATTCTCGGGTGAGGTTTTCTTTCTTTATGTCATTCTCGGGCTTGACCCGAGAATCCATAATAAGGCAGGATATTCTTTTGGATCCTCGGGTCAGGGACTGCGTCCCGCCCGAGGATGACCCGCAGCGGCGGGAGCGTTCACCAAGCTGTCATCCGAGGCGCTCTCTCACAAAGTTCGTTCGAGCCTCTGCTCGCCGGTGCCGTTTTTTTCTTGTGTCATTCTCGGGCTTCGCCTGTCCAACAGGCAGGCAAGGAGCCAAAAAAAAGACCTGCATAAAGCAGATCTTTTATTGGCTCCGGCTTCTAGCTTGGTAAGCTCGTGCTTTGGGGCACTCGCTAACCGCGCGTCGGTCACTTGCCTGCTAATTTTGCAGCGCTCATTTACATTTCGCTTGCTCAATAAGCAGGCTTATGTCTCTTGCGGCAAAATCAACCGGAGCAGCGGTTGATTTTGTCCTCGAGCTGATTTTTCACAGGCTTCGCCTGTCCAACAGGAGAGCAAAAGCCAATAAAAAAAAGCACCCGTGAAAGGGTGCTTTTTTTATTGGCTCCGGCTGCCTGATTCGAACAGGCGACCAATCGGTTAACAGCCGATTGCTCTACCGCTGAGCTAAGCCGGAATACGGTAAATACTTTTGGAGGCCGGTACCGGAATTGAACCGATGTACAAGGATTTGCAGTCCTCTGCATGAGCCACTCTGCCAACCGGCCAACTGGTTACCGTCTCTCAATCGGTGCCTCTATATATACAATAATTTTTTCCCACGTCAATAGATTTTTTTAAAAAATATGTTTTTTTATCACAACTTTGTTATATGATAGCGAAAGTTTGAATTTCTGCAGGAAAGGAGCGGTTTATGACAATTGCGATAGCTTCGGATCACGGCGGTTTTGCGCTTAAGGAATATCTGATAAATCACTTTGCAAATCAAGGCATTATGCTTGAAGATTTGGGAACGCACAGCGAAGAATCATGCGATTATCCGCTGATTGCCGATGCCCTGTGCCGGCATGTGCTTGACGGCAAGTCCGAGTTCGGCATTCTTATCTGCGGCACGGGAATCGGAATTTCGATTGCCGCCAACCGCCATAAGGGAATCCGCGCCGCGCTGCTTTATAATAACGATGTCGCGCATTTGGCGCGCGAGCATAATAATGCCAATGTTGTGGTTTTCGGCGGCAGAACCCAGAAGCCCGAAGACGTGCTGCAATATTTGCAAACTTTTATGAATGCGTCTTTTGAGGGCGGGCGCCATCAAAGACGAATCGATGAGCTGGATACGATAGGAGAATAAAATGGATTTTACGGCAGATTTACAACAGGAAGACAAAGAAATTTTTGACGCGGTTAACTGCGAGCTGAAACGCCAGCAGGAACAGATTGAACTCATTGCTTCGGAAAATATCGTATCCAAGGCAGTGATGGAAGCCCAGGGGTCTATTCTGACCAACAAATATGCCGAAGGTTATCCCGGGCGCCGCTATTATCACGGCTGCGAGTTTGTCGATGTGGTTGAGAATCTGGCAATCGAGCGTGCCAAAAAATTGTTTGGCTGTGCCTTTGCCAATGTTCAGCCGCATTCCGGCAGCCAGGCCAATACGGCGGTTTATCTGGCTTTATTGCAGCCGCATGACACGATTATGGGTATGAGCCTTGATGCCGGCGGGCACTTGACCCATGGCTCAAAGGTTTCGATTTCGGGCAAGTGGCTGAATGCTGTTGCCTACGGCGTCAAAGAAGATACCGGTCTGATTGATTATGAGCAGGTGGAAAAACTGGCGCTTGAGAATAAGCCGAAACTTATTATTGCCGGCGGGTCGGCTTATCCGCGGCAGATAGATTTTGCGCGTTTTCGGAAAATTGCCGATGCCTGCGGCGCTTATCTGATGGTTGACATGGCGCATTTTGCCGGCCTGGTTGCCGGCGGCGCGCATCCGAATCCGCTGCAATGGGCAGACGTTGTCACAACGACCACGCATAAGACTTTGCGCGGCCCGCGCGGCGGCATGATTTTGACCAACCGCGAGGATTTGGCAAAGAAAATTAATTCGGCAATTTTTCCGGGAAGCCAAGGCGGTCCGCTGATGCATGTGATTGCCGGGAAAGCCGTCTGCTTTAAGGAAGATTTGACCCCACAGTTTAAGGAATATGCGGCGCAGGTGGTCAGAAATGCCAAAGTTCTCGGCGAGACGCTCAAAGCACGCGGGCTGAACCTGGTTTCCGGCGGAACAGACACGCATTTGCTGCTGGTTGATTTGCGCCCCAAAAACGTAACCGGCGACGTGATTGCCGATGCTCTGGACAAGGCGCACATCACCTGTAATAAAAATGCCATTCCGTTTGACCCGATGCCGCCGAAAATTACTTCGGGCATTCGTGTCGGTACGCCGGCCGGAACCACCCGCGGATTTAAAGAGGCGGAGTTTGAGCAAATCGGCAATTGGATTGCGGATGTTGTTGACGCCGTATCTGCCGGGAATGCCGAGGCCGTCATTGCCCGGACGGCGGAGAAGGTTGTCGCCTTGTGCAGACGTTTTCCGATATACTAGATTGTGCTTCGTATTCTTTCTTGTGCCATTTTCGGTTTTTTTTGTGCCGTGTACCCGCCGTGCGGGTCATTCTCGGGCTGGGTTTTCTTCTTTATAGTCATTCTCGGGCGGTTTTGTTTCTTATGTCATTCTCGGGCTTGACCCGAGAATCCACGATAAGGCAGTAAGTTCCTTTTGGATCCTCGGGTCAGGCATTTCATGCCGTCCGAGGATGACGAAAGAGGAGAGGGCTTGAGGATGACGAAAAACAAAAGAGTGCCCGAGGATGACAGGAAAATAAAAAGGGCACGAGGATGACGGTGTTCGAAAGATAGAATAATAAAAATCTAATAAACTCACTAATGGCGGATTGGTAACATCCGCCATTAATTGTAGTAAATTGTGGGTAAAATTCTGAAAAATGTGGCAAAGCGGGACGGTTGATTGTAGTTATACTTATAGAGGTGAATTATGACGACAAAAATCAGCTTAACCGCAAGTATGCGCAGCAATTTATCAAGTTTACAAAATATCAGCCGTCATGTATCGGACACGCAAAACCGTTTGTCGACAGGCAAAAAGGTGAACACGGCGATAGACAATCCGAGTTCGTATTATACGGCGCGCTCGCTGGACAACCGTGCGAAAGATTTAAATGCGCTTCTTGACAGTATGGGGCAGGCGGTGCAGACGATTAAGGCAGCGAATGAAGGCATTGAGAGCGCCGCCGGGATGCTGGAACAGATGCGCGCGGTCACAGAGCAGACGCTGACGGAAGCGCAGATGATACCGCATCAGGTTGAGATTGAATATGACACTGATGTTGCCGCGCTGATAGCCGAAGGTTATACGGCGGTAGATTCCAAAATGTCGCAGGCTGACGTTGTTGCATTGCTGAATACGGACGGCGCGAAGGTCGTGTTTACCGAAGATGTCAGTTTTTCGGGCAATCTGGATTTTAAGGGTAAAAATGTCGTCATTAACGGCGGCGGGCATAAGGTGACGATGCAGTCCGGCTGCATTTTAAACCGCGGCTCGGACGTGACCTTCGAGAATATGCAGATTGAAAACAATTATGGAAAAAACGGCTGGTATACGCGCGGAATCTATTCTGACGGAGCCAATACGACGGTTCGCAATGTCGAGATAACGCTGAATGGCGTCAAGAGCGCCGGGCATGGCGTGGAACTGCACGGCGGCGGCACGGTTGAGAACGTGAATTTTAGATTAAACGGCAGTGCCGAACAGCTTATCGGCGCTTATGTTTGGGGCACAAGCAGCATCAGCAATGTCAATGTGGCTTTTTCGGGCGCGGAGCATACGCTTATGGCGGCGATTGGCTCGCAGTCGAATAAGGTGACTGTCGACAAAATCGGCATGACGGCCGAGGGCGGGCGCGCCTATGGCATTTTGGGCACGGTTAACGGCTTTGAAGGGCATGCTGTCGGCGGTTCGGTTGACACAAACAGCTCATTGTTTACGGGCAAGGCGAATACGGATGCCATTCTTGCCGAAATCGGCGGCGAAGGACTGGCGGCATCAGCAGCCAACCAGTTTTATGTCGGCGATAAAAACGGTGAGTTTGGGCAGGGAAAATGGTATCTGCCGAGCATCGGCGAGCTGATGAACGTCTATGGCTTTGACAATGATAAAATCACCGGCGGCTTTTGGGGCAACAGCGGTGCCGTCGGGGACAATAAAAAGGTGATTAATGCCGCCCTTTCAAAACTTTCGGGCTTTACCGGCGCGGATGGTAAAAGTATTGCTTCAACTTTAAGCAACGGCTATTATTGGTCGTCTTCCGAGTATGATAGTAATAGTTCTTGGCTACTCGATATGACTAATGGCACCCGGGGCTACGGCGGTAAGAATATCAATAACGCCGTCCGTAGTTTCCAGCTTGTAGAAAATTGCTTTGACCCTTCAACCCTTTCCGCCGAAGGCGGTGCGGGCGGCGCAGCCGCCCCAAAAATCGGCGATGTTATGTATGATGACAAAACCTATGGCTCGGCCGATGATTATGCCGCGGCAGCCGCAGCCGGAAAGACGGCTGTCGGCGTTGTCACCGAGGTTTTGAAAGACGGTTCGGTCAAGATTATGAACCTCAAAGACCTGACTTTTAATTCGCAGACTGCCGTCGGCAATTTTGACCCGGACAACCCATACGGCGGCAGCGTGTCGACAACCAGATGGTCAACGGGCAGCAATATATACAAAGATATTGAGGGAATAGAAAATTTCTCCGATTGGGAGTGGGTGCTGGCCATGAACCCGAAAGCGCAGGTGGTCGATGTCCAGACCTTAAACGCGGCTTATGCGCAGGTGGAAGCCGGAACTTTTCAAGACCAGTATAACGAGATATTGAATCAATATGACTCGATTATCAACGACAGTACCTATAAGGGCGTTAATCTGCTGCATAATGACGCGCTGAACGTCCGTTTTAACGAGGACGGCAGCAGTTCGGCCACAGTGCTGGGGAAAGATATGTCTTCCGCCGCTGTGGGGCTGACGCTGGCTGACTGGGCGGAAAAAGAGGGGATATTGCAATCGGTTAAAGAACTCTCGGCCGCAGTGTCAACGCTGCGTTCGTTCTCGGCGGAACTCGGCAGCAATTACAGTATTGTCACAACCCGGCAGGATTTTACCGAAAACCTCATTAATGTCCTGACCGAAGGGGCGGACATGCTCGTTCTGGCCGATATGAACGAGGAAAGTGCCAACATGTTGGCCTTGCAAACCAGGCAGGAGCTGGCGGTTAATGCGTTGTCATTAGCCAATCAGGCGAGCCAGGGCGTGTTGAAACTGTTCTAAGGGCAAGGTTCGTATAACGCCTCATCTAAAGCGAAAATTGCGAAAGAGAGAATCAATTCCGACTATATTTCGCAGCGGTTGCTGTCGCAGCCGTTGCGAAATCAAGTTTCATTGCGTCTCCTCAGAAAAAGCGCAATCGTGCGCTTTTTCTTTCGGCCGTATGTACTTTTTTGTACACTAGGATTTCCTCTCTTCTTATTTTCACTTTATCTGAACCATTCTCCAAACCTTGCATTTGTGATTTGTTTTAGGGGCTTTTCTTTGGCATTCCCGGACGTTTTTTCTTTATGTCATTCTCGGGCTTTGTTTTTTTATGTCATTCCGGCTTTTTTGTGCCGCGCACCCGCCGTTGCGGGTCATTCTCGGGCGGGACGCAGTCCCTGACCCGAGAATCCAAAACAATATAACAATTGCTATTTGATTATTTCTTGGTACAAATCTTTCCATTCAGGATTAAATTTGTTTATGATATCTATTTTCCATTTTCGGATATAATGTTTTAAATTTTTTTCTCTTTGAATTGCCGCAATTTCATTTTCATATATTTCATAATAAACCAGCCTGTTTAGGTCATATTGGCTGGTAAATCCTTTAATTAGTTTATTTTTATGTTCGTAAACCCGGCGGATTAAATCATTGGTTACGCCGATGTAGATTGTGCCGTTTGGTTTGTTGGACATTATGTAAACATACATTTTTTTCATGTTTGTATAATATTTGATTTGGATCCTCGGGTCAAGCCCGAGGATGACAGAACAGAAAGAGCGCTCGGGCACAAGGATGACGGTTAGGGAAAAGGCCGCCGTGCCCGAGGATGACAGAACAGAAAGAGCGCTCGGGCACGAGGATGACGGTTAGGGAGAAGGGCGCCGTGCCCGAGGATGACGGTAAGAAGGGATAATGTTTTTGCATGAGGATGATAGTAAGATAAGAATGTCATTCTCGGGCGGGACGTAGTCCCTGACCCGAGAATCCACAATAAGGCAGTGTTATTCTTTTGGATCCTCGGGTCAGGCATTTCATGCCGCCCGAGGATGACGAAAGAGGAGAGGGCTTGAGGATGACGAAAAACAAAAGAGTGCCCGAGGATGACAGAACAGAAAGAGCGCTCGGGCACAAGGATGACGGTTAGGGAGAAGGGCGCCGTGCCCGAGGATGACACAGAAAGTGAGGGGCACGAGGATGACCTGTAACGGCAGGTATGCGATATCCTCACGGGCGGGGGCGCGCACAAAAAAACGCAGCCGGAGAGCTGCGTTCTTTTGAAATGAGAATAATTGGGCCGGGTGCTAATAAGCCTTAATTCGGTTGACCGTGATGCCGCCGAGTTTGTCATCGCCCCAGCCGGAACCGATTTTTTGGGCATCGTTTTTCATACGGGTTACCGCCTGCTTATAAAGCGTCTTTTGTACTTTGCCGTCGGAACCGATGAGCTTCCATTGGGCTTTGCCTTTGACTTTGCAGAGGTAAGCGTAAAGTTCGCTGTCTTTTTGGCTGACGACGCAGATGCTTTCGTATTCACAGGGGATGACATCCTTTCCTTCGGCATAGGCTTTGACACCGTACAGGCCTTGCCGTTTGACGAAGACCTCGCGAGCCGTGAACATGACGCCGCCGTCTTCATCAGAGCTGAAAGTCAGGCCGCTGCCGGGATGCAGATAGTTCCACTGGCCGCCGAAAGCATACTTAAAACTGCCGTTTTCGACAATGACGCCTTCGGTTGGTTCGAGCAGCTGTTTGCCGGCGAGGTCGAATACGGCGGCTTTTTTGCCGTTGACAGCGAGCAGGCAGTTGTTGACGAGCGTAACCTTCACGAAGCGAGCCGGAACGATGATGCTGTCAGCCGCGTTTTTGACGCCGACAACGGGAATTTCCGGATTGTTGCTTTTGGCCGTAAAGGTTTTGAGCGTTGTCCCTTCGATAGGAACTACTTCAGATTGAAAATTGTCACATCCTGCGACAGCTGCGGCAAGAAGGACTGTAACCAAAATCTTTTTCATGAGTCTGTTGGTTTTAAGTGAGACAATAAGTTAATAAAGGTAAGTATTTGATGTATCAATAATTAACAGCTTTCTGTACGGAAATCAACAAAAATAAATAAAATATTTATATTTGCATTCTACAATAAATGCAAAAATTCAGGAGGACGAGAAATGCAAGCGATTTCATCTGCAAAATTATGTGAGATTTTAGGATGCGCGCAGCCGGTGGCTGACGCCGATATTGCCAATATTACAACCGACAGCCGCAAAGTTCAAAAAGGCGATTTGTTTATTGCCGTTAAGGGCGAAAAGTTTGACGCGCATGACTTTGTGCCCGAAGTTTTGAACAAAGGCGCGGCTTTGGCGATTGTTGAGCGACTGGTTGAGGGCGCGCCGGCGGAACGCCAGATTGTGGTGCCGAATTCTTTGCAGGCATATGGCAAAATCGGCGCTTACAACCGTTCGCGTTTTAAGGGGCTGGTTATCGGCCTGACCGGATCGGCCGGAAAAACCACCACCAAAGAAGAAATCAAGTTTGCGTTGAGCCGTTTCGGCAAGACTTATGCGACCAGCGGCAACCATAATAACAACGTCGGCGTGCCGATTACGTTGTGCGAGATGGATATGGACGCCGATTATGCAATTGTCGAAATGGGTATGAGCGCCAAAGGCGAAATCGAAGAGCTGGTTTCCTACGTCCAGCCCGATGTTGCCGTCATTACCAACGTTTATCCGATGCATATCGAATTTTTCCCGAATTTTGAGGGAATTGCCGAAGCCAAAGCCGAAATTTTCAAGTCGCTCAAAAAAGGCGGGCTGGCTTTGATTAACGAGGATACCAATTTTGCGGAGCTGCTTGAAAAAAGAGCGCTCGAAAACGGTGCAAAGGTTGTTAAATTCGGCAAAAACAGTCACCCGGATGTGCCGCTGAAACTGGCAGACGAAGGTGAGCATAACTATTATAACGCATGGTGTGTTCTAAGTCTTATCAACGCATTAGGTCTCGATACTAAACAAACAGCTGAAGATTTGGCAGGCTTCAAAGCTTTGGCCGGACGCGGCGCCAAACATGAGTTGAAGCTGCCGGGCGGCGGAACCTACACCCTGATTGACGACAGCTATTCCGGGCAGCCGGAGGCTATGAAAATCGCCATCGAAACGCTGGACAAGATGACTGTGCCGGGACGCAAAATCGTGGTGCTCGGCAAAATGGCCGAACTCGGCGATACTTCCAAAGCTCGGCATATCGAAATCGGGCAGACCGTGGCAAATAGTTCCGTCGACGTGGTGGTCGGCGTCTGTCCGGAAATGAAAGACATGCTGGCGCAAATTCCCGCAGGCAAAGAACAGTATTATTTTGAAAATAAGGAAGGTTTGGACGAGTTTTTGTTAAATAAGCTGTTGCAAAATAAAGATATTGTCCTTATAAAGGGAGCCAGATATTCTTCAAAACTGTATCAGGTGACTGACCGCCTGTTGGAAAAAGGAAAATAAACCGGATATGAAGTGCCCATTTTGCGGGTGTGAAGACACTCAGGTTAAAGATTCGCGCGAAACGGATGACTCGACGGCTATCCGCCGCCGCCGCGAATGCGCGGAATGCGGCTCGCGTTTTACAACGTTTGAACGCGTGCAGCTGCGCGATTTGATTGTCGTTAAGAAAAACGGCGACAGGGTGAATTTTGACCGCGACAAGCTTGCCCGTTCGATATATCTGGCGGTGCGTAAGCGCCCGGTCAGCAGCGAAAGGGTGGAAAAAATCGTTACGGCTATCCAGCGGCGGCTGGAAAGTTCGGGCGAGACGGAAATTCCGTCGACCCAAATCGGTGAATATGTCATGGAAACACTGGCAAACCTCGACCATATCGCGTATATCCGTTTTGCTTCGGTTTACCGCGATTTTCGCGAGGTCAAAGACTTTGAAGAATTTGTGGAAACTATTGATAAATTGGCTAAACCCCGGGGAGAGGACGAATAATGGGAAGTTTTGTTTCGGAAAAAATCAGGATGAAATCGGCGGCACGGCTGGCAGCCGTGCAGGCTACCTATATGATTGAATACGGACAGCTGCCGGTTGACGAGGTGATTAAAGACTTTGTCAACGGCGAAGTCGGAAGGTATGTCATTGAAGAAGAAAATGACGGCTGGGAGGAAAAAGAAGAGCTTGTCCGCGTTGAAGATATGGACAAAGCTTATTTCAGCAACCTGACTAAAAATGTCCATGCCGACAAAGAAGAACTTGAGAAATCTCTGGCGCATTATCTGCGCGAAGGCTGGTCTTTTGAACGTTTTGACGGCACATTGCGCGCGCTTTTGCTTTGCGCCGCTTATGAACTGGCGCACACCACCGATGTCGATGCCGCCGTCATTGTCAAAGAATATGTCGATTTGGCTTATGCGTTCTTTTCCAAGAACGAGCCGAAAATGGTGAATGCTTTGCTTGACACAATAGCCAAGGCACTTCGCTGAAAAGTTCGTTTGGCTGGCGCAAATTGCTGTGATTGAGGGAATACTAAATGGCGAAATTGAAAGTATATGAATATCCGCATCCGGTCTTGAAACAAAAGGCCGAAAAAGTCGCCGGAGTGGATGATGAGCTGCGGCAGCTGTTTGACGATATGCTGGAAACGATGTATGCCGAAAATGGCTGCGGTTTGGCTGCGCCGCAGGTCGGGGTTTCCAAGCGCGTGGTGGTTATCGATATTGCCCATGAGGGCGAGGAGCCGTCGCCGCTGTATCTGGCTAATCCGGAGATTGTCTGGTCATCTGATGAAACCGAAGTCTGCGAAGAGGGCTGCTTGTCCGTGCCGGAAATGCGCGCCGAGGTCGAGCGCCCGGCCAGCGTCAAAATCCGTTATCTGGATTACCACGGCAATGAATGCGAAATGCTGGCCGAAGACTTTTTGGCCGTTGCCGCGCAGCATGAACTCGACCATTTGGACGGTATTTTGTATATTGATAAAATCAGCCGCCTGAAACGGCAGATGCTCTTGAAAAAACTTGAGAAATTACGCAAAGAAAGAGAACGGAAATAATGAAAATCGTTTTTATGGGAACGCCGGATTTTGCCGTGCCGACATTAAAAGCCCTGTGCGAAAAGCATGAGGTTGTCTGCGTTTATTGCCAGGCGCCGAAAGAAGCGGGCAGGGGGCAGAAAGTTCAGAAATCGCCGGTGCAGCAGTTTGCCGAAAGCAAAGGGATTGAGGTGCGCACGCCCAAGTCGCTGCGCAAAGAGGAAGAGCAGCAGAAATTTGCTGCGCTCAATGCCGATATCGCGATTGTGGCGGCGTACGGGCTGATTTTGCCGAAAGCGGTTATTGAGGCTTTTCCCAAAGGCTGCCTGAATGTGCACGGTTCGCTTCTGCCGCGTTGGCGCGGCGCGGCGCCGATTCAGCGTTCGATTGAAGCCGGCGATGATAAAAACGGCATTACGATTATGCAGGTGGTAGAGGCTTTGGATGCCGGCGCCATGTATAAGAAAGGCGAAATCGCCATAACGCCGGAAACCACCGGCGGCAGTTTGCATGACGAAATGTCCGAGCTCGGCGCAAAGCTGATGATTGAAGTTTTGGATGATTTGGACAACATTAAGCCGGAACCGCAGGATGAAAGCCTGGTGACTTATGCCGCCAAAATCGACAAGAGCGAGTGCCTGCTTGACTTTGCGCAGCCGGCAAAAGTTCTGGAACGCAAAATCCGCGCGTTTAACCCGTATCCGGCAACCTATTTTGAACATTGCGGCGAGCGTTTTAAAATTCTTGAAGCCGATGCGCTGGATGAAAAAGCGGATGCCTGTCCGGGAAGCATCATCTGTGACGGCAAACATATCCGCATTGCCTGCGGCGAGGGGATGCTAGAGGTGAGAAAAATTCAGCGGCAGGGCAAAAAGTGCATGTCGGCCTGCGAGCTTTTGTGCGGCTATAAATTCTAAGATTTGAGCTTCTGTTCCAATAAATAGGCTTCGGCTTCCATGGCGGCCATGCAGCCGGAACCGGCGGCGACGACAGCCTGCCTGAAACGCGGGTTTTTGACATCGCCGGCAGCAAAAATTCCGGGAACGCTGGTTTGCGTTGTATCATGTTTGGTGATGATATAACCTTGGTCATCCAAATCAATGTGCCCTTTGAAGATTTCGGTGTTGGGCTGGTGGCCGATTGCTATAAAAACGCCGCTGACCGGCAGTATTTTGGTTTGGTCTGTCTTGACATTCTTAACTTTCAGCCCCGTTACTTCCAGCGGGTTTTCGGTGCCGATAATATCTTCAACCACGCTGTTCCATTCGACGGCTATCTTGTGGTTTTTGCGGATTTTCTCCTGCATCGCCTTGTCGGCGCGCAGAGAATCGCGGCGGTGAATTATGGTGACAAAACTGGCGTAATTGCTTAAGAAAAGGGCTTCTTCCGCCGCGGTGTTGCCGCCGCCGACAACCGCGACGTTTTTGTTTCTGAAAAAGAATCCGTCACAGGTAGCGCACACGGAAATGCCAAAACCGCGGTATTTGGTTTCGTTTTCCAGTCCGAGCCAGCGGGCGGAAGCGCCGGTGGCGATAATCATGGTTTGTCCGGAAAAGAGGTTGTGGTTATCGGAACTGCATTCATAGGGACGGGTTTTAAAATCGATTTCGACAATCTTGTCGTCTATAATCCGGGCGCCGACGTTTTCAGCCTGTTTGCGCATGTCTTCCATGAGCTTGGCGCCGAGCACCGGCTCGGGAAAACCTGGATAGTTTTCGACCAAATTGGTAATGGTTAACTGGCCGCCAAGCTGTTCTCCCGAAACGATAATCGGTTTCAGGCCGGCGCGGGCGGCATATATTCCGGCGGTATATCCGGCCGGTCCGGAACCGATAATCAGGACAGGGGTTTTATATTCGGCCATTATGCGGCTCCGCTTTTATTGTTCGGTTTCGGTGTGTTCGACGGTGCAGTCGCATTCTTCCGGCGTACAGACACATAGGCTTTCCCTTTTGACATAAGTGGTTGTCGGTTCGTCAAACTGGATGCAGCCGCAGTTGGTTTCCTCATTACAGGCGCAGGTAAAGTCGCTGATGTTGTTGGGAAAAGAACAGCCGCATTTGTTGTCTTCGTCGCAGTCGCAGCTCTCCAGCCCGCAGTTGAATTTTTCATCGTAATTTCTGGTATCCATTGTTTTCTCCTCATAAAAAAACAGGCATTTTATTTGAAAATGCCTGTTTGATATAAGCTTTTTTTTGCGGAATTAAATATAATTTATTTCCAAAATTTCAAAAGACTTGCGGCCGCCGGGAGCCATGTATTCCGCAGTATCCCCGACTTCTTTGCCGATAAGCGCCTTCGCCAGCGGCGAGGACAGCGAAATTTTGTTTTTTTCAATATCAGCCTCATAATCGCCGACAATCTGATAGCTTTTTTCCTCATCGGTGTCTTCATCGGCAACCGAAACAGTCGCGCCGAAACGGACGACATCATAATGCGCGCTGGCAACGTCAATAACCTGGGCGCGGCTCAATACGGCTTCCAAATCCTGAATGCGCCCTTCGATAAAGCTCTGTTTTTCCTTAGCGGCGGAATATTCGGCATTTTCAGACAAGTCGCCGTGCGAACGGGCTTCGTCAATCGCCGCAATAATGTTTGGTCTTTCGACGCCCTTAAGATTTTTTAATTCGGCTTCAAGAGTAATATACCCTTGTTTGGTCAAAGGGAATTTTTCCATTTTTTTCACCTATTCTTAAAATATATGAGAGTTAGAAAAAACGAACTGCGAGAGAGGGTAACTCTTTCACAGCCCGTTGTTTGTTTTAATATGATTTCAATGTAGCATTATAAAAAAATAAATCAAGCACTTTCTTAGAAGTGGATAATTATAAAAAGGCTATACATTTTCCGCTAATATTGTTACTTTCAAAAAGTACAAAATTTCTTATGGAGAGCACTAATGAAAAAAATTTATCTGGCAGCTGCCGTTCTGGGATCCATGATGATGTCTCATTCTGCTTTGGCAATTGACAGCACCGGCTGCGGACTGGGCTCAATGGCCTGGAAAGGCGAACGCGGCATCGGCCCGCAGGTTTTGGCGGCAACCACCAACGCTTCTTTCGGCACACAGACTTTCGGAATTACATTCGGTACTTCGGGCTGTGATCCGAACGGACGCATTTCCGGCGGCACCGGCAAAATGGCGCTGGCATTTCTGGAAAACAACATGGAACAGTTTGCCATGGATGCAGCGGCCGGCCGCGGCGAAACAATTGATACCCTTGCGGGTATTCTGAATGTCGACAGCCAAAAGCTCGGCGCACAGACTCAGGCTCATTTTGCCAGCATATTTGCCGATGAAAACGCCGACGCCGTTTCGGTTACTCTGGCAATGATCGATTTGGCTCACGAGATTGCCTAGCCGGCGGTTTTTATAATTTTCGGGGCGGAGGGACAAGATGTATATGACTCGTATATACCGGTTTTTCCGTTCCGTTTTTTTATTCTTTTTTTTGTTTCCGGCGGTATGCGCGGCAAAAAACGATATTTCCCGCACGGACGAATGGCTGGCGCTGGGGCACTATCAGAAAAAACCGTTTGGCGGCTATGAAAGCACAATTGATACGCCAAACTTTTTTTTGAGCGCAAACGGAAAATTTAATCCGCAGAATGAGCTTGAGGCAACCATCGCCTTGTTTCAGAACAATGATTATAAAAAGCAATGCCTGTTTCCGGCGCGTTACAAGCTGCTTAAAAAGCGTGGTCTGACGGAAGCGCCGTTTCCCAAGTGCAAAGAATACGAACAGTTTTATAACGACCTGCGCCCCAACGGCATAACGCTGTTGTTTACCGATGCCAATATGAACAATCCGTCGTCCCTGTTCGGGCATACGATGATCAGAATCGACACGGCGCGCAAAGGGACGCAGCTGCTCGGCCACGGGATTACCTACGGCGCGTTTATGGGCGACAATCCGGGGCCGCTTTATCCGTTATTGGGTCTGGCCGGGGCATATTACGGCGGTTTTACGGTCAAGCCGTATTATGAAGTCGTCAATAATTACAACAACATCGAAAACCGCGACGTTTGGGAAGTCAATTTGGATTTCAGCCGCGAAGAACTGGATTATTTCATCGCGCATATGTGGGAAGTCGGGCAGGCGCAGTCGCGTTATTATTTTCTGACCCGCAACTGTTCTTATCTGCTGCTGGAAAATCTGGATGCGGTTCGCCCGAGCCTGAAACTGGCAGAGAAATTTCCGCTGCAGGTGATACCGCTGGATACGATGAAAGCTTTGCAGAACATCCCTGAAATTAACAAGGGGATTAATTACCGGCCGTCGCGGCAGAGCAAAATCCGCTATCGCTACAAAATGATGAACGAAGCGCAAAAACAAGCTTATCTGCGCGCAATTAAAAAACGCAATTATTCTGCCGGCGGCCTGACCGATGCAGAGATGGCCGATGTGCTGGAAACGGCTTATCAGTACGTGCAGTATCAATATGTGGCGGGCAAAACGGATTTGCAGGAATACCGCAAAGACAGTTTCGGCCTTCTTAAAGAACGCAACAAGCTTCAGGAAAAGGGGAGCATTGAAGATTTAAAATGGAATAATGTTCCGATGCAGGGGCATGATTCCATGCGCGCGGCTGCGGCCGCCGGCTGGCGCAACGGCGAAGCTTTTCAGCAGTTTTCGCTGCGGTCGGCATACCATTCCTGGACAGATGACGGGTACGGATTTGTCAAAGGCGCCGAAATTAACTTTTTGGAAGCATCGCTGCGCCATTATGACAAAAGTGATAAACTGGTTTTGCACAATCTGGATATTCTTTCATTGCGGTCAATTGCGCCGATTGACGAAATGTTTGCGCCGACATCTTTTCAGGTATTGTGGAACATCGGGCGCGATTACAATCCGCAGAGCGGCAAAGAAGGCTATGTGACGGCGCTGAAAACCGGCGGGGGAGCGACCGTGCGCCTGACAGACGAGATTATGGCCTACGCGATGATTAACGGCGCGGCGGGTTACGGCGGCTTTATTGACAAGAACGTTTACGGCGCGGCAAGCGGCGAGGCCGGTATTCTGGCGGTTTATGACAAATGGCGGTTGTGGGCAAAAGCCGAAAAAATATACGCCAGCGTCAAGTGGAAAAGCCAGATGGTTTACTATGCCGAAGGGACATACAGCCTCAGCCGCAACTGGGCGCTCGCGGGCAGTTATAAATACGAGCAGAATTACGGACGCGATGTTGAGGAGAGCCTGTTGGGCGTGCGCCGTTATTTTTAGACGGCAGGCATAAATTTCTGATTGCTGTTTTTAATAAAATTACGGGCACGGGCAGGCGCATCTTCGCCGGAGGTGAGAATCCGCACGATGATGTTGTTGTTCATAATGCCGGTGATGTAGCAGTATGTGTCGCCGTCATCATAGACCAGATAGTTTTGTCCGTTGATCATTTCCAGCCGGAAGTCGCTGCCGCGCAGCTTCTGGTTCTTTAAATCCTTGAGGCTGAAGCTTTCTTTGTTTTCAGGGTTGGTTTTTATGCTGAATGCTTTTTTGAGTTCGGCAAGGGCTTCGTCATTCTGGCTGAAATTAAAATCGATTTTTCTGCCGTTATCGTCTTTGCTTCCGGAAATAACAAATTTGTCCGGTACGGATTCATTGGTTTGTGACGATATTGACGTGTTCAGTTCTTTGGTTTGGGCGTTAATTTCTTTGTTCAGCTGTTCGGCAGCTTTGGAGAAAACCTGATTTTCTTCAAGCGACTTCATGAGCGGGGGAACCGTTTTGAAAATATTCTGCATCATCTGCGACATGCTTTCGGCAACCTCAGGCATGACCTGCTGCATCTGCCGATCCATTTGTTCGACGGATTGTTGCATAGCTGCCTGCGTTTGTTCAAAACTTCTGCGCACGTCGTCATTAAGAATTTCCTGCGCGCGGGCATTGGTGAAAGCGGCGGCAAACGCCAAGGCAAGTAAAAATTTTTTCATGTTGTTTCTCCCTGATACGTTTTTTTAGAAGATAATCTCTTGCCGGTAGAAAGGCAATTGATTTTTTATGCGGATGCGTGTATGCTGACCAGCAGTTTATGATTAAGGAGAAAATTGATGTTACGTGAAGATTTGCAAAAAGCCCTTAAAGAATCAATGCTGGCACATGACGCAGCGACAACCGGCGCGGTACGCCTGATTATTGCGGGAATGAAAGAAAAAGATGTCGAGGCTCGCGGCAAAGGTGCCAAAGAAGCCACGGAAGCGGAGCTGATGTCGATGATGCAGACGATGATTAAGCAGCGTAATGATTCAATCAAAATGTATGTCGACGGGCACCGTCAGGATTTGGCAGATAAGGAAATGGCCGAGATTAAAGTTATTGAGCGTTTTCTGCCCAAGCAGATGAACGAACAGGAAACGGAAGCTGCCGTCAAGGCAATTATTGCCGCGACCGGTGCCGCATCCATGAAAGACATGGGCAAAGTTATGGGCGCTTTGAAGGCGCAGTATGCGGGGCAGATGGATATGGGGAAAGCCAACAGCATTATAAAAGCTTGTCTGGGATAGGAGGATTGCAAAAAGCTCATCATGCTTGATTGCGGTTCGCTTATGTACTTCTTTATGTACACGGCGCTCACCTTAATCGGCGCAGCACAAGCTTTTATCAATCCTTGAAGAAGACATAGATAGGAAAAATATGGCATCGACCGATTTACAAAAACTATGCGACGAACTGCGGGCAAAGATTTCGATTGTCGACGTGGTCGGCGCCAAGGTCAAGCTTACCCGCAAGGGACGGGAGTTTACCGGCCTGTGCCCGTTTCACAATGAAAAGACGCCGTCTTTTACTGTTAACGAAGCCAAAGGGTTTTACCATTGTTTCGGCTGCGGGGCGCATGGCGACATTATCAAATTTGAAATGGATGCCAACGGCCTGACATTTATTGACGCGGTGGAAAAGCTGGCACACAAAGTCGGGCTGCAACTGCCCAAACTCAGCCATGAGAGCCAAGAAAAAACCGAAAAGCGCAACACGGCTTATGACATTATGGAATTGGCGGCGCGGTTTTTTGAAAAGAACCTGCGGCTGACCGGCGGCCAGGAAGCTTTGGAATATTTATACCGCCGCGGTTTTGACGATAAAATCATTGCCAAATTCCGGCTCGGTTATGCGCCTTCCGGCAACGGGCTGCGCGCGCAGCTTTCGTCCAAAGGCATTACGGACGCGGAAATGGCCGAGCTCGGGCTGATTGTGCTGCCTGAGGGAAAACGTCCGCATGACTTTTTTCGCAACCGGGTGATGATTCCGATTATTGACAAACGCGGCAAGGTGATTGCTTTCGGCGGCCGGGTTATGGACGGCAGCCAGCCGAAATATCTGAATTCTCCGGAAACGCCGGTGTTTAACAAGCGCCGTGTCCTGTACAATCTGAACAATGCCCGCGATTGCGGCTATGATGCCAAAAGCCTGATTATCTGCGAAGGCTATATGGATGTGATTGCCATGGATAAATACGGCATCGGCTATGCGGTGGCGCCTTTGGGCACGGCATTGACCGAAGACCAGATTGCCGAGGCTTGGAAAGTGGTTAACGAACCGATTTGCTGTTTTGACGGCGACAGCGCCGGTATCCGCGCGGCCACACGGTCGGTTGACCGGGTTTTGCCGATTTTGAAACCGGGGTATTCGCTGCGGTATGCTTTCTTGCCGGACAAGATGGATCCGGACGAGTTTTTGCGCGCCAAGGGGCAGGAAGAGTTTTTGAAAGTCGTCAATGACACCGTGGCGCTCAAGGATCTGCTGTGGCGCAAGACCGTGGACGGGCAGCCGATGGATACGCCGGAACAGAAGGCACTGATTGAAAAAAATATCAAAGACGAAGTTGCTAAAATTGCCGATGAAACGGTGCGCGGCTATTATGTTCAGGAAATGAAAAGCAAGGTTTATTATGAACTGGGACGCGGTGCCTGGAAACCGCGGGAAAGTTATAAGAAAACGGACTACCGCCGAAACGACGCGCCGCGGCAGCCGCAGGTATCAATGGCAGGATTTGCAAAAACCGATTTGGACGATCTGGTGGCGCGTTATGTGGTTTCGGCATTCGTCTGCTATCCGCGGCTGATTGAAGAATACGAAGAGCGCCTGCTGAGTTTTGAAATCAAAAATCCCGGACTTAAAGAACTGTATGACGCCATACTTGATATTGTCCATGATGAAGGGGAAATTGCGGAATCGGCCGTTTTACGCGAGAAACTGGCTGAACGCGGGCAGGCGGACAATGTCAAAAAATGGGCGGAAACAACCGGCGTAATGAAACAGAATCCGGATATTATCAAAATGCGTGCCAATCTGGACGAACGAATCGTCGAAGTACAGCTTTTGCAGCTGGAAAGCGAAATTCGCGAGTGCGTGCGGCAGATACAAACCGATTCGTTCAGCGAAGATGCGTTTAAACGCTATGAAACACTTAAAAACGAACGCGACGAGCTGCTGAAATCGCAAAACGCAGATTGAGGCAAACAAAGCGGCAGCCGGCTGTTTTGGGCGAATCGCGAAAAAATATGCCCTTTTTTGGCAAAAAACAAGACTCCGTGCTTGACATTCGGAGTAAAAATTATTAAAAGTTGCACTAGCTAAAAATTTAAAAACCGGTTTTTTAAGGAACGTTAATGTCAGATATTGAAAATCCTGATCTGTACGATGCCTCATCTGCAGATGCGCCGTTGATTGATTCTCTCGGCAGTGCTGTTAAACGTTTGATTGAAAAGGGCAAGGTTCGCGGCTATATCACCGTTGAAGAACTGAACAAGGCTCTTCCTCCCGAAAAAGAATCCTCCGAAAACATTGAAGACATTATGACTGATATTTCCGACAGGGGAATCAGCATTATTGCCGAGGCCGACGTTGACGGTTTTGAGGCTGACGCCATTGAAGACGACAGCTATGATGAAGACGAGGATGAAAGCGGCAATTTTGACGAAAAAGAAATGGGGCGCAGCGACGACCCGGTCAGAATGTATCTTAAGGAGATGGGAACAGTCGAACTGCTTTCGCGCGAAGGCGAAATCGCCATTGCAAAACGTATCGAGGCCGGCAAAACGGTGATGATTGACGGTTTGTGCGAAAGCCCGATGACGATTAAAGCTATTGCCGGCTGGCGTGACGAGCTGATTAACGGAACCATGCAGCTGCGCGATATTGTCGATTTGGAAATGATGTACGGCGACGATGTCGACGGGCTTGAGTTTGAAGAAGACGAAAGCCAGGCGCCGGAAGACCTCGACAAGGTTGCCGAAGAACTTGCCAAAAAAGACAATCTCGATGATATTGACGAAGATATTGAAGACGACGATATTGAACTTGACGGCGCGGTTGATGACGAGCCTGAGGAAGAAGACGCCGCCGACGAAATGTCGGAAAATGCCGAAAACGGCGAAGGGGGCGATGACGAGGATTTGGACGGCGGAGCCGGACGTTCCGCCGCTTCGGTTTCGGCAATGGAAGAAGCTCTGAAAGAGCCGGTTTTGGATATTCTCAATAAAATATCCAGCTACTATGACGATTTGAAGAAAATTCAGAATAAACGCGTAGATGCGATTATTGCCGGAAAGCCGACGACGCCTGCTGTGGAAAAACAGTACTTGCAAGTCAAAAAAGAACTGGTCGAGCTTATGAGTTCCATTCATCTGAATGCGACCCGCGTCGAACAGCTGGTTGAACAGCTTAACGGCTTAAATAAACGCCTGATGGGCTTGGAAGGCAAATTACTGCGTTATGCGATGTCCTGCAAAATCAAACGCGAAGACTTTTTGGATGTTTATCAGAAATCGGAGCTTGATCCGAACTGGCTGGATAATATTTCCAAAAAAACGGACAAGCACTGGAAAGCGTTTGTTGAAAAATACGGTCTGGAAATTACCGAATTGAGAGATTCCGTTGCTCATATGGCACAGGAATGCGGTCTGCCGATTTCGGAATACCGCCGGATGGTTGATACGATTAAGAAAGGCGAACGCGAAGCTGACCGCGCCAAGAAAGAAATGATTGAGGCCAATCTGCGCCTGGTTATTTCGATTGCCAAAAAATATACCAACCGCGGTTTGCAGTTCCTGGATTTGATTCAGGAAGGAAACATCGGTTTGATGAAAGCGGTCGACAAGTTTGAATATCGCCGCGGTTATAAGTTTTCAACTTACGCGACATGGTGGATACGGCAGGCGATTACGCGTTCGATTGCCGATCAGGCGCGCACAATCCGTATTCCCGTTCATATGATTGAAACCATTAACAAGCTGGTTCGCACTTCCCGCCAGATGCTGGCGGAAATGGGACGCGAGCCGGTGCCGGAAGAACTGGCCAAACGTTTGTCCATGCCTTTGGAAAAGGTTCGCAAAGTCATGAAAATTGCCAAAGAACCGGTTTCTTTGGAGGCGCCGGTCGGCGATGAGGAAGATTCTTCTCTGGGCGATTTTATTGCTGACGACAGCGCTTTGCAGCCGTTGGATTCAGCCATCCATTCCAATCTTAAGGAAACCTGCACGCGGATTTTGTCTTCGCTGACGCCGCGTGAAGAGCGCGTTTTGCGCATGCGTTTCGGTATCGGAATGAATACCGACCATACTTTGGAGGAAGTCGGGCAGCAGTTTAACGTAACGCGCGAGCGTATCCGTCAGATTGAAGCCAAAGCGCTGAGAAAACTCAAGCATCCGAGCCGTTCGCGGAAACTCCGGAGCTTTTTGGATCAATAAAAAAACGAAAGCCGCAAAAGAGTTTGCGGCTTTTTTGAGGGACGACATGATTGGAAATTATAAAAATCAAGATAAAGAAATCATGAAACTGACTGCAAAAGCCAAAAACAAGTCGCGTTTGCAGGAATTGATTGATTATGCAAAGCTGGCCGGGTATCGCCGGCTCGGCGTAGCCAATTGTAAAGGCGTTCAGCCCTATGCGGATAAACTTGTGCAGCTGTTGCGCGCCGCCGGTTTTGAAGTCGCATCCGTGAATTGCCGGGAGAGCGGTTTGGACGGGGCAGCCATCTGCGAGGATATGTCCGGCGGATGCTGCGATCCGTTGGCGCAGGCAGCTTTTTTGAACGGGCAGGGAACGGAACTTAACATCAATGTCGGGCTTTGTCTCGGGCACGGGCTGTTGTTTCAGAAATATTCCGACGCGGAAGTGACAACGTTTTTGGTTAAGGATTTTGCAACAAAACACAAAACGGTCGAAAACTTGGGATAATGAATAAGATAAAGGATGAAAAAGATTTTTCATCCTTTTGATTTTAAATGCTTTGTGAATAATCAATCAGCCGCCGCGATATTTGGCCTGGTGCCAGGCCAGTAAAATTTCTGGATGGGCAGCATATTTTGAGGCGGCCGAGCGGCGGACGATTTCTTTGTGTTTTTCAATAAGCTTTTTCTGGCGCGCATTTTCTTTTATCAAAGCATCTTGGCGAGCACTGACCGGCGTTTCGTTTTCCGGTGCGTAGAGGTCAAAACGGGCGGCCATATCGCGAAAACTGATATCCAGTGTTCTGTCAAATCCCTTTGAACGCATTTGTTTGAATGTATTGATTATTTGTCCGTCAAGCCTTTGGCGCAGAGAATTCTGATATTCCTGCATGCGGCGATTGGGCATTTTTTCGTATTGCAGATGAATATTGCCATTGCCGAAATCAGTCAGAATAATTCCGGACTCGAGTTTGTCAACGTCAGGATTGACAAGGCGGCGCATTTGCAGAAGGCAGTCATGGGTGAGGCTGTTTTCCGGGCGAAGGCTGCCGGCCGGGTAAATGTCAATAAAGGTTATTCCGGGATAAAGATTTTGACTTTCGGTGCAAATAACGCGGTATTTATCAGGCATATTTTTCTCGCAATTACAAACTTGACAAAATGTAACATAAATTTCCTGTTTTGTCTAGAGGTTATTATGCGTATGATTCGCCAAAAAAGCGCTTGACTAGGCAGGGGATTTATTCTATTTTGCAAACAGTCTTTTTCAGACGGGGCAAAAGCTCAGATAGTTATTTTGCCTGAAACAGGTCTTTTTTTACGGGCCCATAGCTCAGTTGGTTAGCTGGAGGTGAAAAAGGCTGCCGGTGGCAGGCTTTTTAACGACAGGTGCAGCGCAGTCAGGCTGCAAGCGAGGTTAACCGAAGCGCGGCAGGCGTTACGAGCAAACGACAGGAGCGGAGTTAATGAGGCGACAGCCTAATTTTACGAAGCGACTCAGGCCGGCTCTTAAATTATTATTGTTGCGTCCGGTATTTTGTCCGACGCAGGCGTCCTAAATTACGGGCCCATAGCTCAGTTGGTTAGAGCAGGCCGCTCATAACGGTCTGGTCGTTGGTTCGAGTCCATCTGGGCCCACCATAAATAAAACCCTCCCTTGCGGAGGGTTTTTTAATATTCGGATGAAATTCAAACTCCCAAAACGTGAAGCACGGATTTTGAGGTTGACAAAGAAAGACGACGATAGTAGTGTCCTCGGCATTGTTTATTTATTGTTATTAAATAATTGGGATTATGGAAACATTTATTAAATTGAAAAAGTTTGTGCAGGAAGCCGGAAAACTTTCTCTTGAAAAAAGAGACGCACGGCATGAGCAGACTTTTAAGGGGCATGACAACAAGGCTTCTTATCTGGTGACAGAAGTTGATTTAGCCATTAGTCGAATGTTTGAAGATTTTTTGGCGGAAAATTACGCCCATCTTAACTACATGATTATTGATGAAGAAACAATCAGCGGTTTAGACGGAAGTATTTTTGAAAAGATAAAAGAAACCGATTATCAATTCGTCATTGATCCGATAGACGGAACTGTTAATTATGCCGCGGGAATTCCTTTGTACGGAATTTCGGTCGCAGTCATGAAAAACGGTAAGATGCTGGAAGGTTATCTCTATGCGCCGGTGCTTGGCGAACTGCTGTATACCAACGGGCGCAGCGTCTGGCTGGAAAAAGACGGGAAGATGCAAATCATTTCCGGAAATACAAAATCTTGTTCCCGCGTTCTGATGGCGCATGCCTGGATTGTCAATGCTCAAAAGCCTGATGCGTTTATCTGGCAGGATTATTTTTCTGCGGTCATCTACTTCTTGTTTATTGCCCTCAGGCGTGTCCGCGGCGCAATTCTTCGCGCCAATCTGTGGGACATTGCCGCAGGTATGGCGATTGTAAAAGTTCTGGGTATGGGACTTTATGACTGTCGCACCGGAGAGGAGATTGATTGCTTTTCGGAAAAGTGGTTTACTCCGGAGTGCAAGGTAAAACTGCCTTATGTTATTTCATTTAAGGATGATTTCGATGTTATTGTGAATGCGGCTGCGTTGTCAACCGGCCGTGATGTTTAATTTAATACTTTTTTTACTATGAGTACTAAAGATTTGAAAGTTGCTTCAGACGAGCAGGCGCTTAAGTTGATGCTTTCTTTTTTGGCAGCCAACATGCTGGATAATGAGTTGAGTGTGGAGAATCCTAATGATTCTGAGCCTAAGTATGTTATTCGGTATGGCTGGTTCTCTCGTGATGAGGATGCCGAAGACAAAGTCGGATGTCCATGTTATGTCGCTGATTATGAAGGGTATATTCCCGGCGAAGACAGGGCTGAACACGCAATTGTCTATGTCAAGTCATTTGCACAGCGTTATCCGACAATGACGAAAATGCACCTTGTCAAGAACGGCGGTTTTGATTTCATTGAAATTGAAAACGGCGAAGAGTTTGTAATGGAAGACGGCCGCCGCTATCTCAGGCAGGACGGAAAGGTGATGCCGATTAACTGAAAGTAGTCATAATCTAAAGAAAGACCGGTATTGTGCCTTAGGCACAGCCGGTTTTTTGTTGATTGAAACGTATAGGTTATTATCTGTTGCGCTGTCGTTCCGTCATATAGCGTTCCAGAGCTTTATAAGGCGCTCTTTTGGGGGACAGGCAATTGAACAGAGCATTGGCAAGACTGTAGCCTGACAGGTTGCGGCTGATTTTAATTTCCAAAGTGTCTTTGATTTTTTTCTGTTGTTTTTCTATTTCGGATTCCGGAATATCAAGGGAGCCGACATAGTCTGAATATTCGCCCGCATCGGCTTTTTGCCGTTTGGCGAGCTTGGTAATTTCGGTACTGATTCTTTCTGATATCTGCGGATAGGCTTGTTCCATTTCCATGTCTTTGAGTGAGGTCAAAAATTTGCCTAAATCCGTGTTGGGCGTGTTTTCGGCAGAATTGGTCAGCTCATAAAAGCGAAGTATTTCTTTGAACCAAGGCGTCCTGTATGCGTGCAGCTGGTATCCCGCATCCATGTTTTGCAAAACCTGATATCCGCGGCGTTCGCTCCATAAGATGGAATTGATGGTTTTGGGCTGGATGCCGATGATGCCGGCTTTCATTTTTCGTTCCAAATGATTATTCAGTTTTTGCAGATAAATTCCATAAGTTTCGTGTTTAGCAAAGGGATATTTGACATCCATTATCTCGTCTAGAAGATTTTTGGTGTATACGTCGTTAATCTGCGGGGTTTCCAACGTTCTGGGCGTGGTGTTGTTTTTCAGTCTTCTCAGAATATCAATATTGGTTGTCGGTTGTTCGGAGACGATGTCGCGTGTTAATTTTTCGTATTTTTCAATATTGAACAAGTCGTCGTCTATGAGTTTGTATTCGGGAGAGTTGCTTTCGATGTAATTTATCGTCTGTTCAAGTTTTTGGCGGCGCAATTCCGTATTTAGTGCCGGATCGAGCCCTTTGACCGCGTCGTAATACAAAACCATGCGTTTGAGAAGTTTGTGCTGTTCCGGCTGTTGATTGTGAATATACGAACGCAACTGCGGAAAAGCGTCGTTTATGGAAATAGCATCCAAGCGGATTTGTTCGAAGCGATTGTCGTCGCTGGACGGGATTTGTTCGGCCAGACGGCATAATCTGGTGATGTTGTAAGGGGTAACGCGGGAAGTCAGGCAGCGGAATATGAAACCGCTGCTGCCATGGTCAGTAATATCCGTTCCCCATATGTTGCCGACGGAGTTAAGAATTTTGTTTTTGCCGTTTTTGATGAGAGGGACGACATTGTTAATTGCGCCGACGGCCAAATCGTTATCAATTTTAGGAAGTTTTTCGATGTATTTGTCAAAATGGAGTGCAAAAAGCATAAACTTTGCGGGGGAGAGTTTTTCCGCGGCCTGAGACATAATGTCCAGACGTTTGGCCTCGCAGGAAGACGTTTTTAAATTTCGCTTGAAAAATATCGGAGTTTTAATTTGTCCCAGATTGACAACCAAAACTCCGTAGTTGACGGAATAAAATTTATCAATGATTTCTCGCTTGGAGAATTTGACGTTTTCTTTTCGGTGAATGTTGTAAAAAACCGAAATGTCGGTGTCGTCGTCTTTGGCGTAGTTGAGGACAAAGGGGAAGGTTTGCGCAATTTTATCAATCAGCTGTCGGTCAGGATCAATTTTCATCTGCTCCTTGATATAGTTGTAAAAGACTCTGCAGAGGAGATTTTTGTCATCTTCATTATCACCGATAGTTTGAACGCATTCTTTAAATTTGTCTGAAATTTGGCAAATCTTTCCGAGTTCAATCGGATTTTGGGTGCAAAGCTGGTATAACAGTTCTGCCTGAGGGACCTTGAATTTTTGTCCGATATTTAAACTTCTGGCTATTTTTTCGATATATTTAAGGTTTTGTTTTCTCAGGAGTTCATCAGCAAAATTTGCATGAACCCTCTCCGCAAGGTCTTTCAATATGTTCGGAGAGAAGAAGTTGTTTTTGTCCATGTCATAGTCCTGTTTTTTTTAATTGACGCGAGTATAGCATGATATGGCGGTGGATGCAAATGTTTTTTGTCTAAAATGGCGACGTACTTAAAATTCTGCGGCGGCAAGGACAGATAAGGAGTTGACTTTTAAGTGTAAAAATGCTTGCTTAAGGTAAAAGGAGAAGAAACATGACAGAGATGCAAGCCTATTCGGAAGCAGCACAAAAACTGATGCTGGCTTTCCAGCAGGATGAAGTCAACAGCGCGGCTATTTATGCGCGTTTTGCCAAATGTTCTAAAGACAACCGCAACTGCGAGATATTGAATCAGATTGCCCAAGACGAGGCTCATCATGCGGCGATATGGAAAAAGTATACCGACAAGGATTTGCGCCCCAATAAGCTGAAAGTCTGGTGGTATCGCTTCCTGATGTCTGTTTTGGGATATACTTTTGTCACCAAGCTGCTTGAACTGCATGAATATGACGGTATTCAGGGGCTGGAACAGCTTAAAAAAGAAATTCCAGAAGTTGAAGGAATAATCGCGGATGAAAAAGCGCATGAACAACAGCTGATTGACATGCTGGATGAAGACCGGCTCAATTATGTCGGTGCTATGGTTTTAGGATTAAATGACGCTCTGGTTGAATTGACAGGAACAATTGCCGGCCTGACTTTTGTTTTGATGAACAATACCGTAATTGCGTTGGCCGGTATTATAACCGGTATTGCCGCAACGCTTTCAATGGCCGCGTCTAATTATCTGGCAGAAAGGGCTGACGGCAATCCAAACGCGTTTAAGGCCAGCGTATACACCGGGGTTGCTTATCTGGTTACGGTTATCTGCCTGGTTTTGCCGTATTTGCTTTTTCCGGTGCATATGTATTTGGCGGCGCTGGTCTGCATGATCGGCATCGTGGTTTTTCTGGTTTTTATTTTCAACTATTACATTGCGGTTGTCAAAACCGAGCCTTTCTGGCCGAAATTTCTTGAAATGTCGGGAATCAGCCTTTCTGTCGCGCTGATTTCTTTCCTTATCGGGCTGGCGGCCAAGTTGTGTTTCGGTATAGATGTAAGCTAACTTGCCAAGATACATCTTTCAAGCTCTCTCTTCAGGGGAGAGCTTTTTTGTATATTTGTAAAAACTAAAAAAATGTCTTGACTTAGAGTTAGCTCTAAAGATTATGCTCGATTCAAAATCGCATGAAAAGGGAGTATATATAATGAATAAATATGTTATCGGAACAGCAGCCGCGGTTCTTTTGTGCGCGACGGCTGTTCAGGCGAAGGAGACCGGAAAAATGATGAACAGAACGCAAAAAGCAAACCAGACTTATGAAGAATTATTTGCTTCCGAAAGGTCGGCCAGCCCGACGGATCCCGAATTTATGAATATACTGCAAAAATTTATTTTCGGAGAAGTTTTTTATATCGGCGAGCTGGATAATAAAACCCGTGAGTTAGTTACCGTCGTTTCTCTGACGACGCTGCAAACGCTGCCGCAGCTCAAGGCGCATATCAATGCGGCGCTCAATGCCGGCAATACGCCTTTGGAAGTCCGGGAGGCGATTTATCAATGCGCGCCGTTTATCGGTTTTCCGCGAACACTAAATGCAATAGGCGTATTTAATGAAGTTGCGCAGGCGAGGGGAATTGAACTTCCTTTAGACAATGCCGGAACAGTTACGGAAGAAAACCGCCTGTCCAAAGGCCTGGAAATTCAGGATAAGCTTTATGGCGATGAAGTGAAACAGGCCATGCAAACGCTGCCGGCAGAATATAAAGACCAAGTTCCGGAAATTCTGACAGGGTTTTGTTTTGCCGATTTTTATACCCGTAAAGGACTTTCCGTCAAACAGCGGGAGCTTTTGTCACTGGTTGTTCTGGCAGCTCAGGGCGCTGAAAAGCAGCTGAAAGCGCATATTGTCGGAAACCTGAAAGCCGGAAACGACAAGAAAACGCTTTTGGCCGCGATGGTGCAGGCTATACCTTATATCGGGCTGCCGAACGGTTTGACGGCAATTAATCTGATTAAGGAAACCGAGGCTGACAATTATCAGCCGATTTATGAAACGAGCGTTGATTAAACAAGGAGGAAACATGCAAAAAATGTGGTTGTTGGGGGCGGCGGCCCTTGCGGTACTGGCTTTTTCGGCTTATCGGGCTGTGGCGCAGAATAAAGAGGAGGCGAAACCCATGAGTGAGAGCAAAGTTTTGATTGCCTATTATTCGTACAGCGGCAATACCAAAGAAGTTGCCGAGGCTATTCAGAAAGAAACTGGCGGCGATTTGTTTGAAATAAAAGCCGATGACAATTATCCGAAGGAATACCGGGAAATGACAGAACAGGTGAAAAAAGAACTTGCGTCGGGATATCGGCCGCAGTTAACCGGCAAAGTTGACAATATGGCGCAGTATGATGTTGTGTTTGTCGGTTCTCCGTGCTGGTGGGGAACGATTACGCCGCAGGTCAGCAGTTTTTTGGAAAGCTATGATTTAAGCGGCAAAAAAGTTGTGCCGTTTATTACTCATGGCGGCGGCGGTGTTTCAAATACGGTCAGGGATTTGACGGCGCAGTGCAAAGGCTGCAAAGTCAGTTCCGAACCCTGGGTCGGCTATGGCAGCCGCACATTCGGCGTTTCCGGCTGGCTCAAAGACAACGGTTTCGGCAAATAAGCCGTCTTGACAGCTTTGGAGATTGTGCTATATCTCATCCTCCGTTTTAAGGAGGATGAGATATGGGCGGCATTTACGGCGGTATTGATTTCGGGACAACCAATTCTTCGGCGGCGTTGTCCGAATCCGGCAAAATACCTTACATAGTGCCTTTGGAAGGGCCAGAAATAACTATTCCGACAGCCTTGTTTTTCGGCGATAATCAAAAAGTCAGTTTCGGGCGCGAGGCGATGCGCCGCTACATGCTCGGAGAGCAGGGGCGGTGCATGCGCAGTATCAAGCGTATTCTCGGTACCTCGCTCATGAAGACGGGAACGCTCGTCAACGGGCGCTCCGTTAAATTTGAAGATATTTTGAAATGTTTTCTGCGCCATTTGAAAAGGCAGATGGACGAAGCCGCCGGGCAGAGCGTGGAAAATGTCGTGCTCGGGCGGCCGGTGCATTTTCGCGACAATGATGCCGAAGGAGATGTCCGTGCTGAAGGCGAACTGCGCCAGGCGGCCAGAGAAACCGGTTTTGCCCATATAGAATTTCAATATGAACCGATTGCCGCGGCTTTTGCCCATGAGGCAAAGCTGAAGGCGGAAAAGCTCGCCTGCGTGGTTGATATCGGCGGCGGCACATCTGATTTTACGATAATCCGGCTGGGCGGCGGCCGTGACGGCAAGCCTGACCGCAGGGATGATATTCTGGCATCTGCCGGCGTGCGCATCGGCGGCAATGATTTTGACAAGGAGTTGGCTCTCAAGGCTTTTATGCCCGAGCTCGGAATGTATACGACGTATGGCGAAAAGTCTTTGTTTGTTCCGACATCGCAGTATTTTGAACTGGCGGAATGGAGTTCGGTAAACAATCTGTATACTTATCAGAATTTCAGAATCGTCAATGAAATTTTGGTGCAGGCGCATGAACCGGAGAAGTACGGCCGTTTGCGGGAAATTATGGAAAAAGAGCGCGGGCATAACCTGCTGGCGGAAACAGAAAATCTAAAAATTGCCTTAACTTCCGCGGACAGCCGTTTGTCAAGGCTGAATTTTTTGGACGGGTGCCCCGAAATAACCGTTAAGTCGGCGGATTTTGAAAGCTCTATACAGGAGGAAATGCAAAAACTGGAACAGGTTTTGAAAGATTGTTTGGTACAAGCCGGCGTTGCGCCGGAAAAAGTTGAGCTGGTTATTCTGACCGGCGGTTCTACCGAAATTCCGGTATTGCAGCGAAGTGTCCGCCGGATATTTCCGCAGGCGCTGTTATCGCAGGAAAATAAGCTGGCCAGCGTCGGCCTGGGGCTGGCTTTTGACAGCCGCCGTCGTTTCGGATAAGTACAAAACAAAAGGCTTCGTTCGGATAACGAAGCCTTTTGAGGATAAGATTACTGGTAATCAGCGCTGTACACCGGATGAACCGTTTTGAGCAGCGAGGCGCTCAATGTCAGCAAGCGGGACGAGGTTAAAGTCGCCTTTGATGCTGTGTTTGAGGGCGCAAGCCGCCGCAGCGAAGTTAATCAGCTGCTGATTTTCCATTCGGCGAAGCATTCCGTAAATCAGCGCTGCGCAGAAAGCGTCTCCGGCGCCGACAGGATCGACGACATGCAGCGGAAAAACAGCAGACTGAAAAACTTCCTGTGTCCACAACATGGCTTTGACAGCCCTGTTGTTGTCAATCCTTGCCACGCTGGTGATTGCCGTCACATGCGGGTATTGCTTTTTCAGCGCATGAGCCATGTTGTAAAAAGCCGCGTAATTCGTCAGCTGTTCATTGGCAATGTCAATACCGAGCACTTTGGCTTCTTCCTCGTTGATTATAAGGACATCCACGTATTGGCAGAGTTTGCCCATGGTTTTGCCTGCTTCTTCGAAACTCCACAGTTTGGAGCGGAAGTTGACGTCGCAGCTGACGGTCATACCACGCTTGCGGGCATTGACGACAGCAGCCAGGCAGATGCGAGCCATGGCCGGGCTTAATGCCGGTGTGATACCGCTGAGATGAAACCAGCCGGCGTCTTCGAAGATTTTATCCCAGCTGAAATCTTTGGGAACAGCTTCGGCCATTGCGCTGCCGGCGCGGTCATATGTGCAGATACTGGAGCAGGGCGACCAGCCTTTTTCCAGTAAGTACATTCCGAGCCGGTTGCCGCCGCGGACGATATGCGAAGTATCAACCCCATAACGCCGAAGCGTGTCGAGTGCGGCCTGTCCGATAACATTGTCAGGCAGTTTGCTGACAAAAGACGATTTAAGCCCGTAATTGGCAAGAGCTACCGCGACGTTTGCCTCGCTGCCGCCGAAAGTCGTTTCGCAGGCATTGGCTTGTTCAAAACAAATTCCGTTCAGGGGCGCAAGGCGCAGCATGATTTCACCGAAAGTGATAACCTTGTGTTTCATAATTACATTGGTTTTAAAATAAACATTAAATATAGATGAGAATGAAACTGCATTAGCATATTGCAACGCAAATGTCTAGACAAAACGGTGGAGAAAAAAGCTAATGCGGAAAATTTTTATAGATTTAAATTAATGACTGTTGTATAGAAGGTGAAAATACACCTTATTTAGAAATTTATTTTGTCATAATAACCAATTTACTAATTGTATAACGTTTAAAAAACCATTGCTTATGAATTCAAAAATTAAAGCGATGACGGACATGCTTGATGTTATGGAGCTGTCCAGGGAAGAACAGGTGTCGTTAATCCGGCATTTGCAGGAAAAGTGGAATATTCCCGGCGAAGAACTATTGCCGCCGTCCCAATTATTTGAGGGTGTGGCGCGCATTGAAGAATTGTGCCGGGAAGTCAGAGATTTGCTGAAGCCCAAGGAAGTTTCCGTTTCTGTTGCTGCGGAAACGCTTGTGCCTGAGACTGACAGTGCAGCCGGATCAGGTGTCGAAAGCGCTGATGGTGCCGACGGGGATGAAAAAACTTCAGAAGGCGATGCTGCCAGCGCTGTTCCGAAAGAGGCTGAGGGGCGGAAAAAGCGCAAAACAGCCTCCGCAGTGCCTAAACAACCGAGATTCAGCAAAAACGGCAAGCGTTTGGGGCGTCCGCCTAAAAATGCTCAGCTGCAGATGGTTTCGAATCCTGCGGATGATGTTATCGGTACTGAGGCGGTTTCGGAAACGGAGAAGAGCGCCGAATCTGCCGCTGTCCATACCGGGGAAATTGTCGCTGATGACGCAACGGAGACTCCGGACATTGCCGCAGCACAGCCCGAAGGTAATGATGCTGTTGCTGTCATTCCGGTCGTTGACAATACCATCCGGCTTGTTAATGCGGAAGATGTTGAGGGTGCGGAAGCCTTGAAAATGGGCAAAAGATATGATTTCGCGATTATCTATAAATGGGCTGCCCGTTTATATGTCAAAAGCCATTATGTCTTGTCCGGCCTGTATCCTGAAGGCGTGTGTATCAAATATGATGGAATAGCCAAATCCGATTATACCCAGTTTGCCATTTCTCTTGCCGATGAAGTTCCGGGGGTGATGATGCGCCAGGCAAGATCCTATGCCGCGAACCAGCTGCCGCGCTTTGAAGGCGAACGCTGGAAAATTATGGATTATGTTCAGCAAAGCATGGCCAGAAAGGTGTCCGCTGATTTGAATCGTTTGCTTAACAAGCTGTCCGGCGATCCGTTTCGCGGAAAGTATGCCGCAGGCGACAAAACCGATATGCTTGCGGCGGGCATAAAAATCCGCTATGCGATTGACATAAAGTGATTGTTTATTTAAGAAGCCGTTCCCTTTAGGGAAGCGGCTTCTTTGTTTATTTATTGTTCTGTGTCAGGCGATAGAGCAGGGCTTCCCATTCGTCGGCGATGTTTTCTTCGGCATAACGCTCGACGGTTTTGACCGCTTCCTGTCCCATTTTGATACGCAGAGCTTTGTCTTTCATCAAAATGGCCATTTTGGCGGCGAAATCGTCAATATCCTTGGCCAGAAAGCCGTTGACGCCGTCAACAATGACTTCATTGACCGAAGGGGCATCGGCAAAACCTATCGCCGGGAGGCCGTGCGCCTGGCCGTCGGCCAGCGCAATGGATAGTCCCTCATAAGCGGCCGGCCATGCCAGGAAATCAACATTGCCGTATATCAGCGGCGCGTCAACATAGCCCATGAATACGACCTGATTTTGCAGCCCGAGGCGCTCAATTTGATTGGTAAGGCGTTTATGATAATCGGGGTGCTTGATACCGCCGTAAATTTCGACCTTCCAGTCCGGGAAATCTTTGGCGATTTTGCCGAAAGCTTCAATCAGCAAATGCTGGCGTTTCTGCGTTTCGTCAACACGGCCGATATAGGCGATGCGCTTCTTTTCGACATTCAGATTTGCGCGGTTTTCAGGGGCAATTTGTTTAATGATATTGCCGATGATTGCTTCTTCGTGTCTGGGATAGTCGTTGCCGATTGTACCTTTAAAGCTTTGAAGCAGCAAGTCGTATGCGGCAATTTTTTCAAGCTGCCTTTTCATGACGCGGTAACGTATCGGCTTTTTGCGAAGCGGGGCGAAAAAGACCGGCGGATGATTGTGTACCATCAAAATAATCGGTATATTGTAGTTATGCAAAAAGCAGATGTTATAGACATCTCTGATAAAATAGCAGATGATTGCGTCCGGCTTAATTTCGCGAATGGCTCTGGCATAGCGGAAAGACGGCGTTTGAAAAATGCTTTTCAAAGCTGTCCATGCGTTGCAGAAAACACATTTGCCTTTGGCGCTGAGGTTGCGTACTTTGACTTCGGGCAGCAGATTTTCCGGCTGTTCCTGTTTTTTGTAGCTGTCAAACACGAAATGGACGTCGTGTCCGCGTTTGGCAAGCATATTGCAAAAGTCCCAGACAAAACGGCTGTTGACGTTGCGGTCTTTGACCACCATTAGTTTCATTGTGAATTCTCCGTATGATTACAATAATGTTTTAATGATAGCGCAATTGTTGGAAAATCATATCTAAAAGGTTCAGATATCCATAAGTAAACGTTATTTGTGATTCGTTTTAGCAGCCTTTTGTCATTTGATTCGTTATTTGTGATTTGTTGCGTTTTTAGTTCAAATAAATTGTCCCCGGATTTTGCTATCCGGGGACAATGCATATGACAACAGGCGTCAGAAACCGAAACGGCTATTCTTCAACCGGCGGTTCGTTGTCGCCAATCATTTCCGAACTCAGGTGGCCGGCCTCGGCCTTGATTTTGTTCTCGATTTCCAGAGCGACGTCAGGATGGTCGCGCAGGAATATTTTGGCGTTTTCGCGTCCCTGGCCGAGTTTGTCACCGTTATAGGCAAACCAGGCGCCGGATTTCTCGACGACGTTGGCTTTGACACCAAGGTCAATCAGCTCGCCGGTTTTGGAAATGCCTTCGCCGTACATGATGTCAAAATCGACGACTTTGAACGGGGGAGCCACTTTGTTTTTGACAATTTTGACACGGGTCTGGCTGCCGATAATATCTTCTTTGTCCTTAATCTTGCCGATGCCGCGGATATCAATGCGGACAGAAGCATAAAATTTGAGCGCGTTGCCGCCGGTGGTGGTTTCGGGATTGCCAAACATAACGCCGATTTTCATGCGAATTTGGTTAATGAAGATAACCAGCGTGTTGGAGCGGGCAATGGTGGAGGTGAGTTTGCGCAGAGCCTGTGACATCAGACGTGCCTGTAATCCCATATGGGAATCGCCCATTTCGCCTTCAAGCTCGGCCTTGGGAACCAAAGCGGCAACCGAATCGACAACCAAAACGTCTATGGCGCCGGATCTGACCAGCGTGTCGGTGATTTCCAGCGCCTGTTCGCCGGCATCGGGCTGAGAAATCAGCAGATTTTCAATATCCACGCCGATTTTCTTGGCATAGGACGGGTCGAGCGCGTGCTCGGCATCAATGAAGGCGCAGGTGCCGCCTTTTTTCTGCGCCTGGGCAATGACGCTCAGAGCCAGTGTGGTTTTGCCCGAGCTTTCCGGACCGTAAATTTCGACAATACGTCCGCGCGGCAGGCCGCCGATGCCCAGCGCCATATCCAAGCCGAGCGAACCGGTGGGAATACCCTCGATGTCAACATGGGCGTTGTCCTGGCCGAGCCGCATAATCGACCCTTTGCCAAAGGCTTTTTCGATTTGGCTCATCGCCGCATCAAGAGCTTTATCTTTATCCATTGCTTATTATTCTCCGTAGTAGTTAAGTCAGGTATACTATGTTCTATTTTTGTTCTCTTGGCAAGAACTTTTTTCGGTTATGTTTGCTTTTTTTGCGGCGGGCAGGCGCAGGCAGCTGATTTTCTGCGGTTTCCGGGTTTTCGCGGAACTCGCCGAGTGACGCCGTGACAACCGCGCCGAAAATGACGACAACCCAGATGAGGTAGAGCCAGATCAGCATTATCGGAATGATTGCAAGCGCGCCGTAAAGCGTGGTGTAAACGCTGCTGAACGAAATGACAAGGGCAAAAATCTTGCGCATGATATAAAAGAGGACGGAAGCAACCAAAGCTCCGGCCACCGCGTTGCCGATTTCGACTTTTTTATTGGGCACCAGGACATACAAAATAACCAGCGACAAGATGGTGAACAGGCCGGGAATAATGGTTGTAAAAAAGACTTCGGCGTCAATGAAGTAATCCGGCATGAATTTTTGCAGGGCAAAAACATAACCGCGCATGGAAAAGCCGGTGCCGAGCAGCAGCGGCCCCAGCGTAATGACCGTCCAATACAGCGTGATTTTGGTGCGGATGCTGCGCGGCTTGTAAACCTTGAATATGAAATTAAGGCCGTTTTCGATTGTCGAGAGAAGCAGAATCGCGGTAATGACGATACCGATGACGCCTACCGCCGTGAGCTTGGCCGTGGCGTTGACAAACTGGTTGAGGTAGAGGATAATTTCCTGTTCGGTATTGGGAACAAAGTTTCTAAGCAGCATTTCCTGAAACTGGACGCGCACTTCCGAGAAAACCGGAAATACCGAAAAAATGGCCAGTCCGATGGCGACGAGCGGAACAATGGCAATCAGCGAAGTATAACTCAGCGACGAGGCAACGCGGAAAATCATGTCGCTCTTTGCGCGGCGGGCAAGAAAAAGAACAAAGTTTCTGACGGTGACGGCACAGGATCTGGCCGTTTCAGTCAATTGATTGCTTAAGTTATTCATAGCTGCAGGCTTCCGCTGATAAAAAGTATTTACAAATCTGTGCAAATTTTATAGAACTCTGGTTAAGAATTCAAGTTATATTAACTGGATTGTGTATTGTGTGTGAAAACTGTTGAGGAAAAAGATATGACTGAGACTTGCGGCCTGATGGCCGGAAAAAAAGGCCTTATCATGGGCCTTGCCAATGAAAAATCAATTGCATGGGGCATTGCCCAGGCTTTGAATGCCCATGGTGCGCAGATTGCCATTTCGTACCAGAACGAAGCTCTGGAAAAGCGCGTTCAGCCGCTGGCGGCGCAGCTCGACAAAGAACCGCTGCTGATTAAGTGCGACGTTTCCGATTCAGCCAGCGTGGAAGCCTGTTTTAAGGAACTTGGCGAAAAATGGGGAAAGATTGATTTTCTGGTTCATGCCATTGCGTTTTCCGACAAAAACCAGCTTAAAGGCCGCACGATTGACACGACCCGCGACAATTTTGCGATGACAATGGACATTTCGTGCTTTTCGTTTATCGAAGCCTGCAAATACGCTTCCGGCATTATGAATGAAGGCGGTTCGATTGTTACCCTGACTTATATGGGCAGTGAACGCGTTTTGCCGAATTACAATATTATGGGCGTTGCCAAAGCCGCTTTGGAGGCTTCGGTGCGTTATGCCGCCGGCGATTTGGGGCAGCAGGGCGTCCGGGTTAACGCGATTTCGGCCGGTCCGATTAAGACTCTGGCGGCTGCCGGCATCGGCGATTTCCGCAAAATTCTGCACTGGAACGAACTTAATGCGCCGCTGCAGCGCAACGTTACACAGGAAGAAGTCGGCATGGCCGCCCTCGGTCTGCTGTCAGCCTGCGGCACCGGCATCACCGGCGAAGTCATCCATGTCGACTGCGGCTATCATACAATCGGCATGATGAACATAAATAAAAGTTCGGAGATTGCCGAGATTCTGAAGGCGGAATAATCTTGCTAAAAACTCTGATTTTGCGGTTGTGCAAATGAGGTTTTGCTTTTATGATAAGGAGCATTGTAAAATGCTCCTTATATTTTTGGGCGAAGATGATGACAGATACAAATTCCAAAACTTTGTTGAATAAAATAGGCCTCAAACGCAAACTGGCGGCCCGGATACTTTTGAAATCGGTGACTTATGCCTTTGCTTTGTTCGGTTTTTTGTTTATCCTGCTGTTGATTGCCGTTATCGGAATGCTGTCGGCTCCGGGCGGGGCGGTCGCGGTTCCGCAGAATACTGTTTTGCAGATTGATTTTGACCAGCCTCTCAGCGAAGTGCGGCGCGACAGCCTGCTGACAGATATGGGCAGCGGGGCACAGCCGTCTTTTGCTGATGTGCTGTTCAGCATTGATGCCGCCGGTCGGGATGAGCGCGTGAAAGCGATTGCCGCCAAAATCGGCAATTCGGAACTGGGGCTGGCGCAGTTGCAGGAACTTCGGGAGGCCATTATTATATTCCGGTCGCGCGGAAAAAAAGCCTATTTGTATTCGTCCGGTTTCGGCGATTTCGGCGGCGGTACCGCGGAGTATTATCTGGCAAGCGCATTTGACGAAATTACAATGCTGCCCAATTCGGAAGCCGGGTTGACCGGTGTCAGCATCGAAGTTCCCTTCCTGCGCAATGTTTTGGATAAAGTCGGCGTCAGTCCGGAGTTTTATTCCCGGCATGAATTTAAGACCGCTATGGCCTCATTCACCGATAAAAAAGCTTCAAAGCTGTTTTATGAGGAAATGGAAAGTTTGGCGCGGTTTTTGAACGCGGAAATGTTCCGGGGCATTATTCCGGCGCGTTACGGAGAACTTTCCCAAAAAGACTTCAGGCCGATTATCAACCAATCGCCGATGGCGGCCGAAGAAGCCTTGGAAATGGGATTAATTGATAAAACCGGTTATGAAACAGACTGGCGCGAAGCGATAAAAAAAGCGCATCAGAGCGAATTTCTGGATATTGCCGATTATGCGGCGCAGTGGGCATACCGCCGCAATGCCAACGGGATTGCGCTGCTGGTACTGGAAGGCGCTATCAGCGAAGGTGTGAGCATTGACAGTCCGTTCAGCGGCGAAGCCGTGGTCGGAGCCGATACGGTTCTGGCTCAGATTGACGAGATTGCCGAGGACAAAAACATCAAGGCCGTGATTGTGCGGATTAATTCCCCGGGCGGCAGTTATACGGCGTCAAACCAGATATGGCAGGCGTTGATGCGGCTTAAGGAAAAGAAAAAGGTTCCGCTGGTCGTTTCCATGGGCAACTATGCTGCTTCCGGCGGTTATTTTGCGGCGCTGGCAGGCGATAAAATCTTTGCCGGCAGCATGACAATTACCGGGTCTATCGGGGTGCTCGGCGGCAAAATGGTTTTGGAAGAAATGTGGAACAAGCTCGGCATCGACTGGATGGCGGTTGAAACGGGCGAAACTTCCGGTGTCATGAGCATGAACCGGCATTTCAACGCGCGCGAGAAAGAACTGTTCAACCGGTCGCTTGACCGGGTTTATGCCGATTTTATCAAAAAAGTGTCAGATGCCCGCGGTTTGGATTTGCAAAGAATGGACAAATTGGCGCGAGGGCGCGTATGGACCGGCCATGGGGCTAAAGAAAATGCTCTGACAGATGAAAACGGCGGTTTGCTGTCGGCCTTGCAAGAAGTCAAGTCGGCCGCGCATATCAAAGCGGAGGACGCCGTGTCATTTGTTTTTTATCCCAAACAGAAAACGCTGCAAGAAAAAATCAGCGAATTGACGGGCGGGCTGCAAGTGGCGGCGGCTAAACGCATTCAGGCTGAATTAGGGCTTGATATTTCGGCATTAGGCATGCTAAAACGGCTGCAATATGATACGGTGCTTGAACCGTTTGTGATTAAGTGAAGGAAAAAATAATGGCAGTAGATACTCAGACAGTCAAAAGGATTGCGTTTTTATCGCGTCTGAAAATAGAAGACGATAAGATTGCGGCAACCGAAGACGAATTTAATAAAATTCTGCAATGGGTCGACCAGCTCAAGGAAGTAGACACCGAGAATGTCGAACCTTTGGTTTCGGTCAATGAAAACAATATCACCATGCGTCAGGATGTTGTGACTGACGGGAACATTGCCGATGAAATATTAGCCAATGCGCCGATGAAGGAATATGGGTATTTTGTTGTTCCCAAGGTCGTCGAATAAGATGAAAATTCGTTTGGCTGGCGCCTAATACAGAAATTGCAGGACGAAAGTGTCCTCACGTACCTTTTTGTACGCTCCGGTACTTTCGCCTTTATTTCTTATTATTTGCACACGCCATCCAAATTTTCAGGGTTTTGGATTAAAGTATAAAATAGAGAAAAAACAATGACAGATTTAACAAAACTGACAATTGCCGAGGCCAGAGAAGGCCTGAAGAAAAAAGAATTCAGTGCGCCGGAACTGACACAGGCATACGCTGATAAAATGGAAACTGGCCGCAAGCTGAATGCTTTTGTCTGCGAAACCGTTGACAAAGCTATGGAACAGGCGAAACTGAGCCAAGACAAAATCGACCGGGGTGAGGGCGGCGCGCTTGAGGGTATTCCGCTCGGCATCAAAGATTTGTTCTGCACCAAGGGCATTGCCACAACGGCTTGTTCTAATATTCTCAAGGGTTTTGTGCCGCCTTACGAATCAACGGTGACTTCAAAATTGCTGGCGGCAGGCGCCAATTTCCTCGGTAAGCTGAATTTGGACGAGTTTGCCATGGGCGGCAGTAACGAAACGTCGGCTTTCGGCCCGGTCATCAATCCGTGGAGCAAAGATGTTCCGCTGGTCGCGGGCGGTTCTTCCGGCGGTTCGGCAGCGGCGGTGGCGGCAGGGATGTGCGCCGCGGCAACCGGTACCGATACCGGCGGCTCTATTCGCCAGCCGTCGGCTTTTTGCGGCGTGACCGGTATCAAACCGACCTACGGGCGCTGCTCGCGTTACGGCATTATCGCCTTTGCTTCTTCGCTCGACCAGGCGGGGCCGATTGCCAAAGACGTCCGCGACTGCGCGATTATGCTTAAAACCATGGCCGGATATGATGCCAAAGATTCGACTTCGGCCAAAGCCGATGTGCCTGATTTTGAAAAGTTTTTGGGACAGGATATCCGCGGTTTGAAAATCGGCCTGCCCAAAGAATTCCGCGTTGACGGTCTGGACAAGGAAGTTGCCGCTTATTGGGATAAAGCCGCGGAAATGCTCAAAGCGCGCGGAGCCGAAGTGGTCGAGGTTTCGCTGCCGCACAGCAAATATGCGCTGGCGACCTATTATATTATCGCACCGGCGGAAGCGTCTTCCAATCTGGCACGTTATGACGGGTTGCGTTACGGCAACCGCGTTGACGGGAAACATTTGGACGATATGTATATTAATTCGCGTTCGGCCGGTTTCGGCAAGGAGGTTAAGCGCCGTATTATGATTGGCACCTATGTCCTTTCGGCCGGATATTATGACGCTTATTATCTCAAGGCGCAGAAAGTCCGCCGCCTGATACGCGACGATTTTGCCAAAGCATTTGAGAAATGCGATTTGATTCTGACGCCGACGGCGCCGTGCGCGGCTTTTCCGATTGGCGACAAAACGATGAACAGCAACCCGATTTTGATGTGGCTGAATGATATTTTTACGGTTTCGGTTTCGCTGGCCGGGCTTCCGGCAATGAGCCTGCCTATCGGGCTGTCGACTTCGGGGCTGCCGCTGGGTATGCAGTTGGTCGGCAAAGCTTTTGACGAAGGAACGGTTTTTAAAGCCGCGTCAGTATTGGAAAAAGATGTTGATTTTAGGAGTGCGAGATAATGAGCGGAATGATTATTGAAGGAAAAACCGGCCGTTGGGAAGTTATCTGCGGTTTGGAAATCCATTGCCAGATTATTTCAAAATCCAAAATGTTTTCAGGCGCATCCACCCATTACGGTTCGGATACCAATGAAAACGTATCGTTTGTCGATGCCGGAATGCCCGGAATGCTGCCGACGCTGAATGAGGAGTGCGTGCGTCAGGCCATCAAAACCGGTTTGGGATTGAATGCCACTATCAACAAATACTCGGAATTTGCGCGCAAGAATTATTTTTATGCCGATTTGCCGCAGGGGTATCAGATTACGCAGTTCAAGTATCCGCTGGTCGGCGAAGGCAAAGTGACCGTAGATTTGAGTGACGGCACCAGCAAAGAAATCGGCATTGAGCGCATTCATATCGAACAGGACGCCGGAAAATCGATTCACGACATTTCGCCGGACAAAAGTTTTATTGATTTGAACCGCGCCGGGGTCGGGTTGATGGAAATTGTGACCAAGCCTGATTTCCGTTCGCCGGAAGAGGCGGGCGCTTTTCTGCGCAAGCTGCGCTCAATCGTGCGTTATCTCGGCACCTGTGACGGCAATATGGACGAAGGCTCCATGCGCTGCGATGTCAACGTGTCGGTGCGCAAAGTCGGCGAAACGGAATTTCGCACCCGTAACGAGATGAAAAACGTCAACTCGGTCAAATTTGTGATGCAGGCCATAGAATCAGAAGCGCGCCGCCATGTCGAAACTTATGAAAATGGCGGTACGATAGAGCAGGAAACGCGCCAGTTTGATCCGAATACCGGAACAACCAAGGTTATGCGCAAAAAAGAATTTGCCCATGATTACCGTTATTTTCCTGAACCGGATTTGCTGCCTTTGGTCATTGATGACGATTATATCAATCAAATCCGTTCGGAAATGGTCGAACTGCCCGATGCCAAGCAGGCGCGCTTTATTAAAGACCTTGGTTTGACGCCTTATGACGCCTCGGTTTTGTGCGAAAACAAGGAAACTGCGGATTGGTTTGAAAAAGCGGCCAAGGGGCATGATGCCAAAAAGGTTGCCAACTGGATGATGGGCGACTTTTTCGCGATGCTCAACGAGAAGAAAATCAGTCTGGAAGAAAGCCCTATATCGCCGGAAAATCTTGGAAAATTGGTCGATTTGATTACAGGCAATGTTATCAACGGCAAAACGGCCAAAGACGTGTTTGCAATTATGGCCGAAACAGGCGACGCGCCGGATAAAATTGTGGAAGAAAAGGGGCTTAAACAAGTGACGGATACCGGCGCAATTGAAGCGATTATTGATGCGGTGATTGCGGCCAATCCGGATAATGTTGCGGCTTATAAGGCCGGCAAGACGGCGCTTATGGGGTGGTTTGTCGGTCAGGTGATGAAAGAATCACGCGGCAAAGCAAACCCGGGAATGGTCAACCAGCTGTTGAGCAAAAAGCTGTAATCGGTAAAAATAAAGCCCCTCATGCGAGGGGCTTTATTTTAGTATTTTTTGCGTCCGGCGTAGATGAAGACGTTGGCGGAGTAGTTCTGCGGCGTGACGGTGGATGAACGCCCGTAAATGGAGTTGGAGCGGGAAGCGTTAAAGTCAATTTTAACACCCTCAGATATCAGATTTCCTGATTTAGTTGAATATTTGTTTGCTCCGGGTATGTTTGAATTGGAAAAAACGCCAGTCTTAGTGGATATAGGAGCATATCCCCAGAAGCCGCTGAACGTTCCGCTTAAATTCGGTAGCCCGGCCTGTTGCGCAGTCTTAAGGTTTGAGGCATAGGAAGTCGCGGCAGCCTTGAGGAAGTAGCCGGAGTAATTGGGCAGATAAGAGCCGAAGGAGCTGCTGATAGCGGAATAAAGTTCAGGATACTGAGAAGAA
>JAHALQ010000025.1 GCA_018362935.1 Pseudomonadota bacterium | reverse complement strand
GCAAATACGAAGAGTGCTCACACAAATATTACATCACGGGCTGTGCGACCGGCAACGTCAATATCGCCAAGAATACATGGTACGGCTGCTGGATGAAAAAACTGGCAAAGTAATTGTAAACTCATGAGGAGAAAAGAAATGAAAAGAATAAGTTTATTAATCGGTACGGCGCTGCTGCTTTGCGCTGGCACCGCGACGGCCGCCGAGGATTACACCTGCGCCACACCCCCGACCTGCGCCGAACTCGGGTATACGGATACAGCGGCTAATTGCGAAGGGAAAATGATGTTGAAATGTCCGTTCGATTTAACTAAGGTTAACTGTATGAATAATGTCAAAAGACAAATGCAACAGTATGATTACTATTATGCAGACGGCTCTTCAAGTTCTAACTTAATTTCAGGAAGAGTTGTCATTGGAATTAAGAAAAACTGGACATCACAGACAACTTCAAAAATTCTTGCCCTGCAAGAAAAATCTGTTGCGTCCCAATCTGCGGCTGCACAATACTGCGCAGAATATTCTACTCCCGGCACAACTCCGGGACAATGGACTCTGCCGGCCTGCGGTGCCGGAGGCTATAGTCTCTCAACACTCAACGAAAAATTATCCCATCTGGCTAACGGAACATATACACCAGAATTTAGCAACGGCAGACAATATTTTTGTTCTTCAAAAGGATGTAACCTTGCCAGTAATTCATCGTCTTCAGCTAATTGTTCAAGCGGCGCATATGCCAGATGTATATTACAAGTTAATTAACTTCCAAAAAACCCCGGCTCAAACCGGGGTTTTCTTTAATAATACTTATTGCTGCGGGGCGTTATCGTTGCCCTGAGGCTGCTGCGGGTGACGCGCCTGATACATGCCGACAAAGTCAATCGGGTTGAGCATCAGAGGCGGCAGGCCGCCGTTGGCCATAACGCTGCTGATGGCCTGGCGGGCATAAGGAAACATGAGGTGCGGAACTTCAATCATCAGCACCGGTTCGACATGTTCCTGCGGAACATTCAGCGCCGCCACACCGCCGTATGCCATTTCCAGAATAAACAGTTTCTTATCGGCAACATCGCCTTCCAAATGAAAATCCAATTCAACATTAAAGAGGTTTTCTTCCAGATGCTTGGCATTGATGTCTACCGTGATGTTAATCTTAGGCTCGCCGTGATTTTCCTTAAAAATTTCGGGTGCGTGCGGTATCTCCAGCGAAAGGTCGCGGATATACTGATGATGAACCATTACCGGCGGCCGGGGAGCCTGATTTTCTTCGCTCATGTCAATCTCCTTAAATTTAATATACTTAATTTCTGCCCCTATTTTTACACTTAAAATTTGTTTTGGTCAAACGATAATAAACAGTTGATAAAAGTTATAAATAAGCTATATTTATGAAGAAGTAAGAAGGGAAGAAGAATAAATGATGACAAATCTTGACATTTTGGTTCTGCTGGTTGTCGTGGTGCTGATTTTCCAACGCTTGCGGAGCCTGCTCGGCACACGCCCGGCGGAAGAAAAACACATCCGCCTCAGCAAGGAAAGTGCCGAAAAGCTTTATAACATCCTCAAAACCGAAAGCGAAAAAATGGAAGCCGCCGAAACAACCGGGGAACCGGAAGAACTGACCCCGGTCGACGACGAATCTCTGAGCGACTTGGACAAGACGCTGCGCCGAATTCCGAATTTCAGCAAAAAGAAGTTTGTACAGAGCGCCGAGCGCGTTTTCCGGATGACTACCGATGCCTTTAACAACGGCGACAGCGAAACGCTGGAAATGCTCCTGAGCCCCAAATTATACAAAAAATTTCAGGATATTATCGAACAGCGGCGCAATGAGGGCATTACCGCCGAAACCGACTTTATCTGCTTTGACAAAGTCGAAATTACCAAGGCGGAAATATCAGACAACGATACTGCGCGCATCAGCGTCGAGTTTGTTTCCCAGCAAGTTAACATTCTGCGCGACAAAGACGGCAAGGTAATAGAAGGCGACGAAAACTATATTCAGAACATCACCGATGTCTGGACGTTTGAAAGAGCGCTCAATTCCGCCTCGCCTAACTGGATTTTAATTTCAACAAAAAAATAATGGTTCGAAACTTTTTTAAATTTATTCTTCCGGTTCTGCTGCTGGTTTCCTGCGGTGAACAGGAGACGTCAGAACCGAAAAGCGGATTTGACTATACGCCGGCCGCTTTTTCCGACATCCGCGGCTGGGACAAAGACGATTTGCAAAGCGCATATCATGCCTATGTCTTATCCTGCCAAAAACTGCAAAACAGCAAAAGCGAATTTATGGGTGACGCAGCGCTTAAAATCAAGACCGCCGATTATCTGCGCCTGTGCGCCAAACGGCCGTCTTCCGAGCGTGGTTTCAAAAAATTTGTGGAAGAAAACTTTGTGCCTTATCTGGTCAGCTTTGACGGCAGCCCCGAGGGTAAATTCACATCCTATTATGAGGCAGAAATCAAAGCGTCGCGCAACAAAAGCGATCAATACAACGTGCCGATTTACGGCAGGCCGAATGATTTGATTGAATTTAACCCCCGCGATTTTGACCCCAGGCTGCCGTCCAAACGCCTGGTCGGCCGTATTGAAAACAAGCGGCTCATTCCGTATTTCGACCGTGATGAAATTGTGCGCCGCGGGATTGACGCGCCGGTCATTTTATGGGGCGACAGTTATGTTGACGTTTATGTCATGCAGATTCAGGGATCGGCAGTTGCCGCTCTTGACGACGGCACAAAAATCCGAATCGGCTTTGCCGATACCAACGGCCGGGAGTTTAAGGGAATCGGCAGTATTCTGCTGGAGCACAAAGCCATCAAACCGGGTCAGGCCTCAATGGGAAAAATCAAAGAATGGCTGAAAAGAAACCCCGGACTGGCCAGCAAATACCTTGACCAAAACCAGCGTTACGTGTTCCACCGCCTGAGCGACGCCGAAGGACCTATCGGCGCCCTGGGCGTGCCGCTGACGGCCGGACGCTCGCTGGCTGTTGACAAGAACTATATTCCGCTCGGCGCTCTGCTGTGGCTGGAAACAACCGGTCCCAACCGCGAACCGATTGAAAAGCTGGTCATCGCGCAGGATATCGGCGGCGCAATCAAAGGAGCTGTGCGCGGCGATTATTTCTGGGGTTCCGGCGGCGACGATGTTTTGGAACTGGCCGGCAAAATGCATGCCAAAGGCCGCTATTTTGTTTTGCTGCCGAAAAATGAGGAGAATGAATAATGGGAAAAAAAGTCACCAGCCGCGCCGATGAGCTGACTTTCAGCGCGCTGCAAAAAGCGGCGGCCGAAGACAAAGTTCATATCTGCCTGCTGACCAGCCAGATTAACCGTCCCAGTTCTCCGGTATACAACCCATGGGAAGTTTTGCTGCCGATTTTGGTGCCGGTGCTGCTGGGTCTGACGCTGATTTTGATGGTCGGGCCGCTTTTCGGACTGCTGTTTATGGTCGCGCTGATACTGATTTCGACCCATGTCATTAAAAAGAAACTTGACGCGCGGCTGTTGCAGCGCACCCGGGATTTTATGCTTTTTTCCCTTGAAAACTGCCAGAAAATCTGGGAATTCGGAGGTGTTGTCCTTGTGAACACGGCCAATAAAAACCAAGGCTGCGTTTCGCCGGACGGCGACTGGAAAGAATTTGTGGTGAGCAATTTTGCCGATTTAATGGTTGAAAAAAAACAAGAAGCGCCGAAAGATGAAAAAGCTTAATGATATTCCGCTGCCCAAAGACGGCAGCATTTGGGAAGAAAACATCAGAGGCATACAAAAACTCAAGCAGCCTGAAATTCCGCCCGGCGCCGAAGCCCCGCTGATTATTGACGAAGTCCGCCAAAGCGTCAATTATGCCGAAGCATACAGCGGTTCGGCTCTCGGCAACCTCAATATCGGCGAATTCGACAATATTGACCGGCGCACCGCCGATAAATTTCGCAAAGGCGAGTTTAAAATCGAACGGCGCCTTGACCTGCACGGCCTGACCGAAAAAGAAGCGTTTGACGCCGTTGACAGCTTTATCCGCAACGCCTATCTGCAAAGCCTGCGCTGCGTATTGATTATCACCGGAAAAGGCCTGACCCGCGAAACCGGCGACTGGTATGACAAAAAAGGAATTCTTAAAGAATGTGTGCCCGCATGGCTCAACACGCCCGAACTGCGGCCGCTTATTCTGGCCGCCAGCTATGCCAAACAGGAAGACGGCGGCACGGGCGCTTTGTATGTCCTTCTGCGGCGGCGCCGTCAGGCCGTATGCAAACCTATTTCTTAAACTGGGCGTTATACAGCGACGCGTAAGCGCCGTTATTGATTTTCAGCAATTGTTCGTGCGAACCTTTTTCGATAATCTCGCCATCGTTGATGACAACGATTTCATCCGCGTTCTGGACGGTTGACAAACGGTGGGCAATCACAAATACCGTGCGGTCCTGCATCAGATTGTCTATCGCTTTCTGGACAACGGCTTCGGATTTATTGTCCAACGCGGAGGTCGCCTCGTCCAATATCACAATCGGCGCGTTTTTTACAAAAGCGCGGGCAATGGCCAAACGCTGGCGCTGGCCGCCGGAGAGCAGCGAGCCGCGTTCGCCGATGTCGGTATCCAGCCCGTTTTCCTGTTCGTCGACAAATTCTTTCAGGTAAGCCATTTCGAGCGCTTTGTTGATTTCTTCATCCGTCGCGTCGGGTTTGCCGAGCAGAATGTTATCGCGGATGGTGCCGGAAAACAGAAAGTTATCCTGAAAGACGACGGCGATGTTTTCGCGCAGGCTTTGCAGCGTCATATCGCGGATATCGGTGCCGTCAATAGAAATCCTGCCCGAGCAGATATCATAAAAGCGCGGCAGCAGGCTGACAATGGTCGATTTTCCGCCGCCGGAATTGCCGACAATGGCGGTCGTGGTTCCGGCTTTGACTTTCAGGTTAATATTTTTCAAAACAGGAAATTCGGGATTATAGGCAAATGAAATATTGTCAAAACAGATTTCCTTTTTGACTTTTTTGAGCGTAACAGCCCGCGGTTTGTCCTTAATCGACGGCTGCAATTCAAGAATCTCGGCAATACGTTCGATTGCCAAAAACGAAACCTGCACGGCGCTGAAGTTTTTGCCGATGTTTTTAATCGGGCCGTACAGCATAATCAGGGCGGTCAGAAAAGATACGAAGTTGCCGCTGGTGATGGTTCCGTTGACAATCAGATAGCTGCCGTAGCCGATGACGGCACCGATACCGATAGACGCAACAACATGGAGCATCGGCGTCAGCCATGCGGTTTTCTGAATCATTTTTATACTGAGTTTGAAAAGCTTGGTAATGGTATTATTGTATTTCTCAAAAGCATGTTCCTGCAGATTATAGGAAGCAATCGTTTTACAGCCGGAATACGTTTCGTTGTAATTGGTCAGGATTGTTGCGCTTTCCTCAACCTGCTTTTTAATCGTATTTTTAATCATGCGGCGCACCTGCGACAAAGGCATAAGCGCGCAGACCAAGACCAAAATCGCGATAATCGACAGCTGCCAAGAGTTATAAATCAGAACACCGATGAGCGACAAAGAGGAAAAAACCCGCGACAAAAACAGGCGGACATTGTCAATCAGGCCGTTGCAGGCGGCGTCGGCATCGGATGAAAAACGCTGGATAATATAGCCGGAATCGTTCTTATCATAAAAAGCCGGCTCAAGAAACAACAGTTTGCGAAACAAGGCGCGCTTGACATCGACGGTGATTTTGCCGCCGACCCAGCCGTTGAGATAAGTCGCGGCATAATTCAGCATTCCCTGAACCAGCGTAAAAGCCACAATAACCAAAGGGATATAAGCCGGCGACTGGTCTGACTTGTCAACCAGCACAACATCCATATAAGGCTTAAGCGCCAAAGCGACAACCGCGTCCAGCGCGCCAATCGGAATGCACAGCGCCACGGCAAGCAGCGCCCGGAAAAGATATGGCCGGACATACGGCCACATAATTTTGTAGTGTTCCCAAAATGGAAGCTTGGGCGCTTCGACCATCTGATGTGCTTTTGACATGCGCAGTCCTTAGTCTAGATTAGGTGTAAAAATTTGAGGATAAAGAATACGGCGGCAAATTCCATGACAATCATGAGCTTATACATCGCCTGATAACTTTTTTTGGACGTTTTGTGGCGCAACAGCTTTTGGGCAACCCAGGCGCCAATCCAGCCGCCGAGAAATTCGAGCAGGTGCAAATCCCGCTCGGGCACGCGCCAGGCGCCCCTTTGGGCGGCGCGTTTATCCAGCCAATAGGCCAGAAAAGCCGTGATGTTTATACTGACAATCTGGAAAACAACAAACAGCAAGACTGTTTTGAAACTAAATATGCTGGTGCGGAAATGGTAGTTTTCAAGATAAAAAGCGACGCCGATAATTGCAGCGCTGTTCAGCAAATAAAACTTGTTGCGGCGCAGCGGATATATCAACGCGGCCAGCCCCAGCAAAATCGTCGTAAAAGTAATAACCATGTTTCACGTTCTCTGATATTTGTACTCGCAGGCCAGAGTGTAGTCCATTTTATTTTAAATTGCAAATAGTGAATAAGTAAAAGAAATATAATGTGAATTTTAATTTTTGCTTTTATACTGGATGTAAGTTTATCAGACGTAAGGACAGGATAGCATGAAAAAAACCGGATTATTAATCGTTTTGCCGATGCTGCTCGCCGCGTGCAGCAATACCGAAGATATGACGCTTGACCGCCTGATTTTCGGGCATGAAGTCAAACCGGAAGATACCACGGTAAGCGAAATGCTGCTCGGCAAAGACTGTAAAAACTGCAAAAAACAAGACGCTCCGGCCGTTAAAATTGTCGAAACCGATGCCGAAGCCGTTGCCAATGAGAATACGGAAGGCGAATATCTGGAATATGCCGAAAGCACTGCCCTGTACCGCATCCCGACCCGCAGCAGCCGTTACATGGCTAATGAACCGGCACCCGAGGCCTATGCCATAGCCGCGACCCGCGCAACCAACCGTCTGCTTGACGAAACCGGCGGGTTTTATGAAGACAACGCCGAAAGCTTTATATATGTCGCCGACCTCAAAAAAGCCGACCGCCAGCTCCCCGACGGGGTCTACAATGCGGCACGGGCAACCAAAAAAATAATTGAAAACTCACGGACATTTAAGGTTGTCAATGATTTGGAAGAAGCTGACTATATTCTGGAACCGGTCATTGACAACGCCGGAACACCGGAAGAGCCTATTTTGGTTTATAAGCTGGTTTTGTTTGACACCGATAACAACAAAGTCGGACAATGGACGGAAACGCTCCGCCGCGTCCGCAATGATGACGGAAGCTGGTGGTAATGCCCGTGACGCGTTTCTTGGTTCCGATATTTTTGTTTTTAGCGCTGTTGCGGCCTTTTCCGGCGGCACAGGCGCAGGAAGATATTATTGACGAAAACACCATTTCGGTTTATGCCAAAGCCTGCGAACCGGCGCGGCCCGGAGAAGCCCGGTCGGGCGCAAGGGTGAGAGCCGCCGACAAAGCCAGTTTTAAGGCTGTTGAAAACATCACCGCGCTCAGCGATGCGCGCGCTCAGCTGCAACCGCATGATTTTAATGTGCTGGTTTATCATCTGGTGGACAATTATCTGGAAGATATGGCGGTGCGCACCGTTGAACAAAATGACGAACATATCTGCGTCGAAGTGACGGGCTATCTGTCGCCGCAAAATATTGAAGAAGCCCGGAAACAACAAGCCTCAAAATCGGCCGCGGCTCCGGAAAATGAAGAAAAAACAGCCGAAGCGCCCGAAACAGCGCCTGCGCTTGATTTGGAAAGCGACCCCGAAAGCCTGCCCGAACCGGTCAGCGAGCTGCCGCCCAAGCCGCAGCCGAAAATCCGTCAGGAAATAGCTTATGAAACAGCCGCCCCGCTGTCTGACGAAGACACGGCGTCAGAAGGCAAAATTATCGTTTTTGTCGAAAGAACCCAGTTTTACAACGGCAGTGAAACCGGCGGCTTTTATGCCGATATCCGCCAGGTTTTGAGCGAGAATCCGGAAATTAAAACGACAACGTCCAAAACCGGCGCAGACTATATTCTCAAAACCAAAGTCCTGCGCGCCAGGGTCGACCCCATAAACAAACAGACCAACCGCCTGCAAATGGTTGTCCAACTTGAGCTGATAAATACGGCAAACGGCGAATCAGTTACCGAGCACCAAAACCGTTTTATTCTTTTTCAGAGCAATGACGATGAGCAAAAAGTGGCAAGCTCGCTCATGCAAAAACTGCTTAACAAAGGCTGCCGGCAGCTGCTGCCGAAAATCAAAAGCGTCCGTTCGGGCGGCATCGGCAGCGGCGCGATTATAACACCTTCGCGGGCACAAAGCGCCGGAAATTAGTTTTTACGCTTCTTCGGGAAGCCAGGCTTCATGCTCTTTGATATTGCGCACAACAGTTTTAATAAAGTCATATTCCGCGGCGTTGGCTGACAGAAGATAAGCCTTGATTTTTTGGTTGATCTGCTGCTGCAACGCCAGACAACGCGCTTCTTCGGCATTCAGATAGAGCTGGATTTCGAGTTGCGGCGGCGTGGAATCCGTCAGCATGTATTCATAGGCGCAAATGTTTTCTCCCATGGTTTCAAGAATGATTTTCTGAACATTTTTAAAAACATCGCTTTTGCCGGCACGGACATACCTGTCGGCAAAGTCAAACAATTCCGCATCATCCCCAGAAACGGATTCAAACCCTTCAATGCGGCGCAGCAGACCCGCGTTGCCGGTCATGACCGAAAACTTGAGAAGGACTGAATAAAAATCACTGATATTGACAGACAACTGCTCAAAACGCGGTTTGAGCAGCACCATTGCCATATCGACAAGACCGAGACTGAGCAGATTCTCAATATAAATCATTTCAAAGAATGACGGCAGTTCTCCGCCGATTTCCCAAATCTTATAAGCCAGCGACTGAGCTTTATAACGGTTGCCGTGCATAATTTCGACAAACATCAGGACAATCAGCGCGCAGATGTTATCGGGATTTTTCTGCAAAATCGGATAGATATCGGCTTCAACTTCGCTGACGGCTTCCTGCTCGTCAAAATCAAGCTCAAACAACTCGTAGAGCAAATCTTCCAGTTCTTCTTCGGGCGTTATGTTTTCATTATTTTCCATGGGGTACCTCGCGGAAATTTTTTTCTAACAAAAAGGTTACGGGACCGTCATTCAGCAGCGACACTTTCATATCGGCCTGAAAAATTCCGGTTTGGGCGGGAATGTTCATCTGGCGCAGGCAGCCGACAAAATACTCATAAAGCTCATTGGCAAGCTCAGGTTTTTCGGCCGTTTCAAAACCCGGGCGATTGCCGCGCGACGTATCTCCGGCCAGCGTAAACTGCGAAACAACCAGCAGTTCGCCTTTTATGTCCTGAACCGAGAGATTCATTTTCTCATTTTCGTCTTCAAAAATACGCAGATTGGCAACTTTTTGCGCCAGATATTCGGCGTCTTTCCGGCAATCGCCTTTCTGCACGCCGAGCAAAACCAGCATGCCCTGCCCGATGGCGGCAACGGTTTTGCCGTCGACAACCACATCGGAATGTAAAACTCTCTGAACCAGTGCGCGCATTTTCTTTCTGCCCTTTCTCTTTTTATTACATTAACAGAGGATATTTAATATCCGATTAATAAAACAGATATGACAGATAAACGGCGGCGACAATTCCGGCCAAATCGGCCAGCAGCGCGCAGGGCAGCGCCGCACCGACTTTGGTAATTCTGACAACGCCGAAATAAACCGCCAAAACATAAAAAGTTGTTTCGGTCGAGCCTTGTATGACCGAGGCAACAAAAGACGGAAAGCTGTCTACGCCGTGCGCGGCATAAGTTTCGAGCATCATCGAACGCGCCGCATTGCCCGACAGCGGCTTCATCATCGCGGTCGGCAGCGCCGGAACAAACCCGGTGTCGATACCTAAAAGAACAAAAACATGCTCCAGTCCCGAAACAATCATATCCAGCAAACCGGAAGCCCGCAGCAGGGCAATGGCCGCCAGCATGGCAACCAGATAAGGAATAATCCGCACGGCGACGTCAAAGCCCTCTTTGGCGCCTTCAATAAAGGTTTCATACACATTAATTTTTTTGACTAAGCCGAAAGCGATAAACAAAGCAATCGCGGAGAGGATAATGCAATTGCCGAAATGTCCGGCCGCCTCCAGACGCAGCTCCGGCGGCAGGCTTTGGAAATACCAGGCCAGAGAGCCGATTATCAAAATGCCGGCGCCGAGATAGGCAGCCACTACGCGGTTAAAAATATTCAAGCGCTGCACCAGCGCGACGCTCAAAAAGCCGACCAGCGTTGAAACCGAGGTTGCAAACAATATCGGCATAAACACCGCCGCCGGATTAGCCGAACCGAAGCGCGCGCGGTACATCAGGATACTGACCGGAATCAAGGTTACGGCCGAAGCATTGATAACCATAAACAAAATCTGGGCATTAGAAGCTTTGGCCTTGTGCGGATTAAGGTTTTGCAGCTGCTCCATGGCCTTAAGCCCGAACGGCGTGGCGGCATTGTCAAGCCCAAGCATGTTGGCGGCCATATTCATAATCATTGAGCCCATGGCCGGGCTGTCGGCCGGGACTTCCGGCATGATTTTGGCAAACAGCGGACGCAGCGCTTTGGCCAGCAGGGCGGTCAAGCCCGATTTGTCGGCAATTTTCAGGAGGCCGAGCCACAAACAGAGCATCCCGGTCAGGCCGATGGCGATGTTAAATGCGTTTTCCGCAGAACTGAATACAGCGTTGACAGCATCGTCCCACAGGCCGGGCTGCCCCATAACCGCGCTTTGAAAAACAATATACAAAAACGAAACGACGAAAAAAGCCGCCCACAAAATATTCAGCATCCGTTTTCTCCTCTGAAGCTATCCTATTCTTCAAAGGTGAAAATATCATTAAGCAAAGGCAATCCGCGGACGCAAGTACAATACATAAACGCTAAGCGCCGCCACAATAATCAGCGCCGAACAGGCGAACATATCGGCATAACCGACGAGTTCAGCCAAACTGCCAAGGGTCAGTGCGCCCAGTCCGTTGCCCATATCCACGCCGCTGTAAAAGGTGGCGTTGGCGGCGCCCAGGCGGGTCGAGGGCACATTGCGGACGACCATGGTTTGCAGCGTCATCTGGGTAATGCCGAAACCCAACCCGAAAACCACTGCCGAAACCATAAACATCTCCATATCATGCGCCCGCGAGATAATCAGCAAGGCAGCAATCAAAGCCAGAAAACCGGGAATTAAGACAATTGAATAGCCGTAGCGGTCAACAATTTTACCGGTAAGCAAACGGCTGATAAAAATGGCTCCGGCATAAACCGTAAAAAACCAGCCGATGTTATGAATATTCTGCCCGGCGGCGTATAACGGCAGAAAACTGGCAATGCCGCTGAATGTCGACGAAGTGCAAAAGACCATAAACGACGGGCCGAAAGCCGAACGCTCATAAAGCCCCTCTTTGAGAGCGGCGGGATGCGGCTTATAAGGTTTGTATTTGATGACTAAAGCCAGAAAGATGCTTATCAGCACCAAAAAACCGGCAATTTTAAATTCATCGGAATATCCGTAACGGCGCGCCAGATACAGCCCCGCCGCCGGGGCAATCGCCATGGAGAGGCTGTTGGCGAGAGCAAAATAGCCGATGCCCTCGCCGAGGCGCTTTTTGGGCAGCAAGTCGGCGGCAATCGTCGCGCTGGATGTTCCGGCGATGCCCCAGCCGATGCCATGCAGCAGGCGCACCAGGGCAATCATGACAATGGCGGTGGCAAAGGAATAGGAAAAGGCCGTCAGCGCCAGCACGCACAAGCCGAACAGAAAAACCCGCCGCCGCCCGAGCATATCCAGCGCCACGCCGGCAAAAGGCCGCGTCAGCAGCGAGGTGACGGTAAACAGCCCCATAACCAGGCCGACCACGGCATCGCCGCCGCCCAGACTGTGAATATACAGCGGCAGGGTCGGAAAAATCATCTGGAAGCTGAAAAAGGTGAAAAAGTTAATCAGCATAACCGAGATAAAGCTGCTGGTAAAAATTTTATCTGAATTGCTCATTACCGTTCCCCGATTGACCATTGGCCTGATATAATCACGGAAACGGCTTTTTCAAATCTAATCAGGCTTTAGGCGAGCGTAACGTTTTGCGCCGTTTCAGCTTGGTCAATTTGTCGCTGACAAGAGCGGTGTCGCGCCCGGTGCGCGCCAGACGGTCATACATGCGCTCGATTTCTTTTTCGAGATAGGCCTGTTCAATATCATTAGCCAGATTTTCCTTTTCTTCCGCGCTGCCCTGTTCATTAATCAAACGCATATAGTCAAGAATATGCTCGACCCAAACCGTACTGTCGGTTTTTTTCTTGAAAAAATACGGCAGTTCATAGGCCAGCTGGCGCGCCTGGGCATAGGCTTCCTGCATGGTTACGCATTTGTTGTTTTTGAGTTTGAGCAGACGAAAGGCGATTTCCAGCTCCTCGCTGTTGTCCACCACGATAAACGGAATACGCTCGGCAAAACCGCTGGCGGAAAGGACCTTCAGATATTCGAGAATATGATAGAAAAAGCCGTTGATGTTATAAATGATAAACGGTTTGGTCTGGATGAAGCCGTCCTGCATGGCCACACAGTCATAAGCCAGCTCGTCCAACGTGCCGACACCGCCCGGCGCAAACAGCACAATATCGGATTCAAAAAGCTTTTTCTTGCGGTTTTCGAGAGTATCGGTCAAAACAACATTGCTGATTTTCTGCAAAAACTCGTCAGTTTTATAGAGTTTGAAATATTCCTGCGTGGTGACGCCGACAATCGGGTCAACCCCCTGATAGTGCTTGCCGCCGTCTTTTTCCCAGGTATCCATGACGCCGCGGGCGACGCTGCCCATAATTCCGGTATCGGAAAAACCATAATCCAGCCTAAAACCCATTTTGGCAATTTTAACGCCCATATTATAGGCTTCTTCCTCATACAAAGGATCATTGCCGGGACGCGAGCCGCCCGAAACGCAAACGCGCAGATGCGGTTCTTCGCAAGGAATAACGGCGGTTGATTTTTCTTCTGTCATGTTTCACCTCTCTCATCAGAGTTCTTCAATATCGCCCATGGCCTGTTTGGCATAAAATTCTTTGGCAAACTCATCCAGCATTCCGTTGTCAAGCGCATTGCGGATTCCCTGCATGAGGCGCTGATAATAACGGATATTGTGCCAGGTCAGCAGCATAACGGCCAAAACCTCGTTGCATTTCTGCAAATGGTGAATATATGCCCTGCTATAATTTTTGCAAAGGGGGCAGTCGCACTCGGCTTCCAGCGGGCGCGGATCCTCGCGGTGGCGGGCATTGCGGATATTGACGGTGCCGCGGGCGGTAAAAGCCTGCGAAGTGCGGCCGGAGCGCGTCGGCATAACGCAGTCGAACATATCGACCCCGCGCAGCACCGCGCCCATAATATCATCCGGGCGGCCGACACCCATGAGGTAGCGCGGCTTGTCATCGGGCAGCATGCCCGGCGCATAGTCCAAAACCTCAAACATGGTTTCCTGCCCTTCGCCGACAGCCAGGCCGCCGATGGCATAGCCGTCAAAGCCGATTTCTTTAAGCTTGTCGGCCGAAATGCGGCGCAAGTCCTCGTAAGTGCCGCCCTGCTGAATGCCGAAAATGCCATAACCGTCGCGGTTAACCCAGGCCGCTTTGCTGCGTTTGGCCCAGCGCATGGACATTTCCATTGATTTGGCAACTTCTTCGTGCGGCGCCGGGAGTTTGACGCATTCGTCAAAGCACATGGTGATGTTCGAATCGAGCTTGTGCTGGATTTTCATTGATTCTTCGGGCGAAAGGAAAAACTTTTTGCCGTCAACATGTGAGGAGAACCAAACGCCGTCTTCGTTCAGTTTGCGCAGGCCGGACAGGCTCATCACCTGAAAACCGCCGGAATCGGTCAGAATCGGCTTGTCCCAGTTCATAAACTTGTGCAGTCCGCCCATTTTTTCGACTAAATCGGCGCCGGGACGCAGCATCAGATGATAGGTATTGCCGAGCAGAATTTCGGCGCCGGTGGCGGCGACGGATTCCGGCATCATCGCTTTGACGGTGCCGCAGGTGCCGACAGGCATAAAGGCCGGCGTGTTGACAATTCCGTGTTTGGTGTGAAGGCGGCCGCGGCGGGCTTTGCCGTGTTTTTTTAAGACTTCAAATTGCAGTGACATGATTTATCCTTTCTCTTGGCAAAAGATATTGCCCCAGTTCCGCCCAAAATGCAAGCTTTTTGCTTTTTGCGCCGTCTACCCCTGTAAAAAATTTAATTGCAAATTAACTTTGTTGCTTTATGATAGCGGGTGCAGACGCGTGTTGCGTCTGCGGAGTATCGAAACTCCTTTATCCAACAACAACTCTCCGTTATGGGGAGCTGCCGATATAAGCGTGCCTGCACGGCGAATAAGGCAGACTGTTCGTTGGATACAGTTGCTTCTTGCTTCGTAAGTTTCGCGTTTTTCTGCGCTCAACAACTCCCAATTCCGACTAAATCTCGCTGTACGACGCTGTCGCTTGTCAGCTCAATAAGTCTCATTGCCTGTCTCATAAAAACAATCATTACTTTGATTGTTTTTATTTCGCGGTGGTCACTTGTCCACTAATTTCGCTTCATTCGCTTACGCTTCATTTGCTCAATAAGTGAACTTACGCCGCTTCCGGTAAAAAACACCGGAGCAACGGTGTTTTTTATCCTCGCGCTCCCCGCCTTTTCTTTTTAGATAAGGCGGTTTTGTTTTGCAAAACTCGGGGAGAATAACCTTGACAGAAACACAAACGCTTTACAATGACGTTCCGGAAAACACCAATTTAACCCGCCGCAAACTGCGACAGCTGATTTGCCGGTTGTACCTACTGGAAGGACGGTGGGAAACGCTGCCGGTTGAAACCAAACGCGAGCTGTGGCATGCTCTCAGAACCCCGACAATGCAGGATATGCTCGACGACATGGCTTTGTAAATTATCCGATTATTCTTCACTCAGCGGATTAATATCAATCGCGTAGCCGGTGGCGCGGACGGTGCGGATATAATCCGGTCCATACTCGTTCATCGATTTGCGCAGTCGGCGGATATGGACGTCTACGGTACGGGATTCGACATAAATATTGTCGCCCCAGACGTTTTTAAGCAGAAACTCGCGCGAAAAGACCTTGCCCGGCGTTTCCATTAACATCCGCAGCAGTCGGAATTCGGTCGGGCCGAGGTGAATATAATTCTCGCCGCGGAAAACTTTTTTCTCAACCATGTCCATACGGATGTCTTCAAATACAAGCTCTTTGATGCCGGTCGGCTCGGGCGCACGGCGCAGCTGGGTTTTGACCCGCGCCATCAGCTCGGGCACCGAAAAAGGCTTGGTTACATAATCGTCGGCACCGGCGGTCAACCCCTTAACCTTGTCTTCCTCTTCGCCTTTGGCGGTCAGCATAATAACGGGGATATTCTTAATATCGGGTTTGGAACGAATCAGCTTGCAGATGTCGACGCCGGACATTTCCGGCAGCATCCAGTCAAGCAGGATAACCGAGGGATGATGTTTTTCAATCTCGGCCAGCGCCTTACTGCCGCGGCTTTCGACGATGACGTCATAGTCTTCTTTCTCAAGGTTGTACTTCAGCATCAAAGCCAATGCTTCTTCATCTTCGATAACCATGACCAGATGTTTCATCGGCAATCCTCCCGTCTGTTTCTTACTGTTAAGTCCAGACTAAAGCACCGCGGTTAATTTTGTCTTAAAGCGGCTATGTTCTTGGCGTAGTCGCCGCCTTCAAACACGGCCGTGCCGGCAACCAGAATATCCGCCCCGGCAGCAACCGCCTCAGCCGCGGTCAGCGGATTTATGCCGCCGTCGACTTCAATCAGGATGTCGCGGCCGTCAATCATTTTTTTGACGCGGGCAATTTTTTCAAGCTGGGCCGGAATAAACTTTTGCCCGCCGAAGCCGGGATTAACGCACATGACTAAAATCTGGTCAACCTTGTCCAGCACATATTCCAGCATGTGTTCCGGCGTTGACGGATTGAGCGAAACCCCGGCCTTGCAGCCGAGCTTGCGGATTTCTGACAAAGTCTTGTCCAAATGCGGGCAGGCTTCGGTATGGACGGTAATGATGTCGGCGCCGGCTTTGGCAAAACATGTAATCAAATCGTCGGGATTTGACACCATTAAATGGACATCAAACGGCAAGCCGACATAGGGGCGGATGGCTTTGACGACTGCCGGGCCGAAAGTCAGATTCGGCACAAAATGGCCGTCCATTATATCGAGATGAATCATATCGGCTTCCGCCTCGGCCAGGCGTTGTATTTCATTTTTCAAATCGGCAAAATCGGCGCTCAAAATGCTGGGGGCAATGACGGTCATGTTTTTCTCCTCTTATAATACTATCAGGATATATCAATATAATAAAAAAGCAAAGCTATTTTCAGACCTTGATATATTCCTTTTGATGATTATCTGTCCGTTAGATTTAATTTCACACAAAGGAGATAACGATGGGACAGGTAGCTCAAAAAATTTCTAAAGTCGACCATGATGAACTTTTGAAGATTCTTAATGTCGCTTATGCCGAAGAATGGCTGGCCTATTATCAGTATTGGATTGGCGCGCAAGTTGCCGTCGGCCCGATGCGCACCGCAATTATCAAGGAATTTATGGAACATGCCAACGAAGAACTTGATCATGCCACTAAAGTCGCGACCAGGATTATCGAACTCGGCGGCACGCCGATTTTGAACCCCAATGAGTTTGAACGGGTGGCCTCCTGCCGTTATGACGCACCGACCCAACCCTATGTTATGAACCTTTTGAAACAAAATCTGGATGCCGAACGCTGCGCAATCGTCCGTTATCAGCAGATTTGCGACATGACATTCGGCAAAGATTACGCGACTTTCCATATGGCCGCAGACATTCTTAAGGAAGAACTGGAACATGAGCAGGAAATCGGCGATTTTGAAGAAGACATCCGTATGGGCGCTGAACTCGGCGCGAACATGCAAAGTGCCTAACACATTGTTTTAAATAGATATATAAAAGCGACAAAACAATCGCGGTTTTAATCATTGACATTTTTGTCTATATAGACCAGAATGTTGACAAACAGGATTCGCTGATATGCGTTTCGACAAGTTTTATCTTGCGAATTTTATCCAAGGAAACCATAATCTTACTCCAAATAAAGTACGGTTGCCCCAAAATAAATTTTGCGGATAAAAAGAAGCCCTCTCCGCATAAAGGAGAGGGCTTTTTTACAAAGCGGATTTATGGAGCCTGAGGCAGCACGAGAGCTCCGTTGTTCAATATAATATCACATTTCATTCCGTTGGGGCATTCAGCAGGTGTTCCGCAGCGGTAACATGGATGTCCTTGTGTCGATTTGATACCCAACGCATACAGACCATTCTTGCAAGCCTTGACTTTATCTGTATCTGTCATAGTAAAGCCCTCAGAACATATGTCCTTTAAGACTATGGTACCGTTGCCGGAAGAAACACACTTATAATAGTGGGGGTCAGCTGGACAATCAAACTTTTTCTGGGTAGTGGAACATTTAGATATACAGAGCTCGTTTGGAGCACATCGATACGTAAATCCGGCAGCCGGACAATCTGTGACACATTTAGTATACGAGGAATCATACGGACAATGTTTTTTCGTTGACCCTGCTAAACAATATAGTAACACGTCCTCTTTTGAATAGCCTTCAGCAACGCAATTACCGTTAACTCCGCCACAGAAAACTTTGCTTGTGTCAAAAGGGCATTTGAGCATTTTTTTACCGGAACAATCGGAAACGGATTGATTATACCCGAGTTGGGCGCAGGTCGGAGGCGCTGCGCAAGTGTAATTCTCGGCGGCCGTTGCGGCGTGGGCGCAAAGCAGCAGCGCCGCTCCCGCTAATAAACTTGTCTTTTTCATTTCTTTTCTCCTCATGAGTTTACAATTACTTTGCCAGTTTTTTCATCCAACATCCGTACCATGTGTTTTCAGCGATGTTGATGTTGCCGACCGCACAGCCGGTAATGTAATATTTTTTCGAACATTCTTCATATTTGCAGACATATCCGGTTGGGCACGAAGCGTATGTCCCGTTGAACGGGCAGGTATTGCACTCGATGCATCCGGTGCATCCTACCGGCGCTTTCGTTTTGCAGGTAATGCCGGTGCCGCAGGTCACCGTCGCCGGGCAGGAACAGGTCGAGGCCTTGCCCGCGCATTTGTCCGTCCCGATTATCTTCGGGCTTGGGCAGTTGCCCGTGTCATATTTATAAATG
>JAHALQ010000024.1 GCA_018362935.1 Pseudomonadota bacterium | reverse complement strand
ACCATGGCAAATACCGTTCCCAATCCTGTCAATCTGCTCTTTCCCATGGCCGCCTCCGTTTTGTCAATTCATATCCTGTAATTGATAGTTAACTATTATAATAGTATCAAACATCAGCACTTTAGTCAAGCTATCTTGTTTGAACATATAAAAAACCCTCCGCAAGTGTGCGGAGGGTTTTTATTCGATATTCGGGCGTAATTATATTTTGCCGCGACTAATAAGCTGTTGACGAACCACACTGCTTGTGAAAGTCGTTTTTGTGCCGCTTTGGATATTTTGCTGCCCGGTTGTGGTGCTTTTTTCAACAACTGTTGAAGCAACCCTGACTTTTTCGGTTTTGACAACTTCTTTGTCCGCATTGGTTTCATTCATTTCATTAACCGTATTGTTCACAACCTGATTCTGAACTTCGGCCGGCGCATTCATCGGCTTACCGTCAAAATCCGTCAGAACAACCGAAGCTTTGCCGGTTGCAGCGTCGGCGTCAATCCGGACAACGCCGTCGGATGTTACTTTAATATAATCGCCATTCTCCAGCTTCGTCAGCTTGTTGGGTTCGACTCCCAGCTCCTTTGCTTCGGCAGCTATTTGAGCCTCACTATATGGCGTGTATTGCTGAGTGTTTTCGGTTGTCTCGAATCCGGCAAATTTTCTGGCCGGAACCGTTTCTGTACCGTGCTCATACTGGATAACCAGTTTGTCGCCCCTCTGCAAATCGTCCGGGCCACTGATTTCAACACGCTCGCCGCCGCGGGTAACATACATATCCCGGACGCCGGCATCGCCGACATGAATGCTGTCTTTACCGTAAGTCTGATAGAACAGCTTATGGCTGGTTTCGGTTTCGGCATGATATTCCGTCGGCTGGAAAGAAGCATCATACTTAAGGTTTTCATAAGTTGTCGATGTCTGGTCTTCCCAGGTTTCCGTCGGGATTGTTTGTTCGCGGGTTTCAACACGCGTTTCCGTTTGTTCTACCGCGCGGGTTTCGGTTTGCTCAATGCGGTGACCCAATTTCCAGTGATTCATATGACCTTCGCCGCAGTTGTCCCACTGATCGGCTTTAATCATAACCGATGTGGTCGGAACATAACCGGGACCGTGATAACCGCCGCGGTCGTCAATGACGGCCAGAGCTTTGTTAATTGCGGCATACTGTGCGTCAGTCAGCTTATCGCCGCAGTTCAGCAACTTGTTGATTGCCGTCATTTCTTCTTCGTAATGGTAACGAACCGCTCCCTGAATAGAATTTCCGTTGGCATCAACACGGTCGGTATAAGCATCCAAACGCTGGTATTTGAACAGAACTTCCTCTTTGGTCATTCCTTCAAAATGGTTCATAACCCCCTCGCCCGACAAATTCAGATACATTCTGTCCAAATCCTCAGGTTTGTACAGGTGTTGCAGCAGGCTGTACTGAGCATGGGTAATACCCATTTCCGGATTATACGCGTCAGGAAATTCATAGGTTGCGGCAGTATGCGTTTCAACCGCGGTATGGGTTTCCGTATTAACATCCGTACCGGAATGAAGCATATCTTTCGGCAGCTCGACATAGTTGTCCGGCTGTTCAGCCGTATGCGTCATGAAGGGATTATGCCAACCGGGTTTGTCGGCGTTGTTCCAATCATAAAATACGGTTTGGCCTTTAACCGCATTTGCAGTGTCGGTCGTAACCGTTTCTGCCGGCGTGTCCGTTTCCGTCGATACAGTTTGCGCCTCGGCGCCGTGCATACCGCCGATGGCCGCCGCAGTCGTCAAGCCGATGAGCGTACCCAGCGCGCTGCCGGCCAAAACCTTATGGGCTTTGTTGCGCTGCAGTTTGTATTCCGGACTGTCAGGATCCATTGACGCCAATTTGGAATATTCTTTAGAGGCAATCGCGATTGAAGCCGCGGTCGCCGCGCCGGTGCGCAGCAGATATCTGCTATTGGTAAAGTTGTTTTTAATGCCTTCCCAGGCACCGCTCCACGAAAAGCCCGAGGAAGCCGCGGTTGCAACGCTGGCATCGGCCACATCTTTGGCCGCATCGGCATTAAGCAGCTGTGAAGTCAGCCCCATGTTTTCCATGCTCATACCGGTGAAAGAAATCGCACTGGATACCACGCCCGCAGCGAGAACAACCATTTGCTCTTTGTTATTCTTAAGATATTCCCAATAGCTTTTCTCTTCTTTTTCGGCGGCCATGCGCTGCTGGCTGACAGTTTGCCCCAGACGATAGGTGCTGTAGACGGCAATGCCGACGCCGCCGAACAAAACCGCAATGGCTCCGGTTTTGGCCAGGTTTTTGGCAAACGGATAAGCCTTCGGATAGGCTTTGGTCAGTTTTTTATCCGTATCTTTGACCTTTTTGGCAAAGGCTGTCAATCCGGTATGATCTGCCAAACGTTTGGCAAACTTGCTCAAAGAGTTTGTTTTGGATGCCAGAAAACCGATTGCCGCTTTGCCGCTGATTTGGACTTTTTCTTTTCTTTCGGCAGAAAACAGAGATGTAAAAATTGCGGTTGCCTTGGTTTTAGCTGCGGCGCCGGTCAGTTTTTTGCCTTTGGCGACCATTTCGGACACGGCAGAAACGGCTACCAGTTGAACACAGTTGGCCGACATGATGTTTTGCAGAAGTTTCTTATAATCCTCGGGTTTGGCTTTGCCTTCCAAAATCTCTTTTTCGGCCTCGTGAGCAGACACCTCTTCTATCTGGCGGCGCAGTTCGCCGGCTTCGACCTTGTCATCGCCTTTGTCGTTGGCAATTTCGATGCCGTTCCAGAAATTGTCCATGCCTTTTTTGAAAGCTTCGTCTTCGGTATAAGCAGCCTTAACGGCATCAAGCTCTGTCTGGCGTTTTGCAACTTCCACCTTGGCTGCGGCATCGGCCGTTTTCATGTCCTTTTCCGAAAATTCTTTCCGAAAAGCGGCCAAGTTCTCGGTATCGCCGGCTTCAGCCAATACCTGTTCGACTTCCCACAACTCAAACAAGCCACGGGATTTCAGGTTTCCGGCTTTTACAATTTTGACAGCATCTTTAAGTTCCATGTTTTTATCCTCTGTTAATGGCTGGATTAAACAGTCCTAATGTTCCTAATTGCCGGTAATATATCATAAAATTCAGCACCACGCAATACTTTTTTGTCAATTTTTTGTATTTTTTCTTTAAATTGGCTAATTTTCAGTCTTTCTCTTATTCTAACATTAAAATGTTAATTTTTCACTATAAAAAACATCCCCGTATTTCTGCAAATACGGGGATATCGCTTAAAAGGCGGCCGAATCAGGCAACTTTGGCATCAAAGCAGATGTCTTTGCCTTCAATGTCTGCCTTGGTGCCGTTTGCGCAGCCGCTGCCGAATTTGACGGCCAGAACCTGCTCGGAGATGTATTCTCTGTTTTCTTCCAGAGCCTGAGCCAGTTCGTTGTCGGAAGTCTGCCAGCACAGTTCGATGCGGTCGGATATGTTAAAATCCTTATCCTTGCGCAGCGTCTGCACCAGACGGACAAAATCGCGCGCCATGCCCTCGCGTTTGAGTTCTTCGGTTACAACCGTGTCCAGCGTGACCACTGCCTTATTGTCGGCAAAAGCGCGGCCGGCAACGCCGTCTTTCATCTCCAGACGAACTTCGAACAGGTCGTTTTTGAGCGTCTGGCCGCCGATACTCAGCGTGCCGTCGGCATTCAGCGTCCACTGCCCCTGTTTGTAAGCGGCCATAACGGCGCCCATGTCTTTGCCGAGCGCTTTGCCCAGAAGCGGCGTGTAAAGATAAATCTTCTTCTCGGCATAATTGCCCAGATTATTGTCAAAACGGACTTCCTTGACGTTCAGCTCGTCTTTGACAATATCCTGATAAGATTTGTCAAACTCGGCACCAACGACAATCAGACTGTTCAGCGGCAGGCGGTTGCGCAGATTCTTTTCCTCGCGGATGAATTTGGCGGCCGAACACAAATCCTGTACAAAATCCATTTCGTTCATCAGGCGTTCATCCGATTTGATTTCGCTCAATGACGGGTAATCAACCAAGTGGACGGATTCTTCGCCGGTCAGGGTCTTGAAGACATATTCAGAAACAAACGGCATCAACGGCGCCATAATTTTGCACAAATTGACCAAAACGGTATACAGCGTGTCAAACGCCTGCGCGTCACCCTCCCAGAAACGGTCGCGGGTACGGCGGATATACCAGTTGTTGAGGACTTCCATAAACTTGGCAATCTCATTGCAAGACAGAGCCACGTCATAAGTATCCAGCCCCTGTTTGACAACATCGCGCAGATGTCTGAGCTTAGACAGGATATAATTGTCAATCGCCTCGCCGGAAGAACTGATTTCCTTAGCCTGATACCCCTCGGCATTGGCGTAGAGCGTAAAGAAGTAGAAGGCGTTCCACAGCGGAATCAATGCGACGCGGGCAGCCTTGGCAATTTCTTTGCCCTCAAGGTCTATGGCCAGGTTGCCGCCTTTTAAGACCGGAGAAGAAACCAGGAACCAGCGCAAAGTATCCGACCCCATGGTATCCAATACATTGTTGGGGTCAGGATAGTTTTTCAGACGCTTGGACAATTTCTGCCCGCCCTCAGCCATAAGCAACCCTGTGCAGATGCAGTTTTTGAAAGCCGGACGGTTGTGCAGCGCGGTTGACAAAACAGTCAGCGTGTAGAACCAGCCGCGGGTCTGATCCATCGCCTCGACAATGAAATCAGCCGGGAAATGGCTCTCAAACCATTCCTTGTTGTCAAACGGATAATGAACCTGCGCATACGGCATTGAACCGGACTCGAACCAGCAGTCGAAAACGTCGGATACGCGGCGCATCATGGTTTTTCCCGACGGATCGTCGGGATTGGGATAAACCACGTCGTCAATATAAGGTTTGTGCAGGTTGGCAACTTCAATGCCGGTTTTCTCTTTAATTTCGGCCACGGAACCGAAAACGTCAATGCGCGGAAATGCCGGATTGTCCGACTTCCAGACCGGAATCGGCGTACCCCAGAAGCGGTTGCGCGAAATCGACCAGTCGCGCGCGCCTTCCAGCCATTTGCCGAAACGGCCGTCTTTGATATGTTCGGGAACCCAGTTAATCTGCTGGTTGTTCTTCACCATCTCGTCGCGGAAATCGGTCACTTTGACAAACCAGCTAGACATCGCCTTGTAAATCAGCGGGGTATCGGTGCGCCAGCAGAAAGGATAAGAGTGGGTGTACTGCTCTTTTTTGACCAACAGACCTTTTTCTTTGAGCAGCTGCATAATCGGCTCATTTGTCTCAAAGACCTGTTTTCCCTGATAATCCGGAACTTCAGCAGTGAATTTGCCGGCTTCGTCTACCGGACAGACAACCGGAAAATGCTCGTTGCAGGCACGGCAGGCGTCAAAGTCGTCCTGGCCGAAACCGGGCGCGATATGAACAACGCCGGTACCGTCTTCGGTCGAAACAAACTCGCCGGACAAGACTTTGAAACAGCCCTGCTCTTTCAAATGCTTAAAGTAAGGGAACATCGGCTCGTAACTCATGCCGACCAAATCGGCGCCTTTCAGCGTGCCAGCCTCAACCGCGTGCTCCAGCTGTTTTTTATAACGGCCGAGCAGCGCGCGCGCCAGAATATATTTCTGTCCGTCTTCTTCCATAACGACATAGTCGATGTCTTTGCCCACTGCCAGCATCAGGTTGGAAGGCAGCGTCCACGGCGTGGTTGTCCAGACCAGAATCTTCATGCCGTTTTCGAGCTTAAACATGACGGTAATGGCGTTGTCTGTCTTGTCCTGATAGCCCTGATTGACCTCAAAGTTAGACAACGGCGTTTCCGCCGCCCAGGAATAAGGCAGCACGCGGTAGTCCTCATAAACCAGGCCTTTGTCATAAAGCTGCTTAAAGTTATTGATGACGCTTTCCATAAACGGCAAATCCATGGTTTTGTAATCATGGCTGAAATCGACCCAGCGGCCGATGCGTTTGAACATTTCGACCCAGATGCCGGAATATTTGAGCACGTCGGAACGGCAGAAGTCGTTAAATTTTTCGACGCCGTATTCCTCAATCTGTTTGCGGCCGGAAACGCCCAATTGTTTTTCGGCGGACATTTCGGCCGGCAGTCCGTGGCAGTCCCAGCCGAGACGGCGCTCGACCTTTTTGCCGTTCATGGTCTGATAGCGGGCAACGACGTCTTTGACATAAGACACCATAATATGCCCATAGTGCGGGGTGCCGTTGGCAAAGGGCGGACCGTCATAAAATACGAATTCGGCGGCGCCGTCACGGTTGCGGACGGATTTTTCAAAAGTCTTGTCTTCGTCCCAGAATTTAAGGACTTCTTTTTCGATTTCGACAAAGTCGGGTTTGGCCTTGACCTCGGCATAATGTGCAGTCATCTGTAAACACCTTGATTTATTTGATTGGATATATGGAAAAACGTTTGAATATGTGCAGCAAAAAAGAACATCCCCCTAGGGGATAATACGGGATATGACATGTATATAAAAACTGCGCATAAAATCTCTCTTTATAATGAATTCGGGATTTAAGATAATACAATGACTCAACGGAGTCAATCAGAATGTTGCCCGGTTTATCTGTTTTTGAACGTGGCGGTCAGGAAACGGAATTTAAGCCTTTCAAAGAGACTGCGTCCGTGTTCTTTCATTTTTGTTTCGGCCTCGCCGCGACGGCGGTTAAACTTGTTTATTTCCCAGATGTTCCAGCCGCGCGTGCGTTCATGGCGGACGGCGCGAAACGGCGACAAACGGCTGCTGACGCCGGCGGCTTTGTCCTCATAGGCCAAGCGCGCGCCCTGACGGTCATACACATCGACAATGTCCACCGCTTTGCAGAGCGAGCAGGCGCACAGCGTCGCCGGCAGGGCTTTGTAAAAAATATAATGACAGAGAAAGTCCGGCTTGCGGGGATAATTTTCGCGGTCCAAGGTTCCTTCCCGCATCGCCTTGTCAAGCGCAAATTCATAGCGGTGCACCATGCCAAGGCGGCTGCGTTCCTTATCCAGCGCCACAAACGAAGCCTGCGTCAGATAGCCGCAAGCCTTGGCTTTTTTATAGATGCCCAGTGTCTGTCCCGGCCGGAGCATGCTGCGCTGCCGAAAAATGATTATGCTTCGCCGCTCTTCAACAGCCTTGTCAACCAGACGGCTGAACCAGGCGTCGGCGGTTTTGGCAATATCCAAACCGGCCGGGATGAATGTCTTGAGTTCGTCTATTTCCAGATTTACGGCCGCGCCATGCGTTATCAGCTTATTCAGCACGGGTTTGACATAGGTGCTCTTGCCTGCTCCGGGCGACGCGAAAACAAAAATCAAACGCGGCGTGCCGCTTTCCTGCGGCATTGTCAGCGGCGGCAAAAAATATTTCTCCATCTCGCGGTAAGACTGTTCCGAACGGTTCATTATTTTTCCTTAACAAGTAGATCAAGAACAGTATAGCCAGATTTTAGACAAAAAGCAACTAAGAATTAGGCTCGAATATTTCGCCGCCGATAATCGGCTGAACCACACCGGTCGTGAAGGGATAAGACGTCGGCATAAAATTAAGGCGGCGTACCGCCAGATAAGCAAAGGCCTGCGCCTCTATGCCCTGAGAGTCCATATCGTAGTATTCGGCGGTCTGGACATCGGCATTTATCAGCTTCTGGCGCAGAAACCGCAGCAGCGTCGGATTATGCGCGCCCTCGCCGCAGACAACCACAAGTGAAGGCATTTCGGGCAAGTACAAAGCCATTGAATAAGCAATTTCTTCGGCAATAAACGAAGTGGCCGTGGCGGCGCCGTCAGCGAGCGACAGCCCTTCGAGATTTTCGAGTTTTTCGCGAAAAGTATATTGGTCTGCGGCTTTGGGCGGATATTTTGCCAAAAACTTATGGCGCATCAGAGCCGCCAAAACATGCCCGTTGACCCGCCCTGACGCCGCCAGAGACCCGTTATAGTCCGTCTGCTGCCCGGCATGCCTGAAAACCCAGACATTAACAGCATTAAGCCCGACCCCGACGTCAAAAGCTTTCATTTCGCCGTTGGCGCCAATCCAGGTCAGCGAAACCAAACCGCCGATATTCAGAAAAACAACCGGCTTGGGCAGCTTCTGGGACAAAGCCATGTGATATATCGGCGACAGCGGCGCACCCTGCCCCCCGGCGGCAATATCGGCGTGGCGGAAACGGCCGGCTACGCGGATGCCGGATTTATCCGCCAGATATTGAGAATCTCCCAGTTGGGTAATCAGCCCCTCGGCCGGCTTATGAATCAGCATATGCCCGTGAAAACCGATAACGTCCAATGGCGTTTCAACCGAATTTTTGACTTCATTGACGATTTCAAGGTTAAATTCTGTAAAGCGGCGCTCAATTTCGGCCGTTTCCGCCGAACTGGCTTCTTCAGGGCGGTTATGAAGCCGCCGCAAGTCATCGGCCAACGCGTCGTCAAAAGGAAATTCCAGCGATTTCCGGGCTTCAAAAACATCGACGCCGTCAGTACGAATCAGGGCTGCGCGCACGCCCTGCAATGACGAGCCGCTCATCAGTCCGAGAGCATTTTGCGCTTTTAAGGCTTCCATTGTAAAAAAATATTCTCCCAAGCTTGCATTGTTGTTTTTATATGCTAATATAGGCAAGTTAAAAATTCGTTAGAAAACAATAAAAGGAAAGGAAATATGAGCCAATTTAAGTCACAGTTCATGAATATCATGACGGAAAGGGGTTTCTACAATCAATGCACCAACGAGGGTGGTTTTGACGCCTACCTCTACCAATGCGAAAAAGAAGGCAAACCCGCTGTCGGCTATCTCGGCTCCGATCCGACCGGCGACAGCCTGCATGTCGGGCATATCGTGCCGCTGATGATGATGCGCTGGTTTCAAAAATGCGGACACAAACCGCTGACTCTGGTCGGCGGCGCCACGGCACGCATCGGCGACCCTTCCGGCAAAGACAAACTGCGCCCGTTTTTGAGTGAGGAAGCTTTGGCGCATAACGTTGAAGGCCTTAAAAAGTCTTTTTCCAAATTTCTCAAATTCGGCGACGGCGCAACCGACGCGGTCATGGTCGACAACTGGGACTGGTTTAAGGATATCAACTATCTTGCCTTTTTGCGTGACGTCGGCACTTATTACACCGTCAACCGCATGCTGACGATGGAAAGCGTCAAAACCCGTCTGGAACGCGAACAGCCGATGTCATTCCTCGAATTCAACTATATGCTGCTGCAGGGTTACGACTTCTGCGAACTGTATCTTAAGTACGGCTGCCGCGCCCAGATTGCCGGTTCCGACCAATGGGGCAACATTACGTCGGGCACCGAACTCGGCAGACGCCGCCACGACGTCGAGCTGTTCGGCTTTACCAGCCCGATTATCACCGACTCCGCCGGCAAAAAAATGGGCAAATCGGAAGGCAATGCCGTATGGATTAACGAAGACAAACTGCCCGCTTACGATTATTACCAGTATTTCCGCAATATCGGCGACGCCGAAGTCGGCAAATGCCTGCGCATTTTTACCGACCTGCCGGTTGACGAGATTCAACGTCTTGAAGCATTAAAAGATCAGGAAATCAACGAAGCCAAAAAGATATTGGCCTTTGAAGCGACCAAAATCTGCCGGGGCGAAGACGAAGCCAAAGCCGCGCGGGACACGGCTGTACAGGTCTTTGAACAAGGCGCTGCCGGCGGCGATTTGCCGAGCATTGAAGTTTCCGGCGACATCGGCGTACTGGACGCGTTTTTGCAGCTCGGTTTTGTCGCCAGCAAAGGCGAAGCCCGCCGCCTGATTAAACAGGGCGGCCTCAAAATCAATGACCAGCCGGTCAGTGACGAGAACTATGTCATTACAGCGGCGGATTTTGCCGACGGACAGGTTAAACTATCGCAAGGCAAGAAAAAACACGGCCTGCTCAAAAAATAAGCATAAAACCGGAAAACACCCCTGCCTGGCGCGGGGGCGTTTTTTTGCGAAAACAGCTTGATTTTTTGTCCACAGCTCAGTATTCTGTTACGTACAATTTAAGTTTTACAAATAAAAAACAAATTATCATGGCAAAAGAAAAGAAAAAAACCGCAGAAATTATCCGGTCAGGTTATGTGAAGGAGTGTTTGGTGTCCAATACGTTGTATACTCTGCATTTCGGTCCCGAAGACAAAGTAACGGCAATGGAAATTCCCAGAACATGGTTCAGAGGCGTCGGACGTCCCAAAAAAGGCTCAAAGATTACGATTGTTCAGGAAAACGGCGTTACCACGCGGATGCTGATTGACAACAAGCAGTTTCATCCGTCGCTGAATCCGCTGACTTTACAACGCCCCAGACCCTAGCCGGAAAATTTTTCAAAGATTTTAAGTTTACAGCCTGTGTTTTCGGACACGGGCTTTTTTATGAGATGATTCTAATGTTTTGCACAGTCCTGCAGTTTGTCTTTATAATGCTTTTTTCCAATGTTATATAAGTAGATAATAGATGAAGTGTATGTTGTTTAAACTGATGATAAACCTTATTTTATGAATAAAATTGTTTTGACATCCTCGATAAAAACAAATTTGCTGTCTTTGCAACGGACGGCAAAACTGCAGGATATGACGCAAAACCGGCTGGCTACGGGACTGAAAGTTTCTTCGGCAATCGACAATCCTTCGTCTTATTACACCGCTTCGGCCCTCAATAACCGCGCCAAAGATCTGGATGCCCTGCTCGACGCCATGTCACAGGGAATACAGACAATAAAAACCGCGCAAACAGCATTGGAAACCGGAATCCGCCTGCTGTCGCAGGCGCAAGCCGTCGGCGCAACAGCCGTTCAGAATGCGGGTGTCCCGACCAAAATCGACAAGGACTGGCTGATTGACAACGGCGTTAACGAAAATGACATTGTTTCGAGCCGGCAGGAACTGGCTGACAGGCTGGCCGCGGCTGTAAACGGCGATACAATCGTCGTTTTCGGCAATATCAGCATGGGCGATGAAGGTATTGAACTTAAGGACGGGGTGAGTCTGGTCGGCGCGCAAAAAATCATTGAAGATCTCGGCGCCCAGGATATGTTCGGGGTCAGCGAGGATATGAGCACCATATCCTTTAACCGCAGCAATTCATCGCTTGGTATAGATATGCAGAGCAACACGCTGCTTTCCGATCTTAAAATTAATTTTACGACCGACAACAAACTTGACGGGAAAGGTGCCGTCAATGCCAGCAACAGCAACAACATCCTTATCCGCAACATCAATCTGGATTTTAATGATAATGCCCCCGACGAAACCATTCACGGTGCGATACAGGCCGTAAAGTCCTCAATCGCCTTTGACGGATATGTCAGTATCAACGTTCACGGCAGCGGAAGAAAAACATCCGGAATTAACGGCAGCAGATACGGCAATACCTCAACTCTGACTGTTGGCAGCAATGCCGATATAAAAATCAGCACCAGCACTATTTTCGGAGCCGGCATTGAGTACGGCAACTGGACAATTGACGGCCGTGTCGACATTCAGACATCAGGCAGCTTTGCACGCGGCATTAACGAAGCCAGTTCGTTGTCGCTGGCCGGGAAAATGAGCATTAAGACCACCGGCGGCACTGCTTACGGGATATACGGCAACCAAAACATGACCGTCAAAAATACGGCTTATCTTGCATATAACGCTTCGGCTTCTTCAGATAACACGACTATTTCTTACGAAAAAGGAGCCGTTCTTTCTTATCCGGGATATGATAAAACCTTTGAGGCGCTTGATAATGTATTGCTGAAAGCAATTTCTTATGAAAAAATTTCTGCCGACGCTCATTTTGCGGAAGTTGACAAGTCCGTCCTGCCCGCCGGAACGGAAAGCGGCGAAATAATTACGGAACCGCGCGTGTCCGAAGAGTATTTTATTGCTTATACCGATATTCTGTCACAATTCAATTACCTGACGGCCGATGCCTCATATAAGGGGCTGAATCTGCTGCGCGGAGACAGCCTGAGAATCAAATTTAATACCGACGGCTCTTCCTTCACCGAAATATCGGGAATTAAGGCTGACAGCGGCGGACTCGGCATCAGCGGCAGCAAATGGTCAACAATCAGTTCGGTGCAGAAAGCCATGGCGGAAATACAGGATGCCATCACCGAAATTCGCGGAACGGCCGCCGGGCTCGGAAATTCCTACTCGGTTATTGATACGCGGATTAACTTTACCGAAAACCTTATCAATGTCCTGATTGAGGGAGCCGATGAACTGACACTGGCCGACATGAACGAAGAAAGCGCCGCCATGCTCGCGCTGCAAACCCGACAGCAGCTGGCCGTCAATGCCCTGTCACTCGCTTCGCAGGCAGCGCAGAGTGTTCTTAAACTGTTTTAGTTTTTACGGATAATTTGCAGATATCGAGGTTAAAACTAAAAACCGAGCTTGATATTTGCATTAGAAAACCTTAAATTGAGAGAGCAGTTATGAGGAGAAAACGCGTATGAACGACAATTTACCGGAATTGCGGGACATTCATCTGCCCGACGGGGTTTCGGCCTGGCCGCCGGCTTATGGCTGGTGGGTCATTTTGGCAGGGATACTCGGCATTCTGCTGGCGGCTTGGCTGTTTTCTTTTTTGCGCAAAAAATCCAAAAAGCTGTATGCACTGCATCTCCTCAGAAACATCCACTGCAACAACACGCTGGACTCTGCCGTGCAGATGTCAATCATTCTGCGGCGTATCTGCGTTTTTAAATACCCGGCGGCGGCAACCCTGTTTGGCAGGGAGTGGATTGAATTTTTGAACAGCAAATGCAAAAGCAAACTTTCCGGCAAAACGGCTGAATTATTGATGAACGCGCCGTATATTGCGGAAAAGGGCGCCCCGTTTTCATCGGCCGACGTTATCCGTCTGCGGCAGTTCTGCCAGGCATGGATAGGAGAAAACCTATGAGCCAGTTCGCTTATCCGCTGATGTTTGCGCTTTTGCTGCTGCCATTCATTGTCCGGCGTCTGCTGCCGGCGCTCAAAGGGCTGCACGGCGACGCGCTCAAAATTCCCTTTATTAACGATCTGGAAAAAATTTCAATCAAATCAGGCTCATTATGGAATGTCAGCGCCGAGAGCAGCGGCCAATATTCGCGTTTTTTCTGGCTGCTGTATCTGGTCTGGTTTCTGCTGGTTGCCGCCGCGGCGCGGCCGCAATGGCTCGGCGAACCGGTGCGGCTTGACAACGAGAGCCGCGATATTATGCTGGTGCTGGATATTTCAACTTCTATGCTGGGACGCGATTTTGCCATCGGCAACCAGCGTATCGACCGGCTGACCGCGGTCAAAAAAACCGCGTCTGATTTTATCAAAAAACGCGCCAGTGACCGCATCGGGCTGATTTTGTTCGGCACACGGGCTTATCTGCAGGCACCGCTGACTTACGACAAAGGCGCGGTTGAGGAAATTTTGTGGTCGATGCAGGCCGGCATGGCCGGAGATTCCACCAGTATCGGCGACGCGCTGGGACTGGCGCTGAAAAACCTTAATAATGACAAAGACATCAAAAACAAAATTATCATTCTGCTGACCGACGGCGAAAACAACGACGGCAGCATCTCGCTGGCGCAAGCGGTCAAGCTGGCGGCGGATGAAGGCATTAAGACCTATACAATCGGCGTCGGTTCGCAAAGCCTGTTCCTGAATGCCATGTTCGGACAGGCGCACGGTATTGACGAACAAGGCCTCAATGCCATTGCCGAAGCAACCAAAGGACGATACTTCCGCGCCGGGGACACCCAGGCGCTGCAGCAGGTTTACAATATTATTGACCAGTTGGAAGCCGCTCCCAACCAAGACCGTTTTGTACGCGAAACCCGAGAACTTTACTACATTCCGCTGCTGGCCGCCGTTTTGGCCGGGCTGGCGCTGGCCTTTGCTTTACGGAGGGCAGAATAATGGAAGAATTTATGGCTAATTTTCATTTTTTGCGGCCGTGGTGGCTTTTGCTCCTGTTTCTGCCGCTGATTGGATTTGCCCGCAGCCTGAAAGGACAAGGGCTGCAATCATCGTGGCAGAAAATTGTCGACGCACGGCTGCTGGACTTTTTGCTGGTACGCGGTTCATCGACACAGCGGCGGCTGCTCAGCTGGGTCGCTTTTCTCGGATTTGCAACGGCGATTGTCGCCGCCGCCGGCCCGAGCTGGCAAAAAGTCGAACTTCCGGCGCTGGAATCAAAAAATCCGGCAATGATTTTACTTAATCTCTCAAGCGACATGAAAGCCGCCGACCTCACGCCGAGCCGGCTGGAACGCGCCAAATATAAAATTAAGGATTTGCTTGGTATGCTCGGCGGCGCCCAGGCCGGGCTGGAAGTTTATTCGGGCGAACCGTTTGTGATTTCGCCGCTGACCGACGATACCAAAGTTCTGGCCAACCTGCTGCCGGCAATCAACTATAATATTATGCCGCTCAACGGCGACCGGCTTGACCGCGCGATTGAGCTGGCAGTCGAACGTTTTCGCGGCGCGCAGTACCAACAAGGCGAAATCATTGTTTTTGCACCAGATGTCGGACAAAAGTTTGAAGCGGCTCTGGATGCCGCCAAAAAAGCCAAAGCTCTCGGTTACACCGTCAATATTATCGGCACGGCGGCGGATGCGTCCGAAAAACTTGCCATGGTCGCACAGGCCGGCGGCGGCACCTATGCCGTTTTGCAGCACAGCGACGCCGACATTCTGCCGCTGGCACAAAAAATTGTTTCCAAGCAGACAGATTTGGCAGAAGGGCGGAACTGGCAATCCGTCTGGCTGGATTATGGCTGGTACCTGCTGGCGGTTCCCCTGCTCTGCTGCCTGTATTTTTTCCGCCGCGGAATTTTGGTTATTGCCTTTGCCTGCCTGCTTGAAAATCCTGCTTACGCCGGCTTTTTCCTTAATGCCAATCAGGAAGGATTTAAGGCCTTTACCAATCAGAATTATGGCGCAGCTACCCAGAGTTTTGAAGCGCCGGAATGGAAAGGCGCCAGCTATTACCGTATAGGCGAATATGACAAGGCTTATGCCGAATATGCCAAAGGCAGCGGTGAAACCGCGCTGTATAATCAGGGAAACGCGCTGGCCAAAGGCGGCAAAATAAAAGAAGCCATTGCCAAATATGAAGAAGTCCTCAAGCTCAACCCGCAGCACGATGATGCGAAATTTAACCTTGAATACCTCAAAAAGCAGCAGGAACAGCAGCAAAACCAACAGCAGCAGCAACAAAATCAGCCGCAGCCGCAAAATCAGGGACAGGAAGACCAGCAAAATCAGGAGCAGCAAAGCCAGAGTCCGAGCGAACAGCAGAGCGACGAACAACAGCAGCAAAAAAATGACGACAACCGGCAAAGCGGAAAATCTGACAGCAACAATGCCGAACAACAGGAACAGGATAATCAGGACGAACAAACAACCGAAGCCAACGAGCAATCACCGCAGGAATTAGACGCGTCGTCCGAACAGGAACAGGCGGAGCAGCAGGGCGGCGCCGTTCAGCAGCAGGGGCAGGAAGACGATGAAGAATATGACGAAAAAATTCAGGCACGCGCCCAGCAGCTGCGCGAAATCCCCGAAGATCCGGGCGGCCTGCTGCGGGCATTCATCGCTCAGGAATATCGCAGAAACCGTTATAATCAAAATCAGGAGATGAGATAATGAAAAAATTTGTTCTGATGCTTGCCGCTCTGTTTTTTTTATGGAACAGCCAAGTATGGGCGCAGAGTTTTGACGCAACAGTCAACCGCAGCAAAATTCCCGAAGGAGAAACTTTTTTGCTGACGCTTGAACTCAACAATGCCCAGAGTGACAATATGCCCGAGTTAAGCGCTTTGGACAGGGATTTTCATACTTATTCCATATCGCATTCTTACCGAACCAATATTGTCAACGGCAAAGCGGACATGTCGCAGCAATGGAATCTGGTGCTTATGCCGAACAAAACCGGCAAGCTGACGCTGCCGTCCATTAAGCTTGACAATTACGCAACCCGGCCGATAACCATTGAAGTCAGCCCGGCCGGAAGCGACATTAATGTCCCGGACACGCAAAACGGCACGGACAAACAAATCAACAAATTTTCAATGAAAGGCCAGATTGACAATAAAACGCCTTATGTGCAGGAACAAATAATTTATACCCTCAAGATTATCGACCGCGGCGGCCTTCAGGGCGAAGAACCGTATTTTGAAGTCAGCGGCGACAACGACTGGATTATTAAAAGCCTTGGCGCACCGGTCGTCAATTCCCAGATTATCAACGGACAGACAATCCGCGAGCTGGTCTTCAAATACGCGCTGTTTCCGCAGAAAAGCGGCAAAATGACCGTTCCGGCGGCAAAATTCCGCGGATTCTATCTCACGAAAGACAGCCGCAACGACCCGTTCGGACGCTTTTTTAACGACGATGTCTTTCTCGCCGGTTTCGGCATGACCGACGTTTTTGCAACTAAAAACCCGATATATCTCAGCACCAAACCGATTGAGATTGAAATCAAACCGGCAATTGACGGCACCAACGGCTGGTGGCTGCCGGCGCAGAATGTCAAGCTCCATGCCGAATTTGAACCGAACAAACCGGATTTCAAGGTCGGCGAAGCGGTTACGCGGACAATTTATCTGCAAGCGACCGGCGTAATTGACAGCCAGCTGCCGGAGATAAAATTTGCGCAAATGCGAGGGCTGAAACAATATCCCGAAAAACCGGAAGTCACAATGAAAGTTCAAGACGGACAGGTCGTTTCCACAGAAAAAATTGCAAATGTCTATATTCCGGGAAAAAGCGGCGAGATTACCCTGCCGGCTATCAGCGTTCCCTGGTTTAACGTCAAGACCAACCAAATGGAAACGGCGCGCATTCCCGAGCAAAAAGTTATTGTCGGCGGCAAAGCTCCCGCGTCTATGCAGCCCCAAACTGCCGCATCGGCTGCGGCACAGCCTGACGCCGCGCAGATGAAAAAAACTGCGCCGGTTGAAATACTAAACCGACTGCCGCAAAAAAACATTTATCTGCTGCTCGGCGCCGCGTTCATTCTGGGCATTTTGCTCAGTTATGCTGTCATGAAAATTCTCGGGCGGCGCAGCATTGCAAACGAAAACATCAAAGTTAACCCCTTGCGGGAAATCCGGGATGCGGCGGCTCACAAAGACTTGCGCAAGTTGCGCGACGCGCTTTTGCTGTGGGCGAAAGACCGTTATCCCGAAGCCCAGATATTCAGCCTGAATGACGTAGAAAAACAGGTTAATACACAAGCATTCAGCCGCGAACTTGAGAAACTGGGCGAGGCCCTGTATGCTGATAAAGACGCTGATTGGAACGACGAACTCTTCCTTAAGGTCTTTGATAAAGTCAACAAAACAAAAGTCAGGAAAAAAAATGACGATGAACTGCTGCCCAAACTCTATAAGTGAAACCCTCTATCCGCACCAAATTGTTTACAACGGAGATGAGTTTGAAAGTTATTATCTGACGGCCGATGAAGTCAACGCCGTATTTGCAGCAGGAAAAATTCCGCTGATGAAAATCAGCGGCGCAGCTGTCGGCAGCCCCAAAATCGCGATTGTCTGGGCGCAGGAAAAACATCCTGACCGCACCCAAAAAGACTATTGCCTGCATCCCGATTATATCCGGGCAATTATTGAGGCGGGCGGAGAACCTTATCTTATTGCCTATGATAAAATTGAAGAGCAGCTAAACCTTATCCGCCCGGACGGGATTTTCCTAATCGGCGGCGCGTTCAATTCCCCGGCGGCATGGTATGAGATTCCCGTTGACGAAGATATCGACAAACGAGGCCTGGCCTATCTGTCCATGCTGGATTATGCCAAAGCCCATAAACTGCCGGTTCTCGGTATCTGTGCCGGAATGCAGATGCTGGCCGGATATCTGGGCGCCAAAATGAAAAAAGGAATTAATTCCGATTTGCCGCCTGAGAAATCGCACAAACAAAACGGTGAAAAATTTGCCCACAAAGTTTTGGTTCAAGAAGGCTCGCTTCTGGCCTCAATTATCAGGCAGCCGGAAATTATGACGAATTCATCGCATAATGAGGCGGTTATCTGCGAAAAATGCGGACAAAGCTTTGTGACCGCACAGGCAGACGACGGCATTGCCGAAGCGATTGAGCCTCAAAACGGCTGGAATAAATTTTTGCTCGGCGTACAGTGGCACCCGGAGCGCCTGCTCAAACACGGCGACGTTCCCTCCAAAGCTGTTTTCAAATCTTTTATCGAAAGCTGCAAGCATGACCGACAACCTCATTGAAATTAATGACCCGCATTTTATTATTGAGCAGATGTATGCCGATACCAAGCAGAATATGACCGGGCGTCCGGTTTATCAGGAAATCGGCTTCGGCAACAAAGTTCTGGTGCATAAAGACTTATGGGCCAAACTGGAAAAACTGATACCATGGCTGGAAGAACACAAGCGAAAATTAAAAGTGTTTGATGCCTACCGCCCGCCGCTGGCTCATCAGAAATTGCGCGAAGTTATCCCGCAGCCGGGTTTCTTTGCGATTGACCCTTCGGTTTCGCCGCATTGCCGGGCAACGGCCGTTGATGTCTGCCTGACGGATGAAAACGGCAATGAACTTGAATATCCGACGCTGGTTGACGCCTATGACCCGCAATATGCCGCGCAAGTGCAAAACGGGCAAAGCGAGGCTTTTTTTGAATATCTGAAAAAAGCGCGGCATGATTATGAAGGCGCTTCGGCGCAAGCTTTGCAAAACCGCTTTGATCTGAAAAAGCTTATGGAAGGCATCGGTCTGAAAGCTCTGCCCCATGAATGGTGGCATTATGAATTGCCGGATGGCCGCGAAGACGCCAAATATCCCATGATTTATTGGAAAAAATAATTTCTTTTACAATCGCCCCGCCCCAGTACGGGGCACTTTTGTTTTTAAATATGCATTGACTCAAATACATAAATTTGCTAATATTAATAATAGTTAACTATCAATTACAGGGTGTATATTGACAAAACGGAGGACGCCATGGGAAAGAAGAAAACTGCTGCAAGGATTGTGATGTTGTCGGTATCGGCTTTGGCTTTAACGCTGGCATTTACGTGTTCTTCC
>JAHALQ010000023.1 GCA_018362935.1 Pseudomonadota bacterium | reverse complement strand
GGCGCGTGCGGGAACGAACGCGTATCTGCATTCGGGGCCGTGGAGCTGGATCAGCTGCGGGGCGAACGAGAAAGCGGTCAATCAGGACGGCTCGACCGGCACGCCGAAGCTGTGTCAAAAGTGTATGCCGAAGGTCTGCGCGGATTATAATTCCGGATATGTGACGGCCAATGACCCGAATATGGCCTGCACCAAGGTTAATTCTTCCGATGTCGGCGGTTTGGAGTGCTGGTCCTGCGTTCCGTGCGATACATCTATTTACAAATATGACACAAACAACTGCCCAAGCCCGAAGATAATCGGGACGGGCAAATGCGCGGGCAAGGCCTCGACCTGTTCCTGCCCGGCGACGGTAACCTGCGGCACCGGCATTACCTGCAAGACTCAGGCGCCCTCCGGTTGCACCGGGTGTCTGGAATGCAACCCGTGCCCGAATTTGGGCAGATACACGGCGGCGCAGTGCTCGGCAATCGGCGCGTCGGTGTCTTCCGGCAATTATGAAGCCTGCTCGGAGAAATATACCTGCTGCACCGGGACATCCGGCAGCTGCCCCAACGGCTTCGTCTGCGACACTTCCGGAAAAGTTTGCTCGGGGCAGTATGTAGTTACGGGCTGCGCCACCAATTACAAATACTGGTGCACCACGCCAGATACGGATTGTGCGCGACTAAACTATAAACAGACTGTATCGGCGTGCGGCAGCAAAGCATACATCAGATGCCCGTATGACACGAGCAAGGTTCATTGTTTGCCATAATTTGGGAAGGAAAAAGAAATGAAAAAATTACCATTAATCGTTACAGGAATGTCATTGCTGAGCATCGGCGGCGCCTGGGCAGCAATAAACTGCACGCCAAGCCCGGATTGTGTGAGCCTCGGTTATAAAGTCAGCGCCAGCAGCTGCAAAGGGGACTTTATTGCCTGTCCGTTTGATACTTCCAAAGTAGCATGCCTGGAAAATGCTCCGGAATGCCCAAGCGGTTATTATAAGGACTGCACGGCTGAAAAATCCTATTGGGTGAACGATTTGTCGCAGTCGCCGACGACATTGTCCGACGGAACAAAATGTTATAAATGCCGGTCCTATACTTGCTCAGATTACGGCTATATGGAAAGTATGCCTTCTTCCAGCCAGATTGGCACCGGATGCAGCGGAAAAATGTACAATTCCTGCTCGTCCAGATCCGTCAGCATGCCTTCGTCCTCCGGCAATGTTAACAGAACCTGTTACAGCTGTATTTCTAATCCCTATGGTACGGGAAGAAGCAAAGTCATATATTGTTCGTCAAGCCAGGGTTATGCCGGCGCCGGCAATTATTGCTGCGGCGCATACTCGACGACACAAAACTGTGATGGTACCGGCGGTTGCATGAAAATGTAAAAAAAACTCCCGGTTCAGGCCGGGAGTTTTTTTATGCAAGAAGAAAAGAAAACTGTTGTTAAAGAATGTTTAACCAAGGTTTGCTAGAAGTATAAAAAGAAAACAATATTAGAAAGAAGTCTGATGCTTTTTATACTTATCGCGTTTTTGGCGCCGGCTTTCGGGGCGACTGCCTGCATTATTGAAAGCCGCCTGTCAAACTGTACGTTCAAACGTCAGACAACTATGATTTTTTACATTTCTCTGATGAACTGCGTCTTCCTGCCGCTGGTCTTTGTGTTTGGGCTGCCGAGTGTGCCGACATGGCAATCGCTGCTCTGTTATGCGGGGCTGGCGTTGATTGACGTTTTGTACCTTTATCCGTTTTATACGGCGCTCAAGGTTATTGACAGTTCAATTGTGGCGGCGCTGTTTTCGCTGGGGCAGATTACTATTCCGCTGTTGTCATTCCTGTTTTTGGGCGAAGTGTTGAGCCTGACGCAGTATATCGGGTTTATGGTCATCATTATGTCTTCGGTGGCACTTAGTATCAAGGGCACGAGAATACCCAAACTCAGCCGCGCTTTCTATTATATGGTTTTCGCCTCGCTTCTGCGCGCGGTATATGCCATTTTGGAAAAATATGTGCTGATTGAAGACAGCAACTGGGTTAATATGGTGGTTTATCCTAACCTGATATCAGGATTGATTCCGTTTTTATTCTTTTTCCGGCAGAAATGGCGCAAAGATATTGTTAAAAATTTTCCGCCGTATCTGGACAAGTTTAAAATTTTTGCCGTCAATGAATTTATCTGTTTTCTTGAAGTCGTGGCTCAGGTTTACGGCATGTCCGGTTTGTCGCCTGTTGTCAGTTCGTCTATCGGTGCGACCGAACCGATTTTCCTGCTCGGTTTTTGTTATTTCATGCTCAAAAAATATAATATTCCGCTGAATGAGAAAATTTCGACCCAGGTCTTGATGAAAAAACTTTTCTGTTTTGTACTGATTATTCTGGGCGTCATTCTGGTGGTTGATTAACAGGATAACAAAGTTCTTGCCAAGCTGAATTTTTTGTATTATTCAGTAAGGCGTTGCGGATATAGTTCAATGGTAGAACGTGAGCTTCCCAAGCTTAGGATGCGGGTTCGATTCCCGTTATCCGCTCCACTTCAAAAGCGCCTAAAGGGCGCTTTTTTGTATTGCGGACGGGAATAATATGTGATTTGTGATTCGTGACTCGTTATTTGTGATTTGTATCTTCGTTTTGTCATTCCGGCGTAAGCCGGTGGTACTTTAGTTGAGGCAGTATTTATTCTTTTGGATCCTCGTGTCTATTCCTCAGGCCTGCGGCCTTCGGGCACGAGGATGACAGAGAAATGGAGAGGCGCGGAATGACGCAGAAAAAATGGTACCGGCGATTAGCAGGCCGACCAGAGGGAGCCCTGCGGGTCACAGTTTGATAACGCCCGTGCGGCTTCGCACCGAATCACGAATAACTAATCACAATTTTTTATTTATGGTTGACAAAGGATTTATTGCTAAATATATTCCTCATCACTTATGTATTTTTAAGATTTACTTTGAAACAACATATAAAATTCATATATGTCTAACATCAAAATATTATTTTTTTATGAGTGAGAAATATTCACAAATCAGGGATTTCATCAAAAACGGTGATTTTTCCCGTGTGGCCGAATATTTGTATGATCATCGGCTGCAACAAGAAAATGAGATTTGTCTGCTTTACAGGGTGTTGGGCGAAGTTTCGCGCCAAGGTACAGACAAAGCTTTAAACAGTCTTGAGTATCAAACATTGTTGTTCTACATCAGCAAGTACGGTTTTTGTCCTGAAACCGAAAAGCTTATTTTTCAATCTGCAACAACGGGCGCTTCTTCAGATGATACAGCTAATTTGGGGTTGTTTCGGGAGGCTCTTTGCGGTTTGATTCCTGAGTATGTCCGCCGAAGAGATATCAGCGGGCCGAACAACGTCTTGCTTGCCGAATTGCAGGGCAGCCCCGGTTTTGACAGCCCGCTGCCTGAATATTCCGCTGAGGATAAGATGTGGTTTAACCGGAAGTATATCCGGGAATATACCGGATTTATCCGGTTTATGGGAATCTGCGTGATTGATTGAAGGCACAAAGAAGCCGGTTGTTTTTCTGAACAAAACAACCGGCTTCTTAATTTTAAATTAGTTTATTTTTTGCCGGGTTTGACATAGGCAACGGAAGAATGTTCTTCGCAATAAGTTTGTCCGAGCCTGACTTTTTTGCCGCAAAAATGAAAATTGGCGTCTTTGGGGTCGCCCACCGGCCAACGGCAGGTATGGTTGTCCAGTTCGGTCAGCGATAAATTATGGTGGTGATGTCCGTTTCTATGAACACCCTCTTTGGCCGGCATCGGATGGAAAGAAACAGCCTTTTTCTTTTCTTCGGCAACGGTTTCGGCAGGTTTGGAAGCGACAGCCGTTTCTTTTGCCGGAGAAAGCGCCTTTTTTTCGGCGGGCTTGCTTTCGGCCTTTGCCTTGGCCGGTTTGGCTTTGGGCGCTTTGGGAGCAGCGGGCTCGTCGTCTTTCTTCTTAATCGGGGAGGGGCGTCCGGAAAGACCCAGGCGGTGTACTTTGCCGACAATAGAATTTTTGGATACGTTTAATCTTTTGCCGATTTCTCCGGTTGTGAGGCCTTCTTTCCACATCTTTTTAAGGTCTTCGACCATTTCATCCGTCCAAGCCATAGCGTTCTCCTCTCAATAACAAACTGATTGCCTGAAATTATATTAGGTCAATATTTTTGCCGAGTCTAGTTTAATTTTTATTTATTGCTTCTTTTTTAATTTTTTTTAGATTATATTATCGGCAGAAGTTATATTTTAGGAGGATGATATGCAAAAATTTATGATGTTGGCTTTAGCGGGAATTTGCGGTTTTCAGGCGGCTTCGGCTTATGCGGACGAAATCAGGGTTCCGGCCGAAGGCAGAAATGCTTTGTTTCTGAATATATACCAGCAGAATCTTGCACTTGTTAAGTCCAACCATCAGGTTAAAATGCCTGACGGCGATGCGGTTCTGGCTTTTGAGGGCGTTTCGCAGCAGATACAGCCCCAGACGACGCTGATTGAAGGCAAGGGAATCACCGTCCTTGAGAAAAACTACGAATATAACCTTCTTAGCCGCGAAAACCTGCTGAACGCTTATGTCGGCAAAGAAATTATCGCTGTTACGATTGACCACGAAACCAGCAAAAACATGTTTGACAAAGCAGTGCTGCTGAACAATGATTACGGCACGCCGATGTTGCAGTTCAGTTATGGCATCGACCCGCATTTTCCGGGACGTATCGTTTTTGAAAAAATTCCCGAAAATCTGCGCAACAAACCGACGCTGGTGGCAAAGGTTTCCGGCAAGGGCAAAGAAGCTAAAGACATTTCTTTGAGTTATCTGACCGGCGGTCTGAACTGGAGCGGCAGTTATGTTGCCGAAATTACCGGCAAAGAGAAAATGAATCTGCAATCCTGGGTTGAAATCAACAACCAGTCCGGCACCGATTACAAAGACGCAAAAGTCAGTCTGGTTTCAGGAGAGGTCAGAAATCAGGCCAACAACGGGGTTGTGCCGCAGGCAAAAATGCTTATGGCGGCTGCCCGGATGGCTGATTACGCCGCGGAGACGGCGTCTGCCGAAGGCGGCATCGCGGCGGAATCCCTTGGAGAATATTACAGCTATAACCTGCCGCAGAAAATTGACGTCATGAATCAGCAAAGCAAACAGGTCAGCTTGTGGAGCGTCAACGACGCGGCTTATGAAAAACAATACAAGATTGTTTCGCCCCTGAATAATTATTCGAAGATGTTTGAGCGCGAGCATGCCGCAGTGGTCTATAAAATCACCAACGGCAAAAAAGAGAAGCTCGGCCGCCCCATGCCGGCCGGAATTGTGCGCTTTTATGAAAAAGGCGCAGACGGGAACCTCACGTTTACAGGCGCGGCAAATATGCCGCAGATGGCTGTCGGCGAAAGCGCCGAGCTGAATACCGGCAGGAGTTTTGATGTCTATGCCGGCGGCAAAATAACCAACATTAACAAAATTGCGGAAAAAACAACCGAAACGGAATATAAAATCAGCTTTTTTAATGCCGGAGCCGAAGAAGCCGAAGTTATCTGGGAGCAGAAAGTTAACGGCGAGACAAGCATCATAAGCGACAGCGCCGACGGAAAGAAGACTGATGCGGGGCTTTTGCAATGGCGCATCAAGGTACCGGCCGGCGGCAAAAAGAATTTGGAATATAAACTCAGGCAGACAAGGGATTAATGCGCAGACTGGCAGCTATATTGACGATTGCGGTTATGACGTCGGCGTCCAGCGCCGGCGCCGTTTCCATGGCCGATTATCAGAAGGCTTTTATCGTCGATTTGGAAAACGGCAAATTTCCGACTTTTGCCGAACTTGAAAAACGCTTTAATGAGGAGAACAAGCTTTATGACCCGCGTTATCATACGGTGTGGGAACTGCTGGGCGAGTTTGACCGCGATTTTTATGCGCGGACGGCTACTTACGGCATTAACGAAAAACGGCTGAAATGGGACGAAGAAGAGGACATTCTGGCGATTATCAATTCTCTGCCGGAAGATATGTATCCTTATATCGGGCCGATGCTTTTTCTGATACCCAATATGTCGGAAAAGGTTTTAAATCTGCCGAAAATCAAAGAAACCAAAAACAAATTTCCCGAGCGTATTGCTCCGCAGCTAAAAGACGTCAAGGATCTGGAGTTTCTGTCGCCGTTTTTATATTATCTTCTCAAGCCCGAGATGTGGCCTGAAAACCGGAAAAACATTGAGATTCCGCAGATGACGCCGTATCATCCGAAAGTCGTTTATGACGAAAAGTTCTACCAGAAGATAAAATCCATTGTACGGCCGGAAAAATATATGCTTAACGGCGAGGCGCAAAACCGGGTGACGCGCAGCGAGATGCGCACGATAAGGCCTGACCGCAATACGCTGCTGACATCGGCTGACGTTAAGGCGTTTGCCAATACCATCGATGCGGTGGAAGACTGGTACCGCAGCGGCGACAACCGTTATCGTGTCGCGCAGGCGGCGGCAATGCTTATGGCTGCCGAACAGGAAGACGATCCGACAATTGCGGCGGGAGTGCGCGATTTGGTTAATCCGTGCGCGCGCCTTGTGGTTAAGGCTAAAATTATCGGCCGCGAGAGGGAGCTGGCCTTCAGGGTTGCCAATGAGGGCTTTACGCTGCACGAATGGGCTTATACCTGCGACAAAGTCGTCAAAGCCTATCGGACGTCGCTGATGAGCCGTTATATGCTGCAAGCTTTGAAAAGTTATAAAAACGGCACTTATGACGACGAGATAAACAAGCTCAGCCCCAAATACCGCGCCATACGCTATTCTACCATGCAGGCGCTTGTCGAAATGTACAAAGCGCCGCTGGCCGATTTGCAGGAAGTGCGAAAGAATCGGAGTCTGCTTGAAGAGAAATGGCGCAAGTATAACTTCCAGCTGGCAGAAACACCGCTGTCACGAACCAACTAACTGAAAAACAATGCTTTTTTAATTTTTTTCTTGCATTTGCAAAAAGATGTATTGTATACATGTGCAGAATGTATTTTTTAACTTTACTGAAGGTGAATAAAATGGCTCGCGTTACTGTCGAAGATTGTATTGATAAAATTCCCAACCGCTACGAACTGCTTATGGTTGCCGCCCAAAGGGCAAAAGATATTGCTGCCGGCGCGCCGCTGACGGTTGCCCGTGACAATGACAAGAACTCGGTTGTCGCCCTGCGCGAAATTGCCGACGAGACGGTCAGCATTGAAGAATTGCAGAAATCTCTGGTTATGGGATTGCAGAAGTTTGTTGAAGTTGAGGAGCCTGAGGAAGAAGAGCTTGAGATTTTGGCAGCCGAAAAAGAACTGGCCGATTTGGACGAGCAGTTTACAGGTTTGCTGCCTGATGCCGAGCTGGATGACAATATGCAGATTCACGGCAGCGATGACGATGCCTTGGATTTGGATGCGGAAACCGAAGGCGATATTGATTTGGACGGCGGCCTCGGCGACGGGCTGGATGATGAAATCAGCGACGACGGTTTTGACGGCGCGGAAGATTTTGACGAATAGGTTTTCTATTTAGTTGCAATCAGAGTTCCGGAAGTTTAGACTTATTTAATAAAAATATGTTAAGTCTGAACTATCTGGAACTTTTTTTGTGAAATCTGTGCAGAGGCTTTATGTTAAGACAGTATGAATTAGTTGATTTGGTGAAATCCTATGATCCGGACGCCGATGAAGACGCGTTGAACCGCGCCTATGTGTTTGCGATGAAAAAACACGGCGCCCAGCTTCGCACCTCGGGCGACCCTTATTATTCGCATCCGGTCGAAGTGGCCGGCATTCTGACCAAATTTAAACTTGATTCGACATCTATTATCGCGGGTCTCCTGCATGACACGGTTGAAGATACCGATACGACGGTTGAAGAAATCCGCAAATTATTCGGCGACCAGGTGGCACAGATTGTCGACGGACTGACGAAACTGGCGATGATTGAACAGAAATCGACCAACAACAAACAGGCGGAAAACTTTCGCAAGCTGCTGCTGGCGATGTCGGAAGATATCCGTGTGCTGCTGATTAAGCTGGCCGACCGTCTGCACAATATGCGCACGCTTCATTTCTGCGCGCCGGAGAAACGGGCGCGCATTGCCAAAGAAACGCTGGACATATATGCGCCTCTGGCCGAGCGCATCGGTATGCAGGAGGTCAAAACCGAGCTTGAGGGCATAGCCTTTGCCGAACTGCACAAGGAAGCTTATGAATCAATACAGGCGCGTTTGAACTTCCTGCGCGAACAAGACAGCGACCTGGTGCCGAAAATTATTGCCCAGCTTGAAAAAGACATGAAGGACAACGGCATTAAGGCCAGCGTTTCAGGACGGGAAAAATCGCCGTATTCCATCTGGCGCAAAATGCAGCAAAAGAATGCTTCGTTTGAGCAGTTGTCCGATATTATGGCTTTCCGCATTATCGTAGACGATGTCGGGGCGTGCTATCAGGCGCTCGGCGTGGTGCACAGCAAATACCACATGGTGCCGCGGCGGTTTAAGGATTATATTTCAACGCCGAAACCCAATGGTTATAAATCTATTCATACCGGGGTTATCGGCCCGGAAAATACGCGCATTGAAATTCAAATCCGCACGCAGGAGATGCACGAAGTCAATGAAAAAGGCGTGGCTGCACACTGGGCGTATAAGCAGGGCGAAAGAGTGGTCGGCAAGAACTTCCGCTGGATCCGCGAGCTGCTGGAAATTTTGGAGCAGGCTTCAAATCCGGAAGAATTTCTGGAAAACACCAAGCTCGAAATGTACAACGATCAGGTGTTTTGCTTCACGCCAAAAGGCGATTTAATCGGGCTGCCGGTTAATTCGACGCCGGTTGATTTTGCCTATGCGGTACATTCTTCGGTCGGCGATACATGCGTCGGCGCCAAAATCAACGGTGAAATCCGCCCGCTGCGCACCGTGCTGCAAAACGGCGATCAGGTCGAAATTCTGACATCCAAGGCGCAGCATCCGTCAACGGAATGGGACCGTTTTGTGGTAACCGGCAAAGCCAAAGCGGCTATCCGCCGCTATGTACGCGCGCATAAGCGCGACCAGTTTATCACGCTTGGCCAGCAGCTGCTGGAACGCACGTTTAAGAATGAGAATCTGGAATTCAGCGAAAAAGGGCTGGTTAACGTGCTGCCGAATTTTGAAGCAGAATCGATAGATGATATTTACGCCAAAGTCGGCGAAGGGCTGGTAACGGCGTGGGATGTCATGAAAGCGGTTTACCCGGCCTACAAGCAGTCTAAACTCGGCAAGGTTGTTCAGACTTTGACTTTTAGCAAAACGCCGAAAAAAGACAAGTCCAAGGCCGAACCTCTGAAGATAAAGGGATTGATTCCGGGAATGGCGGTACATTATGCCGGCTGCTGCCATCCGCTGCCGGGCGATAGGATTGTCGGTATTGTGACAACCGGCAAGGGTGTGGCAATCCATACGATTGACTGCAAACTGCTGGAAAAATTTGCCGACGAGCCGGAACGATGGCTGGATATTTCATGGGGCGACGCGGTTGACGATGCGCCGCATATCGGCCGCCTGAAACTGATGCTGGCCAACGAGCCGGGGTCGCTCGGCGATTTGTCGAACTTGATTGCGCGCAATAACGGTAATATATGTAATCTTAATATTGTCAACCGCACGGTCAGTTACTTTGAGCTGCTGGTTGACGTTGAAGTCAAGGATTTGAAACATCTGACCGATATTATCGCGGCACTGCGCGGATCCAAAGTCGTATCTTATGTATCGCGTGCAGGCTGAGCGCAGTTTGATTGAAAGGGATAGCATTTGTTTAAACGCCGTCAGAAACAAAGTTTGATAACGCGCCTGCGAAATATGGTCTGGCCCGAAGGCGGGTGGAAACGTTACGGGCAGTATATTTTGCTGCGCCTGAACCGCCTGAAAGGCACGCCGCAGGAAATTGCCGCGGGGGTGGCTTGCGGGGTGGCAATTTCGTTTACGCCGTTTGTCGGTTTTCATTTCGTGCTGGCGGCGATAACCGCCTGGATTGTGCGCGGCAATATTCTGGCCAGTGCACTGGGGACGGCGGCGGGCAATCCGTGGACTTTTCCTTTTATCTGGATTTCGGTCTTATATACCGGACGTGAAATTTTGGGAATGGGCGATGTTCCGGGAACGCGGGTTGACTTTCTGCATGTGTTTGAAAAAGGAATGCACGCGCTGATGACGTTTGATTTTTCGATGTTTTTCCGCGATATCTGGCCGATTTTGTGGCCGATGATGGTCGGCTGCATTCCGTTTTATATCGTGTCGTGGCTGGCAAGCTATTATCTTTTTAAGATTGCGCTGGAAAAAATCGCGAACCGGAAAAAAGGAAAACGGGCATGATTGTCGGACTGGGCGCAGATATTGTCAACATCGGACGGATTGAAAAAACGCTGGAACGTTTCGGTACGCGCTTTACAAATAAATTTTTTACGGTGAACGAGCAGGCGGATATTGCCGCGGCCAAAACATCAGACCGGCTGAAAGCCTGCAAGGCAGCCAAATATTTTGCCGCCAAAGAAGCTGCGGCCAAGGCTTTGGGCACCGGTTTTAACCATGGTATCGAATGGCGCGAAATTGCCGTTTCGCATGATGAAAACGGCGCGCCGCTGCTGGATTTGAAAGGCAAAGCGCTGGCTCGCGCGCTGGAGTTGTGCGGCGGCGGCAGCTTTCAGTCCCTGGTCAGCCTGAGCGATGATTATCCTTTTGCGCAAGCGGTTGTTATTATTGAAAAAATCTAGTTGTCATCTGAAAAAAAATGGTTATTATGGCAGCAAAGTAAATTAGAAAAACAGAAAAGAGAAATTTAATGGATAAAGAAGAAAGTCTGGGCGATACCCTCAAAACGGTTGTTTACGCGATTTTGATTGCAATTTTTATTCGGACGGTCTGGTTTGAACCTTTTAAAATTCCTTCGGGTTCAATGTATCCGACCCTGTATGTGGGAGATTATCTGTTTGTTTCAAAATATACTTACGGTTATTCCAAGCATTCGCTGCCATGGAGCCTGCCGCTGTTTGAAGGCCGCATTTTTGCTTCGGCGCCGGAACGCGGCGATGTGGTTGTTTTTAAATACCCTCAGGATAACAAGACCGATTTCATTAAACGGGTCATCGGTCTGCCGGGCGATAAAATCAAGCTGGTCAAAGGACGTCTGTATATTAACGGCCGGATTGTCGAGCGCGAAAAGACAGAGGATTTTGTTATCCGCACTGCCGACGGCAGCGCCGAGCGCTACCGCCAGTATGTCGAAACCTTGCCAAACGGCGTGAAGCATAATATATTGGAAGTGTCTGACAGCGAGCCGAATGACGAATTTGCCGAGTTGGAAGTTCCGCAGGGGAGTTATTTTATGATGGGCGACAACCGCGACCGTTCGGATGACAGCCGTGTTAATGTCGGGTTTGTTCCTGCCGAAAATCTGGAAGGCAAGGCGCGTTTTCTGTTCTTCTCGCATAACGACGAGGAGGCCTGGTATATGCCGTGGACATGGCCCAAAAAGATACGCTGGTCGCGTTTGTTCTCAAGTATAGGTTAGTTTGATGGGAAATATTGAGCGTTTAGAGGCTATTCTTAAGCACAAGTTTAAAAAACCGGAATTGCTGCATAAAGCTTTGGTGCACAGCTCGGTCAACCCGCATGCCGACCAGAATTACGAAAGGCTGGAGTTTCTGGGTGACCGGGTGCTTGGCGTTTCGATTGCCTCGCTGCTGTACCGGATATTTTCTCATGAGCCGGAAGGGAACCTGTCGCAGCGTTTTACCGGTTTAGTCTGCCGGGAAACGGTGGCGCAGGTCGGCCGGACGCTGCATCTGGGCGATTTTATGATTGTCGGTAATGAAGATATCCGCGAAAACGAAAGCGTGCTTTGCGATGTCTGCGAGGCGGTCATCGGCGCAATTTATATTGACGCCGGCGTCGAGGGCGCGATTAACTTTGTAAACAACCACTGGCGTGAGCTGATTGACCGCAATGTGGCGCCGCCCAAGGATTCCAAAACAATGCTGCAGGAAACGGCGCATGTCAAAAACCTGGGGCAGCCTGTGTACCGGCTGATTGGCCGTTCGGGGTCAGAACATGAACCGGTTTTTGAAATTGCCGTCAGTTTGGAAGGCGCGGGCGAGGTTGTCGGACACGGGCGCAACAAAAAGGCCGCTGAATTTGATGCCGCGGCCAAAATGCTGGAGCAGATTTCGTGAATGAGATTACCGCAAATACGACCCGCTGCGGCTTTGTTGCGCTGATAGGCGCGCCGAATGCGGGAAAGTCGACGATTACCAACAACTTTGTCGGTTCCAAAGTTTCGATTGTTTCGCCGAAAGTACAGACGACGCGCACACTGGTTAAGGGAATCGGCGTTTACGGCAATACGCAGATAATCTTTATTGATACGCCGGGCATTTTTAAGCCCAGGCGCCGGCTTGACCGCGCGATGGTCGGTTCGGCCTGGGATGGCGTCGGCGATGCCGATATTATCGTTTTGGTGGTTGATGCCAAGCGCGGTTTTGACGATGAAACGCGCAGTATCATTGCGCGCCTTAAAAAACGCAAGCTTGAAGCGATTTTGGTTCTCAACAAGGTTGATTTGGTGCAGAAAGAAAAGCTCTTAGGGTTGAGTGCGGCGCTGAATGCGGAATTTCCGTTTAAGGAAACATTTTTTATCTCGGCGCAGACCGGGCAGAATACCGAAGACTTTTATCAATATCTGGCTGATAATCTGCCCGAAAGTCCGTGGTATTATCCCGAAGACCAGATTTCCGACATGCCGCTGAAACTGCTGGCTGCCGAGATTGTGCGCGAAAAATTGTTTCTTTTTCTTCATCAGGAGCTGCCTTATACCCTGACCGTTGAGCCTGAACTGTGGGAACGCCGCGATGACGGTTCGGTTCGTGCCGAAATTACGATATATGTCGAACGCGACAATCAAAAGATTATCGTTCTCGGCAAAGGCGGTTCAATGATTAAACGTATCGGCCAGGCAGCGCGGCGCGAACTGGAAGAACTTCTGGAAGACCGTATCCATCTTTTCTTATTTGTGAAAGTACGCGAAAACTGGCAGGAAGATGCGGCAAGGTATAGCGCGTGGAATCTCAACTTCAACTCATGAATGCCTGTATAAGGGCTTATCTAATACAGAAATTGCAGGACGAAAGTGTCAATTCCGGCTATATTTCACAAGGGCTGCGGTTGCAGCTCTTGTTCAATAAGCCTCATTGCGTCTCCTCAGAAAAAGCGCAATTGTGTGCTTTTTCTATCGGCCGTACGTACCTTTTTGTACGCTGCGGTACTTTGTCCTTTCAAATCACTTTATCTAAACCCTTCTCCAAGCTTTCATTTATCTAGCCAGCAGCTGATACAGAAACTGTTTCAAGTTTTAATCTTTTAATGGTTTTCTAGAGCGATTTTGTTCGGTCTCAAAAAATCACTCTATAAATTCCACTATCCAAGTTTTTATCATCAAGCTGATAGCTAATACAGAAACTGCAGGTCGGCTGCTCAGTCATGTATCTCTATGTACACTCCTTTCGAGGCCTGAACAGTAGCGTGTTTCGAGGCATATTTTATAAAAAGCCTGCTGAAACAGCAGGCTTTTTGTGCATTTTTTCTTATTTTTTTATTTTTCCGGCGTAGATGAAAACGTTAGCCGAGTAGTTTTGCGGGGTGACGGTGGTTGAGCGTCCGTAAATTGAGTTTGAAAGGGAAGCGTCAAAGGTGTAATAACCGCCGTCACGGGAATCGTGGTGGCTGGAGTAGCCTCCGGACTGTTGGGGCTTTCTGAATGCGCCAGCCCATGAGTTTTCGCTGCGGCCGACATGAATTGTGCCGGTAATGTTCGGCAGACCGGCGGATTGATACGATGTGAAAGACGAAGGCAGATTTGAGCCGCTGAATGAGCTTGCCGCAGATTTCATAAAGTTGCCGCTGTAGCTCGGAACACGGAAGCTGTTGCCTGAGCTGCCGAATTTTGTGCCGATGGCGCTGTATAATTCCGCGTATTGGGTTTTATCGTAATAACTGCCGTTGCATAAAAGCCAGCCGTTGTGGTTGCTGCCTCTCAGCGAATATTTGAGGTCGCCGGCGCGGGCTTCAAGAATGCATTTTCCCTTGGTTGAATCGGATGGGCATTTGACATATTCGCCCGGGCATTCGGACACAGTGTCGGTAAAACCGAGGGAAGAGCATGAAATAATGACGTTGTCTTCACAATAGGCAAGAGAATTGTCAAAGGGGCACTTAATCATGTTCTTACCGGAACATTGGGACACGGATTTGGTAAATCCAAGCTGGGAACAGGAAGGTGCCTGAACACAGGTCTGGGCACGGGCGTCGAAAGCGGCCAAGACAAGGCCAGGCAGTAAAAAGGCAAATTTAGAACAGTTCATTTCAAAACATCCTTAATAAAATTTCACTCTGTTTCTATTATCGGATATTTTGTGATTTCTGTCAATTGCTAATTAAGGGTTGTTTGGACAAAATAAAACCCCTGTCGCAGGGGTTTGGGAAGTATTGAATTTTAGTCTTTATACAAAGAACTTTCTTTATAGTTGTCTATGGCGTGGCGGATAAGAACGCCGATGATGGCCGCCACCGGAACCGCAATCATCAGCCCCAGAAAGCCCAGCAAAACGCCGCCGGTAAGCAGTGCAAACATAATCCATACCGGATGCAGTCCGACCGAATCGCCGACCAGGTTGGGCGTAAGAAAGTTTCCTTCAATAAACTGTCCGACCATAAACACGCCGACAACCTGTAAAATCGGCATCAGAGTGTCAAACTGGGCAAAGGCAATCAATATGCTGACAAAGAATCCTGTGATTGTGCCGACATAAGGGATAAAAGAAATGATACCGGCCAGAAAACCGACCAGAACGCCGAGGTCCAGCCCGACGATATACAACCCGACCGCATAAAAAGTGCCGAGCAGCACGCAGACGGAAAGCTGCCCGCGAATAAATGAAGACAATATGCAGTCAATCTCGCGCGCCTGCTTTTCGATGTTCTTTTTCGATTTCTTGGGCAGCAGGCTGTCAACCTGCGCGATGAATTTATCCCAATCGCGCAGCATGTAAAAAGCAACAACCGGCGTAATCAGCAGCAGCGATAAGATGTTAACCAGGGCAAAACCGCCGGTAATGAGGCGGCGGACAAGATTGCCCGTAAGTTTTAAGGTATTGGCCATGTTGCTGCGCAGATACTCACGGATTTTTTCAGGTTCAAGCGCCGGAAAATGATCCTGAAGATTGGCAATGACCGGTTCAAGCTTTTGTGCGAAAGAGGTCAGATAATTCGGCATGACGCTGACAAAGTGTCCGACCTGATTATCGATAACGCTGAACAGGGCGATCAATGCCGGGATTAATACCATAATCATCAGAAACATGACCAGTAACGATGCTATTGTGCGGTTTACGCCGAGTTTTTCAATCTTGCTGGTCCAGGGGTCAAGCAGGTAACCGATGATGATACCGGCGACAAAGGGAAGCAGTACAGAGCGCAGAACATACACGGATGCGCAAAATAGGCCGAATAAGATTAACCAGATAATCATATTGCGGTTGTTTAGGCGGTGTGAAATCATCTGAGTTCCTTTTAATATTTTTCAAGCAGGTAATAATTGCCGCGGGGGCGCAGTGTGTAGCCCTGGCTGTTGAGCAGCCTGACAAGCTTGTTTTCCGAGCCGACATAGGTCAGTTTGAGCTGCGCCTTATTGTTGGCAAATGCCTGAACACTGACATCATTGACAATCGGTGTATTGGACAGAGCCTGTTCGGCGGCGACCCATTCGGGCAAACGATTAAAATTGTAGAGAACGACCATGGAATTTTCCAGAGAATTCTCACTGATGTTTTGTGCCGAGATATGCCCTTCAAGCTGTTTTTTGACGGTTTCGACGGCATTGGCAAAGAGTTCTGTGCCGGAGCTGCGCGAACCGGGCACGCGAATGGTCTGGTTGTCGCCGTTATAGGACGAGGCGCGGATTATCAGCCCGTCTATGCCGTCATAAGTGGCATCCAAAACATACGCATCGGAGGCGTTATTGGCGCGCATGACTTTGGAAAGGGCCTGTCCGTCCAGAGCCAAAGCCTGTTCGGCATCCACGGCAGAATAATTAAACGCGTTGGCGGGAATGGATACAAAGGCCACGGCCGATGTATCGGCGGTACTGTCCCAAGCCTGTTTCCACAAATTGGCGCTTTCCCACAGCATCGGTTTGTCGCTGCTGAATTCGCGGAATACGGGCAGAACCAGAATTTTGCCGCCGCCTGCCAGCAGCAAAGGAATATCGCGCTCTTTCATGTATTGTTTCAGCATGTCTTCGTTGAGGACAATGCGCAAATGGGCAATATATCGGACAGGGGAAGTTTTTTCCTCTATGACGGAAACCTCCCTGATAAAGTTTACCAGCTGGTTTTCATTGAGGCCTTCCATACGGGCAACGCCGTCTGCCGTCGAAATGCGTTTGGCAACGGCAAGAACAGCGGCGCGGTTGGCTTCGTTCATGGCTTTTTCGCGGGCGGCCGAGGCATTGGCGTCGGTAACATCGACATTGATGTCCACGGTAAAGCGTTCGTCAGCCGCATATCCCGAAGCGGCTGTCAGCAGGATTACAAACATAAAAACAAATGATAAAAACTTTTTTGACACCGGATACCCCTATTCGCAGATTTCTATTTCGCTGAAGAAAAAATCGACTTCGCGTTTGGCGCTTTCGGGAGAATCGGAACCATGAACCGTGTTTTTATCGATAGAAAGGGCAAAAGTTTTGCGGATGGTGCCTTCTTCGGCAACGGCCGGGTTGGTTGCGCCCATAATTTTGCGGTAACGGGCGACGGCGTCTTCGCCTTCAAGCACCTGAACGACAACCGGAGCCGAAGTCATAAAATCAATCAGGCTGGTAAAAAAGGCCTTGTCCTTGTGTTCCTGATAAAATTCTTCGGCCTGCGGCGCAGTCAGGCGGATAAGTTTCTGGGCAATAATTTTCAGTCCGGCGTCCTCAATCATTGAGTTTACCTTGCCGGTAATATTACGGGTGGTGGCGTCGGGTTTGATTATTGACAGTGTTCTTTCCATTGTTAAATCTCCCTGTTTGTCATTTCTTTCACAAGATATAATACTTTGTCCAAAGAATCAAAAGATATTTTGACTTTTGAATATGAAGAGTGTAAACCATTATAAAAAATAACAATAAGACACGAGGAAAACATTATGAAAATTAGCCCTTATATTGAGAAACTGATTGAAAAAGCCCGGAAGCTGAACAAAACGATTGTTTTGCCGGAGGGCGAGGACGAACGCGTTTTACAGGCTGCGCACGAAGCGGCCGTCCGCAAGATTGCCAAGCTGATTGTTTTGGGCAATGTTGAGGAAATCAAGGCTTATTTTGACGGGCATGGCTGGGATCTTGAAGGCATTGAACTGCTTGATCCTGCCAAGTCGCCCAAACTCGGCGAATATGCCAAACTGCTGTATGAATTGCGCAAAGACAAAGGCATGACCGAGGAAGAAGCCGCCAAGACGGTTTTGATTCCCAATTATTTCGGCACTCTGATGATTAAGGCCGGCGATGCCGACGGCATGGTTTCGGGCGCTAACCATTCAACGGCCGATACGGTTCGTCCGGCTTTGCAGATTATCAAATCGTCACGCAAGGACCGCGTGGTTTCGGCATTGTTTATTATGGCTGCCCAGAACGGCAAGACGTATTATCTGTCCGACTGCGCCATTAACATCAACCCGACGGCCAAAGAACTGGTTGATATTGCGCTGAGCAGTGCCGAAAGCACGATTCAGTTCGGCGATGAACCGAATATCGCTATGCTGTCTTATTCGACATACGGTTCCGGCAAAGGCGAGGGCGCCGACAAAGTCCGCGAGGCGACCGCTCTGGCTAAGGAAGCTTTGAAATCGCCCGAATATGCCGGCAAAAACATCAAATTGGACGGCGAATTGCAGGCCGATGCCGCTTTGGACGCCGTTGTCGCCAAGAAAAAAGCGCCGGGTTCGGATGTCGCCGGTCATGCCAATGTTTTGATTTTCCCGAATATCGAAGCCGGAAATATCGGCTACAAGCTGTTGCAGCGTTTGGGCGGCGCCGAAATGTACGGCCCTCTGCTGCAGGGGCTTAACGCGCCGATTAACGATTTGTCGCGCGGCTGTTTTGCCGAAGATATTGTCGGCGTTATTGCCATTACTGTTCTGCAAACTCAAAAATAAGGATTGTCTTTTATGAAAATTTTAGTACTGAATTCGGGATCTTCTTCCCTCAAATACCAATTGTTTGACGTTAACGGCGACAAATATGAAGTCATTGCCAAAGGTTTGGCCGAGCGTATCGGCATCAATGATTCCTGCGTCAGCATCAAATATCTGGCGACCGGCGAAAAGAAAACCGTCAATGTCGACCTGCCGACGCATAATGAAGCTTTGCGCGAAGTTTTTGCCCTGCTGCTCAACGGCGCAATCAAAAGCCTTGACGAGATATCGGCTGTCGGACACCGCGTGGTTCACGGTGGCGAAATCTTTAAGGAATCGACTTTGGTTACCGATAAGGTCATTGAACAGATTGACGAGTTGTCGACTTTGGCGCCTTTGCATAACCCTGCTGCCGTTTTGGGTTTGAAGGCGGTTAAAAACGCTTTGCCGAATGTGCCGCAGGTTACTGTTTTTGACACGGCTTTTCATCAGACCATGCCTAAAGAGGCATTTCTTTACGGTCTGCCGTTGGAACAGTATACCGAACACCAAATCCGCCGCTACGGCGCGCACGGCACGTCGCATTTGTATGTGTCGCAGGAAGCGGCCAGGATTGTCGGCGAGGGTAAGAAAATCATTACCTGCCATATCGGCAACGGTGCGTCTATTTCTGCGGTTAAAGACGGCAAGTGCATTGACACTTCCATGGGCTTTACACCTCTGGCCGGCGTTGTTATGGGCACCCGTTCGGGCGATATTGATCCTTATATTCCGCTGCATATTATGAAATATCAGGACAAAACGGTGGACGAGGTCAATACGCTGCTGAACAAACAGAGTGGAATGCAGGGGTTGTGCGGTTTTTCGGATATGCGCGACGTTGAGGCCGCTTATCTGAAAGGCGATGCCAAAGCGGTGGACGCGATGAATGTTTATGCTTATGCCATTCTGCGCTTTATCGGCAGTTATATTGCTGCAATGGGTGGTGTTGACGCGATTGTCTTTACGGCCGGCGTCGGCGAGAATTCTCCGATTTTGCGCAAGATGCTGCTGGAACGCCTGAGCTATCTGGGTATCGAGCTTGATGAAGAAAATAATAACAAACGCGGCGAAGCGCTCGAAATCACCAAACCCGGCTCGAAAGTCCGCGCATTTGTTATTCCGACGAATGAGGAGTATCTGGCAAAAGCTGCTGTCACAGCTTTTGCCAGATAAGTCTCATTGCGTCTCCTCAGAAAAAGCGCAATCATGCGCTTTTTCTTTCGGCCGTATGTACCTTCAAAGTACACTAGAATTTTCAGCCTTCTTATTTTCACTTTATCTAAACCATTCTTCGGCTTTTCTTTAAGATTTGTTTGATGTTTTTACTAATCTAATATTTTTTTCTTCCGGCGTAGATGAAGACGTTGGCCGAATAATTCTGCGGCGTGACGGTAGTGGAGCGGCCGTAAATGGAGTTGGAGCGTGATGCATCAAAAGTGATATATCCACCGTCTCCTTCTCCGGACGGTCCGACTTTCTTTTTTACCTCGGTAAATGAAGCCGCGCCGGCAATGTATAAATCTGCTCCCATTCCGTCAGCCTGAAACTTTGCCCAGACATTAGGCAAACCGGCCTCTTGTTTGGTTTTGAGCGAATAAGCATAAGAAGTCGCGGCGGCTTTGAGGAAATAGCCGGAGTAATTGGGCAGATAAGAGCCGAAGGAGCCGCTGATAGCGGAATAAAGCTCGGGATACTGCGAGGAAGAATAAGAGCGCCCGTTACACAGCAGCCAGCCGTTATGGTCGGAAGTGCGCAGAGAATATTTCAAATCGCCGGGCGAGGCTTCGAAATCGCATTTACCTTTGGAACTGTCGGTCGGGCATTTG
>JAHALQ010000005.1 GCA_018362935.1 Pseudomonadota bacterium | reverse complement strand
CCGATTGCGATGAACGAAGGTTTGCGTTTCGCGATCCGCGAAGGCGGTCATACCGTCGGCGCCGGTGTCGTCTCTAAAATCCTGAAGTAGGTTTTAGAACACGTATAGCAGCTCATCCAGAGCAAAAAATGCGAAGAGAGAAAATTTATGTACGTTTTTTGTACGCTAGAATTTTCTCTCTTCTTTTTTTCACTCTATCTGAACCACTCTCCGCGTTTTTAATGGAAAATGACTTTTGTTTTTCACGTTATAATTTTCAAATCTTGAGTTTTTAGGTTTGGTATAAAACTAATTTTTTGACTCTATCTAAACGAATTTCCGTGTAAGAATGAAATACAAAGGTCGGAATTTTATTGCTTTTTGAAAAGTAATAGTTATAAAAGACATTAAGAAATAATATAATTTATATATAGTTATGGAAAAAAGATTAGAGCTAATTAAAGAGTTGCTTAGACAACATGATGTGACTCCGGCGGAACTTTTCGAAAGTTTTATTTCCGACGGAGAATTGAAGTTAAGCGATTTGCCCAATGATTTCAAAATTAATCTGGTTGCATCTTTTCAAGGCGGTGTTATTCCCATTACAGAAGATAATTTAGGAATGATAACGCCGGGGATGTTTTGGTACGATGATGATTCCGTATCGCAAAAACTGATAAAAAGTAAAACTGTTAAATCGGTTGTTTTGCTTGTAAAAGACAGTTTGTTATATGGCGACACTTTTGTACAAAAGGAATACAATAATTCTGACGGCACAATATTTACCCGAAAATTTTGCAGTTCTTTTGTTGCTGAAGGAGAAGCGCAATGGCTGAGTTACAGGGATATGCATGAGGTTTTCAATTTTTATGAAAAAATTAACCCTTCCTGTCGGCTTTTAGGGAAAGAAGTTTGGGGCAAAGGGCCTTACTGGACGTCATCAAAGAAAGAACGTGCCTCGTATGCCGCTTCTTACAGTATCCAGTTTGATGGTACATATTCTGATTATGATATTTTATTTGTTCGTCCGGTGTTTGTTAAGCGTGTGGACAATTTATGATTATTTGTTTATAAAACAGTTCTGGATTAAATTTCAGGACTGTTTTTTGTCATTTGACGTATCTTTTTATAACGAATAAGGTCTATTGAATTAACTAATTTTTTCTTGATTTTACGGAGCTTTTAATTAGAAATAGATTGTGTTGGAAATTTTGTACGGAGAAAATAATGTTTAAGAATTTGGTTACGGAATTTAAGAAATTTGCGATGCGCGGTAATGTTATCGACATGGCTGTCGGTATTATCATCGGTGCAGCTTTCGGCAAAATTGTCGACTCTCTGGTGAAAGACGTTATTATGCCGCCGATCGGGCTGCTGCTCGGCAAAGTTGATTTTACCAATTTGTTTGTCGTGCTGAAAGACGGCGCGACTCCGGCTCCATACCATTCGTTGAGCGCCGCTCAGGCTGCCGGCGCGGTAACCTTGAATTTGGGTTTGTTTGTCAATGCGTTAATCAGCTTTCTGATAGTCGCTTTTGCCGTGTTTATTCTGATTAAGGCGATTAATGAACTGCAGGCAAAAATGGAACGCAAGGAAGCGGCCGAAGAAGCCAAAGAACCGACGACAAAAGTTTGTCCGTTCTGCTGCAGCGAAATTTCGATTAATGCCAGCCGCTGCCCGCACTGCACATCAGAGTTGCCTTGCGAAAAACCGAAGAAAAAATAAATTCTTCCAAGAAAAAAGCTTCCCGAAGGGGAAGCTTTTTATGTTACTGGTTCCAGCCTTTGGCCGCACGCGACCACAGCAGCGGATTTTTATCCCCCGGATGCACAAGAATGCCGCCGACGGTCGGAGTTTTGCAGCCGGTGGTTTCCGGGTAGGAAAAAGGCTCATTTGCCAGCAGGCATTTGGCCATGTCGGCAAATATGCGCGCTTCCATAAATTTGCCGTTGTAACCGTATTTGTCAGACCATTCGATTTGCGCTTTGGAATTTTTGATTTTTTCAAAAACCTCTTTATGTTCGGGCAGAATCCCGGCTTCGCCGCGGAGCAGGGATTTAAAATCTTCCATAATGACAGGGTTGTTCCAGCCGCCGCCGAAAACCAGAAGATAATCGGGTGTGCCGACAGGGGAATATTGAAGCGTGTAAGCAAAAATATAAGCGCTGAAAAATTCGGCAGTGCGCACGCGGTCTTCAAAGGGAATCGTTTTGTCCGTCAGCCCCGGAATCATTTTGTACCATACCGGATCGGAAGATTTAGGCGGGTTTTTGAGCAAAAAGTTTTCGCCGTTCTGTGTTTGCACCGCGTGGTCAAACAAGTCTTGCAGAAGAGCCGCGTTGATGTTTCCGCGGCGGCCGTATTTGCCGTCATAATCGCAGGGTTCGTTTTTCTCCGTCCGCGTCAGGCTGTCAACAAAGTGGTTGAACGGCCCGGTGTCCCAGCCCATGACCTTGTCAGCGTATATTACGGCGATATTGCCGGTGTTGCCGCCGTTGCAGAAAGCCAGCGGGAAAATGCCTTTGGCTTTGAGGTCTTTGGCCAAATGCTGGTTATGAACCGGCGCCAGCGGCGCGGCTTCGCCGCCGTTCATGAGGTCATCGGAGCGGAAATCGAAAGCAACCGGAATGCCTGTGAGGTCAGACAGCATTTGTCCGGAGCCGATTTGCAGGGTGTTGGGCTGTTGGCCGTCTTGAGCGACGGAAGGCGGCAGGTGGTAGCAGGTCTGCCCATGAAAGCCGACGGCGTCAATTGAGGAGGCTGAGATGCTGTTTTGTTCAAGCATTTCGTTAATGGTTTCGGCAACCAGCCTGATATAAGCGTCATGCAGGGCGGTAAAGGCTTCCTTGTTCTGATTGTAAATAGCCTGAATGTCGCCTTGGTTTTCTGCCAACTGCTGCTTGAGCAAGCGGAAATTTTGCGATATCTGCGGCGGGATTTCTTTGCTGTGGCTGGCGAGGTCGCGCATTTGCTCTTGTTCAAAGCGGGTGAGGACAATATCGACGGCATCAAGCGAATTGCCGGTCATTATCCCGATACAGGTATAATTTTTTTTCATAACGGCTCCTTAATATTATATAAGGAGCAGTATAACCAATATTTATTCAAATAACCATAAAAATATAAGCCCTGTTTCTACAGAGCTTATATTTTTATGGTTTTATAATATTGTCGCAAACAAGACCTTGCGGTTGGCGTTGTAGCGACTGAGCTTGCAGAAGACAAACATGCCGGACTTGGCGGTTTTAATCCGTTTTACCAGGCAAAAAACGTTTTCTGCCAAACGAACAAGCATTCCGGAGCCGTTGATTTCTTCAATCCGACCCTGCAGCTGACTGCCGAGCGGATGCTCTGCGAGAAAGCTGTCGACCGGCAGAAATTCGGGTCGTACTTCTACAATTGTTTCCTTGCTGCGGCGCGTATCTTTGGATATGCGTATTACACGAACCGGGATGGTCGTGCCGCGATGATATACTTGATGAGGGTTGATGTGTTCGCCATGGATGTAAAACCAGGCGTTGCATTCCTCACCGTAACAATTTGTAACGCTGAAACGAACGCGGTCGTCTTTGATACAGCGTACAGTGGCTTCGACAGTCGAATTAAGACGGAAGCCGCAACGGAAATAGTTAGCTGTTTCCATAAGGTTGATATATATTTAGTGACGTTGTCGTAAAAAAAGCTTCCGGATTTCCGAAGGTTAACGGAGAATAAATCCAGAATAATATATTGCTATGCTAATAATATATAATGTATTATCCTTTTTGGCAACAAATATAGACAAAAAAATTGCCCTGTGGATTTATGAAGCGAATTTACAGACTGAATCGCCGGCTGATGACAAAAAATGCTTGCAAAATGAATCGATTGTGGTATACAGAGGCTCACGCTGACGGAGGAGTTTCTCTTCCTGTGGCGCGAATCGTATGTATAACACAATTTCGTGGGAGGCGAGCCATCGTCTGAAAAACCACGAAACCTCATTTAAGGGTATGAAAATGGCTAAATCTAAAAAGAAAATTTTAGGATTAATCAAGCTTCAAATCCCCGCTGGAAAAGCTAACCCTTCTCCTCCGGTTGGTCCGGCTCTGGGCCAAAAAGGCTTGAACATTATGGAATTCTGCAAAGCGTTTAACGCGGCAACTCAGAAATTGGAACCCGGTATTCCGGTTCCGGTCGTTATTACCGCTTTTGAAGACAAGTCCTTCACATTTATCACCAAACTTCCTCCCGTCGCTTATTATCTGAAGAAGGCTGCCAATGTTAAGTCTGCTTCCAAAGAGCCGGGCAAGGTTGTTGCCGGTCAGATTACAATTGCCCAGGTCAAGGAAATCGCCGAAGCCAAAATGCCGGATTTGAACTGCTCGACTGTCGATGCAGCGATGAACATGGTTAAAGGCCAGGCCGTTTCTATGGGTATCAAGGTTGTGGAGTAGTATTATGTCTGGAAAAAGAATCGTAAACGCATACAAAACAGTTGACGTCAATAAAGCTTACGAGCTGAAAGAAGCTGTTAAAGTTGTCAAAGAAAATGCTACTGCAAAATTTGATGAAACCGTTGATATTGCCATTAACCTCGGTGTTGATCCGAAATATGCCGACCAGATGGTTCGCGGCGTCTGCGCTCTGCCTCACGGCACCGGCAAGACCATTCGCGTTGCCGTTTTGGCTCAGGGCGAAAAAGCCGATCAGGCCAAAGCCGCCGGTGCTGATATTGTCGGTGCTGAGAATCTGATTGATTCCATTCTTGCCGGCAAAATCGACTTCGACAGAATGATTGCCACCCCGGATATGATGGGTATGGCCGGTAAGGTTGCCCGCGTTCTGGGTCCCAAAGGCCTGATGCCGAACCCGAAACTGGGCACGGTTACCACCGACGTTGAAGGCGCCGTTAAGAAGGCTAAGGCCGGTGAAGTTCAGTACCGCGTTGAAAAGAACGGTATTGTTCATGCCGGTATCGGCAAGGCCAGCTTCTCGGAAGAGCAGCTCTATGAAAATGCCAAAGCTTTCATTGATGCCATCATCAAGGCCAAACCGGCCGGTGCCAAAGGTACTTATATGAAGAAAGTATCGATGAGCAGCACGATGGGTGTCGGCGTTCGCGTTGACAATACCGCATTGTAATATTGCTGTCATGCTTGTGAACTTGTCGCTTATGTACCTCTGTTGTACACATCGCTTCAAGTTCACGGCGCAGCACAGCAATCTTCCAATACTTCAGTATAAAAAGAGCTCCTTTGGGGGCTCTTTTTTGTATCGTCCCGAAATGACTTTGCCGCCCGCATCTTATCGCAAGCAATGCCGGATAATTAAGCCGCGCTCCGGCGGGGCTTTTTGCTGTATGGCAATTTGGTGTAAAAAATGCTTGACTTTAGGATGATAAACGTATATTACACAGCTCAAGAGCGGCGTATGCCGTTCATCCTGTCCAAGACTGCCGGTGGCTTTGGCCTTAATATCCCGCATAGACGGAGTAAGTGAGATTTTTTATGATCATTTTTTTCTCCTGGGCAGAGTTTAGTCCCGTCAAGGGCGGTTTGGGAGGAAATAAACTTTTCTCCACAAATGTCAGTCTTGGCGGATTTGTTAAAGCAAAGCATAATCCGATGTGTCGGTTTATGCTGAATTTGGAGACAAACAAGTGAACCGCGAAGAAAAAGCACAATTGCTCAGCGAACTTAACGAATTGTTTTCCGGTGCAGAAATCGTAGTTGTTTCACACTACAAAGGCCTTACGGTTGAGGAAGTTTCTGAACTGCGCAACAATATCAGAAAAGCCGGCGCTGGCTTTAGAGTTACTAAAAACCGGATTACTCGTCTTGCTCTTAAAGGCACCAAGTTTGAAAACATTGCCGACCTGTTCAAAGGCCCGACCGCTATTGCGTTCGCCAATGACCCGGTATCCGCATGCAAAGCTTGTGTCGAATTTGCCAAAACCAATGAAAAGCTGATTGTTGTCGGCGGCGCGATGGGAACAGGCGTTCTTTCCACAGCCGAAATCAACAAGCTGGCAACAATCCCGTCCATGGACGAGCTTCGCGCCAAAATCATCGGTTTGCTGCAGGCTCCCGGTTCTCAATTGGCCAGAGTTACGAAGGCCTATTCCGAGAAAGAAGCCGCATAAATTTTGGTTTGATGCGGGTTCTGCTTGTGAGTTTTTCGCTCGTGTACTTCTTATTTGTACACTTCGCTCAAAACTTACGACGCATTATCTCGCCTGAAACACAAAATTATTGGATGCAATAAAAGAGTAAAACGTTTTTAGTTTAATTTGTTTAATTAATATACTGGAGAAAAAAAATGGCCGATTTAGCCAAATTAGTTGATGAATTGTCAGCCTTGACTGTTATGGAAGCTGCTGACCTGTCTAAAATGCTTGAAGAAAAATGGGGCGTTTCCGCCGCTGCCGCCGTTGCCGTTGCTGCCGGTGGTGCCGCTGCCGGTGCTGCTGCCGAAGAAAAAGATGAATTCGATGTTATCCTGGCCGAAGCCGGCGCTAACAAGATTAACGTCATTAAAGAAGTTCGCGCTATCACCGCTTTGGGTCTGAAAGAAGCCAAAGATCTGGTTGACGGTGCTCCGAAGACCATCAAAGAAGGCGTTGCCAAAGCTGAAGCTGAAGAAATGAAGAAGAAGCTGGAAGAGGCTGGTGCTAAGGTTGAACTCAAGTAATTAAAAGTTCAGTCTTTGGGCTTCTGGCGCAAAAAACTGCAGAACGGTCAAAATTCATGTACCCTGTTGTACACGAGAATTTTGACCGCTTTGTTTTTTACGCTATAATCCTCAAATCTTGAACTTTTAAAGCACCATGAAGATGCTTGTGCTTCTTTGTCTGCGGAAATTCCTTTTATCTGATTTAATTCATACCCGCTGTTCTTAGGGTTATAGGCTATTTGCCGGGTTGTTATCCCGGTGGTTTTGCGGCATTATTAATCTTCGCTGAAAAAAGTTTGTTTCTGCGAGATTTTTTACTTGCCAGAATCGAAAAGGTGAGTCTATTATCCGCTTGAATTTGGTCACGAATCGTGACAATTGCATGCAATTATTTTATTTTTCTCATCAAGAGGGGCAGGCCGGATGTCTTAAATGCCTTGGTTCCCTATGGTTTGATGAATTTTCCGTTTTTTAAAATCGATTATATAACCTTCTGTTGACGGGTTTTGGAGTTTTTCCGATAGGATGGTCGCAGAATTTAACCATGAAGGATAAGAACACAATGAAGGAATCTTATACGAGCAAAAGACGTGTAAGAAGAAACTTCGGTCGAATCGACGCTGTCGCTGACATGCCGAGCCTGATCGAAGTTCAGAAAGGATCTTATGACAGTTTTATCCAGGCCAAAGGCGCAGAAAAATGCGAGTTCGGTTTGGAAGAGGTTTTCAAATCAATTTTCCCGATTAAAGATTTTTCCGGAAACGGCGAGCTGGAGTTTGTCAGTTACGAACTCGAAGAGCCGAAGTATGACGTTGACGAATGTATCAAACGCGATATGACATACGCCGCTCCGGTTAAGGCCACGCTGCGTCTGGTCGTCTGGGACACCGACGAAACTACCGGCGCAAAATCGATTCACGACATTAAGGAACAAGACGTTTATATGGGTGATATCCCGTTGATGACGGATAAAGGCACCTTTATCTGCAACGGTACCGAGCGCGTCGTTGTTTCGCAGATGCACCGTTCACCGGGCGTCTTTTTTGATCATGACAAAGGCAAAACGATGGCCAGCGGCAAGTATTTGTTTGCCGCCCGCATTATTCCTTACCGCGGTTCCTGGCTGGATTTTGAATTTGACGCCAAAGATTTGGTTTATGCCCGTATCGACCGCCGCCGCAAACTGCCGGTGACTTCGGTTCTGTATTCTTTGTATTCCAAAGAAACCGAAGAGAAAATTGCCAAACTGGCCAAAGAAGGCAAGAGCATTGACCCAGCGGAAATCAAGGGTATGGACAAAGAGGAAATCCTCAACTACTTCTATGAAGCCGATACTTATACCGCCGATAAAAAAGCCTGGAAAGTCAAGTTTGTTCCGGAGCGTATGAAAGGCGTCAAATTTGATTTCGACCTGATTGATGCCAAGAGCGGCGAGGTTGTGTTGGAAGCCGGCAAAAAACTTTCTCCGCGTTCTGCCAAAAAACTGGCTGACGACGGTTTGGAATTCTACAAAGTCACCGGCCAGCAAATGCTCGGCAAATTCCTTGCCCATAATGTGGTTGTTGCCAAAACCGGCGAAGTTCTGGCCGAGGCCGGCGACGAAATTACCGAGGAGATGCTCGAAAAATTTGCCGCTAACAAGGTTTCGGAAATCAGCACTCTGTTTATCGACGGCAACAATGTCGGCCCGTATATCCGCAACACGCTGGCCAATGACAAAAACTCCTGCCGCGAAGAAGCTTTGCTGGATATTTACCGCGTTATGCGCCCGGGTGATCCTCCGACATATGAAACCGCAGACGCTTTGTTCCACGGTTTGTTCTTTGACAAAGACCGTTATGACCTGTCTTCGGTCGGCCGCGTTAAAATCAACGCTGCTCTGGACATTTCCTTTGATGACGCTCCCGATACGCTCGGCACGCTGCGCAAAGACGATATTTTGCGCATTGTCAAAAGACTGTGCGAACTGCGCGACGGCAAAGGCGAGGTTGATGATATTGACCACCTCGGCAACCGCCGTGTCCGTTCGGTCGGCGAACTGATGGAAAACCAGTACCGCATGGGTTTGCTGCGTATGGAAAGAGCTATCCGCGAGAGAATGAGCTCTGAAAACCTGAATAACGTCAAACCGCAGGATTTGGTCAACGCCAAGCCGATTGCTTCGGTTATCCGCGAGTTCTTCGGTTCTTCGCAGTTGTCACAATTTATGGATCAGAACAACCCGCTGTCGGAAATTACCCACAAACGCCGCCTGTCGGCTTTGGGACCCGGCGGTCTGTCCCGTGACCGCGCCGGCTTTGAAGTCCGCGACGTGCATCCGACCCACTACGGCCGCATCTGCCCGATTGAAACGCCGGAAGGCCCGAACATCGGTTTGATTAACTCGCTGTCGACTTATGCCCGCATTAACAAATACGGCTTTATCGAATGTCCGTACCGCAAAGTTGTTAACGGCGTGGTTACCAATGAAGTCGTCTATTTGTCGGCCAATGAAGAAGGCAAGTTCAAAATTGCCGAGGCCAATGCCAAAGTTAAAGACGACGGCCATTTCGAAAATGAGCTGATTGCCTGCCGCAAGGCCGGTGAATTTGAGTTTGCGCATCCGAGTGAAATCGACTTTATCGACGTATCGCCGAAACAGCTGGTTTCGGTTGCGACCGCTTTGATTCCGTTCTTGGAAAACGACGACGCGAACCGTGCTCTGATGGGTGCGAACATGCAGCGCCAAGGCGTGCCTTTGCTGCGTTCGGAAGCTCCGTTGGTCGGTACCGGCGTTGAAGGCGTTGTCGCCAAAGATTCCGGCGCGACTGTCGTCTGCAAAGCCGACGGTATTGTCGACGCGGTTGACGCAACTCGTATCGTTGTCCGCTCGAAAGACGAGCATGCCGCCGATGCCGGTGTTGAAATATACCGCTTGCAGAAATTCCGCCGCTCCAACCAGAATACCTGCATTAATCAGGTTCCGCTGGTCAAGGTCGGCGACGAAGTCAAAGCCGGCGACATTATGGCCGACGGTCAATGCACCGAAATGGGCGAACTGGCTTTGGGCAAGAACGTACTGGTGGCGTTTATGCCGTGGAACGGTCTGAACTACGAAGACGCTATTCTGCTCTCGGAAAGAATTTCGCGCGACGATGTCTTTACTTCTCTGCATATTGAAGAATTCGAGGTTATGGCTCGCGATACCAAGCTGGGTCAGGAAGAAATTACCCGCGATATTCCGAACGTCGGCGAAGAAGCTCTGCGCAATCTTGACGAAGCCGGTATCGTTTACATCGGCGCCGAAGTCAAGGCCGGCGATATTCTGGTCGGCAAGGTGACGCCGAAGGGCGAATCGCCGGTTACACCGGAAGAAAAGCTGCTGCGCGCCATTTTTGGCGAAAAAGCCTCTGATGTCCGCGACACGTCTCTGCGCGTCCAGCCGGGTATTGAAGGCATTGTTGTTGACGTACACGTCTTCTCGCGCCGCGGCGTTGAGAAAGACGAGCGCGCTTTGTCGATTGAGCAGGAAGAAATTTCGGCTCTGGCCAAAGACCGCGATGACGAAATCGCCATTATCCGCCGCAACGTCGAAGCCCGTCTGAAAGGCATGCTGCTCGGCCAGACCGTGGTTGACGCACCGAAAGGCTCGATTGCCAAAAATGCCAAAGTGACTGAAGAAGCTCTGGCCGGCATTCCGTCTTCGCAGTGGCGCAAAATCGTCGTTAAAGACGAAGCGACCATGGCTAATGTCGAAGAATTGCTGAATGCCTTTGACAATCGTCTGGAAAAGATTCAGAAGCACTTTGACGACAAAGTTGAGAAAGTTCAGCGCGGAGACGATTTGCTGCCGGGCGTTCTCAAGATGGTTAAAGTCTTTATCGCAACCAAACGTAAAATCCAGTCCGGCGATAAGATTGCCGGACGCCACGGTAACAAAGGTACGATTTCCCGCGTTCTGCCGCTGCAGGATATGCCGTATATGGAAGACGGCACCCCGGTTGACATCGTGCTCAATCCGCTGGGCGTTCCGTCCCGTATGAACGTCGGACAAATTCTCGAAACCCACCTCGGCTGGGCGGCCAAAAAACTCGGCCAGCAGGTTAACGAGCTGTGGGAACAGGTGAAAGCCGGCGAGAAAAAAGAGAAAGAACTGCGCGACATGCTCAAAGACGTTTACGGCGAAAAGCAGTATAACCGCGAAATCGCCAAACTGAGCAGCGAAGAACTTGATCTGATGGTTCCGAATCTGAAAAACGGTATTCCGATGGCTACCCCGGTATTCGACGGTGCCAGCGGCGACGACATTAATGCAATGCTGGACAAAGCCGGTTTGCCGACCTCAGGTCAGATTGATTTGTATGACGGTCGTACCGGCGAGAAATTCGACCGTAAAGTTACTGTCGGCATTATTTATATGATTAAACTTCACCACATTGTTGACGAGAAGATGCATGCCCGCTCAGTCGGCCCGTACAGCCTTGTCACTCAACAGCCTCTGGGCGGTAAGGCTCAGTTCGGCGGACAACGTTTCGGCGAAATGGAAGTATGGGCTTTGCAGGCTTACGGTGCGGCTTATACGCTTCAGGAAATGCTGACCGTCAAGTCCGACGATGTCAACGGCCGTACGAAAGTCTATGAGGCAATCGTCCGCGGCGAAGACAGCTTTGAAGCCGGAATCCCCGAGTCATTCAACGTTCTGACCAAAGAAATCAAGTCTTTGTGCCTGAATGTCGAATTGTTGAACGAAGAAGTTTAAGGTATAGGAGTTAAAAATAATATGAATGATATTATGAAATATTTTGGTCAGCAGGTATCAGGCGAATCTTTTGACCAGATTAAAATTTCCATCGCTTCTCCTGAGCAGATTCGTTCATGGTCTTATGGTGAGGTTAAAAAACCAGAAACCATTAACTATCGGACATTCAAGCCCGAGAGAGACGGTTTGTTCTGCGCGCGCATTTTCGGTCCCGTCAAGGACTACGAATGCTTGTGCGGAAAATACAAAAGAATGAAATACCGCGGCGTCGTCTGCGAAAAGTGCGGTGTTGAAGTCACTTTGTCAAAAGTCCGCCGCGAGCGTATGGGCCATATTGATTTGGCTGCTCCGGTTGCGCATATCTGGTTCCTGAAATCACTGCCGAGCCGCATTTCGATGCTGACCGACATTCCGATGAAGGCTCTGGAGCGCGTGTTGTACTTTGAGAACTACATCGTTATCGAGCCGGGTCTGACCCCGTTGGCCGTTAATGAACTCCTGACCGAAGACCAGTATCAGGAAGCCATTGACGAATACGGCGAAGACGCTTTCCGTGCCGGTATCGGCGCCGAAGCCCTCAAAGAAATTTTGTCGGCGATTGATTTGGAAGAAGAGCGCAAAACTATCCGCGAGGAACTCAAGGACAACGCTTCGGAAGCCAAACGCAAAAAACTGGTTAAGAGACTGAAGATTATCGAATCTTTCCTCGAATCCAACACCAAGCCGGAATGGATGATTCTGGATGTTCTGCCGGTTATTCCGCCTGAGCTGCGCCCGTTGGTGCCGTTGGACGGCGGCCGCTTTGCAACGTCGGATTTGAATGACCTGTACCGCCGCGTCATCAACCGCAACAATCGTCTGAAGAGACTGATTGAACTGCATGCGCCGGACATTATCATCCGCAATGAAAAGAGAATGCTGCAGGAATCTGTCGATGCCCTGTTTGACAACGGCCGCCGTGCCCGCGCCATTACCGGCACCAACAAGCGCCCGCTGAAATCTCTGTCCGACATGCTCAAAGGCAAGCAGGGACGTTTCCGTCAGAACCTGCTGGGCAAGCGCGTTGACTATTCCGGCCGTTCGGTTATTACGGTTGGTCCGGAACTCAAACTGCACCAGTGCGGCCTGCCCAAGAAAATGGCTCTTGAGCTGTTTAAGCCTTTCGTTTATGCCAAACTGGAGCTCTACGGCCATGCCACCACCATTAAGGCGGCCAAGCGCATGGTCGAAAAAGAGCGCCCGGAAGTCTGGGATATTCTTGAAGAAGTTATCCGCGAACATCCGGTTTTGCTGAACCGTGCGCCGACTCTGCACAGACTGGGTATTCAGGCGTTTGAACCGGTTTTGGTCGAAGGTAAGGCTATCCACCTGCACCCGTTGGTTTGTACCGCGTTTAACGCCGACTTCGACGGTGACCAAATGGCTGTACACGTTCCGTTGTCAATCGAGGCTCAGTTGGAAGCCCGCGTTTTGATGATGTCGACCAACAACATTCTGTCACCGGCTTCGGGTAAACCGATTATCGTGCCGACGCAGGATATGGTTCTGGGTATTTACTATCTGACCTATGATGCCGAAGGCATGGCCGGCGAGGGCATGGCTTTTGCCGACTTTAACGAAGTTCTGCTTGCTCTGAACGAAAAAGTCGTCGATCTGCACGCCAAGATTAAATGCCGTATGGAATATGTCGACGATAACGGCGAAACCAAATACGGTTTGGTTGAAACAACCCCGGGACGCATTATCGTTTCGGATGTTCTGCCCAAACATAAAGACGTACCGTTCTCGTTGGTCAACCGTTTGCTGCGCAAGAAGGAAATCGGCGAAATTATTGATACGATTTACCGCCACTGCGGCCAGAAAGAAACCGTTATGTTTGTCGACCGCATTATGTCGCTCGGTTTCCAGAACGCCTGTAAAGCCGGTATCTCGTTCGGCAAAGACGATCTGATTGTTCCCGATGCGAAGAAGACGATGATTGCCGAAACCGAAAAACAGGTTAAGGAATTTGAGGAACAGTATCAGAACGGTTTGATTACCAAAGGCGAAAAATACAACAAAGTCGTTGATATCTGGGCTGCCTGTACCGATAAGATTGCCGACGAGATGATGAAAAACATCTCGAAGACCGAACACGGCTACATCAACTCCGTTTACATGATGGCTCACTCCGGCGCCCGCGGTTCCGCCGCCCAAATGCGCCAGCTGGCCGGTATGCGCGGATTGATGGCCAAACCGTCCGGCGAGATTATCGAACAGCCGATTATCTCCAACTTTAAGGAAGGCCTGACCGTGTTGGAATACTTCAATTCCACCCACGGTGCCCGTAAAGGTCTGGCTGATACGGCTCTGAAAACCGCTAACTCCGGTTATCTGACCCGCCGTCTGGTCGACGTTGCTCAGGACGTTGTCATCAACGAAACCAACTGCGGCACCGAACGCGGCATTATTGTCCGTCCGGTTGTTGACGGCGGCAACGTTATCGTTTCAATCGGCGAAAGAATCCTCGGCCGCACCATTCAGGAAGACATTGTCCATCCTGAAACCGGTGAAATTCTGGTCTGCAAAGGCAAGCTGATTGATGAAAACGACGTTGAAGTTGTCGAAGCCGCCGGTGTCGAACAGGTTAAAATCCGTTCGGTACTGACCTGCGAAACCAAAGACGGTGTCTGCGCCGCCTGCTACGGCCGCGACCTGGCCCGCGGTACGCCGGTTAATGTCGGCGAGGCTGTCGGCGTTATTGCCGCCCAGTCCATCGGCGAACCGGGTACCCAGCTGACGATGAGAACGTTCCACATCGGCGGTGCAGCTCAGAAAGGCGCCGAACAGGCTTCGGTCGAAGTTCCGTTCGCCGGTATCCTGAAGCTCGAGAACAACCATATGGTCATTAACTCGGAAGGCAACGGCATTGTCTTGTCGCGCAACTGCGAAATTGTCATTGTTGATGCCAACGACCGCGAGAAATCGCGCCACCATGTTCCGTACGGCACGAAGATTTTGGTCGCCGAAGGAGCCAAGGTCAAGAAAGGCCAGAAGGTTGCCGAGTGGGATCCGTTTACCATTCCGGTCATTACCGAAAAAGCCGGTAAGGTTGAACTGGTTGATTTGATTAACAATGTATCGGTTCGCGAAACCACGGACGAAACCACCGGTATCGTTTCCAAAACGGTTATCGACTGGCGTTCAAGCTCTGCCAGTGCCGGTCTGAAACCGAGCATTATTCTCAAAGACGCCAAAGGCAAACCGATTACTTATGATAACGGCAAGGAAATTCGTTATTATATGTCGGCTGATGCCATTCTGTCGGTTGACAACGGTGACGAAGTCAAAGTCGGCGACGTTATCGCAAGAATTCCGAGAGAAAGCTCCAAGACCAAGGATATTACCGGCGGTCTGCCGCGCGTTGCCGAGCTGTTTGAAGCCCGCCGCCCGAAAGATCCGGCAATTATCTCCGATATTGACGGTATGGTCGAGTTTGGCAAAGATTACAAAGCCAAACAGCGTATTTCGGTCGTTCCGGCCAAAGGCCAGCCGATTGAATACCTGATTCCGAAAGGACGCCACTTGGCGGTTCAGGACGGCGATATGGTGAAGAAGGGCGACATGCTGGTTGAAGGCACGCCGGCTCCGCACGATATCCTGCGCGTCTTGGGCGTTGAGAAACTGGCTGAATATTTGGTTAAGGAAGTTCAGGACGTTTACCGTCTGCAAGGCGTTAAGATTAACGACAAGCACATCGAGGTTATTGTATCGCAGATGCTGCGCAAGGTTGAGATTACCCAGCCGGGCGACACAACCTTCCTGGTCGGCGAGCAGGTTGACCGCGACGTGTTTGAGGCCGAAAATGCCAAAGCGATTGCCAACGGCGAGAATCCGGCAGTTGCCGATCCGATTTTGCTCGGTATTACCAAGGCTTCTCTGCAGACCAAGTCCTTCATCTCTGCCGCTTCGTTCCAGGAAACAACCCGTGTTCTGACCGAAGCTGCCGTCGAGGGCAAGGTTGACAGCCTCAAAGGGCTCAAAGAAAACGTTATCGTCGGCCGCCTGATTCCGGCCGGTACCGGTAACGTCCTGCGTGCCCTGAAGCGTGTTGCCGCTCAGAATGACAAAGAGATACAGGCGCTCAAAGAAGAGGCCGCCGCTGAAATTCAGCACCAACCGGCAGAGGAAACTCCCGCTGAATAAATGCTGATTATACAGCTCTCTAAGTTGAAACAAAAACTCCCGGGAAACCGGGAGTTTTTTGTTAGATGTCCAGGCATTTTTCCTGGCTGATACCTTTTGTCTGGCATTCCATAATCCGGTCGCTGTCCGGCAGGTCATCTTCATCGCCGAAGTTATACATATCGGCTTCAAAAGTTCTTTTGTCGTCGCGTTCGGGCAGAGAATCGGTCAGGACGTTTTTCTCGACATCGCCGATATGAAAATTCTTGTCGTCGTCATCATCGGGATACGGGGTAAAGCCGATGGTCTGGAAGCCGCAGGGTTTTCTTTCCAAAAGCATGTTTTTTCTCCTTATGTTTATATAAAAAAGATAATGCCGGCGTGGTATTTTTTAAACCTGTTCGAAAGTATTTGGACAATTTTGTTGATTTTGGACAAAAATACGCTATGCTTGCAATTGCTATTAATTACTTAGAAATTACAAACCCTTTAATATATAGCGCCATGAACGAGAACGTATTATTATTTATCGCAATTTCGGCTGTTGTGGTTTTGGCTTTTATCGCCTTTAGAAATGCCATTCAGCGAGAGAAAAAGCATCAGAAAGACATGGATGACCTGCGCAAGCAGATATCCGAATGGCCGCACGAGAAACTGGTCTATGTCTGGGGCGAGTATGACAAAGTCTGCTCCATGCAGAACGTCGGTATTCCCACTTTATTTTATGAAATGCTGGAATTGCTTGAAGACGAATGCCGGAAACGCGGTTTTAAATGACACGGCGTTTTCCGCAGAAAGGCTCCGGAGTGTAAAAACTCTGGAGTTTTTTTGCGTTTCGTTTATAGTGGTTGCAGTTTCTTGTTGTGAAAGGATTTTATAATGATTATGCCCGCTTTGTATATCGTGTTGGGTTTTGTGATGTTAATGGCCGGCGCCGAATATGCGGTGCGCGGCGCGGTGGCGATTGCCAACCGCCTGCATATTCCGAGCCTGATTATCGGTTTGACGATTGTCGCGCTCGGAACATCGGTGCCCGAATTTGTGGTCAGTATTAAATCGGCGCTGAACGGCAATGCGGGCATATCCGTCGGCAATGTCATCGGTTCAAACATTGCCAATGTGCTGCTGGTGCTCGGCGCCTCGGCGGTGATTTATCCAATCAGCTGCGACGGCAAGGCCTTTTACCGCGATTTTTCTTTTTTGTTTGTGGTGACGCTGCTCTTTGCTTTTTTTGTCGTCAACGGCAAATTTATTAATTGGAATGGCTGGGTGCTGCTGGGCTTTCTGGCAGTGTTTCTTATTTATAATTATTTCGGCGCGCAAAAGGATGAGAACCCCGAAGACGAAATTCCGTCACAGCTTGTCAACAGCAGCTGGTGGATGATTTTGGCGGCTTTGGGCGGCGGTTTGGCCGCTATTGCCTACGGCGCGGAATTTTTGGTCGGCGGCGCGGTCGATGTGGCGCGCATTTTCGGCGTGTCGGAAGAAATTATCGGCGTTACCATCGTTGCAGTCGGCACATCGGCGCCGGAACTGGCAACCAGCTGCGTAGCAGCTTTCCGCCGGCAGAACGGGATTGCGCTGGGTAATGTTATCGGCTCGAATATCTGGAATATCGTGTTTGTGATGGGGGCGACCACCGTGATTACCGATGTTCAGGTTGCCGACCAGTTTATTCTGTTTGACGTCTGGGTAATGATGTTCGCTTCGTTTATGCTGCTGCCGATTATGATGTTTAAAAATAAAATTACCCGCCTGGAAGGCTTGTTTATGCTGGCATGCTTTATAGCTTATATGTATGCGCAGGTTTTGATTAACCGCGGCGGACTGGTTCTGATGTAGGAGAACAATAAAATTGTATGATATTCAGAAAGGTCTGGAAAATCTGAAACGGCATATTCAAATTGCTCCCGACAATCCGGGCGTCTACCGGATGATCAGCGAGTATGACGAAGTTTTATATGTCGGCAAGGCCAAAAACATTAAAAAAAGGATTGTCGCTTATTCGCATATCGACAAACTGCCGGTGCGTTTGCAGCAGATGGTGGCGCAGATCGCGCGCATGGAGTTTATCATTGTTGAAAATGAGGCGCGGGCGCTGCTGGTCGAAAACGAGCTGATAAAAAAATTTAAACCGCGTTATAATATTCTGCTCAAAGACGACAAAACATTTCCGCATCTGATGATAGACATGCAGGCGGCGTATCCGTGCCTGCGCAAATACCGCGGGCAGAGGCGTGACAGAAACAAGTATTTCGGGCCGTTTGCCAGTGTCGGCGCCGTCAACAGCGTTATTGACGTTGTACAGAAGGCTTTTTTGCTGCGGTCGTGTTCGGATACGGTTTTTCATAACCGCCAGCGGCCGTGCCTGCAATATCAAATCAAGCGCTGTTCGGCGCCGTGTGTCGCGAAAATCTCGGTCGAGGATTATCGGCAGCTGGTCAGAGAAGCGGTTGCGTTTCTGGAAGGCAAAAACAGCAAAATTCAGGATGATTTGTCGGCCGCCATGAATGAAGCCAGCGCCCGCGAGGACTATGAAACGGCAATTGTCCTGCGGGACCGCATCCGCGCGCTGACAACCGTACAATCGCGGCAGAATGTCGAATATGCCGGTATAAAATCCGCCGATGTGATTGCATTGGCACGTGACAAAAATCTGGTTTGCATTCAAATCTTTTTTATCAGATGCGGACAGAACTGCGGCAATGCGCCTTTCTTTCCGGCACAGGTTGAAGACGCTTCTGACGGCGAAGTCCTTGAAGCCTTTATCAGCAGCTTTTATACCGGGCATGTGCCGCCCAAAGAAATTATTGTTGATGCGGAGCTTGAAAACGCGGATTTTCTGAGCGAGGCGGTGGGGGCTAAAATCGTCTGCGCGCGCAAGGGCAACAAAGCCAAACTGGTGAATATGGCGCACGAAAACGCGATGGCCTCTATCGCGCGCAAGGCGGCGCTTATGGCCAGCGTTGACAATAATCTGCAGGCCTTTAAGGAGCGTTTCGGGCTGCCGGATATTCCGCGGCGGATAGAAATTTACGATAACTCGCATATTCAGGGCAGTTATGCCATCGGCGCCATGGTGGTGGCTACGCCGGAAGGCTTTGACAAGAAAAACTATCGCACTTTTAATATAAAAAACCCGGATATTACCAATGACGATTTTGCGATGATGAAAGAGGTGCTGCTGCGTCGGTTTAATCGGATGGCGCCGGAAAACAAGCCGGATGTCATACTGCTTGACGGCGGCCGCGGGCAGCTTAATGCCGTGCATGAAGCGCTGGCGGAATTTGATTTGTCCGGAATTGCGATTATCGCTATTTCCAAAGGCCCGGAGCGCAATGCCGGCAAAGAGTTTTACCATATGCAGGGCAAAGAAAGCTTTGCTTTGGAATTTCAGTCGCCGCTGGCTTTTTATCTGCAAAATCTGCGCGACGAGGCGCACCGTTTCGCAATCGGGACGCACCGCAAAAAACGCGGCAAGTCTATTTTTAAATCTTCCCTTGACGAAGTCGAAGGAATCGGCGCCAAAAGAAAGCGCGATTTGCTTAATTATTTCGGTTCGGCGGAAGAAGTGGCGCAGGCATCGGTGAAAGATTTGCAAAAAGTTGCCGGAATCAGTAAAAAAACGGCGGAAAAAATCTTTAACTACTTCCATAATTAAAAATTCTCCTCTAGTATGAGGGAAAGTTAATTATTGAAAAGGGGTAGAAACGTGTATAGTTTGCCTAACATTTTGACAATTTCGAGAATCGTGGTTATTCCGCTGATTTTCCTGTCGGTTTATATTACTTCCAATGTCTGGGCGATATTTGCCGCGATTTTGTTTATTGCCGCCTCAATTACCGATTATTTTGACGGCTATCTGGCACGCGCCCGCGGCGAAACATCCGCTTTCGGACGACTGCTTGACCCGATTGCCGATAAATTGCTGGTGGCTTCGGCGCTGGTGGTTCTGCTGGCCAAGCCCGATATGCTGGTTACCCGGCTGAGTTATATCCCGGTTGTGGTTATTTTGTGCCGCGAAATACTGGTTTCGGGTCTGCGCGAGTTTTTGATGGAAGTCAAAGTCGGCATGCCGGTAACGCGACTGGCCAAATGGAAGACGGGTTTCCAGATGACGGCACTGTCGATGCTGCTTCTGAAAGGCGTGTGGTATTGGGGCGGTATCGGCGAGATTCTGTTATGGATTGCCGCTGTGCTGACTTTTATTACCGGTTACCAGTATTTTCAAAAAAGCCTGAATTACATTCGCAAGATGAATAAGGCTGAAAAAGCTGCGGCCGCTGCGGCACCGGTAAAGAAAAAGGTGAAACCGGTTTCCAAACCTGCTGCCAAAAGCAAAAAGGCCAAGCCGGCCGCTGCCAAAACAGCAAAAGTTTCCAAGGCGAAAAAGAAAGCTGAAAAATAATTTCACCACCGGCTTTGAAAATGAGGCTTTATGGATTGTGAAATCAAACATATTCTGGTCGTCGACGACGACACGCGTCTGCGTTCTCTCCTGCAAAGATTTTTGCGGGAGAGCGGTTTTTATACATCGACGGCAAAGTCGGCGGCGGATGCGCGTCACCTCATGGAACAGTATAAGTTTGATTTGCTGATTATGGACATTATGATGCCGGAAGAAAGCGGTTTGGAATTTTTGGCAAAACTGCGGCGGGAAAATAATATCCCGGTCATCATGCTGACAGCCATGGGCGAAACCGAAGACCGAATCTGCGGTTTGGAGAGCGGTGCCGACGATTATCTGCCCAAGCCTTTTGAACCCAAGGAACTGGTATTGCGGATTAAAAGCATTTTGCGCCGTGCGCCTGCCGAAAAACCGGAAGTCGACGAATGTCTGAATCTGGGGTTGTGTACTTATAATCTGCAAACCAAAGAGCTGCTCACCAGACAAGGTGAGGTTATTCACATCACGCCGGTCGAGCAGGCACTGCTCAACGTTTTGGGCGCCAAATCGGGGCAGGTATTCAGCCGCGAGAAACTGGCGGAAATTTTGGGCGCCGGCCAGAGTCCGCGTTCAATTGACGTGCAAATTACGCGTCTGAGGAAAAAAATTGAGCCTGATACCAAAAATCCGCGTTACCTGCAGACGGTTCGCGGAAAAGGTTATATGTTGTTATCTATGAAGGAATAAGACCATGCATATCAGATTATCGCCTAAATGGGAAGAAAAGCTGCGCTATATGCGTTTGAAATTTTTGCCGCGGACATTGTTTTTCAGGACGATGCTGTTAATTTTTGTGCCGCTGATTGTAGTGCAGATTGTTTCGGTTGTTATGTTCTTTGACGGGAGCTGGAGCCGGATGGGGCGGCGCCTTTCGGAAAATCTGGCTTCGGATATGAAGTTTATTATTGATATCGGCACGCAGGAGCCTTCCAAAATTGCGGCCTTACAGAAAATGTCGGCCGAAACCTTTGATATGGATATGGAATATTACAGCAATCAGGACAAGCATCAGGTCATGAACAAAGCCGGGAAAGGCAGCAAACTGATTATCGGTTACCTTGAGGAAGCCCTCAACAATAATTTCGGGCCGGATACAACCTCAATTTATCTGGGGAAGGAAGACAAAGATCTGCTGGTGTTTGTCGATACGGAATCGGGATTGTACAAGTTTACGACTTCGCGGAAAAAGATTTTCAGCAGTTCGATTTTCATGTTTGTGGTCTGGATGGCCGGAACCTCTATTCTGCTGTTTTTGGTGGCGGTGCTGTTCCTGCGGATTCAGGTGCGTTCAATTGCCCGGCTGGCCGAAGTTGCGGAAGATTTCGGCAAAGGCATTGACAACAAGGATTTTAAACCTTCCGGGTCTTCGGAAGTTCGTAAAGCTTCTATTGCCTTTATTAAAATGAAAGAGCGGATTCAGCGCCAAATCAGCGAGCGCACGCAAATGCTGGCCGGCGTGTCGCATGATTTGCGGACGCCGCTGACCCGGATGAAACTGCAGGTTACCATGCTGCCTGATAATGAAGACAAAAAAGACTTTCTGTCGGATATCGACGAGATGGAGAAAATGCTTGACGGCTATCTGTCGTTTGTCAGCGGCGAGGGCGGCGAAAAATCCAGCTTTGTCGATATGAATGAAATGATTTTGAGCATTATCAACAAGTTCCGCAACAAGAAAGCGCTCATCCGTTATTCGACCAATGATCAGGTCAGCGCTATCCAAGGGCGCGAACAGGCTTTGAAAAGGGCGGTGACCAACATTATAGCCAATGCTTTCCGCTACGGAAAAACAATTGGAGTTAAGCTCGAGAGCAACAATAAAAAACTTAACCTGATGATTGAAGACGACGGCCCGGGAATTCCCCAGGATAAAAGGGATGATGTTTTTAAGGCCTTTTACAGACTTGAAAATTCGCGCAATAAGGAAACCGGCGGCGTCGGGTTGGGATTGTCTATCGCCAAAGACATTATTACGTCGCACGGGGGCACAATAGAACTGGGCGACAGCGAATTGGGCGGCTTGAAAGTGTTAATCAGCATTCCGTTATAAGGTGATATAATATGGATGACGCAACAGAAAATTTGGATATGACGCCTGTAACTGCGCTTTCCGATGAAAATCCGGAAAACCTGCAGCCGGCTCAGAATCTGAATTTGGACGCGGAAACGGATTTTAATCTGGACGAAGTGTTGGATAATCCGGGAGCGGCAGGGTTCGAAACGCCGCTAAACCTTGCCGAAGAGGAAGAGAGCAAAGCCGATTTGGATATGGAAAGCTGGCTGTCGGGAATAAGCCAGGATGACGACGCGCCGGCAGACATCAATCCGGATTTTTCGGGCATTGGTGTGAGCGGCGCTGAGGGAGTGCCGGAATTTGAAGATGCCGGCGGTTTTGCTGATTCGTTGAATTCGGATGGCGCTGCTCTGGAAAACGCCGAGGATGCTGCGGCGCCCGAACCGGTGCGGGATGACGGTTTTATGTCGGATATACCGGCAGACCAGGTTGAAGACGGCGGAACGGAAAGTTTGAACTTTTCTATTTCTGAAACTGATGCGGATGAGCTTAACAGTACAGAAGATTTAACTGCGGATAATGCGCCGGCTGAGGAAACATCACCGGCAGCGGGCAACGGCTGGGCGGCTGAAGAAACGCCGGAATCTGAAACTGAGGCGGCTCCTGCCGATGGGGGCGGCTGGCTGGCGGAAACGGAAACTTCCGTTGGGTTGGAAGCCGAACCGGCGGAATCGGCCGTTGTCGCGGACGAAAACCCGACAGATGAAACAGAAACTTCAGTAATAACCGGTTTTGAGACAGAAAACGAAGCTGCCGCTGAAAACAGCTGGCTGACAACAGGTGATACTGCCGAAACGAATATCGAGGAAAGTTTATCCGCCTATCCGCAATTGTACGAGGCGGCTGAGGAAAATGCCGAAGCGGCCGCCCCCGTATCGGTTGAGAGCGAAGATGAGGCTGGCGGCATTGCGGAAGACAGCGCATGGCTCGGTTCATCGGAGGAGGAGCATTCCGATATAAACGGTGCGGATTATATGGCCGATAACGAAGCGGCAAACGACGGAGTTTCTGCTCCCGGCGCTTTGGCAACGGCGGCTGCGTCCGGTTTATCAGACGAAGAAACCAAGCCCGGAGGATTATTTGCCGCGGAGCCGAACTTTGTAAAATGGTTCAGCGGCTCGGTGCATGACGAAATGTTTGAAATTTCCAAAAACGAATTGCCCGCAGCGATTGACGGCAGCGCAGAGAATAATATTATCCATGTCAATGCCGGTTATGATACATACGGGTGGCTGGTCGAGTTTGACGGCGGCCCGGTTATGAGTCTGGATGACGTCCGCAAATATCAAATCAGAAACGGTGCGCTGCCCGCAGATTCCGGGGTTATACGCTACGGGGCGAACCAATGCCGCTTCAGCAACATTGAGCGAATTTTGATTTATCAGAGCGTGCGTTATTTCAGCTACGGCGCATAATGCAGACACCTCCGCAAAGGAGGTGTTTGTATATGGTGTTAAAGCAATTAGGTTAAGAAAGAATATTTTGGATGAAAGTTATAACAATCTGCGGATTGTTATAATTTAAAACATGATATATTGTTCTGAAAAGAACAATAAAGAAATTATATATATTTGGAGAAACCGGAATAAATAACCCGCAGATTAGTAATTCTGCGGGTTAAAAGCGTCTGGGCGGCGTTTTATTCTTTGCTTATCGGGAAGACTTCGACGTTGCCGAGACTGTGATTGCGTGAGGCCGGACGGCCATTGTTTTTGTATTCGGCAATCGTCCGCTCGCCTTTGGACATTTGTTTTTGTCCGGGATTTTGCAATGCAGGCGTCAGCGGATAGGCGTTTTTGGGCAGGCGCAGAATCATGTAGCCGTTGCCGCCGCCGTAAGCCGGTCCGGAAATGCCGACTGAATAGTAGCCGCCGATGTATCCGTAATCGAGGTCGATATAATCAACGGCGAAAACGGTCTTAATCGTGCTCTGGCCGATGGTTGTCATTTTGCAGGTATAACCGGCGTCTTCAAGCAATACATGGTCAACGGATTTGGCGAACATAATGCTTTTGGACGGCGTGCAGTCGGGAACCTGTCCGCCGTAGGTCAGGTTATAATTTAAGATAAGGTTGAGCTTGTTGGCGCTTTTGCCGATGATGACATCCGTAATTTTGACATAGTCGATATAAGCGTTGGTCGGCGTAATGCCGGCGGTAATCGGCAGCGTGATATAATTTTCAAGACAGACATGGGAAGCGGGGTCGCCCTGACAAATCAAAGCTTTTTGATAATTGTTGTTGTCGAAAAGCTGTAACAGGCTGTTGTAGATGTATTCTTTGGACATTGACAATTTGGCCGGCGCGCACTGACGGGAGCGGCAAACGACAATTGAACCCGGCGTTTTGACGTAAGGCTGCATGCGGCGTCCCTGCTCGGCATATTCGGCAGCGCTCGGGGCAAACGGATTGCTAAGAATATCCTGCGGGGTGCGCGTACGGAAATATTCGCATCCGGCCAGGCATAAAACAGCACCGGCAAAAAGAACACTTTTAGAGATATTTTTGAGCATAGTTAATCCTTGTTGCAAAATTATACTTTATCTTAAGACAAAGAAGCGGAAATACCAAAAGTTTTTTTTAGTTATTCAATGTATTTTAATCGGCAAATGCTGATAAAACTTGCATATCGGCACAGAACTGTTCAAAATGACGGGCAGAGGAGTCTGATATGAAAAAATTTTTGTTCATCGCGGGGTGTTTGTGGTGTTTTGCCGCGCGGGCGGAAGTAACTGCCGTCGACGGCGACAGCCTGCTGATTGACGGCCGCCGGGTGAGGCTGGAAGGAATCGACGCGCCCGAATACAACCAAAGCTGCTATGATGCCGAAGGGCGGTTGTACGAATGCGGGCAGAAAGCCAAAGAAGCGCTGGCGGATATGGTCAAAAACGGCGTTGACTGCCGGAAGCAGACGACGGATATATACGGCCGCGACGTTTCCATATGTTATGCCGGCAGAGTCAATGTCAATCAACAATTAGTGCGCGACGGCCTGGCAGTGGCGTATACGCATTATTATGCCGGTTTTGCCGGGGATGAACAGGAAGCGCGCCGGGAGAAAAAAGGCATTTGGGGCGGGCGGTTTATCCGTCCGGATTTATACCGCGCGCTTGAAGCCGACAAAGCGCAGCGCAAGCGTTAACCGGCCAAAGTATCGTGACCGGCCGCAGCTTGAGAGGACATAAAGCTCCGGGCGGAGTTTTTTGTATTTTTTGTTGAGATTCTTATTGACAGAGCGAAAAACTTATGTATATTGCAAAGCAACGTTTTATGTTTAAAATATAAAGGTGAATAAATATGTATGCAGTAATTAAAACCGGCGGAAAACAATACAGAGTCGCTTCCGGCGATGTTGTAAAAGTTGAAAAACTTGCCGGCGAAGAAGGTAAAGAAGTTGTTTTCAATGAAGTTTTGGCTATGGGCGACACCATCGGCAATCCGCTGGTTGACGGCGCCTCTGTTAAGGCTACCATCTTGAAACAGGCCAGAGATGCTAAAGTTATTGTCTTCAAAAAGAAAAGAAGACAAAACTATCGTCGTAAAAACGGCCACAGACAGTCAATCACATTGGTAAAAATTACCGATGTTTGCGGCAAATAAGTATAGGTTTAAGGAGATTTAATCATGGCACATAAGAAATCCGGCGGTAGTTCCAATAACGGACGTGATTCCATCGGCCGCCGTTTGGGCTTGAAGAAGGCCGGCGGTCAGGCTGTTATTCCGGGAAACATTATTGTCCGCCAGCGCGGTACCCAGTATCATCCGGGCGCTAACGTCGGCATGGGCAAAGACCACACTATCTTCGCCGTTGCCGAAGGTAAAGTAGAATTTTCTAAAAAAGCCGGCAACAAAACAGTTGTTTCTGTTGTTTGCGAATAGTTGATTCTGCACTGAACAGGAATTATAAGTTTAAGGGGGTGTTACTGCATCCCCTTTACTTTTCAAAGAAAGCTGATTGAGGCGGAAATGAAGTTTTTAGACCAGGCAAAAATATATATTCAATCCGGTGACGGCGGCGCAGGCTGCGTTTCGTTCCGGCGTGAGAAGTATATTGAATTCGGCGGCCCGAACGGCGGCGACGGCGGCAAGGGCGGCAGCGTTTATATTGAGGCGGTGCCGAACCTGAATACGCTGATTGATTTTCGTTATCATCAGCATTTCAAGGCACGGAAAGGCCAAAACGGCATGGGTTCTGACAAGACCGGCAGCAAAGGCGAAGATATCGTCATTCAGGTTCCGGTCGGCACAGAGATTCTGGCTGACGATCAGGAAACCCTGATTGCCGACATGATTGAGCCGGGACAGCGTTTTCTGATAGCCAAAGGCGGCGACGGCGGCCGCGGCAACGCGCAATTCAAGACTTCGGTTAATCAGGCGCCGCGTTATGCCGAGCCGGGTTGGCCGGGGCAGGAAATGTGGGTTTGGCTGCGGTTGAAGGTGATTGCCGATATCGGGCTGGTTGGTATGCCCAATGCCGGAAAGTCAACGTTTCTGTCCGTTGTCACCAAGGCTCGTCCGAAAATTGCCGATTATCCGTTTACGACACTTCATCCCAATCTGGGCGTGGCATGGGTTGACAATTATGAAATGGTCATTGCCGATATTCCGGGGTTGATTGAAGGGGCGCATGAAGGCGTCGGTCTGGGCGACCGCTTTTTGAAACATGTTGAGCGCTGTTCGGCTCTGCTGCATCTGATAGACGGGACGGACAAGGATGTTGTTGCGGCCTACAAGGCAATCCGCCGGGAGTTGGATTTGTACAACGATGTTTTGGCGCGCAAGCCGGAAGTTGTTGTTTTGAACAAGGCCGACGCGGTTGAACCGAAAGAAATGGCTAAAAAGCAAAAAGAGCTTGAAAAAGCGTCCGGCAAAAAAGTTTTTGTGATTTCTGCCGTGGCAAAACAGGGACTTTTTGATTGCCTGAGAGAGGTTAATCAGTATATAACCAGAGATAGAAGCAAAAAAGAAACGGAAGAGGTTAAGATTGAAGCGGAACCGAAAAATAAACCGTGGTCGCCGCTGCCGTAATTAAAGGAGAAGATTAAGTGGTTAAAAAAGCAGTTGTTGCAGAGAATAAAGACGAGGCCGAACAGATTCTGGATATTATTACCGGCGTGCTGGATGACGGCAAAGCGCAGGATGTTATCGTTATGGATTTGCAGGGCAAAACGTCCATTGCCAATTATATGGTTGTCGCCAGCGGCACTTCCAATCGGCAGGTTGCTTCTTTGGCCGACAATATCCAGCTCAAGCTTAAAGAGGCCGGTTTTAAATCTGTTGCCGAAGGCAAAGAAAAAGCCGACTGGGTGTTGATTGACGCCTTTGAAGTTATTGTCCATATTTTCCGTCCTGAAGTGCGGGAGTTTTACAGTATAGAGAAGATGTGGTCTTCCGTCGGAAAAATCCGGGAAACGGCGAACTAGAGCGCATATTGAATTTTTTATTCTGTGTTTTAACAAAAAAGCCCGGCTTGCGGAGAAGCGGGGCTTTTTTGTTGTGTTACGCTGTTGGGTCTATCCGAGGCTTTCGACAAACTCGGCGGCATCTTCCAAACTGCAGGGAAGTTTTTTGCATTTGACGAAGCGTTCTTGGTCAGCGTCAGTCGGAGGCGTCAGCACTTCTTCGACGATTGCCGTAACGCGCACTTCTTCTTTATATTCGCAGACGGCGACGTAATCGGTTTTGTCGTCTTTTTTCTTCATGCGGATACGAAATTTATCTGCCTGGCGGTAAATAAAAGCTTCCGGTTTTGAAAAATATGCATCCGATGAGCCGACTTCCGCCCAGAACCAGCCTTTTTCTACTTTGACTGCATACACCGTGCAGATGTAAGCGCTGGTTTCGGGATGAAACAGGTCGACAGCCTTTATTAAGGATATATCGCCGCAGGCTGCGCTGTTGTTTTGAAGCGCCTTGTACATGACATAAAAACTCAGCAGGGGCTGCGGCATAAAAGCCGGGTGTTCCAGCTTGCCCAGAGAGTGCACCGTGCAGGGCGCGTCTTGCGGGCCATCGTCTGACGGTATCGGTTTTTCACAGTTCTGCTCAGGGGCAGTTTCTTTTTGTGTCGGCGCAGTTGTCTTCCTGGAAAACAAATCTGCAAGATTTTTGAAAATTTTCATTTTGGATAATTTAAGATGTATATTTGTTTGTGTACAAATATAGACAAAATAAGTTTCGCTGTCAATTAATTATTATTCGCGGTGATAGGGATGTCCGGCAATTATGGTCTGAATCCGGTAAATCTGTTCGCTTAAGACCGCGCGCATCAGCATATGCGGCAGGGTCAGCCGGCCGAAGGAAAGAAGCAAGTCGGCTTTGTCGCGGGTCGATTGCAGATGGCCGTCGGCGCCGCCGATTAAAAAACATATTTCAGAACAGCCGTTGTTCTGCCAGTTTTCTATCCGTTTGGCAAGTTCCTGCGATTTGATGTTTTCGCCGCGTTCGTCCAGAACAATGACCTTGGCATTATTCGGAATGCTGCCTTGCAGAAATTTGGCTTCGTCCTCCTGCGTGGAATTGTCTTTCTCTTTGATGATAATTTCCCAGTTTGAACGTTTGGCGTATTCGGCGATTATCGCTGCTTCGGGCGAGTTTTTTTTACATTTGCCGATAGCCAGTATGATAATTTTCATGAGATGCTCCTAGGGCAGAAAGACCACTTGTCCGAAGACATTTTGCAAAAAGAACAGCGAGACATAGCAGACAATGGCGGCAATTATCGGCGTGGTTATCCAGCTGAGGGCTATTTTCCCGATGAGCCCCCAATGCAGTGTTCTGCCGCCGCGTGCCAGGCCGATGCCAATCAACGCGCCGATGACCGCCTGTGAGCTGGATACCGGAACAAGAGGCAGCGAAGGCAGGTCATGCGACATCAGAAAATATTTGAGGTTTTGCGAGGCAAACAAAAACAGCACCAAAGACTGTGACACGACCACGACCCAGGCCATGAGCGGCGACATTTTCATAATCGAGTTACCGACGGTGTTCATGACTTTGTGCGAGTAAGTCGCGACGCCAAAGCTGATGGCGATGCCGCCAATCAGAAACAAAACCTGTGTGGCGCTCAGCACGATACCCCATCCGAAATTGACGCTGTGCAGCGGCGACGAATTGACAAATACGCCCATAACATTGGCAATGTTGTTGGCGCCCAGCGCATAGGCGCCGAATGCGCCGGCGATAATCAATCCTGCGCGGGTATAGCTGTCTTGGCGCAGCAAGTGGATGTGTGACTTGCGGATAATCACGCGTACCAGCCAATAAAGAAAAACGGCAATCAGGCCTGAAAGAATCGGGCAGACTACCCAGGTGCTGACAATCTGGCTTAAAACGCTGATATCGGTCGGTTTGCCGGAAAAAAAGTTCCAGCCGATAATGGCGCCGACAATCGCCTGAGAGGTGGAAATGGGCATGGAAGACAGTACCATCCAGTAGATGGTCAGGGCGGCGGCCAAAGCGGACATAAAAGCGCCGGGAAGCGTATTAATCGTGCCTAGATGCCCCAAAGTCTGCGAAGCGCCCGAACCGGCATAGACCGCGCCGATAATGATAAAAATCGAAGATATAACCGCGGCGGTGCGGAAGCTGACCATTTTGGTGCCGACGGCGGTGCCGAAAATGTTAGACGCATCATTGGCGCCGAGCGACCACCCTAAAAACAAACCGGAACTCAAAAACAGCAAAAAAGTCAAATCCATGGTTAAATATCTCTCTTAATCGTGAAGATGAGCAGTTCATCAATGAAGTCTTCGGCAATGTCGGCGATATCGGCAATTTCGTTGATGAAGTTTGACAACTGGAGCTTGTTGGCCAACGGCAGTTCAGAATCAAAGACGGCTTTGCGCAGATTGTCGGCGCTGATGTCGGATTCATGTTCAATGAAGTAGACCTTTTGCGAATAGTCGCGTACCGAGCTGAGGTCGCGGAAAAAGGCGCGGCTGGCTTTGGCCATGTTTTCGGCGCATTCGGCGCTGAGGTCGCAGAGTTCGTTAATCCGAATATGGTACGCTTGGTCGACTTCGGGTTTTTCGATATAAAACATATAGGTCACTTCATCAAACTTATTGATGACTTTGTCAAGGTTCTCAACCAGGTGCAAAACGTCGGCGCGCAAATCGGGAATCAGGTTTTCGGCATAAAGGCTGTTTTCAATTTCGCGGCGCAGGTTGTCGGCGTCGTGCTCAATCTGTTTGACCTGTTTGGACAGTTTTTTATAGTCTTCGCTGCGCCCTTCGTCGAGAAAGACGCGAACCGCTTTTTTAAATGTCATGGCCGCGTCAAGCAGCTTGTCATGGAAAAAGTCGATTTTATTTTCAAGGCTTTTGGTTTTGGAAAAAAGAGATACGTTAATATGAAACATTTTACAGCTTTCTAAAGGTTTAAACTTAAGTCAGATATATCACTCATTTATGAAAAAATAATTTACCATTTTAACAAATCTAATAAATAAATATTATTTTCCGCTTGTAAATATCTAATAGTTTGTTAGATTAGATGAGTTGATAATAAATAACTTTGAGGAATTTAACATGAATAAAATTAATGCTGTATATGTATCTCTGGCAGCGCTGGTCGTTGCCATTGCCGCATTGGTTATGTGCATTGTCTGCTGCAACAAGGGCGGTAATTCGGTCAGTGTCGAACAGGCCCTGAACGAAAATCCGGAAATGATTATCCAGGCTATGCAGAACTATGAGACCAGACAGAGAGAAGAAGCTCAGAAAAGAGCGCAGGAACTTCTGGCTCAGAGCGAAGAAGAACTGACCAAAAATCCGGCTGACGGTTTCCTCGGAAATCCGGACGGCAAGGTCGTTTTGGTTGAATTCTTTGACTATTCCTGCGGCTACTGCCACAAAATCTATCCGGTTTTGAAAAATGTTCTGGCCAAGAACGACGATTTGAAAGTTGTCGCCAAACCTCTGGCATTCCTGTCACCGATGTCTAAGTATGCCGCCAAGGCTTCTCTGGCCGCTAAAGAGCAGGGCAAGTTCTCGGAAGTTTATACGGCTATTTTTGAAATCAGCGGTCCTCTGACCGAAGCCAAAATCGACGAAGCCGCTGTTAAGGCCGGTGTCGATCTGGAAAAAATGAAAGCCGATATGGAATCTGAAAAAGTCAACAAGGCTTTGGACGAGACTTCTAATCTGGCTGCCAAAATCCAGGTTAACGGCGTTCCGACTTTGATTCTGAACGGAAAAATCATTCAAACTCTGGATGAGGGCGTTCTTCAGGATGCCATTAATCAGGCTAAATAATCTTTAGTTTGAAAATGTATCGAAACGGCCGGGATCCCGGCCGTTTTTTTATCGGCTGGGGGCGGGTGAACATTCGTGCTTGAGTTTTGCAAATAAAAAACTTATATATAGAAAGTCAGTTAACCTGTTTTGAGGAACCAATATGAGAAACGCAAGAAATATTATTGTCTGGGTTGTGGCCTTTATTCTGCTTTCGGCAGCAATGAACATGTTTGTGCCGGGCGGTGACAGGGTCAATTCGGAAAAGCTCGCTTTTTCGGAATTTATGAACCATGTCGAAAACAAAAAAATTGCCGAAGTGACAATTGAAGGCGCCAGCATTTCGGGTACCTATACTGACGGCAAGCGTTTCTATACTTACGCGCCGTTTGACCCGACCATGGTCGAAATGCTGCGCAAAAACGACGTTAAGGTTTCGGCTCAGCCGGAAAGCAATACTTCCGACAATTTGTGGGGGATGCTGATTTCGTGGTTCCCGATGCTGCTGCTTATCGGCGTTTGGATTTTCTTTATGCGGCAGGCCAATTCCGGCAATAACAAGGCAATGAGCTTCGGAAAGTCGCGCGCGCGGTTGATTGAAAATACCAAAAAGGTGACTTTTGCCGATGTGGCTGGTGCTGACGAAGCCAAGCAAGAGCTGGAAGAAATTATCGACTTCCTGAAAGACCCGGAGAAATTCCAGCGTTTGGGCGGAAAAATTCCGAAAGGCGTTTTGATGGTCGGCCCTCCGGGTACCGGCAAAACCCTGTTGGCAAAAGCTGTTGCCGGCGAAGCGGATGTGCCGTTCTTTTCTATTTCCGGTTCGGACTTTGTCGAAATGTTTGTCGGCGTCGGCGCGAGCCGCGTGCGCGATATGTTTGCGCAGGCTAAGAAAAACGCGCCTTGCCTGTTGTTCATTGACGAAATTGACGCGGTCGGCCGCCATCGCGGCGCCGGTCTGGGCGGCGGCAATGACGAACGCGAGCAGACGCTGAATCAGCTGCTGGTCGAAATGGACGGTTTTGAAGCCAATGAAAACGTTATTCTGATTGCGGCGACCAACCGCCCGGATGTTTTGGATCCGGCGCTGTTGCGCCCGGGGCGTTTTGACCGCCAGGTCACGGTGACGAATCCGGACAAGAAAGGCCGCGAAGAAATTTTGAAAGTCCACGCCCGTAACGTTCCGCTGGCACGCGATGTCAATTTGTCGGTGGTTGCCCGCGGCACGCCCGGTTTTTCCGGCGCCGATTTGGCGAATCTGGTTAATGAAGCCGCTCTGCTGGCCGCGCGCAAAAACAAGCATAAAGTGACATCCAAAGACTTTGACGAAGCCAAAGACAAGGTCTTGATGGGCAGCGAACGCCGCTCTATGGCAATGGATGAAAACGAAAAACGGCTGACGGCGTATCATGAAGCCGGGCATGCGATTTGCTCCCTGTTTGTCGAAGACAGCGACCCGATTCACAAAGCGACGATTATTCCGCGCGGGCGGGCACTCGGCATGGTGCAGCAGCTGCCGGAAAAAGACCAGTATTCCTATTCGCGGATTAAGATGCTGTCGCGCCTGATTATCATGATGGGCGGCCGCGTTGCCGAAGAACTTAAGTTCGGCGCCAAGAAAGTAACCAGCGGCGCGTCTTCGGATATTGCCGCGGCGACCAACCTTGCGCGTTCTATGGTAACGGAATGGGGAATGAGCGAGAAGCTCGGCCCGGTTCTTTATGCGGAAAATACCGGCGAAGTTTTTCTCGGCAAGTCTGTGACGCAGAGCAAAAACATGAGCGAAGAGACCGCCCGTCTGGTTGACGCCGAGATTAAAAATCTGGTTGTTACCGCGCATGAGCAGGCGACGCAGCTTCTTAAAGAGCACGAAAAGGACTGGGAAGCTCTGGCTTCGGCGCTGATGGAATATGAAACCCTGACCGGCGACGAAATCAAAGACCTGCTTGACGGCAAACCGATAGACAAGTCTTCCGAATCTCCGGTGCCGGAAGAGAAGAGGGTGCATAGTTCGTTACCCGAAGTATAGCAGGGAAAAGCTCGTCTAGTTGAAAGCTTGTATTTTGGCTTTCTAATACAAAATTAGCGGGTCGGCGAAATGCTCATGTACGCACTAAAGTACACTCCGCTTTCGCCGCCCTAAATTTTTATTATAAAGCTCAAACTCCAAGCTTTCCGGAAAGCCCGTATAATGGCTCATCTAGTTCTCCGAGCTTTTTGGCGTTGTGCCTGTTATTTATTGGTTGTAATCAACCAGTTCAACTTTTATCTCTTTGTGATAATAGCGCAGCAGGTGAATATATTTTCTGATTGAAACACCCAAGCCGTTTTCAATCCGTTCAATGGTATCGGCGGACAAGTCGCAGACGATTGAAACCGCCTTTAAAAAATCAAAGGCGGGGAGTTAGAAGACTGTCACAGAACAGTCCGGGTTCTTCGTCGTGCAGGCACGCTTATTCCCCCGGCTCCCCAGATAAGGAGTTGTTCTTTACTGTGAAGGAGTTACTACACTCCGCTGCGGCAACACGTCGCAAGCAAAAGCAGTATAAAAACTCTTTTATTGAAAAGCAATTAAAAAAGGCGTATAGCGGCCAGCTAATACAGAAATTACTGAACCCATTTAAAATGGCGACTCGAAAAGAAGTGAATATCTCTTTATCATTGATTGAGTTTTGCGCTGTATCTGCGACAATAACTGAAAACAATGACTACGGAGATTTGCCATGGCTAAAAACAAATGGTTCGGAACTGACGGGGTTCGCGGTGTTGCTAATGTTTTTCCGATGAACGCGGATTTTGCTTTTCGGCTGGCCGCAGCCGCGTCTGTCCTGATTTGTGACAAACAGAAAAAAGTTGCGATTGCCAGAGATACCCGCATATCCGGCGATATGCTCGAGGCGGCGCTCAGCGCCGGTTTTCTGTCTTCCGGCATTGATGTTATGTCGCTCGGGGTGGTGCCGACTCCGGCGGTCACCAGCCTGACCCCGCAGCTTGGCGTCGATATGGCAGTGATGATTACCGCGTCGCATAATCCGTATCATGACAACGGCATTAAGCTGATTGCGGCTGACGGCAATAAGTTTTCCGACGAGATGACTGCGCGGCTTGAAGCCTTGATTGAGCAAAATAATTTTGTTTTCGAAGCCGAAAAAATCGGGTGCAAAAGCTGTTCGGACGAAGTTTTGAACAAATATAAGCAAATTGCTCTGTCAACCGCCGAGGGCAGCAAACCGCTGCAAGGCCTGAAAATCGTACTTGACTGTGCCAACGGCTGTTTTTCGGCAATAATGCCGGAATTGTTTGCCGAGCTTGGCGCCGATGTCAAGGCAATTGCCTGTTCACCCGACGGTTATAACATCAACCGCGATTGCGGGTCACAGCATGTGGAAAATATGCTGGCAGAAGTCAGGGCTTTCGGCGCTGACTTGGGGATAGCCGTTGACGGCGACGGAGACCGGATTAAAGTCTGCGACGAGAAAGGCGAATTGGTCAGAAGCGAACAGCTGATTGCTTTTCTGGCCCAGTATCTGGAGCAAAAAGGCGTGAATCGCGGGCGCCCGGTGGTATCGACAATCCTGTCCAATACCGGATTGGAGAAATTTGTGCGCGGAAAGCTCGGGCTGGACTATTATTCCACGCCGGTCGGCGAACGTCCGGTCGTCGAAAAAATGTGTGAAACAGGCGGTGCGGTCGGCGGCGAGGAATCTGGACATATCGTCTTGTCGGATTACAGCCGTTCCGGCGATGCGTTGATAATATCACTGGTTTTGGCAGAAGGGCTTAAGGCTTCCGGCAAAAAAATGAGCGAGATTTTTCCGCTGTTTGAATTTGAACATTTGTTTTTTGAAAATCCGCGGCTGAACAGCCGTGAACAGGTGAAACCGATTGCGCTGAGCACCGAAGTGCAGTCTTTGTTGGAAGAATGTCGGCGGAATCTGGGCGATTGCGGCCGGGCGGTTATCCATCCGTCAGGCACCGAACCGCTTATCCGCGTGTGGGTCTGCGGCAGCAATGCCGCCAAAGTTGACGAAGCAGGCAGGCGTTTGTTGGCACTGATTGAAAAACTGCGCGATGCCCAATCTTAAATTTTTATTTACTAATTGAGCCTAGACTGGAGGAGATAAAGCTCTTTCAGGGAGATGACAAGGATGCAGAAAACAATCGACAGGTCTTTATTTGACTGGCAGCGCGGACGCAAAGTCGGCATACAGAGCCGGGGGATAGCTTCGCTGGTGGTTGCCCGGATGAAAGATTCGGAAGTCCGTTTCAGCGGCAGCAACGGAACGACCCGCTGTGTCTGGCCGACTAATATGAAAGCGGCAGACGGCAGATATTTAAGCCGCCGCGTTTGGGAAACCCGTTAGGATTAATTTATGATTAAAGGTATTATGGCGCTGTTTACGTCGGGCGCGATTTTAAACCCGATGGTATTACTGGGAATTTTTCTGGCAGTCTACTGCATGATTCGGATGGATGCGGAGCAGATGCGCGAGCTGTTCAGCGATTATCATTTATACGCTCTGGCGGCGCTGATTTCTTTTGCCCATGTATTTTTGTTTAAGAAAGTCTATAAAGACGACGGCGTTAATCTGGATTATACCGCGATGATATTTGCGGGGCTGGGCGGAATTGTCAAATTTGTTCTCGCCTGCGGCCTGACAATTTCGTTTATTATAATGCTCAGTTTCTAAATTGAAACGTCGACGTTTTGCCCGACATCGGAAGATGCCGGAACGCTGCGGTTGTCTTCAAATAATACCTCAACAAGTTTTTGCTGCATTTCGGCACTGTTTTTTATCAGGCTCATCTGAGTCTGCTGAATGGCCAGCGCGTAACTGCTGAGGGCTCCTAATTCGGACATTTACTGTTCTCCTTATTCCAGATTTATCCAGTGTAGCGCAAAAGGCTTAAGAGATTCTTAATCCCCCTTGTTTTTGGTTAAAGCGTGACTATTTAATAAGCAGCGGAGGAGGATTTTAAATGTCGGAAATGATGAAAAATTTTGCGATGCTGTTGTGGATTGCCTGTGCGGTAAACAGCGGTTCAAGGCCGGCGCAGGCTCAAGGGATACAAGAAGAAAATGCGCAAATGCAGACGGAAACGGCTCCGACGGTCGTGTTCGGAAAATCCCGGCGTCCGGACGGGAAGACCGACGAGGTGATTGTCGAACAGCCGGACAATAATGTCAATCCGCTGGGTAATCCGCTGCCGGAAGTCATTGCAGAGCCCGGGCAGCCGGCGCAGCTCCCGGCCGGGATAAATGCGTCTGCACCGACGGCGGGAGAACTTCAGAAAGCAGAAAAGGCGCAGCCTGACGGCAACGCCTCATCGGAAAATCTGGGCAAACAGTTCCAAAATACTCTTATGGAAGCCGACGGCATGGTTTATGACGTACAGGCCTATCCGGTTAAGGATCTTAAGGCAATCGGCAATCCGAGTAATCCGGAAACCATATATTCGCCCAATGTCAACCCATAGCCTTAGTTACACTCCTGCTGTTTGAAAGTGAGGCTGCGGCACTGCCATTTGTCTTCGCCGCGATTGGACGGTTCCAGGCTGAATTCCTGCAGCGCGGCGTCAGTGGCGGAGCCAAGATGCCGGTAATATTTGTCGTCACACTGCGCGTCGTCGTTTTCAACCAGCGGAAAAACGGTTTGTTCATAGGTGCTGAACAATTTGGCATACTTGTACAGATGTATGCTTGACAAAGTGTTTGGCAGGCTCGTGTTGTCACTGGTTGAGGTAATTTTGATATAGGGGGTGTCAAGCTTGCTCCACTGTTTGATGACAACATTGGACGTTTTGGCATTGATGCCGCCGCCGATTTTTATTTTTGAGTTGCAGCCAAAGACGATACTTTCATTATCAAGGTTATTATTTAGTTCGTCCGTGTAGTTCAACTGACCTTTAATGAAAATCTCGGCAAAACTTTGAGCCTTGAGCGCGCCGTTGAGGTCGCCCTTGATGCCGAGAGCCGCGTCTTTGCCGACATCCACATTGCCTTTGATACTGCCGGTGGTCAGCAGCTTGGCATTGGGGAAGACGGTAAAATTGGTGCAAATATTCGGGAAGTTGTTAAAACTGACAGTGCCGAGAATTTCGGTTTTGTGGCCGCTGAGCGGGCAACCGGCAAATTCGCCCTGCGCGGTTATTTTGACATTGCGGTATTTGCCGTTGGCCGAGAGGGTGACCGGTTCTTCAAATATGAGATTGATGTTGACGTCGGCAATATAACGGTCGAACAGTCCGGCATATTGTTCGAGATTGCTTTTGTTAATGCGGAAAGTGAGTGTCGGGCGCCCGAGGTTGCGGCAGTCTTTGTCAATCATCCCGACGACGGATATCAGTTCATTTTTGGTTACGTCAAGAATGGGGTTTTCCTGGTCGGCGCCAAAGACATCGGCTTCGGGATTGTCGATACGCGCCAGTTTAAGGCAATTGATTTTGCAATGCTTAAAGCTCGGATTTTCGGGGCAATCAAAAGCGTCTTCCGTGTCCGCGCAGGAATTGACGATAAAGCCTTTTTCCTGGCAGACCATAGCGTCGGTTTTGCAAAGGCTGTACAAGGTCTTCTTTCCTTGCAGGCAGGATGGCGTCTGTGAACTCATCGGCCCGTACCGGCAGTTCTGGAAACCTTCGCATTCTGCCGGCCTGATGTTGGTTTTGACTTCGCCGGAACAGGTGGTGCAGGTTTCGCCGAAGGCAACATAGCCCTCGGGGACGGCATTTACGGAATGCGTGAATTTCGGGCAATTGTCGCAGCATTTGCCGTATTCGGGCGAATAAGGGCACTTTTTGTCATTGAGCTGGCATTTGTCCTTATGGACAAAGCCCTTGTCTTCACAGGCTTTGCCGATGTTTTCGATGCAAACGCGGTAAAGCGGGAACTTGTTATCGCACATTTTGTGCGGATAAAGCGGGATTTTGCAGTCTTTTTCAAGGAAGGTAAAATTATTATTGCGGCACCATTGCTCCTGAGAACAACTGCGGTAGTACGAATCGTGATGCGGGCAGCGTTCGGCCGGCGCCGTCTGATTGGAACAGTTGGCATAAGTAATCTTATAGCCTTCGTCAATGCATTTTTGCTCGGCGCGCGACAATTCGTGATTCTTATAGGTGTTGGTGGCATATTCAGGAACAACCGCGGCACGGGCTGTTCCGCACAGGCTCAACAGAGCAGCAAAAGCAAATATTCTGGCATTCTTCATCGTAATTTTCCCGCTATTACAGATATTATAAACTATACTAAAGAGTTAGAATTAATATTGAGTTAAAAAGCCGGGCAATTTTTGACAAAAAATTATTTTTTGACTAGATTTAAACCGGATTTTGTGATATGGTAACGCTGTGTTTGAATAAAACCGCCACAGAATCAATAAAAAACAGGGAAATGATATGAATAAAAAAATCTCAGTAAAAAATCCTTTTTGTTCTGGTGAGTATGTTGTTTATCCTGCTCACGGCGTCGGAAAAGTTGCGGATATTACCAAGCAGACCGTTGCCGGATCGGAGCTGGAATTAATAGTGGTTAATTTTGCCAAAGATAAAATGACGCTTCGTATTCCGATGTCCAAAGCCGAAACCACCGGTTTGAGAAAGATTTCGGAAGAAAATACAATGGCTGACGCGCTGACAACCCTGAAAGGCAAGGCTAAAGTTAAAAAAGTTATGTGGTCGCGCCGCGCTCAAGAATACGAGAATAAGATTAATTCGGGCAGCCCGGTGGCAATCGCAGAGGTTATCCGCGATTTGTACCGCAGCGAGAATCTGGCGGAGCAGTCTTACAGCGAGCGGCAGATTTATGAGCAGGCACTTGACCGTCTTGCTAATGAATATGCTGTCTGCGAAAATATTGCGCCGGCAGAAGCAACGTCTAAAATTCTGAGTATTCTGGCCAAATAAACCAATACAAAAGTTTTTTCATTTTATGCCGCCGGGGCTGCCCGGCGGCATTTTTTGTGTGGAAAAAGGGGTGGATAAGAGTCATCGGCGCTTGCGAATCAGACAAAGGTTAACTAAAGGTTAATTATAGCCGGTTGGGGAACCGGCGGAAAAGATATTTTTTGCTGGGGAACAAAAACGATGGAAACACAAGATTTCTTGGTTCAGGAAAGCGACGGAATCGTGGTATCGGCACGTCCGGTCTTGGTTGATGAAAAATGCGACAATCGTTTTTGGTGGGGGTATTACCTCTGTATCGAAAACAATACCAATTCAAAAATACAGCTGGTCGGCAAAGACTGGCGGATTACCGACGAAGCCGGAAACAGCTATGTCGATGACAGCGCCGGTTTCAAAGGCGAACTGCCGGAACTGGAGCCGGGCGAATATTTTGAATTTACTTCCGAAGCGCCGCTGGATTTTGCCAATGCCGTTTTTTACGGCTCATGCAAAGTGCTGCGCGAAGGGCAGAGCATTCCCCATGACGTCAAAATTCCGACCTTTAACCTGTCGGCCGTCAAGCAGAAAATGCCGCGGATAATTAACTAGTAGTAAGTCGGTACCAAGGGCTGGTTGACCACGTATAAATTGAGATACTGGTATATATTGGCCGTCATTTTGTTGTTATAATCGTCAAATAGTTTGTCTACCATGGAGCTCCAATACTGTTCTTTGTCGGCGATGTCGGTATCGGCGTCGATGGTCAGTTCGCGCCAGCCTTCAACCTGGGTGGTTGCTTCGGACATATTGTTCGGATTGTGAATTCGCACGGCGACAATCAGGCGGGCTTTGTATTTGACACGGTCTTTGGCCCACATTTTGTCATTAGGCTCAAGCGTTTCGGTGACGCTGGCATCTTTGATAATCACATCGGCGACGTTTTCGCTGGAGAAGTCGACAGCCTTAAGGCGGTCATTCGCCCAGAGTTTGGCCGATTTTTCTATGGATACCGGAAAGAGGTGCTCAACATGCGGACGTGTGAACGAAGGCGTGAATTCGGAAACGACATTAATTTTGCTGACTTTGAGCTGTATCGGTTCCTGTGTATTGTAGCGCGGTTCGGTATAACGCGGCAATTCTTCATTGTCTGACGGAAATAAATAGGCGCAGCCGGAAAGTAATCCGCAAACGGCGCAAAGGGTCAAAATTCTTTTTGAAATCGTCATATTTTTCTATCCGTATGTTATAAATAAAGAAGCTCGGGACAATGAGCTTCTTTTACAATATTAGATATTAATTAAAAACTGGTTAAACACGCTTACTGCCTTAAAACTTCGCCTTTGTCAAAAGTGTATTGTTCAGAACAAAAATTACAGGTGGCGGTAATTTTGTTGTTTTCAACCATGGCGTTAATATCGTCTTCGGAAAAAGAGCTCAGCGTGTTGAGCAGTTTGTCACGCGAACAACGGCAGCCGAAAGTATATTCTTTGGTATTGGAAATATTCAGGTTATTGGCGTGGAACAGGCGGTGAAGCAATGCTTCGGAGGTCAGGGAAGCATCAAAGACTTCATTTTCGGACAAACTCTGCATGAAAATCTTTGCCTGATTCCAGTTTTCATTCAGCGTTTCTTCATCAACGCCGTTTTCTTTGCCGCCGGCAGAGGGCATTTTCTGGAGCATAATTCCGGCAGCGGCCCAGGACTGGGAATCGCCTTCCGGCGCTTTGAGGAACAATTTGAGGTCGGTGTCAATCTGCTCGGATTGCTTGAAATAACGCAGCGCGCATTCGGCCAGCGTTTTGCCCTGAAGGTCTACAATGCCCTGATAAAGCTGGGTATCTTTGCCCTGATCGACCGTAAACGCCAGATGTCCGCCTCCCAAGAGATGCGGCGCCGCTTCAATTTCGCCGCTTGTTTTGCGCAAAGACTGGTTTTGTTCCAGGCGTTTTTCATCATAACGGGCGCAGGCACGGATTTTGCCCTCGGAAGTCACATCAACCACAACCATGGACACAACGCCGTTGCTCTGGGTCTGGAGCGTAAACAGCCCTTCGTATTTGAGCATGCTGGCCAGCATGGCGCCCAAAACGGTGCATTCGGCTATAATGGCCGAAACCGGCAGCGGATAGCAGTGTTTGCCAAGAATGGTGTCCAGCACGCCGCCGAGGCGGATAAGACGCCCCTGATAGGCGCCGTTGTCGATAAAGAATGATGCACATGAGTCGAAATTTGTATTATTTTGTGTAGGCATTGATGTTTTTTCCCTGTATATTATTTATTTAATAGAATGTATAATCCAGATGAAAGGATTTTTCAAGTGTTAGAGGAACTGAGAAGCCCCAAAAAACCGCGGACTTTACGCAAGATGACGCGGCAGCGGGTCAAAAACATCGGCCTGTATTATCTCAAACGGTTTGAATCTTCGGTTGAGAATCTGCGTACCGTGCTTAAGCGCCGGGTCGATGCCTACGCGTATCAGGACAAGGATTTTGACCGCAGCGAAGCTTATGGCTGGATTGAAGAAGTCTTACAGGATTTTCGGCGTTACGGCTATCTCAATGACGAACGTTATGCCGAAATGAAAATCAAGGATTATATGAGCGCCGGAAAATCGCCGCGTTATATCTTCGGCAAACTGCGCGAAAAAGGCGTGGACGAAGGAATTGTCAACGCGCTGATGGACGTGCAGGATTATGACCCGTTTGAGGCCGCATATAAACTGGCTAAAAAGAAAAAAATCGGGCCTTTCTGCGAAAATGAAGAACTGCGCGCGGAACGCCGCAGCAAAGACCTTGCCATTCTGGTACGCGCCGGTTTTGATTATGATACGGCAGTTAAGGTTCTGGCCTCTTCTGTTGCCTAATACATGACTTTGCTTAAATATAATCCGCCGGCCGGCGCGGTGGGGCCGGCCGCTTTACGGTCTTTTGCTTCGAGGATGGTTTTGACATCTTCTGGGCGCAAGTGTCCGTCGCCGACCAATTTGAGCGTGCCGACCATATTGCGTACCTGATGATGCAGGAAAGAACGCGCTTCGACTTCAAAAACGATTTCATCGCCGCGGCGGGTAATTTTCAGCTTATCCAGTGTTTTGACCGGAGATTTGGCCTGGCAGGCGGCGGCGCGAAAGGAACTGAAATCATGATGCCCGAGCAGGTATCGGGCGCCTTGCCGCATTTTTTCGACATCCAGCGGCACCGGTACCCACCAGACCCGGTCTTTTTCCAGAATCGGCGGGGTGCGGCGGTTGAGGATCCGATATATATAACCGCGGCCAACAGCGGAAAACCGGGCATTAAAATCCTCGCTGACGCGTTCGACATTGAGGACAACTACCGGCGCATCCTGCTCGCGCAGATGAAAATTAATCGCTTCGCGCAGCTTCCAATCCTCTATATCCCGTTTTAAATCAAAGTGCGCTACCTGTCCCAGCGCATGGACTCCTGCGTCCGTTCGTCCGGCTCCCTGAACTTCGGGCGTTAATCGGGTTATGGCGGGAATCTGCGGTGCCGATCTGATGCTCGCTTCCTCTTCTTCTTTTTTTTTCGGCATTAAGAGCGACAATGCGTTTTCCAGATATTCCTGAATGCTGGGGCCGTCAAGCTGGCGCTGCCAGCCCAAAGTATGAGTGCCGTCGTATTCGATTGTTATTTTATATCGCATTTTTCTGCCGTTCGGGTTTCGGTTATTATTAAAGGGGCATAAGATTTATGCCCCTTTTTTATTTTTTTGGCAAGCTGTGATTTATTCAGCCGCAATCTTCAACAGGTTGTTGTCTTGGGCGAAAAAACCGAGTTGTTCCTGAATTGTCCAGATGGTACGCAGGGCTGCCAGAGCTTTTTCTCCGGTGATGCGCGGCGTTTCTTTGCCTTTGACGCAGTTAATGAAGTGGCTCAGCTCGGCCTGCAGCGGCTGGTTGGTCGGAATGAACAGCTGCTCAACGCTGCCTTTCAAACCGTAATGCATCCATTCGGGAATTTCTTCCTGGTTGACATAGGGCATGCGCCCTTGCGTGTGGACATTGATGCTCTGGCTGATGAAATCCATGTCAATATAGTTGGTATCGGTGGTAACCGACAAGGTGCGGACGCGCGCCTGAGTAATGCGGCTGGCAGTGAGGTTGGCGGTTACGCCGTTTTCAAATTCAATAACGGCTGTGATATAATCTTTACCCTGCGGGCTGGACGGGGTCTTGACGGCTGCCGCGTGAACTTTGGAAACCGGAGACTGTACCAGCGACTGGATGACTTCCATGTCATGAATCATCAAATCCATCGAAACGTCAACGTCGGTGATGCGTCCGGAAGCGGCAGACATGCGCTGCGCCGTCAGCGAGCAGATTTTGGAAGTGTCGCTCAGCAGCTTGTGCATTTGTTCAACAGCGGGGTTGAACTGTTCAATATGTCCGACCAAAAGGGTGACTTTGTTTTTCTTGGCCGCTTTTATCAGCCGCTGGCATTCGGCTTCGGTGGTGGCCAGCGGTTTTTCCATCAGGCAGTGAATGCCTTTGTTCAGGAAAAATTCGCCGACTTCGGCATGGGTGACGGAAGTGGTTACGACACTGACCGCTTCAACATTGGCGGCAACTTCTTCCAATGAAGAAAAAGCTTTAATTCCAAAATTTTCAGCCGCGGCCTTGCAGGCTTCCGGGAAAATATCATAAACACCAACCAATTCAACGCCGGGCAGCGCTTTATAAGTTTTGAGATGGTTCTTGCCCATCATGCCGGCGCCGATGACTGCTACTTTGATATTGTCAGACATAAGTTTTACCCCTAAATAGTTCACGTGATTTAATTTTGGTTTACATATAACAAGAAATTTGGTAAAAAGCTTTTAAATTCTTGTTACATATTGTTACATATGGGAATAAACGCATGAAAAATTCCGGTAAGCTTAAATTTGGCGCGGTTTTGGCTCTTATGGCGCTGGCAGCGTGCAGTGTTGATAACGGAAGCAAAAACAATGACATAAAAACGGATACGCTGGTTTTTGCCTCGAATCCCGAACCGGTCAAGGGCAAACTGGACGTATACGCGACAATGGCGCGGGCCGCCAAATATAATGCCGATGCGGCCACTCAGAACCTCAGCAAGAAAATTTACAACCAAAATCCCAATCTTAAGCCGCAGGAAATTATCAATAATATCAAAAGCTCTGACGTGAACGACCAAAGCAGGTTGTTTGCGGCGTCGCGCGTGTTGGAATTTGCCACGATTTACGCCGTTGCCAATCTTGAAAACAGTTCGCAGTTTATGGACAACTACCTTTATAACAAATCTGCCCAGCATTTGGCTTCGGCGGCAATTCGGGTACATCAGGACGCCTGGTTTGCCGATCGCAAACTGAAAGAAATCGCGCGGATGATGCGGACCGAACAAAAGAAGTCCGATGAGTTGAAAAATAAGATGAACCGCAACGGCAGTCTCAGTGCGGAAGACTTAAAATATAAGAAAAATCTGGATGTGGCGTTGTTGAAACTCCGCGAATTCCAACAGTCGTTTGCCATGAATATGGCCGAATATGAACAGCTGACCAAAGTGCTGCCTAAGGAAATACGGCTGGAGGGAAGGCGTTTTTACGAACTGGAAGATTTTGACAAGAATTATACCATTGAAATCTTTCAGGAAGCGGCTGTGCGCAACCGCAACGAGTTTGCGCTGGCCAAAGCCAAAGTCAAAAATTACGGTGTCGGCGAGGTGCGGCACAATGTTTTGCGGGATTATCCGCTGACCAGACGTTTGGATGTCAACGGCCTGAAAGTTGAAAACGATATTTATGAGCAGGCTTTGTATGACAAGGCGATGAGCATTGCCGACAAGCTGTTGAATGATGTCCGCCAACTGCAGGAAAGCAAGCCGGGCAGCGAAGCCTGGCGCGCAAGCCAGCGGACGGTGTTTGATGATTTGGCCGCCGCCATTTTAACGCAGGTTGAAGTTTCTTACCGGCTCGTGGAGCAGGCCGACGCTGATTATGACGCCAACGAACGGGAAATTGCCAAAGTCCGCAAAGCCGTGAAAAAGCAGGAAAAAGCATACCGGGCGCCGGTTGATGAAAAAATCAGTCTTCTTAATGACAAAATCAGCCTGATAATATTGGAGCAGAAGTCGGCGCAAATTAAAGCAGAGCGGGCAATGGCACTGCGCAACCTTTATTTTAACGCCGGGCTTTCGCCGTTCAGCAAAACGCTGCTGCGCGGCAAAACAAACGATATAGCCGTTTCGCTGCGCGAGGCTTTTAACCGCCATCTTGTGGAAATGCTGTCGGCCGTAACAATGCAGATGAAAGCGCGGCCGGTTATGGAACAAAGCGGGTGGGCCAGCGGCGACAACTGGCTGGAAGAGGTTGTCAAAGAAGGGTATAAATACCGCCGTCCGCAAAGCTCCTCCCGGACTCCGGCTTCGAAAAACGCGCGGCTGGCGCAGCTCGGCTCTTATGAAAATTATAACAGCGCTGTGGCGGATTGGAAAAATCTCAGCTCGCGTTTCGGATTGCTGAAAAAGCACCAACCCAAGATTGAAGAAGCTGTTGTCAACGGCAGAAACTGGTATCGCCTGCGCATTTACGGCCAGCCAGCCGAACTGGCGGAAATATGCGGCCAGCTGACCAGCAACCGTTTTGAATGTCTGTTGCAGTAAGCTTGTCATAATTTGTTTGTAAAATGGCAAAAGATAATTTATGATATAGGTTAAGTTGCAAGAATATAAGGACGGTTGGCTTATGGCAGACGACAAAAGCAGTAAAATCGACACTATTCGTTCCAAAATACAGGAAAGCCGGGCGGCAGCCGGCAGTTCTTATTCCATCGGCGACGACAAATCGGTCTGGCAGGCGGTGTCGAATGCTGCGGAAAATGATGTCGGGCGCGGGACATTTCTGAACACAATCGATTTTGTCGGAAAAAATCTGGAAGACGGCAAATTTGCCAACGAAAGTTTTAAAAACGCCAATTTTTCGGTTGCAAACCTGACCAATGTTGATTTCTCCGGCGCTGATTTGCGCGGGGTTGATTTTTCGGGCGCTAATCTGACCGATGCCAATTTGTCCGGCGCCGATCTAAGCGGAGCGGTATTGTCCGGCGCGGTTTTGCACGGTACTAATTTTACGGGTGCTAAACTTAACGGTATCAAATTGCAGGATGCCGATTTGGAAAACGCCATTCTGCTTGATATTGAGATTGACGAGCTTGGCATAGAAGAATTACAGGCGCTGATTGAGTATTTGGCCAAATATTATCCGCATAAGCTTAATCTGGCAAAAATGAATCTGACGCTGCTTAATCTGGCTAAGATAGATTTAAGCAAAGTGAGTTTGCGCGGCGTGGATTTTACGGGCTGCGATTTTACCGGCGTCAATATTATGGAACTTGATTTGAGCGAATGCATCATTACGCCGCAGCAGATTGCCCAGGCTTTGGGGCGCGTGCCCAACAAGGAAGAACTGGCACGCCTAATGGCTCCCAAAAAGAAAGCAGCCAAAGGTTTTAACGGTGTCGATATCAGCGATATTTTTCTGGGGGACGGGCGCGAATTCGGCGTTTTGGATTTTGCCAATGACAAGGGTATCAGTATAGAAAGCCTTATGAAACTGGGCAAAAAGGTATTTCGGCGCGGAGCCGAAAAACCGCCGGTCAAGGATGAAGACGCCCTTAAAAATATCCGTTCCGAACAGGAAAACAAAGCCAAGTCGCATAACGAGGAATTGCGCAGAATAATTGAAGAGCGCAAACGCCGGGAGCTGGAAGTGCGCGTGGCAATGAAACAGGAACTGGAAAAAGAAGTCGTCAGAGAGGAACCGAAAAAAGAGGTTAAAAAAGAGTTTGACGAGAGAATAATCAACCGGGGAAGAGACAGCCGCTAACATCAATGACCACAGATTTAACACTTGAAGACGAAGTCAGCCCAAAGAAAGCGCTCCTGAATATTATTTTAGTGCTGGCTTTTACGTTTGTGTTCTTTATGTTTTTTTCGGTCTTCCTGTTTGGTTCGGTGCACTGGTTTGTTTTTCGGGACGGCAGCGCGCACGCGCATTTATTTACGCACGGCGATTTCGGCATTTGGGATAACCCGTTTCATATTTTTGCCGTTTATGCAAGCTGGTGGGAGGCTTTGGTTCGCGGTTTCCGGACGTACAGCCTGAACTGGATACTGCTGCTGCCGCTGAGCGCGCCGCTGGTGTCGCTGTTTGCGCTTTATTTTGCTTTTATGAAAAGCTCTTATTCCTTTAACTTCTGGTATATTCTCAATACTCATTTTGCTAAATTGGGCGATATTGAAAAAATGGGTCTGCATAAAGGCATATTGCTGGTGCTGGGGCGTTTTCAGAGTTATGTCCTGGGTGTCAGCCGCCCTTCAAATATACTTTGCATCGGCGAAACCGGCAGCGGAAAAACCTCGTCCGTCGCCATTCCTTCGATTTTGCGGTCAGACAACGTCAGCGTTTTGGCGGTTGACAATGCCGGTACTTTGGCACGCCATACCAGCGGGCACCGTGCCGAAATCGGCAAGGTTTTTTATTTTAACTGGGATTTGGCCGATGATACCGACAAGGGGATTTTTTATCCTAAGTGGAATCCGCTCAGTATCGACAGACTGCCGCCAAAGGGACAAAAACGCGATGATTATCTTAAGAAAATCGCGTCTTATCTGGTTTTGTCCGACGAAGAGCATGAAGACAGCAATTATTGGTATTGGCTGTGCGAAAATGTTATGAACGCGATGTTGGCATTTTTGACGGCAAAAGTTTCGCAGGCTATGGCCAATGATTATTTTCTGGATAAGATTCTGGAAAAAAACTCTTTGAAGAAAGATGAGCGTGAGGTTTTGCTCAGCTATTATCTGTTGATGCCGCGTGCGTGTGTGGACAAAGCGATTGAAAAACTGAAACGTTCGCCTGAATTCAGCCCGGACGATTATGTGCCGATCGGCAGCTGGGACGGTATTCCGGATTCATGGAAAGGGAAGGATTTGTGTCTGGGCATGCTGACAGACTGGCTGCTGCAGAATTATCTGACTTCTAAAGACGAAGGGGATCGCGCCGATTGGCGAAAATGGCTTGAAACCCTGGTGGTTGAAGCCGGTTTGTTTAATTACGGCAATAATGTTATCCGCGGGTTGGAACAATTTTTGTATTTGTCCCGCCAGCAGCGGCAAATTGTCTTTGTCTGTATGGTTAAACCGCTTAAAAGTTTCATTAACCAGGTTATTCGCGAAAAAACCGGTATGAACGATTTTGACGTGTCGGAGTTTCGCGGTATCAAAAACAACGAAACCGGCCGGCCGGAACCGGTGACGGTGTATGTGGTCGCCAACACCAAAAGCGCCAAATTTGTCAGCCGGATGTTCATGGAACTGATTTTGGAGCAGGGCATCATCGAGGGACAGGCAAAAGGCGCGTTTCCGCTTCTGGTGGTGCTTGATGATGTCGGGCAGATGCTAAAAGTGCGGACCCTGTCCGAAGCGGTCGCCAAAGGGCCGTCGATGCGCACGTCCTTTTTGCTGTTGTGCAACAGCCTGAACAGCGTGGAAAATACTTATACCAAAGAAACGCTTGAAGAAATCGTTTCAAATTCCACTTATAAAATCGTTCTGGCGGAGGATAATAAAAAAATGAGCCGCCAACTGAAAAAACTGGCACTTTTTGCAACCAAGTCGGTGCAGATTTCGTTGGATAACCGGCGGTCGCTGCGTTATAAAAGAGGTTTTGCCGACGCCAATTATTTTTATCGTCTGGCCAAAGATTTTGAAACAAAACGCAATTTGCGCATTAAAACCAGAGATTATCAGGTCGTTTTGGCAGAAGGGTATTATAACCGCCCGATTTTGGCGCGCAATATCCATTATATCAAAGACGAAAAATTTAAGGAAAAGGCAATAAAAGAAGCTTGTTACGGTTTGGATGCGCAGATTATCAGCCGCCGCAATATTCAGGATGCGGGGACTCCGACGGTCGACGAAGTCCTCAATGACATGGATTTGGGCATTGAAGATGAAACCGAACTGAAACAATTTATGAATACCGCTTATGACGATGCGAAAAGCAAAATGCCGGAAGAAACCGACATTAACAGCGTTATGGCCAGCGACATTTCTGACAAATGGCACGGTGATAATGAAAAACGGGGACGCGGAACAAAACCGGCGTCGGACGAATGGTGGCTGGAAGAAAAGGCTTTTGCCGTTGACAGCACGTCAAAAGTTGAAAATCCCTTTACTAAAAAATAGATGTAAAATCATAAAGTTTCTGCTATATTACGATATCATTTTATGCGAATCGGAAGAATCATGGAAGAAACTCTTTTTTCATCAACAGTTAAGCGCCCGCTTGCCGACAGGCTGCGTCCCCGTACTTTGTCTGAAGTGGTGGGGCAGGATCATGTCGTGGGCGATAATGCGCCGCTGGGGCGGATGATTAAGAGCGGCAAGATTTCTTCTTTTATCTTATGGGGGCCTCCGGGCTGCGGCAAGACGACCATCGCGCGCCTGATTGCCGAAAATACCAAGCTTTATTTTGAACAGATTTCCGCGGTTTTCTCCGGTGTGGCGGATTTAAAGCGCGTTTTTCAATATGCGCAGGAGCGCCGCACGCATCAGGGGCAGGGAACGCTGTTGTTTGTCGATGAAATTCACAGGTTCAACAAATCGCAGCAAGACGGATTTCTGCCCTATGTTGAGGACGGCACGATTATTTTGGTCGGCGCGACGACCGAGAATCCGTCCTTTGAGCTTAATGCCGCTTTATTGTCGCGGTGCCAGGTGTTTGTGCTGAACCGGCTCAGCGTTGATAATTTTGAAGAGCTGCTGGCACGCGCCGAAAAAGAAGAAGGGCGCAAACTGCCGGTTGACGATGAAGCGCGGACATTTATGAAAGAAACCGCCGACGGCGACGGGCGTTATATTCTCAATTTGGCGGAAAGCGTGTGGAATTATGCGCAAAACGGCGAAATTTTTGACAAGGACAGCATCGTCAAAATTATTCGTTCGCGCGCGCCGATTTATGACAAAGGGCGCGACGGCCATTATAATTTGATTTCTGCGGTGCACAAGTCTTTGCGCGGGTCTGACGTGGACGCGGCTTTATATTGGGTGGCGCGCATGCTGGAATCCGGCGAAGACCCGAAATATCTGCTGCGGCGCATGACCCGCTTTGCGGTGGAAGACGTGTCGCTGGCCGATCCCAATGCCGTCACGCAGGCAATTGCCTGCTGGGAAACCTATGACCGTTTGGGCTCTCCGGAGGGCGATCTGGCAATTATGCAGCTGGCCGCGTATCTGGCAACGGCGCCGAAATCGGTCGGCGTTTATAAGGCGATGTATGCGGCACGGGATTTGGCAAGAAAAACCGGTTCGCTGATGCCGCCGAAGAATATTCTCAACGCGCCGACCAAGCTGATGAAGCAGCTCGGTTACAGCGAAGGATACGAATATGACCCCGACTGCGAAGACGGATTTTCGGGCGCCAATTATTTTCCGGACGGCATGAGCCGGGTCAAGCTGTATCATCCGGTTGACCGCGGATTTGAGCGCGAGGTTAAAAAGCGCGTTGACTATTTTGACAAACTGCGTGCCGAGAAACAAAGAGCCAAAGGGACAAAAAATGATTAATCTGCTGGGAGTTTTTATTGGCGGCGGCATCGGTTCTCTGCTGCGGCATTTGGTTTGCCTGCGTATCGGCAGCCATTGGGCCGTTTTTCTGGTAAATATTCTCGGTGCGCTGTTTATCGGCATGGCATTTGAGTATTTTGCCGCCAAAACGGATATGCGGCCGGAACTGCGGAGTTTTGTTATCACCGGGCTGCTCGGCGGTTTTACGACTTTTTCAACGTATATGCTGGATTTCGGCTTGCTGGTAAATAACCAGAAAACGGTGGAAGGTCTGGTTTATATGTTTGGGTCGCTGGCTGCCGGCGCGGCCTTTTTGTTTTTGGGAATGCGGCTGGTAAAAGCCTGCTTATAGAGAAAGAAAAAAGTATGTCTGGCGTGGAATTGGTCAAAGTTCGGGATGTTGACGACGGTATGCGGCTAAACCGCTGGTTTTTGAAGTATTATCCGGGGCTTTCGCTGGGGCGTTTCAACAAGCTTCTGCGTACCAAACAGATTAAAGTTGACGGCAAAAAGGCCGAAGCCGGGCTTAAGCTTGCCGCCGGTCAGGAAGTCCGCGTGCCGCCGCTGGACAACGAAGCCGCGGGTACGGCCGAAAAACAGGGCGTTTTGGCGCGGGATGCCGAATTTATCCGCTCGCTGGTCATTTATAAGGATGCCGAAATCATCGTTTTGAACAAGCCCTCCGGTATTGCGGTACAGGGCGGCACCAACACAACGCGGCATATTGACGGCATGCTTAATGCGCTGCGTTATGATTATGAAGAAGCGCCAAAGCTGGTTCACCGGATTGACAAGGAAACCAGCGGAATTCTGGTTTTGGCGCGCAGCCGCAAAAGCGCGGAGCTTTTGACAAAGGCATTTCGCGAACGCGATTTGCACAAAACCTATCTGGCTCTTGTCAACGGCTGTCCGCAGCCGGAAAGAGGGCAGGTTAAAGCGCGCCTTGACAAGAGCGGAGACAAAACGGTTGTCAGTGCGGACGGCAAACCGGCACTGACGGATTACCGTGTGCTGGACAATCTGGCCGATAAGTTTGCTTTGGTTGAGGCGCGGCCGCAGACCGGGCGGACGCATCAAATCCGCGTGCATATGGAATATCTGGGCTGTCCGATTGTCGGCGACGATAAATATTTCGGGCGCTTAAAAGAAAAAATCGATGGCGTAGCCAATAAACTTTTTTTGCATGCTTATAAAATTGATTTGTCGGGAATATATAATAAAAAACTGGAAATTTGTGCCCCGCTTCCGGAACATTTTAAAACGGCTTTGTCAATTCTGGGGTTAGCATTGGAGAGTTAGTTCATGAAGTTTATCAAAATTTTAGCGACGGTTATTTTCAGCCTGCTGATTGTTCTGGCTATCGGCGGATATTTGGTAATCCGCCATTTTGACCTGAATAAATATAAGTCCTATGCCGAAGAGATTGTGCTGCGCGAAACCGGTCGGAAACTCAGTATTAACGGCAATGCCGAGATTGGCATATCGCTGGTGCCGACCGTGGTGGTTAACGATGTCGAGCTGGCGAATCCGGAATGGGCGTCTAACCCGCAGATGCTGAAAGTTAAACAGCTGGAAGTCAAATTCGCACTGCTGCCGCTGCTGAAAAAAGAGGTTGTCATTGATAAAATTTTGCTCAGCGCCCCGGAAGTTTATCTCCAGAAAAAAGCCGACGGCACAGCCAATTGGGATTTTGGCCCGGCAGACAAACCGGCGCAAGTCAAAGCAGTACAGGCGGCCAAGATTGCAGACGGCAAGCCTGTCAGTGCCGAACAGCTCAAAGAAAATCCGCAGTTGGCGCTGCTGGCCGGTTTTGCCGCGCACGACGTTTTAATTGAAAACGGAAAAGTACAGTATATTGACGGCAAAACCGTCTATAATGCGGCGATTAAAAAAATTGCAATGGAAGTTCCGGGGGCGGATGAGAAAATCAATATTGATTTTGATATCATTTATAACGGCGATGCAATTAACGGCCAGGCGACGTTCGGTTCGCTTAATACTCTTATGCAAAAAGATGCGGCTTATCCGATTTTGCTGAGCGCTTCGGCCTACAAGGCAAACATTAATCTTAACGGCAGCATTACCGGCGTGTTGACGGATGAGCCGGTTTACGCCTTTGAAAGCAACCTGTATAATCCGGCAGGCAATTTCGGCGCGCCCGAAACGACGCTGAAAGCGCGCGTTGACGGCGATGCCAACGGCGCTAAAGCGGCAATTAACACGCTCAATATTGCCAATAATCTGGTGACCGGAAACATTGATGCCAAATGGAACGGCAAAAAACCTTGGGTTAAGGCTAATCTGAAAAGCGACCGCTTTAATCTGGAAAGCCTTAATGCCAAATCATCGCCACTGGCTTTTGAACTGCCGCCGCTGATTGCCGAGGCGCATGCGCTGACCGGCGTTTCGGATGAAAAAATTCCGTATCAGGTTCTGAATGAGCTTAACGGCGAAGCTGTTGTGAGCATCGGTAAACTGATAATTGATCCGGCTGTACAGGCGGACAATGTTTATGCATCCGTAAAACTTAACAACGGCTTATTGACGGCTTCTCCGCTGAAACTGAAATTCGGCGGCGGCGAAATTGACGGCAAGCTGACAGTTGATTCATCCCAGCATAAGGTGGTTTTTGATTTGACCAGCCAGAATATGAAACTGCAAAATCTGCATTCGGATTTTGCTGTCAGCGGCAAGAGCGATTTCGGCGTGTTAAGCGGTGGAAACGTCGATATTTATGCCAACGGCACATCGGTCGGCACGACCTACCGCCAGCTGGTCAACAATATGAACGGCCGTTTGGTGGCGATTGTCGATAAATCGGTTATGCAGACCGGCGCGCTGGAATTTTTGAAGGGCAATATTCTGACGCAGATATTAAACATTTTGAAAATAGATACCCGCAAAGCCAATCAGCTTGATTTGACCTGCGCGGTGGTGCGTGCGGATATAGCCGGAGGAACGGCGGTTTTTCCGCGCGGGATAGCGTTTGATTCAAAACAGCTGACCATCGTCAGCGACGGCAGAGTTAATTTAATGAACGACAAACTTAATTTTACGATTGAACCGTCGATGAACAAACTTGCCAGCGGCAACGTTACGCAGGCTTTGGCTTCATTCATTAAGGTCGGCGGCACATTGGACAATCCGAAAGTCGGCATTGATGACAAGCAGGCGCTGAGAACGATTGTCGGCGTTGCGGCAACCGGCGGGGTGTCTTATCTTGGCTCGCAGGTATTCTTAAACGGCGACGGCAGCCCATGCTACACCGCTTTGGAAGGTACGTCCTATGCCAGCCGTTTTCCCAAACCGAGCGGCGTTAAGGCAACAACCCAGAACGTGGTTGAAGGAACCGAGAAACAGCTTAAACAGGGCTTGAAAGATTTGAAGAATACCGCTAAAGGTATATTAAAGTCTTTGCAAATAAAATAGGAGAACGATATGTCTACTCAGCTGGAACAGGCGGCGGCCGATGTCAAGAAATACCGTCCGGAGATTATCGACAAACTGATGAAATATACGGCCACGGATATGCTGTTGTTCTGGGGAACCGACAGAGAACTGATTGCGGAGCAGGAGAAACACTGGGAGCCTCTGATTGCGTGGGCTGAAAAAGAATTTGACGGCAAATTCAAGAAAACCCACGGGCTGGATGTCAGTGAGGAAAACCAGCAGTCCGGTTATCGCTTAAAAGCCTTTTTGGAAAATCTGAGCGATCGCGAACTGGCCGCTTATTATCTGGCGGCGCTGAACATGCGTTCCGTCCTGCTGGCGGCCGCTTTGGTCAAAAAGCGGATAAGTGCGGAGCAGGCTTATCAGGCAGCTTATCTGGAACAGCTTTTCCAAGAAAAAAAGTGGGGCAAGGATGACGAAGCCGCCGCAAAATTGGCCGAGCGCAAAAAAGAATTGTATGAGATTGAAGATTTTTTGAAATAATGAAAGAGGTCTACATCAAAATTAAAGGCCGCGTGCAGGGAATCGGCTATCGTTGGTTTGCCGTTCGCGAGGCGCAGCGTATCGGCGGAATCTCCGGCTGGGTGCACAACGCTGCCGACGGCAGTGTCGAAATCCTCATGCGCGGCGAAGAAGAAAAACTTGACGAGATGATATTAGCCTGCCGCAAAGGCCCGTCGTTAGCTCGGGTCGACAGCCTTGATTTTATTCCCGGGCGTATCAGCAGTTTTTTGCCAGAGATAGAGGAGGGGGTGTTTAAACGCGTTTGAGGAAAGCTTGTATTTTGGCTTTCTAATACAAAATTAGCGGGTCGGCGAAATGCTCATTTACTACTTTGTAAACTCCGCTTTCGCCGCCCTAAATTTTTATTATAAAGCTCAAACTCCAAGCTTTCCGGAAAGCTCGTATAATGGCTCATCTAGTTCTCCGAGCTTTTTTGGCGTTGTGCCTGTTATTTATGCTGAACTGGTTGGGTTGTAATCAACCAGTTCGAGTTTTATCTTTTTATTATAATACCGCAGCAGCCGAAGGTATTTTTTGAAAGACATGGCGCCGCCGCTTTCTATCTGGTTGATGGTATCGACAGACAAGTCGCAGACCAGTGCAATCTGCGCCGGCTGCAAATTTCGTTTCAGGCGCTCTTCAATCAGCAAAGGCGCCAGACGTTCCCTTAGAATATGATGTGCTTTTAATCTCATTTTGATAACTCCTTAATTCTTTTGCTAAAAAGAAACCGCCTTAACAAAAATTAAGGCGGGGAGTTAACGACTGTGTCAGAACAGTCCGGGTTATTCGACATGCAGGCATGCTTATATCCCCGGCTCCCCATATAAGGAGTTGTTCTTTTACTGACAAGGAGCCGTTACACTCCGCTTCCGGAATACCCGAAAGCAAAAGAAGTATAAAAGAGAAAATTTAATTATTCAAGCAATAACGAATCACGAATAACTAATCACATGAGACAAGCAGTTTGGGCTTCTATTCCAAAGGTCTATTGTTTTTGCCCTAAAGCGGCATACTTTAAATTGGTCATTTAATCAAAGGAGTAAATCAATGCTGGTTGCTAAGACAAAAGAAAATCTGAAGGAATGCCAATGTCCAAGCTGCCCTTCATATACACTGGGCTGCAAAATTAAAAACTATCCGATCAACGCCATTAAAATGTTCGAGGATTTGGACAATGTCGAACATTTTGAAAGTATGTTCTGCGCTTTTGAGAAAAGCCATTGTATTGATGAGGATCGCGGCTGCCTCTGTGAAACCTGTCCGGTTTATGCCAAGTATGATTTGGTACGCGACGAATACTGCATGAAAACCGGAGGAAAATTGTCGCACAGATGTGTGACCGGGTTTGACGATGCAACCAATCTTCGTCAGCAGACCCCGGAAGCTTATGATGCAGGCGGAGTACAGCACTAATTCGCCGCCCACCTCAATTGTGCAGGCATATAAACAGGCATATGAGCGCGCCAATCAGATTTCCGATCCTGACAATACCATACAGGCTTATGCAAAAGTAATCGATTTCTGTGCCAATACAAAGTCCTGCCGCTGGAATCCCAACATCAAGCGGAATGTGTTGTTGTATTGGGCTCATAATAATATCGCCAAGGCGTTAAAAGAAAAAAATCAGCCGATGGAAGCATTGAAATATTGGCAAAAAGCAATTTATCTGGCCGGAGATAACCGGCAAAAAGCCAGCGTGTGGGAACAAATGCTGGAAATGTGGGGCGATGCGCCTGTCAGCATAACCCAGCGCTGCGAAGAAATTATCAAAATCAGCAGCCGCCTTGCCAAAATCTATATGCAGGAAGGACAGCTCCATGAGGTTGTCCGTTTGGAAAAACTCAAGGAAAACGTTTCTGATTTGATGAAAAAGGCCGGAGATTAATCCGGCCTTTGGCTTATTTGCGGCGGAGAACTTCATATTCGTCTTTTTTGTGTCGGAGCATTTCGGCATTATCGCCTTGCAGCGGCGCAAACTTGCGAGCAATTGTATATTGGGGCAAGAGCTTTTTGATTTCGGCAAACGGACGGTTCCACAGTTGCGGGCGAATGCGGATTTTCTTTTCCTGACCGGCCGAAACTCTGGATGTGACTTCGCCGCTGAGGGCGTCTTCAAACTCATTCAGGCGCAGTTTAACGACTTCAAGCGTGCCGGGAATCAGAAATTCAATTTCTTCTTCCGCATTAATATAATTGCGAATTTCAAAAATGGCGTCGTCGTCCTGCCATTCGACGATTGAACCGGCAAACAGCCAGTCGCCCAGTGTCCGCGTGTATTCATAATTCTGGCTGATGTTGGTCAGTTTTCCGTCATGAAAGCCAAGGCAGTAGCCGCGGTTTTGCAGCGTTTCCAGCTCGCCCATGTATTTGCGATAATCCCAGTTTTGCGGGTCTTTATACCAGTCGTCAATCGCCCGGCGATAGGCGCGGGCGACAGTGGCGGCGTAATATTCGGTTTTGTTGCGGCCTTCCACTTTGAGAGAATCCATGCCGATTGAAAGTAAATCGTCCAGCCGCGGCATCATGCACATGTCTTTGGAATTGAGCATATAGCCGCCGTGTTCGTCCTCCATAACTTCAAAATATTCGCCGGGGCGGAATTCTTCTTCCAGCAGAAATTCAAAAGAATCTTTGTTATGTTCGTCTATTGTCAGTTCTTTAATCGTGCCGTCCTTAAGGCGCAAGTGCAATTTGTAATGCCAGCGGCAGCAATGCGCGCATTTGCCCTGATTGGCGCTGCGGTCGGCCAGATAGTTGGATATCAGACAACGGCCGGAATAAGACATGCACATGGCGCCGTGCATAAAGCATTCAAGCAAAATGTCGGGACATTTGTCGCGGATTTCCTTCATTTCTTCAAAGCTGACTTCGCGGCCGAGGACGCAGAGTTTGGCGCCCTGATTCTGCCAAAATTTGACGGCCTGATAAGAACAGATGTTGGCCTGCGTCGATACAAAGAGGCTTAATTCCGGCGCATGTTCGCGGACATATTGGAAAACGCCGGGATCGGCAATCAATACGCCGTCCGGTTTGAGCTCGCGCAGCGTGTCGACAAAAGTCGGCAGCTTTTCAACGTCGCGGTTATGCATAAACAGATTGAGCGTCAGATAGATTTTTTTGCCGTTTTGATGCGCAAACTCAATACCCTCGCGCAGCTCTTCCATGGTGAATTTGCTTTGCGCGCGCAGGCACATGTCCGGTGTGCCGGCATAGACGGCGTCGGCGCCATATAGAACGGCGGTTTTGAGTTTGACCAGCGAGCCGGCCGGAAGCAGAAGTTCGGCTTTTTCCAACATGGCATTAATCCTTAATCTGAATATCGGCAGCGTAGGCGTCAAGCGCGCCGAGCGGGGTTTCATCAATATGGATGCGGGCAATAAACGGTTTGCCTTCGCGTTCCATAATCCAAAAATAAATCGGGCGTTCGGCGCTTATCTGCATCAGCATATCGTCATCGTCGTTTTTGAGTTTGTCGATATACATCGAGCATTTGGCTGCTTTGCCGCCGAAAGAAAATTTTTCCGACTGCGGGAGGGTTTCCGTACCTTCGTCCTTGAAGATGACGTCAAAACGGCGTTTGCCGTCAAAAACCGGCATGCGGGAATCACAAAAACGGACTTTTTGGTACTGCCGGGCAAGTTTGGCAAAAACGGTCTGAAAGTCGGTTGTTCCGTTATTTTTGTCGTCGTTTGCAATGCCGACTTTTTTGCTGCGGCCGTTTTTGCTGCTTTTGCGGTATAAAAGCGTGCCGGCATCGTCATAAACCAGTTCTTTGCTGCGCTTGTTGAAACGGGTCTGCGACTTGTAGCGGTAATTCAGCGGCAACAGATTATTTTTGCTGACTTTTCCGGCAGTTTTATAATCAGCCTTGAAAGGGTAAAGCGTGTCGAAAACGCCGAAAGTCTTAACGGACGAATTTACTTCAAAAGATTCCGGTTCCAGCGTATAGGAAAAGCGGGTGCGGCTGGCATCGAAAGGGCCGATGCCGATATTAAATTCGTGCATGACGCTGAATGCGGCGGCGCTGCGGCTGAACAAAGCCATGCCAAGCAGAATTAGTCCGATTTTTTTCATAATTTTTTTATTCTTTCTTTAAAACTTTTGACATATACTATGGGCAATTTTGCATACCATAGCATAAAAATTTATAATTTAAAGGATTAAAATAATGTCTGAAATGTCTAAAAAAGTTTTGGTTTTGATGGGAGGATTGTCGGCCGAAAGAGAGGTCAGCCTGAGTTCGGGGCAGGATATCTGCAACGCTTTGGAGTCCAAAGGCTATCATGTCGTCGCGCATGATTTTACCGATGTGTGGAAACTGATTGACGTTCTTAAAAAAGAAAAGCCTGATGTCGTGTTTAACGGGCTTTACGGCAACTGGGGCGAAGACGGCGAAATTCAGGGCATGCTCGATTTGATGCAAATACCTTATACGCATTCGGGGCTGAAAGCTTCGGCCATCGGCATGGACAAGTATATTACCAAAATGGTTGCCAAAAGCTGCGGTATCCGCGTGGCGCCGAGCCAGAAAATGAAAGCGCGCAACTTCTTTGAAAACGGAACGGTTATATCTATGCCGTTTGTGGTCAAGCCGGTTTGCGACGGTTCGAGCGTCGGCGTGTTTATTGTCAATAACCAGGAAGATTTGCTCAAGGTTAAATACAAAGATCTTGACCGTGAAATTTTGGTAGAAAAATATATTCCCGGGCAGGAACTGACCGTGATGTGTCTGGAAGACAAGGCCTATGTTGTGACCGAACTTAAAGCTTCTGACGAGTTTTACGACTATAAAGCCAAGTATACCGACGGCGTTACCCAGCATATTCTGCCGGCTGAAGTTCCTTATGAAGTTTCGGAAATCTGCAAGGCCTATGCCGAGAAACTGCACCAGCGCCTTGGCTGCAACACAGTTTCGCGCGTTGATCTGCGCTACAATCCCGAAGACGGCGTCGTGCTTCTCGAAATCAACACCAATCCAGGAATGACAGCGCTTTCGCTGGTGCCCGAACAGGCGAAGTATGCCGGCATATCGTATGAGGAGCTGTGTGCGAAACTTGTTGAAAATGCCTCTTGCAGAAAGATTTAATTTGTGGGCAGGAGGAATGGTGAAATCACTCTATCAATTCCACTATCCAAGCTTTCAAAGGAAAGTATGAGTAAAACAGATGCTTGAACTGGACAATATCAAACCTAATACCGTGATTGTGATTGCCGGGCCGACGGCATCGGGTAAATCCGGTCTGTCTTTGGATATTGCGCGGCGGTATAACGGCGAAATTATCAACGCTGATTCAATGCAGGTTTATCAGGGAACACCGGTGCTTTCTGCCGTGCCTTCGGCTGCCGAGCGCGCCGAAATTCCACATCATCTTTATGAAATTTACCATCCTTCCGTCAACGGAACGGTGGTTGACTGGCTGGCGCGCGCCGTTGCGGCTGTCCGCGACGTCTGGAACCGCGGCAATTTGCCGGTTGTTGTCGGCGGAACCGGAATGTATATTGATAATCTGGTCAACGGCACGACGCCGATACCCGAACCAAAGCCGGAAATCCGCGAGCAGGTTCGTCGGCTGGCGGCGGAACTGGGGCAGGAGGGGCTTTTCGGCTTGCTGCAAAAGGATGATCCTGCCGGAGCGGCAAAGCTTAATCCTAATGACACGACGCGTGTTCGCCGCGCATATGAAATTTTTTTGCAAACCGGAATTTCCATTGCCGATTGGTATCAAAAGCCGATGCTTCAAAAACTTTCCGAAGCAGATTTTTATGTCATTAAAATCATACCCGATACCAAAGAGCTTGACGAACGCTGCTACCGCCGTTTTGATTTGATGATGAAAGCCGGCGCCTTGGATGAAGTCCGTTATTTGCTGTCGCTTAATTTGGACAAAAATCTGCCGGCAATGAAGATGCTCGGCGTGCCGGAACTGGCGGCGTATCTGTCAGGGCAACTGACTTTGGCAGAAGCCGTTGATTTGGCGAAACTGCATACCCGCCAATATGCCAAACGCCAGCGCACGTGGTTTCGCAACAAACTGTCTGCCGAAATAACCCTGGATAAATGTTTTTTCTAAAATATTGACAAAAAATTGAATAAGGTGTAAATTAGCTTCTATAATTTTACATGGAGGCTGAAATGGCAAACTGGAAAGACAAAATGGAAGCCCGCTACGGGATCGACGCAGAGCGGGAACTGCCGTACTGGGACGGCGTCATGCTGCCGGAGCGCAAAGAAGTTCTTGCCGCTCAGGGTTTCGAGGGAGTGGATAAATCTTTGGAACTGCTGGCGGCTAAAGGCTACCGCATTGTCAAGAGCAGCGCTTTTACGCCCCGCGGTATTTATGACAAGGAGCATACAGCCCCGGTTTCGGGCAAGCCTGCTGCCGACAACCTTTTTTTCGAGCAGGATTTTGATCCGGCCGAGTTTATGTCGGTGTATAACAAATACGGCCGATATGAAAACAACTTTCCGATTTATTTTGACGGAACGCCCCAATCTTATGAAGCCTATGCTCAAAAAAGCGATATTTTTGTTTTGGAAGAAATTGCCACCAACAAGCCGGTTGGTTTTGCCACTTTTCAGCTGATTGAAGCCGGTTCGCGGGAAGCCCGGGAAATGCAGGAAGAGGGTATTCCGATTAAGGACAAACTGATTTACAACGATACGATTGCCGTTTCGGCAGCGTTACAGGGCAAAGGTCTGGGCAAACTTTTTGCGGAGGCTCTGGACGGTTATTACGTGCAGAATTTCGGCGTGGAAAACCAGTATGCCCTGTGTACCGGCGCCATTAATACCAATGACAAAAACGATTTGGCCAAGGGATTTCACGGCAGCCACCGCGGTTACGGCAACTGGATTGAAAACAAAGGCCGGATGGGAACCTGGATAAAACGCTGGAAACAAGACAATATTGAGCAGAAAGGTCCGCAAATCAGTCCTGCTTTTATGCTGCGCTCATACCAAACCGGCGCGCGCCGCTGACGGCCGGCCGGGAAAAATATAAAAGGGGGCTTTTGCCCCCTTATTTATTTGTTAAAAAAACAAATAGCGCTTGCACAGAACGGAATATCGTTATAAAAATTAAGCAACAACAATTTATTTAATTTGGAGAAACGTTAATGCTGTCTAAATTTATGGGGTGGCTGTCCGCTGATATGGCCATCGATTTGGGTACTGCAAACACATTGGTTTATGTCAAGGGCAAAGGCGTTGTCCTCAACGAGCCTTCGGTGGTTGCGATTGAAGAATACCGCGGCAAAAAACAGGTTTTGGCCGTCGGTAACGAGGCAAAACAGATGCTGGGGCGCACGCCCGGCAATATTCATGCCATCCGCCCGCTGCGCGACGGCGTTATCGCCGACTTCGAAATTGCCGAAGAAATGATTAAGTATTTCATTCGTAAAGTACACAACCGCCGCGCTTTTGCTTCTCCGATGGTTATTGTCTGCGTTCCGTCCGGTTCAACCGCGGTTGAACGCCGCGCCATTCAGGAATCTGCCGAAGCTGCGGGTGCCCGTAAGGTATGGCTGATTGAAGAACCCATGGCTGCCGCAATCGGTGCCGATTTGCCGGTTACCGAACCGACCGGTTCTATGGTTGTCGATATCGGGGGCGGTACCACCGAGGTTGCCGTCTTGTCTTTGGGCGGTATTGTTTATGCCCGCTCAGTCCGCGTCGGCGGCGATAAGATGGACAGCGCCATTATTTCTTATATCCGCCGCAACCACAACCTGTTGGTCGGCGAAGGCAGCGCCGAGAGAATCAAAAAAGAAATCGGTTCCGCCTGCGCGCCGGAAAAAGGCGACGGCCGCACATTCGAAATCAAAGGCCGCGATTTGATGAACGGCGTGCCGAAGGAAATCGTCATTTCCGAACGCCAGGTGGCGGAAAGCCTGGCCGAGCCTGTGGCTCAGATTGTCGAAGCGGTTAAGGTTGCTCTTGAATACACCGCGCCCGAACTGGCGGCCGATATTGTCGACAAAGGTATCGTCCTGACCGGCGGCGGTGCTTTGCTGACCAATCTGGATCAGGTTTTGCGCAACGCCACCGGCCTGCCGGTTTCAATTGCCGAAGATCCTCTGGCCTGCGTTGTCAAAGGTACCGGAAAGGCATTGGAAGATATCGGAAGATTGCGGTCTATATTGTCCACAATGTATTAGTCGAGAAGCTTGTCCGGCTGGTAACTAATACAGAATTTGCGGGTCGGCAACATCCTCATTTACGTCTTTGTAAACTCCGGTGTTGCCGCCCTTAATTCTTATTATTTACACACGCCGGCCAAACTTCTTGGAGTGAATTATCACGAAAGTTTTTGATTTATGAAACGGCGCAGAAGTTTATTTTTACATTTAAGCCACATTAGATTACTGGCCAAGAAATTTGCGCTGGTAATTTTGTTTTTGACTGCGTTTGCTTTGATGTTGGTGAACAAAACCGATACCGTGCTGATAGAAAAAACTTCCAACGTGGCGACGGATGTTGTTTCCCCCGTGATAGACGTGCTGGTTATCCCGGCGAAGCTGATTGCACATGCTTATGATTATTTCAGCGATTTGAAGGAAATTCATGCCGACAACCAACGCCTGAAAGAAGAAAACCGCAAACTCAACCTTTTGTATGACAAGTTTAAATCTCTGGAAATCGAAAACCGGCTGTTGACCGATTTGCTCAATTATGTGACGCCGCCGAAATCTGATTTTATTACCGCCCGCGTCATTGCCGAAGAAGGCGACGCTTTTTCGCATTCGATGATTGCCTATGTCGGGGATGCAGGAGCGCGCAAGGGACAAGTGGCGATGTCGGACAAAGGGGTAGTCGGCCGGGTTGACCGCGCCGGCGACAGCTATGCGCGGATTTTGCTGATAACCGATATCAACTCAAAAATTCCGGTAATTGTCGAAAGTTCGCGGGTACGCGGAATTTTGTCGGGCGACAATACGTCGCTGCCAAAACTGATTTTTACGCCGCTGGATGCCGGGATTAATATCGGCGACCGGATTGTGACTTCAGGCGTGGCCGGCGTTTTTCCGGCCGGGCTGCCCATCGGCAAAGTTGTCAGCGCCGGAAAAAACGAAATTGCGGTTAAACCGTTCAGCTCGCTGGAGCAGCTTGAGTACATCAAGCTAATCAATTACGGTCTTGAGGGGCTGCTCAGGGACAGCCAGCTGAATCTTAAAAACGGGGATACCGATGAGTGATGATTTGGATGAAAACATCAATTCCCTGTTTCAGCGTTTGCTGCCGCTGTTGTCTTCGGTTTTTCTGGTTTTGCTGTCTTATCTGCCGCTGAATTTTTTGTTTCTTAACACCATTCATCCGGCTATCGGATTGATTTGCGGCTATTTTTGGCTGGTGCACCGTCCGGATTTGTTTAATTTATGGTCTATTTGCTGCCTGGGGCTGGTTGATGATGTTATCAGCGCCGCGCCGATGGGTTCAAGTATTTTTGCCATGCTGGTTTTGTATGTTCTGACCAATGCCGCGTCAAAATTTCTGACGGCAAAACCTTTCGTGGTTTTGTGGTACGGCTTTGTCGCCCTGTCTTTGGGAACGATTTTGCTGCGCTGGTTGGTGGTGTCGGTTTATTACAGCCGCTTTTTGCCGCTCGGCGTGCTGTTTTTCAGCTATCTGATAACTGTATTTTGCTATCCGCTGGTTTCACTGCTGCTGGCTTTTGTGCAAAATACGCTGATACAGGATGAAGAATAATGAACCGGGATAATGATAAGGGAAAAGTTCTGATCGGTCGGTCGCTGGTGTTGGCGGCGGGGCAGATTGTGCTGCTGATTATCATTATTGCCCGCTTATATTATCTGCAGGTATATACGGCGAGATGCTGGCAACCAACCGTCAGAATTTCCAAGCAATGATTGTGGCCGAACAGACGACCAACGTGCAGGAAACGCTGGATGCCTTTAAGCGGATTATGCCCTTGTCGGAAGCCGAAGAGGAAAAAATAAAAAAAGATTTGAAAAAGAATCGGAGCTTTGTTCCGATAAAAATCAAAGACAATCTGAATTGGGACGAAGTCGCGCAAATTCAGCTTAATGCGCCGGATTTGCCGGGGATTATCATCGATGAAGGATTGACAAGGTATTATCCTTACGGTGAAAAAATGGCGCATGTCATCGGCTATGTTTCTTCGGTGTCGGAGCAGGATGTCAAGGTCAAGGACGATCCGCTGCTGGAAGTTCCCGGATTCAAAATCGGCAAGGCCGGCATTGAAAAGCTCTATGAAAAGAAGCTGCGCGGCAAAGGCGGCAACCTCAAGCTTGAAGTTAATGCTTTCGGCCGCGTTATGAAAGAAATAGAACGGGTTGACGGCGTGCCGGGCGAAAAGATAGAACTGAGCATTGATGCGCGCCTGCAAAGCAAAGCCTATGAGCTGTTTGGCGAAGAAACCGGCGCCGCGGTCATGGTTGACATATACAGCGGCGAGATATTGGTGTTTGCGTCGACGCCGGCTTATGACCCCAATATGATTACGCAGGGTGTCAGTGCCAAAGAGTGGGCAGAACTTAATCAAAACGAGCATAAGCCGATGATGAACAAAGTGCTCGCCGGGCAGTATTCGCCGGGTTCGACATTCAAAATGGTCGTGGCTTTGGCCGCGTTGGAAAGCGGAGCGATTACGCCGCAGACGCGTTCTTTTTGCGCGGGAAAAATGTTTTTGGGCGATCATGCTTTTCACTGCTGGAAAAAAGAAGGGCATGGTTATCTGGACGTTGTTCAGGCTTTGCAACATTCATGCGATATTTTCTTTTATGAAACGGCGCAGAAAGTGGGAATCAACAAAATTGCCGAGATGGCGCGGCGTTTTGGTCTCGGGCAGAAAATCAACGTCGGTCTGGAAAATGAAAAAGAAGGCTTGATTCCCGATACGGATTGGAAACGCCGCCGTTTCGGGGAACCGTGGCAACTCGGCGAATCTTTGATTTCCGGCATCGGGCAGGGGTATATACTGACGACGCCGATACAATTGGCAACGATGACGGCGCGAATTGCCAACGGCGGCTATGCGGTGGTTCCGACGTTCAGCAAAGTCAGCGAAAAGTCTAAACTTGAGAAGATGAATATCAGTTCGGGCAATATTTCCCTTGTCAAGCAGGGCATGTTTGACGTGGTTAATATTCCGGGCGGAACGGCTCTGGGGTCGAGATTTGATTTTAACGGCCTTAAAATGGCGGGCAAGACCGGAACGACCCAGGTTCGGCGCATCAGCATGAAAGAGCGCCAGACCGGAATTATCCGGCAGGAGGATCTGCCGTGGAAATATCGCAACCATGCTTTGTTTGTCGGATATGCGCCGCATAATAATCCGCGCTATGCCGTTGCGGTTCTGGTCGAGCACGGGCGCAGCGGTTCGGCTGTGGCGGCGCCGATCGGCGGAAAGTTATTGCTGGAAGCTCTCAAGCTTGATGCCAGCCCAAAACCGGTGGAATAACAAATGTATAAATTTTATGAAACAAGTTTTAAAAGCCAGTCTTTGACCCTGAAAGAAAAAATTCAGAGTTTAAGTTTTGCCTATATCATGTTTATCTTTATTTTGGCCGCAGTCGGCGTAACTATGCTGTATTCGGCGGCGAACGGCAGCTGGCATCCCTGGGCATTGAATCAGCTGCTGCGTTTCGGCATCGGGCTGGTTGTCATGATTACGCTGGCCTTGGTCGATGTTAAGTATTTTATGCGTTATGCTTATGTCTTTTATTTCGGGGTATTGCTGCTTTTAATTATTGTTGAAGTCGGCGGCCATGTCGGTATGGGCGCGCAGCGCTGGATTAACCTCGGTTTTATAAAGCTGCAGCCGTCGGAATTAATGAAAATTGCTTTGGTTCTGGCTTTGGCGCGCTATTTCCACGGCACGTCGCTGCAAAATATCGAAACCATGCGCGGAATTATGGTGCCGCTGCTGATGGTATTGGTTCCGTCGCTGCTGGTTATGACACAGCCGGATTTGGGAACGGCCTTAATGCTGGTCTTTACGGCGGGCGCCATGTTTTTTGCCGTCGGCGTGCAATTGTGGAAATTCGGAATTGTTTTGCTCGGCGGAATAATCTCTCTGCCGATTGCGTGGAATCTGCTGCATGATTATCAGCAGAACCGCGTGCTGACATTTTTGGATCCGGAGCGCGATCCGCTCGGTGCCGGTTATCACATTATCCAGTCTAAAATCGCATTGGGGTCGGGCGGCGTATTCGGCAAAGGCTTTTTGAAGGGGACGCAGAGCCACCTTAACTTTCTGCCGGAAAAGCACACCGATTTTATTTTTACGATGCTTTCGGAAGAGTTCGGCATGATTGGCGCTATTTTTGTGGTTCTTGTCAATATTTTGATTCTGGCTTACAGCTATGCTTTCGCTTTGCGTACGACCAGCTATTTCGGCAAACTTGCGGCGGTCGGCCTGGCGACAAACTTTTTTCTTTATGTCATGATTAATATGGCGATGGTGCTCGGCCTGATTCCGGTTGTCGGCGTTCCCCTGCCGTTAATATCCTACGGCGGCACTGTTATCCTTTCGGTTATGGCGGCTTTCGGCATTATCCTTTCCGTCAATATTAACCGTAATATTAATATCGGCAAAGATTAAAATGCGTGTAACGGCTCATTCAGAGCAATTTTGCGCGGTCTTTATTGTACGCTAAAATTTTTCTTGCCTTGCAAAACACTTTGTATACACACGCCATCCGGCTTTTTGTTTTATGGTTTTAATTTAGCCGCCAGATTTCAAAATTGAGATACCAGGCAAAAAGAATCCAGACAAAATACGGTAACAGCAGCCCGGCGGCAAGGCGTGATGTTTTGTTGAATATCCAGACCGTACAGGCGACGGTCACAATCAGCAGCGATAAAACCAACAGTGCGCTGCCAATGCGCTGCATGCCGAAAAAGACGGGACTCCACAGAAAATTCAGGAATAATTGCAGGCAGAAAAAGATGATGCCAAGCGGCCGTTGTATTTTGGGCGTTTGTTTCAGATAAAAATAAAAAGATACGGCCATCAGAATATAGAGCACCGGCCATACGGTCTGAAACGCTTCCGGCGGCGGAGTCAGGGCAGGTTTGCCGAGGCTTTGATACCATTCCAAATCAAACATTTGTTACTCCTGTATTTTTTTGTGGCAATTTATTAAAAGTATGATTATAATATATAGCATAAATCACCTTTTAAAAGGAGATATATTATGGTGTATACGGAAGTTGAGGCTACCATCGAAAGTTTGAAAGTCCAGCATGCGCAGCTTGAGGCCGCTCTCAGAGAGGAAGAAAGCCACATCTGGAAAAATATGATTAGAATTGAGCAGCTCAAGAAAGAAAAGCTCCGTAAAAAAGATGAAATGTTACGCAGAAGCCTGCAGGCAAATTAACCGTAATTCTTAAGAAAGCTCCCGTTCAGGCGGGAGCTTTTGTTTATTGCACAAAATACGGGCTTGCAGAGGGGATTTACTTGCGAAGCGTAAAAGGAACTTTGGGCGCAACGGCATTTAAGAGCCTTTGCACATATCGACCCTGATAAAGATTAATGCCCAGAGAGTTGCCGACTTCAATTGCGGAGGGGTCGTCAATCCGGCAGAGAATCATTTTGGCGCGTTCTGCCTTGTTAACATAGTCCATAAAATGTTTGTCTTCGTTTATCACGTCCATAAAGCTCGGGTGCCAGATAATCTTCATCAAATCGCAATTGAGATTGGCGCGATTAAGATATTTAAGTTTGTCAACCGAGATGCCGTCTATGCAGATTTTGTATCCGCGCGCCTGGGCAAAAGTTTTGGCCAGAACAAAAGATTTGATGTCGCTGAAAATATCTACGAGCTGAAGCTCCAGAATGATGCTCGGGCGCATTGAAGCGCTGATACTTTCGTCGAAAGCCAGAAATTCATCTGACAAAATCGTCGATACGTTGATGTTGACGCTGAAATTTCCAATCAACGAGCCGTCGTCATGGCGTCCGATCGTTTCCAGAACGCGTTTGTCCAGCGTTTCGCTCAGCGACAAAAACAGCCACGGATTGGCGACCAGGTCAATGTCGGGAAGCAGCATTTCGCGCAAATCTGGAATCGACACATAAACTTCTTCAAAGACACGCAGCGGCGCCGATTTTCCGATGACCGCGCAGATTGCCTGACGGCGGATAAAGCTGGAAAAATCTGCGACGGACAGTATTTTTTGAACGCGCGCCAAAATGTCCGGCGTGAGCGGTTTTTTCTGTTTGGCGGGCGCAGAGGAAGCTATTGTGTTGACAACAAAGGGATTGGTCTTCTTTGTCTGCAGTTTGACCGGGTTTTGCTGGTGGCTCAATTTGCTGACAAGATGGTAAAATTCTCTTTTGTCATCGGCCATGTTATAAAATTTGACAAAGCCGATTGCTTCCAGATTGTCGGAATTTTTGAGCAGTTCGTCGTCGTGAAACATAAAACGGATTTTGACCAGGCAAGATAAAATTTCGTCTTTGATGCGGCGGTTGTAAATGACGATGACGTCTTCATTGGCGAACCAAAAATAACGCGCCATCGCTTTGGATACGAAAGCTGCAAAAGTGTCGGCCAGTTCCTGCCGGTGGGAATCGCGGATGTTTTTGCTTTCAAGTTTGGAAACGTTGATATAAATCGCGTCATATTCGCCGACCGCCGCGTCGAGCTTGCGCAGATATTCGGCGACGGCTATATCGGTTCGGATTGTGCGGGTTTCGGTTTTGGCTTCCATGTTATTGTCCCAGCAGTTTTTCCAGGTGTTCGATATGTTTGCACTGGCTGCGCGCGGCGCCGGTAATCAGGCGGCGGCGCCTGAGGCAGTCAGCCGCTGTGCATGCGGCTGCGGCCGGGCATTGCGAGCGGATAACGGCAGTTTCCAGATTATCGGCATACGGCCCCTGAAAAGCGCGAATACCGTATGAAATTCCCCAGCGCAGCGCTTTGTCGTCGGTGCATTTGGCCAGAATAATCCGATCGCTGCCGAATTGGCTGATGATGTCACGCAGCTCCTGATTGTTCGTGTCATATTCCATCATCGGATTCCAGAACAGTTTAATCAAGTCAGGCTGCAGGCGGTTTATGTCTATCAGGGATAAAGTTTCGGGAATCAGCCCGTCTATAAGAATCCGGTTTCCCTGCGCATGCAGTTTTTCTCTGGCTTCAAAGTAACTTTCGAGCCGGTTGAATACGTCCATCATCTGGACTTCGGCAATAATCTGCTGCTGCGGGGCGAAAAGGCTGCCGGCCAGATTGTCGAATTCGGTCGTGAATACGGATGATAAATGGAGGTTAAGGCTTATGCACGCCGGCCAGTTTTTTATTTCGGCAGCCTGAAACGAAGCAATTGTTTTTTTATCAAGCGCCTGCGTCAGATAAAGAAAAAGCCATTTGTTGGCGGTCAGGTCGATGTTTTTGTCATACAGGGTGCTAAGGTCTTTGACAGCGACAAAGAATTCCTGAAACAGTACTTTGAACTGATTGGCTTTTTCAACGCGGATGACGCTCTGATGCTTGATGATTTCGGCAACGTTAATGGCGTCCAGGTGCGCCAGCACGCCGTCCATCTGCGAAGCTTCGACAGGATATTTAAGGTTTGAAAAATCGGGCTGCCTGGCATTGTCAATCTGCAGTCTGATATACTCGTACAAAGTTGAGAAATCTTCGGGAAAGTTATACAGGTGCGCAAATTCTGAGATGTTGCTGTTGAACAAAATCGGGTCTGACGCAAGGCCTTTGCGCAGTTTGTCGACCGCATCGGCGACAATTTCAGCAGTAATGTTTTTGCCGAGAATGGCAAAATCGCCGTTGTTGAGGATAAACATTGAACCTTCGGCGGCACCGACCAGATCATCAAACAGTTTGGCAATGATTTTGATAAAGGCGGGATGGCGGTTTTTGGGCTTGAGTTTGGACAAACTGACATACAAAACCGAATATGCCGCCTGATTGCGGGCAATGCGATCCAACGTGTCCAGTAAATTTTTTTCAGCTACAAATCTGTTTGCTTGTGCCATTTTGTTTCTCAGCGATTGACATTTTGCTTTTTATCATAATCTTGCTTTATGCTTATATCAAGCAAATTACCAATGTTTTCCTAAGTAAAAATATGTTTCGGACGTTAACTATTTCTGTTGCGTTTTGAGGAGCTTAATTATATAATTTTTACAAGTGTTTTATCAGCCGGAGGAAAAAATGGCTTCGACAATCAAAGTTTGTATGGGCAGTTCCTGTTTTGCACGCGGAAATTCGAAAAATCTTCAGGTAATCCAAAATTTTCTTGAAAGCCATAACCTGTCAGCCGAGGTCGAACTGACCGGGCTGCGCTGCTGTGACCAATGCTCCAAAGGGCCGAATATTACGATTGACGGCGTGGAGTATAATAATATCGAAAGCGGCATGCTGTACGATATTTTGGAAAAACACTATCAGAATAACCAAAATTCGAACTCCGGAGATAAGTAATGTCTAATCGCGACTTCCCGCTGCATACCGTTAAGAACGATTGCCAGGACTGCTATAAATGCGTCCGCCGCTGCCCGGTCAAGGCAATTAAGATTGAGGACAATTCGGCGATGATTGTGCCGGAGCTGTGCATCGCCTGCGGCATTTGCTACGAAGTCTGCCCGGCCAGCGCCAAGCAGCCGCGCAATGATTTGGCGCGCGCCAAATATCTGGTTTCTTCCAATCGCGAGATTTATGTGTCGCTGGCGCCGTCATGGGTGACGGAATTTCCCGAATATACCAAGGAGCAGATTGTAGCGGCAATACGCCGGCTGGGGATTAAAGGCGTGAGCGAAACGGCGCTCGGCGCGCAGGAAGTGACTGCCGAAACCGTCCGCCAGCTCAAAGATGCCGTTGCCAGAAACGAAAACCGGCTGATGATTTCCACAGCCTGCCCGGCGGTGGTTGAATATGTTGAGAAATATCTGCCGGAACTGACGCCGTATCTGGCGCAGGTGGCTTCGCCGCTGCTGGCTCACTGCCGGATGCTTAAAGAAAAGTTCGGACAGAATGTTGAAACCGTTTTTATCGGCCCGTGCATTGCCAAAAAGTTTGAAGCCGACAGGCATCCGGAGCTGTTGTCTTTGGCTCTGAGTTTTGAGGATTTGCGCCAGTGGCTGAAAGATGAAAACATTAATCCGGAAGAATTGGTGCCCGGCGTCTTTGACGTTTTTGCCCTGGATAATGCTAAAGAAGGCAGCGCTTATCCGATTGAGGGCGGTATGATTGAAACCATCAAACCGCATAATCTGTCAAAAGACGTTTATATGGCGCAGATTACCGGCATATACAGTTTGCAGGACGAGCTGACGCATATTGACATCGACAACCTGAACCGGCCGACTTTTCTGGAATGCCTGGCCTGTTACGGCGGCTGCGTGTCCGGCCCCTGTACCAGCAACAAGGCTTCCGGCCTGCAAAAGAGAATGGAAATCCTCAAAAACGCGTCGTTTGACGAAGCCGCTTCACGCAAACCGCAGTACAATATAGCCGAAAGTTATAAGTCGCAGGATATTAACGGCTTGGACCGCAAATTTGAGGAAAGCGACATTCGCAAAGTACTGACGAGAATCGGCAAATACAGCATTGAGGACGAGTTGAACTGCGGCGGCTGCGGTTATAACACCTGCCGCAATTTTGCCTGCGCGTTGCTGGAAGGAAAGGCCGAGCCCGAAATGTGCGTTTCGCACATGAAACATCAGGCGCAGCGCAAAGCCAACGCGCTTATCCGCTGCATTCCGTCGCCGATTGTAATTGCCGATGCCAAGCTCAATATCATGGAATACAACGACCAGTTCCGCGATACGTTCTGGAACGAGGAAGAACATGCCGAAATTTATGACTACAACAATCTGTACGGTGCCAATCTGCGCGATTTTGTCAGCTTTACCAATCTGTTTACGGCGTCGCTGGATTTGGAACAGGATATTCACAAAGAGCATGTCCGCCACGAAGACAAGATGTTTGACGTGGTGGTCTTTAATATCGATAAGAAACAAAGCGTCGGCGGCATTATCGAAGATGTGACCAACGCCGAGATGCACAAAGAGCAGATTGCCGAAAGGGCAAAGGAAGTTATCCATAAGAATCTGGCGACTGTTCAGCAGATTGCATGCACTCTGGGCGAGCACATGGCTGAAACGGAAGTGCTTTTGCGTTCTATCGCCAAAGACTATGCCGTGAACGATCGCGAGAACGAGGGGGTTAAAATCCGTACCAATTCGACCGAGAGGAAGTTTTAGCCGATGAGCGACTCTTTATTTATCGAAATCGGTTCGGCGCAGCAGCAGAAACACGGCGAAGATTGTTTCGGCGACACGGTGTATTCCAAAAAGATCCCCGAAGAGCGCCGGATTATTTCCATACTGTCCGATGGGCTGGGCAGCGGCGTCAAAGCCAATATCCTGTCATCGATGACAACGCGGATGGCAATGAAGTTTGTCGAAAGCAATATGGAACTGATGCATTCGTCGGAAGTTATGATGGACGCGCTGCCGGTCTGTCAGATTCGTAAAATCAGCTATGCGACTTTTTCGGTTGTGGATACACAGCTCGACGGCAAAACGCGCATATTCGAGATGGACAACCCGCCTTTTATGTTTATCCGCGACGACAAGGCCGTCAATGTACGTTACCGCGAGATATATTCCGAAAAGTGGAAAGACCGGACAATTAATATATCGCAGCTGACGAATCAGGAAGAAGACCGGATTATTCTGATGTCGGACGGGGTGACGCAGGCCGGGCTGGGCAACCGGCTTTATCCGCTGGGCTGGCAGCGGCAGGGTTGTCTGGACTTCGTGCTGGAGAAAATCCGCAGGAACCCGACAATTTCTGCCAGCGATTTGGCGCATGCGATTGTGCAGGAAGCCTTAAGCAAAGAAGTTGACAAGAAAGCCGGCGACGATATCAGCTGCACCGTGCTGTATTTCCGTAAGCCGCGCAAGCTGCTGGTTTTGACCGGCCCTCCGTTTGACGAAAAACGCGACGCCGAATTTGCCGAATTGGTTTCTGCTTATGACGGCAAGACGGCAATCTGCGGCGGCACAACGGCCAATATTATCGAGCGTGAACTTTGTCTGAAATGCGAGATTGACAAGACGTCTTTTGACGAAAAAATCCCGATGTGTTCAACAATGGAAGGCATTGATTTGGTCACGGAAGGAATTTTAACCTTGACTGATGTGTACCGTATGCTAAAAGAAGGCATTGATGCCGATAAAAACAACGGGGCGACCCGGCTGGCCAAACTGCTGTTGGACAGCGACAAGATTGATTTTGTGGTCGGTACCAAAATCAACATCGCCCACCAGGATCCCAATTTGCCGATGGAGCTTGAAATCCGACGCAATATTGTGAAAAAGATATTCAGGATTTTGCAGGACAAATACCTGAAAGAAATTAGTGTCAAATACATATAGAAAAGGACTTTTGAGAGATGGCAAACAAAGTTAGAGTTAGAATCTGCGTCGGCACTTCCTGTTTTGTTATGGGAGCCGCCCAAATCCAGTCATTGGAATTTAATGCGCCGGCTGATATTGCAGATCATATCGAAATTATTGAAGAGCGGTGCATGAATTTATGCAAGGACGTTAAAACAAAATATAACAACGGTCCGTTTGTTTTTGTCAATGACGAACTGGTTGAAGAAGCCACCTATGAAAAGGTCGTCAATAAAATCCGCGAAGAAATTAAAAAAAGCTGTTAATGATATAGATACTGAAGAGTTTGAAATAAATGCTGATACCTAAGAATAACGCGAACTTAATGCGTACCAAAATTTTGATTAAACTGGCCGAAAGCTATTTGCATGATAAATTTGCCAATGCGGACAGAATCCCGCTGGAACTGCGCCCCAAAGAAATGCAGCCCAGCCGCTGCTGTATTTATAAAGACCGCGCGGTGCTCAAGTACCGCTGTATGGCCGGTCTGGGGCATTGTCCGGAAGAAGAGCAGGACGAGCTGACCAGTCTCAAAGAATACGGCGAACAGGCGCTTGAACGCAAAGAGGCGCCGAAAAACAAACTGTCGGTCATTGATATTGCCTGTTCGGCCTGTGTGAAATCGCAGTATGTGATTACCGATGTCTGCCGCGGCTGTTTTGCGCAGCCCTGCCGCCTGAACTGCCCGAAAGAAGCCATCTCGATTGTCAAAGGGCGCGCCCATATTGATCCGGACAAATGCGTCAACTGCGGCAAGTGTTTTGAGGTCTGCCCGTATCATTCCGTCGTTAAAATTCCGGTTCCGTGCGAAGAGGCCTGTCCGGTCGGCGCGATAACCAAGGACGAATTCGGCAAAGAACATATTGATACCGAAAAATGTATTTCCTGCGGCAAATGTCTGGCATCGTGCCCGTTCGGCGCCATTGTCGAGCGTTCGCAAATGATTGACGTTATGCGCGAGATTAAAGAAACCGGCAAAAAAGTCGTGGCCATGCTGGCGCCGGCGATTGCCGGGCAATTTCCCGGTTCGCTCAATAATCTGGCCGGCGCTTTGAAAAAATTCGGTTTTGCCGATGTGATTGAAGTTGCCGTCGGCGCCGATATTACCACGCAGAAAGAAGCCGCCGAGTTTGTCGAGAGAATGGAGCATGGTCAGCCTTTTATGACAACTTCCTGCTGTCCGGCCTATTTCCGTGCGGCACAGGTGCATATTCCGGAAATCCGCCCGTTTGTTTCGGACACCAAAACGCCGATGTATTATACGGCGGAGCTGGTTAAACAGGAATGTCCCGAATGCGTTGCCGTGTTTGTCGGCCCGTGTCTGGCCAAACGCGCCGAGGCGGAGTGGGATCCGAACGTTGATTATGTCCTGACTTTCGAAGAACTTGGCGCGATGCTGGTTGCTTCCGGTATTAATGTTGACGAATGCGAAGAAGTTCCGTTCGGTAAGCTTTCGCATGCCCAGGGACGCCAGTTTCCGGTTACCGGCGGCGTGGCCGGAGCGGTGGCGAGTCTGGTCGGCGACAGCATTGACATCCGTCCCGAAAAGGTTGACGGCCTGACCAAGGAGAACATCAAACTGCTTAAGCGCTATGCGGCCAAAGGCGGTGAGAACAATATGCTGGAAGTTATGTGCTGCGAAGGCGGCTGTGTTTCCGGTCCGGGCTGTATCGCCCTGTCCAAGAAAGCGGCGCGCGCGGTTGACGCTTATGCCCAGACCGGCGAACAGCTTACCAAAGATTCCAAAATCGGGTAAGGCTGATTGTTTATCCAAAAACCGCAGTCGAACGGCTGCGGTTTTTTTACGGAGCAGAGTTATGGAAGACATTTTGCGGCTGGCCGAAGAAAATCAGGAAAAAGCCCGGCTGGTGATTGCCGGAAGCGGGGTCATCGAATGTTGGGAGGAAATCGGCGCGGAAGTCAATTTAATCGGTTCTCTCAAAATGGGGCTGCTGATGAAGCACCGTGACATTGATTTTCATATTTATACGCCGGAGCTGAAACTTGCCGACAGTTTTCGGGCAATAGCCCGGCTGGCGGATAAACCGCGCATTAAAAGAATCGAATATGCCAATCTGTTGGACGAAGAAGACAGCTGTCTGGAATGGCATGCGTGGTATGAAGATTATGACGGGCAATTATGGCAGATTGACATGATGCATATTGTCAAAGGCTCAACCTATGACGGTTATTTTGAGGATATGGCGGCGCGTATTGTCGCTGCGTTAACACCGGAGCTGAAAGAAACAATCCTGCGTCTGAAATGGCAAACGCCTGATGATGTCAAGATACCGGGAATCGAATATTACATGGCGGTCATGCGGGATAATGTGCGGACTTATGATGAGTTTATAAAATGGCGCCAAACTCATCCGCAAAACGGAATCGTCACTTGGCGTCCTTAGACCGGCAGGAAATCTGCGTCCAGATTTTTTTCATTAAGGTTGAGAGCGGGAAGTTATCCAGCTCGTCCGGCGCAATAAAGATACCGTCGCCGGAATATTCTTTTTCAAGCTTATAAATTTTAAGCCGGAGTTTGATGTGGGTAAACACGTGGGTGACTGAGCTGCCGGTATCTTCAGCGCCGGGCAAAGGTTTGTCATCTTCTGACCAGGGGAATTCCCATAGTCCGGACAACAGTCCTTTTTCGATACGCTTACGGATATATATCTGCCCCGGGGAATTGGTAATAAGGTAGACTATTCCCTGTTTTTCTTTCTTTGCGATTTTGGAGCGGAGAGGGATATTTTCAACATCGGCTTTGCCGCAGGAAAGGCAGTGTTTCTGCCACGGGCAGACAAGGCACAGCGGTTTCTTGGGGGTGCAGACGGTTGCGCCCAAATCCATTATGGCGGAGGCGTAGTCGGCGGGATGCCGGCGGGAAGTCAGAGCCGCAGCTTTTTGTTTTATCTTTTCCATAATTTCAGCTGCCGGTTCGGTAAAATGACAAAGGCGGCAGATGACGCGGATAACGTTGCCGTCAATGACGGTTTCGGGCAGATTAAAGCCAAGTGCCAGCAGGCTGGATGCGGTATAGGGGCCGACGCCTTTCAGCTTGAGCACTTGCTCGCGGGTTTGCGGAAAAATTCCGCCGCAGTCTTCGGCAATCATGCGGGCTGCGGCGTGCAAAGAACGCGCCCGCGAATAATATCCCAAGCCCTGCCAGTACTGGTAAACGTCTTCGACAGACGCTTCGGCGAGGCTGCTGACTGTCGGAAAGCGTTCCATAAAACGATGGAAATAAGGAATAACCGTTTTAACGGTGGTTTGCTGCAGCATAAATTCGGAAACAAGGATAACGTACGGGTTGGGGTGCGCGCCGCCTTTAACCCGCCAGGGCAGGTCACGGCCGTTGGCGGCATACCATTCGAGCAACAATGTGGACAAGTTTTCTGACATAATGTTTTTTTTACACCGGTTTGTTGCTTGTGGCAATCGAATTGTATACAGATTGGTGCCGTACTTAAATAATAGCACGTATAATTTTAATTTTACGTTGTTTTTTATGTCAAGAGAGATTAAAACTAGGACAGTCGGTATATTTTATAGGAGAAAAAAATGAATTTTGAAAACATTAAAGCAAGTTTTAACATGTATTTTGTAGATGTGCTGAAAAACCATTATTTGGATTTTAACGGCCGCGCAACCCGTACGCAATTTTGGATGTTTAATCTTTTTGTCTTTATTATCGTCTTTGCGGTCAGCCTGATTGCCGGTTTGTTAAAGCTGCCGGTTTTGGCGACGGTTGCCGTTTTGGCCGTTCTGCTGCCGAGTATCGGAATTTCTGTTCGCCGCGTCCGCGATTTGGGAATCTCCGGCTGGTTTATTTTGATTGGCCTGATTCCGTTTATCGGGGGCATAGTCCTGTTGGTCGGTTACTGCCTGCCGACGGATTATGTTAAGCCTTATGCCGATGAAATTATGCAGAAAATGAAAAAGTAATAAGTTTGGGCTTTATGACGAAAAACCTCCCGTCCGGGAGGTTTTTTGTTGCGTTCGAAAGTGATGTGTTTGCTGTTTTGCGCGGCTATAATAAGATGTTAGGAACTTCCTATGGGAAGTTTAAAAAGTTTGTTCTATGGCACCAAAATACCCCCCCCTTTTTAGGAGGGTTTTTGGGGTCTTGCTTCGTAAGTTTTGCGTTTGTCGCAAAACAAACTTCGCTTCGGTCAAAGTACTTGTAATATTTGCTTAGCACGCTGTCGCGGCGTTGCAAATTAACAAGTTCTTTCCACCATAACAAAAAAAGCTCCGTTGGGAGCTTTTTTTGTTATGGTGCCCTGGAGAAGACTCGAACTTCCACTGGCTGAGCCAACATGCACCTGAAGCATGCGCGTCTACCAATTCCGCCACCAGGGCTTGATATATTGATGTTTCTTGCGAAACACTGACATTGTATATAAACGGAAAATTTTTATTAGTCAAGAAACTTATTTAAATATCCGTAGGAATCTAGCAATAAAAATCCGCCGAGAAATACACGATAAATGACAAACGGCAAAAACGTCGATTTTTTCAGCCACCACATGACGACATAAATAGCAATAATCGAGGCGCCGAAGGAATATGTTATGCCGTCAATCGCGGTTACTATGTCGGACAAATTTCCTGTTTTGTACATCTCAAACGCAACCAGGCATGCCGCCGCAATAATGGCCGGAATGGACAGCAGCATCGAAAATTTGGCGGCGTCACGACGTTCCATGCCAAGGAAACGCGCCATGGTAATTGTTATTCCCGAGCGGCTGGTGCCGGGTATCAGCGCCAGACATTGAGCGCATCCGATAAGCAGAGCGTCTATTGGAGTCAGATGGTCAATTTTGCGGATGGTCATACCGGTTTTGTCGGCGATATAAAGCAGGATGCCGTAACCAAGAATTGTCCAGCCGATGATTCTTGTGCTGCGCAGCCATTCCATTCCCGAGTTTTCCAACAGAAAACCGACGACAATAATCGGCAGCGTGCCGATGACAATCAGCCAGAAAAGGCGGGCGCCGGGATTGTTGAGATTGGGAATAAAATATGTTTTAAACAGGTTTTTGACGATATTCCAGATATCTTCCGAAAAATATATCATAACTGCCAAAATCGAGCCGACATGAACGGCGACATCCAGTGCCAGTCCCTGATCCGAAAAAGACGTCAGTTTGGCAAATAATATCAAATGGCCGGACGAGCTGACCGGCAAAAATTCAGTAATGCCCTGTAAAACAGATAACAGGAAGACTTGCAGTAAATTGGTCACGGTTTTACATTCTTTCGGGAGCCAGCCCTAAGGCTGTACAAATTCTTTTTTTAAGAGCCAGAGGGGAAATCGGCTTAACCAGATATTCCTGGATGCCCAAATCCTTGGCGTCAAGTACGGTTCGTTCTTTTGTGTCGACGGTAATCATGATGATTGGCGTGCCGGAGCCGCTTTCAGTCTGGTCGCCGCGAAGCTCCTTGGCGAGATCCAAACCGTTTCGTTCCGGCATTTGCTGGTCAAGAAGAATTACATCAATCTTAAAACTGTGAAGAAGTTCGAGAGCTTCTTCGGTGGTGCTGGCTTCTTTGGCATTTTTAATACCGATTTGGTAAAGGGCAGTTTTGATAAAAGTGCGTGAGAATTTGTCATCATCCACAATAAGGCAGACAACACTATCCCAAGCTATCTGTTTGTGTGCGTTTTCATTCATGCAAAACCTCTTTTCAAAGCCTATTTTACGTCCATACTACAATATTCGTTCATAAAGTAAAACAAAAATCGCTGTTGTTGTTCATATTTAGAAGCGATGCCGGGCGGAATTTGATTCCGTTCAACGCAGCGCCCCAGTGCAAGTGCGGTCCGGTGGCGCGCCCGGTCTGTCCGACCAGGCCGAGAATGCTGCCCTGTTTGACTTTTTCACCGCGCCGGACATGAATTTCTTTCAAATGCGCATATATGGTGTGCAACCCGTAGCCGTGGTCGACAACGACAACATTGCCGGAATAAAACAAATCCGGCGCGGCCAGAACGACGATGCCGTCGGAAGCTGCCTTAACAGGCGTTCCTTCTTTGGCGGCGATATCGGTGCCGGCATGCGGGTTTCTCTTAACGCCGTTCATAATACGCTGGCCGCCGAACTCGCCGCTGATACGTCCTTCGACCGGCCGGATAAACCCCTTTTTCCAGTATGGCGACGAATCTTTGGTGTTAACAGCCGCTTTTAACAGTTTTTGCTCGATTTCAATATCCCGCAGGTCTGCGTCCGACGGGGTGACTTTACGCGGCGGGACGCCCTTGATATTTTGGATGTCCCAGTCGCCCGGTGCAACCGACAGTTTATGCGCGGCGGCTTTGCCGCCGTTTATAAATGTAATCTCCGGATCGGCTTTTTCATCTCGTCCTAAAGCAAGCAAGAAACGTCCCTCGGCATCCGTGTGCAGTTCGGTGCCGCCAAAAATAACCTTTGAACCGGAATCGGTTTTTCCGGTTAAAATTTCGCCTTGGCGGAGGTTTCCGCAAAGCTCCGCCGCTTGTGCGGCAGCGGCAATGACTAGAAAGCTAAAAATCAAAAAGGTCTGTCTGAAAATCATTGTTTTTTCCCGTTTTGGCAGTGTTTTTCCGTGGTTCGGGAGAGGCTTTGTCTGTTGGGTTAAGCGCAAGGCAGCCGTCATAGAAACGGACTTCCAGGCGATTTGCCCGTTTGGCCTGCGGCAGGTTGTAAACGGTTTGTCCGTTCTGGTTTCTGACCCAGGCAAAGCCGCGTTTGAGGACTGCTTCTACCGAAACTGATTCTAACCTTAGCAGCAGATTATTTAAATTTTCTTGATTTTTTTCAAAAATGTTTTTGATGTAATAAGGCTTAAGCCCGGAAAGTTCCATTTGGCTGCGTTTGCTTTGCAGCAGGTTCTTAAAGGCGTTGTTAAGCCGTTCAATGCGGTCGTCCAATTTTTGAACAGCGTCCGCCAGAATTTGCTCAAGATTGGGTATGCCGCGCGCCAGACCCTGTAAGAGGCTGCGTTTTTCGGAAAAACAGCGGGCGCCCGAATTAAGCAGGCGGGCGCTCAGGGTATGAACCTGAGCCAACAGTTCGCCGCGTACCGGAACGGCAAATTCGGCGGCGCCGGTCGGGGTCGGGGCGCGCTTGTCCGTCACATAGTCAATCAGCATGGTGTCGGTTTCGTGCCCGACCGCGGAGATAACCGGAATTTCCGAAGCATAAACAGCACGGATGACCGCTTCTTCATTAAAACACCACAAATCTTCCAAACTGCCGCCGCCGCGGGCGACAATCAAGACGTCCGGGCGCGGATTCAAACGGTTGAAGCCGTTAATCGCTTCGGCAATTTTTATTTCTGCTCCGGCGCCTTGTACCGGGGTCGGCCAAATCAGGATATGTGACGGAAAACGGTCGCGCACGCGGTGGATAATGTCGCGGATGACTGCGCCGCTGGCAGAGGTAACAACGCCGATGGTACGCGGCAGAAAAGGAATCGGCTTTTTGTGCGCTTGATCAAACAGGCCTTCGGCAGCAAACTGTTTTTTGCGTTCTTCCAACAGCTTGAGCAGGGCGCCCGCACCGGCGACTTCCATGGCTTCAATGACAACCTGGTATGATGATTTGCCGGGAAACGTGGTGATACGGCCGGTCACGACAACCTCAAGGCCGTCTTCCGGTTTGATTGCCAAAGAAGAGGCTACGCCCCGCCAGACGACCGCCGACAGCACTGCGTTTTCGTCTTTGAGCGACAAATACCAATGGCCGGAATCGGCGCGTTTGGCTCCGAAAATTTCCCCTCTGATTCTGACTTTGTTATAGGTTGTTTCAACAAGGCGTTTTATTTCGGCGGATATTTCCGTAACCGTAAATTCGGGAAGCTGAGCCGCCGGCGGCTGCATTAGTTCCAACATATCCTGCATCAGTCAACTCCCACCAGGCTGCGGCTGAAATCACGGGCGTTGAAAACATCCAAATCGTCAAGGCCTTCGCCGACGCCGATATAAAGAACAGGAAGACCGGTTTCCGCAGCGATTGCCACCAGAATGCCGCCTTTGGCACTGCCGTCAAGCTTGTTGACAATCAGGCCGTTGACATCGACCATGTCCTTAAATGTTTTGGCCTGGTCAAGCGCGTTCTGTCCGGTCGTCGCATCAAGGCACAACCAGATGTGATGCGGCGCTTCCGGGATAACTTTTTGGATGACGCGGGTGATTTTTTTGAGTTCGTCCATGAGGCCGGTTTTGTTTTGCAGGCGGCCGGCGGTGTCAATGAATACCAAACGGTCTTTTTGCCTGAGCGCCTCTTTAAGGCCTTCAAAACACAGTCCGGCGGCATCGCAGCCCGGCGCGCCCGAATAAACGCGCACATGATTACGTTCGCCCCAGATTTTCAGCTGTTCAACCGCCGCGGCACGAAACGTGTCGGCAGCAATCAGACTGGTCTGCATGCGGGAGAATTTGGCGGCAAGTTTGCCGATTGCTGTGGTTTTTCCGGCGCCGTTGACGCCGACAAACAGTATGACTTCCGGCGCGTTATTGTCAAGGCTGACGTTTTTTTCGCAAGGAGCCAAAATCTGTTCGATTTCTTCGGCCAGCGCAAGGCGGATATCTTGTTCGCCTATGTCTTTGTCAAACTTGCGGGCAGAAAGCCGGGCAATAATTTCTGAAGCGGCCTTAATGCCCATATCGGTAGAAATGAGCAGTTCTTCCAGCTCGTCAAGGCTGTCGGCGGAGAGTTTTTTCTGATTAAAAATCCCGCTTATTCCGGTACTGATTTTAGCGGATGATTTTTGCAGTCCGAGTCCCAGTTTTTTGAACCAGCTAGTCATCGGCAGAATCTCCTTCCAGCCGCAGAATCCGGGCGCGTTCACGGCGGGTTTCAACCGGTACCTGCGGCATGAGGGCGGCCGGCGTGCCGGGGCGTTCCGAATAAGGAAAAACATGCAGTTTGGCAATGCAGGCTTCGCGTACCAGTCTGACGGTATTTTGGAACTGCTCGTCCGTTTCAGTCGGAAAACCGCAGATGAAATCAGAGCCGAATGTCGCTTCGGGGCGGGCAGCGCGAAGTTTGCGGCAGAGATTAATCACGTCTTCGCGGGTGTGGCGCCTTTTCATACGTTTCAAAATCATATTGTCTCCCGATTGGGTTGAAAAATGAAAATGCGGATGAATGTTTTTATATATATGCACCAGTTCGACAAATTCATCATCAATGGCTGCGGGATCAAGAGAACCGAACTGCAGCGAGGGCAGCTGCGGAATCTGTTCCAATATGTGTCTGACCAGGCTGCTGAAAGACGGTTCGTAAGAACAGGCATCAACGCCGGTCAGGCAGATTTCTTCAAAACCCTGTGCCAGAAGCTGTTTTATCTGGACGATGATTTCGGCTTCGGGTACCGAACGGTTGGCGCCGCGGGCGTAAGGGACAATGCAGTATGTGCAGCGGTGGTTGCAGCCCTGCTGAATCTGCACAAAGGCGCGCTGGCGCCCTTCAAACCCGGTAATGACATATTTGTCGTAGCCGTCATAATCAAAAATATCGCCGACGATTGTTTTTTCGGTCAACGGCGTTTGGAGATATTTTTCAATTTCGGCTTTTTCCTTATTGCCGAGAACAAGGTCGACTTCTTCCATAGCGGCAAATTTCTGTGGCGCTATCTGCGCGGCGCAGCCGGTGACGATAATTCTTGCGCCGGGATGCTCGCGGTGCAGCCTGCGTATTGTCTGGCGGCACTGGCGTTCGGCCTCGCCGGTGACGGCGCAGGTGTTGACAATAATCAAGTTATCCTGTCCGGACAGCTTTTCTTTTAAAACTTCGGATTCATAACTGTTGATGCGGCAGCCCAGAGTAACAACTTCTACCATTATCTTTGCTTACCAGGGATAACCCTGAACGCAGCGGTGAGGCGTTTTTTCGCAGTCGACCGAGCTTTCGTACAAGGCGTGGCGTTCGGGTGTAAACTCTCCGGCAACGCAGGCTGCGAGCATGAAAAGAACCAGAACAGTCAATATAATTTTCATTTTAAAATCCTAAAAAACGGGCGGCGGTCATCAGAACCGAGCTCCAAATAACAAACAGCAAACCGATTATGCCGGCCTTGGCCAAAAAACTCAGCCAGACGCTTTTGTCGTAATTATTGGCGCTGCGCCATACACCGAGGACAATATTCCAGGAATAAGCGGCCAGAACCAACAAAGCCGAAATATACCAAAGAGTCCAGAAAATACTCATTTTGGAAGAATAAATTGGGTGGAAATAATGCGTGAAAAAATTGTAAATGCTGCCGCTCGGGATGTAGCCCGACAGCAATTTTTCGAACAATTGAATTGCCAGTTTGATGGCAATAAGCCCCAAAACGCCGAATTTCCAAAAAGTAGCGGCCAGCGAAAGTTCGCCTTTAAAAAGTTTCGATAACATGTGTTCCTCTTCTTTTTAAGTCTGTCACTGTTTTTACGATACCGGATTGTCGCGCTTTTTTGCCTGATTGGCAAGCAAAAAAGGTTTGTTCCTAACAATTGGCAATGTTAACGGCCAGACCGCCGAGAGAGGTTTCCTTGTAGTTGTTGTTCATGTCATAGCCGGTGCGGTACATGGTCTTGATGACGCTGTCGAGGCTGACGAAGTGTTCGCCGTCGCCGCGCATGGCCAGACGCGCCGAATTGACAGCCTTGACCGCACCCATGGCATTGCGCTCAATGCAGGGAACCTGCACCAGGCCGCCGACCGGGTCACAGGTCAGGCCGAGATTGTGCTCCATGGCAATTTCCGCGGCGTCTTCAATCTGGCGGTTGGTTCCGCCCATGGCCGCGGCCAGCCCGGCAGCCGCCATTGAACAGGCAACGCCGATTTCGCCCTGGCAGCCGACTTCGGCGCCGGAAATGGAAGCGTTGGTTCGATACAGGCTGCAAATAGCCGAGGCTGTGGTTAAAAATTTGATAATGCCTTCATCGACGGAATACGGCGATTTGGCAGAAGCAAATCTTTCATAATAGCGAATCACTGCGGGCATGACGCCGGCCGAACCCATGGTCGGGGCGGTAACAATCTGCCCGCCGGCGGCATTTTCTTCAGCCACGGCAAAACCCCACAGATTAATCCAGTCGATAATCATCAGCGGATCCATGTCGTTGGTGAGAAACTTTTCTTCAAGCCTGGTAAATATTTCCGAAGCGCGGCGTTTGATGCCGAGGCCGCCGGGGAGGATACCGCGCGCATGCATGCCGCGCTCTAATGAGGCCTGCATAACGCGGTGGATTTTCAAAATGCCTTCGCGGACTTCGCGCTCGCTGCGCAGCGAAACCTCGTTCTGCAAAACAATGTCTGAAATATCAAGTTTGTATTTTTCGCATTGTTCCAGCAATTCGCGGCAAGTGTCGAACTGATGCGGAACATTATAAGGCTCGCGTTCAATGCGTTTGGAAATTTCATCACGGCGGGCAATGGTGCCGCCGCCGACAGAAAAATAAACCTCTTCCAGCAAAAGTCTGCCTTTATCATCATAGGCGGCAAACTTCATGCCGTTGGAATGTTCGGGCAGAAAAGTGTCTTTGGCGAAAACGATGTCTTTGGATAAGCTGAAAGGAATCGCCCGCTGCTGGCCGAGGTGCAGAATATTGTCGCGCTCAACGGCAACGACATATGGCTTTTCGGGATCAATCGCTTCGGCTTCCAAACCCATTAAGCCATAGACGACGGCTTTAACCGTGCCGTGGCCGACGCCGGTGAGCGCCAGCGAACCGTACAACGTAACTTCTATGTGCGCGGTTTGTTCGAATTTGCCGTTTTTTTGAAGATTGTCGAGGTATCTTTTGGCGGCGCGCATGGGACCGACGGTATGCGAACTCGAAGGGCCGACGCCGATAGAGAAAATTTCAAAAAAGCTGTAGTACATTTTATAAGTGAATCCTGATTTCTTTGTATGGTTTTATGCCCAGTTTTTGCAATGTCGAAGCAATGTATTCGTGCAGTTCGCCCCATTCGCTCCAGCGGTCGATGAACTCTTTGGCGCGCTGCGGGGATTTGGAAAGCTGGACGTCTATTGTTTCGCGCAATATCTTATGCATGACTTCATCCATTTTTGCAAAGTTTATTTCCAGTTTTTGCTCAGAATTAAAGCGGACGGCGCCGTGTTCAAGCAAAAAGTTGAAATGAATCAGGTCGCCGACGCGGTGCGGCTGTATCAACTGCGGTTTGGCTTTAAGCAGCAGGCGGACAATCCAAGTCGTATAAATTTCCTTTAGGGTCTGCTCGCTGATAATGCCGGCTCTGGCGTATTCGGGCATGAAAGTTATGGAAATGACGTCGGCTTTGTTTTCTTCGATGATATGGTTATAAATGCCGAGGGCATTTTGATAGCTGCTGTCAGGCCCGAGCGAATGCCCGTTTTCATGGCCGATGACGAAAATATGCTCGGCTTCGGGATTGTAATAGGGATGCAGTTCCGGCGCAACCAGCGCGTCAAGCATGCGGCGCGTGCGTTCAGGGTCGGCGGTCATGCGTACCTGACGGTGATAGACGTTGCGGCGGCCGCCGCCGAGTTTGACTGACAATTTGTCGTTGTTCGGCAGATTCTGCGCGGTGGTAATGGCGCCGCGGCACTGGGCATAATCGCCTTGGAGCGCGGCCAAGTCGACATCAACCATGGTTTGCTTAAGTTCATTGCCGGCAGCGATGCTTTGTTTGTAGCGGTCGGCAAAAGGCATGAGTTTGGCCAGATTTTTCATTTGTTCTTTGAAAGTCAGGAGCAATTCCGTCCCTTTTTTGTTAACAATGCCGACACGGACGCCGAGCATGTCTTTGGGGGTAATTTCAATACCTGCTTCGCCGAGCATGGCGGACAACCGGGGGTTGTCACAGATTGTCGGGGTCATCTCATCATCGTAATTTTCGCGGCTGAGGGTAAATTCAAGCGGCGTGTCCTGCAAAACGGCCCAGTGTTTGTCAGCCAGCTGGTCCATATCTTCGTTGTTTTGAAGCAGCGCCTGAACCTGCCAGCCGAGATAGTCGTTAAAGGCGTGGTTGGTCGAGTAATGTGCGGCCAGCTCAAGTTCATTGGCAACTTTGGAAAACAGCGGCGCAAAATATTCGGTATAATCTATGGCTTTCAGCTCATCTCCAAAACGGCGCACCATGGTGCGGGCGGAAACAATTTTGCGGACTTCTTCGGTTTTGCCGCGTTCAAGCATCCGGGCAAGGATGGCATGAAATTCATCAACACTCAAATCTGCGGGATAAAAATTGCGGCCTTTATAACCGTGGACATTCTTAAATATTTCTACCGGGTCGGGGTCAATGCCGTTGAGCCCCGCAACACCGTTGAGCGAATTGAACAAACGAAGAGCCTTGGCAGCGTGTGAGCTGGTCTGAGCCGCTTCCTCAAGGCCGGTTTTGAGGCTGAGATTAAGCGGGTGGTCTTGTTCCAGTGCGGCGTCATTCATCATTTTGGCAGCGCGAACCAAATGCTTGAGCGCTTTTTTGTCGCCTTCTGCCAAAGTTTTATATCCTTCGAAATTTTCATCAATCATTTCGAAAATCTGTATTTGATTGGCAAAAATGCGATCCAGTTCTTCTTCGGAAATTGCTATTTCGTATCCTTTAATCTGCATTATTTATCTCCACGGTTCTGAAACGGTATATTTTCATGTCTTTAGACCAATAGGAAGGGCTCAGGCCTGCTTTAATTTTTAAGTTTCCGATAAATTCCTTCTTGTCGGGAATTTGTTTCCAGACAGACGGCAGGAACAGACCCTGGCGGTTGCCGTCGCGTATAACCAGCCCGTCAATGCCTGGTTTGATTTGTGCGAGCAGGCTGTTTTCATCCGTATATTTGACGCGTTCATATCCGGTCAGCAGCGAAATGCTGAATTTGATATCTTTCAGTTCCTGCGGCGTCAGCGGCGGAAAACGGCTGTCGGCCATTGCCGCCTGCCAGGCGTTATCGGCGAGGTCAAGGGCTATTGCGCGGTTGGGAAGAAGCGAGCCGATGCAGCCGCGCAGTTCGCCGTTTTTGGTCAGAGTCACAAAAGAAGCGCCTTTATTGAACAAAACATCGGGGTAATCGGCGCGTTCGGGCGTGAAATGTTTTCCGGCGACGGCGCGTTCCAGCGTTTTGGCAACAATGCCGAGCAAATCGGCTTTATTGTGTTTGGCAAAGTAGTTCAGATTTTCAACTTCCTGTTCCAGCGCGGGCAGCTTTTCTTCCTCGGCGGGCTGCAGGCTGAACATCCATGCGGCATAGCCGACGACGCTGCTCATGTCACCGGTGACGCTGCCGGAGTTGGTGATGTCAAGCAAGTGCGGTTTGAGCCCGAATTTGCGTGCCAGCAGCATGGCGGTGTTAATGCCGGCTGCCCCGCAGGAACGGTGTTCGTCCAAAGGGCGGCTTTCGGCAACCATGGCGGCTGTTTGGGCGTCAACTTCGGCTGCGGTGTCGTAGTCAAGATAATGTGACAAATCTGCCGAAATAATCAGCAATGAGTCGTTCTTATCAATATAAGGTGCCAGAACTTCGGCAATTTTTTGCGGGTCGGCGCGCCCGTAGACCATAGGAATAATGCTGAATTTGGACAGTGTCTTTTGTAAAAACGGCAGTTGGACTTCCAAAGCGTGTTCGTCGCGGTGGGCATTGTCATTATACGCAAAACCCGCATGCGCGGACAATTCGGCGTTTATGGCTTTGTTTACGGGGATATCGCCGAGCGGCGTTTTAAAATTTCCGGCGGACGACAGGGCGACGCCGTCAACGAATACGCGGTGGGACGGGCCAAGCAGAAAAACTTTTTTTATTTGGTTCTTAAAAGGCAGAATTTTCTGATAGGCGTGGGCGGCAACTTTGGCCGAATACAGATAGCCGGCATGCGGGACAATCAGAATATGGGGGCGTTTGTTCAGGCTCGGGGGCACCATCTCCAGATAGCCTTCAATATCTTTTTGGAGCTGGTAAATGTCCGAAGGGTAAAACAGGCCGGCAACAGCCGCTTCGCGGGTTGGATTCATGTCTTCATCTCTCAGAGCATAATCGGTAATAACCTCGTTGTTAGATGATATATAGGACTTTACAAAGTAGATGTTAAGGATGACGACAGCAATAATCAGCGCCGCGACAAAAATATATTTAGGCAGGCTGCCGTAATCAAACTCAAATTTGCCAAACATGAAAGGCTCCCGGATTAATTAGAATCGATAGAGCCATTATTATATACCGCTTTTAATTTTTTGCTAACAGATTGTAAAATTCATCAAAATCTTTGAGCCAGACGATATTTTCGGAGCGCTGCCCGTCATCGCCGAAAAGCGGCGCGTTGATCCGTACCGGCAAAGCATGGGCAGCCAGCGCGCAGTCACTGTCCTGATTGCTGTCGCCGACCATCCAGACATCGTCAGGATTGATTTCATGCGGTGCCAGCAGGCCGCGCAAAGTGTAAATGATATGTTCGGGGTGCGGCTTGTCTTTGGGCGCTTCGTGTCCCGGGGTTATGCGCGAGAACAGCGCCGGGTCATAAAGCCGCGGCAGCTCAATTTCCAGCAGGCGCGGGTCTTTGTTGGTCATAATCATCAGCTCGACGCCGTCATCTTTAAGCAGGCTCAGGACTTCAGCCGCTTTGGGAAAACAGCGGAGCAGGGACGGCGAAAGTTTTTTGTATATTTCAACATAGCGCTCATATGCCTGACGCCAGTTGTTGCCGAATACATTGGCAAAATTGTCCCACAAAGACAGATTGGGATTGCGTTTATGTTTCATCTGCTCCCAGCCGGGAAGCCCATATTCGTCCAAAACCTGATTAACAGCCGTCAGGACAACATTCTGATTGTCGGCCAGCGTGCCGTCCCAGTCGAACAAAACATATTTGACTTTTGAAAAATCGAGCGGCATTTATTTGCCTTTGCCGATGACTTTTTTGCCGCCGAGATAAGGCTGGAGCTTGGCCGGAATATTAACCGAACCGTCGGCGTTTTGATGATTTTCAATGAACGGAACCAAAGCGCGCGGCGTGGCAATGCCGGTGTTGTTCAGGGTATGTACGTATTTGACTTTGCCGTCGGCATTGTCGCGGTAACGCAGATTGGTGCGGCGTGCCTGCCAGTCGGTAATGTTGGAGCAGGAATGGGTTTCGCGATAGCAATTCTGGCTCGGTACCCAGGCTTCAAGGTCATACTGGCGGTACTTGGGGGCGCCCATGTCGCCGGTGCAGATGTCCAAAACCTGATACGGCAGTTCCAAATCCTGCAAAACTTCTTCGGAAATAGCCAAAAGCTTTTGGTGCCACTTTTCACTTTCGGCAATGTCGTTTTTGCAGATGACAAACTGTTCGGTTTTCATAAACTGGTGGACGCGAACCAAGCCGCGGGTGTCCTTGCCGGCGGCTCCGGCTTCACGGCGGAAACAGGGGGAGAAACCGGCATACAAAATCGGCAGTTCGTTTTCGGTAAGGATTTCATCGGCGCGCAGCGAGTTGAGAATCAGTTCCGCAGTGCCGGAAAGATAAATGTCGTCAGCCGGCATATAATAAATTTCATCGCGCGAAAACGGCAGGTATCCCTGTCCGTAAAGCGGTTTTTCTTTGGAAATAGACGGTACGGTAATGACCGTAAAACCATGGCTGCGCAGCTTGTCCAGCACCATCATGTGCATGGCCAGTTCAAGCTGGGCGAGGTCGTTTTTAATCGCATAGGTGCGGGAACCGGATACTTTGGCAATGCGCTCCATTTCCGACCAGTCGTTGAGTTCCATAAGCTCTATATGGTCGCGCGGCGTAAAGTCAAACTTGCGCGGTTCGCCGACTTTGCGGATGACAACGTTGCCGCATTCATCCGGGGCAACCGGGCAGTCTTGGCTGGGGTAGTTGGGCATGCGCAGCATCTGCAATTCAAAATCTTTTTCAATTTCGGCAAGCTCTTCCTGCTGTTTTTTCAATTCTTCGCCGAGAGCTTTGCTTTTGGCAATTATTGCCGGGCGTTCTTCGGCAGAGGCGGATTTAATTGAGTTGCTGAGCTTGTTTTTTTCCTCGGCAAGCGCCTGCGAAGAAGTTTTGAGTTTGTTCATCTCGAGATATGCTGACACCAGTTTGTCGACGTTTTCGGAAGCGAATCCCTTTTTAGCCAAGCAGTCCTTAACCCGTTGCTGATTGTCGATAATGTATTTGATGTCTAACATATTCGTTGTCCTAAAAAATTATTGATTTAACCGGTTAAACAGAGTATCTATTATTCTAAATAAATTCAACAGAAAAATTAGGAATATCTCTAAATGTTTGCAGGAAAAACGATTTTAACCGGCGTTAAGCCGACCGGAACGCCTCATCTGGGCAATTACCTCGGCGCTATCAAGCCGGCGATTGAACTCGGCAAAAAAGCTGTTGCGCAAGGCGGCTGCCATTATATGTTTATCGCCGATTATCACGCAATCAACGCTGAAAAGGATCCGGCCGTGCTGAACCAGAAAATGAGAGAAATCGCCTGCATTTATCTGGCCGGCGGCTTAAACCCGAAAGAATCGGTGTTTTACCGGCAGTCGGATATTCCCGAAATCCCCGAGATTACGACCATTTTGTATGCCTATACGCCCAAAGGCTTTATGAACAAAGCGCATGCCTACAAGGCCTGTGTGGATAAAAACCGCGAAGCCGGCAAACCGGACGATGACGGCATTAACATGGGGCTTTACACTTATCCCACGCTGATGGCTGCCGATATTCTGGCTTATGACAGCGATATCGTGCCGGTCGGCAAAGACCAGGTGCAGCATGTGGAAATTGCCCGCGACATTGCCGGTGCCATAAACGCCCATTATCACAAAGAACTGCTGCGTCTGCCCGAATATTATATTGACGAACATGTGGCGGTGGTACCGGGAGTGGATGGCCGCAAGATGAGCAAGTCTTACGGCAATGTCATTCCGTTGTTTGAAGATGACAAGGCAATCAAAAAAGCAATTTTTTCTATCAAAACCGACTCCCGTCCGATGGAAGAGCCGAAAGATCCCGAGGAAATACTGGTTTATGAAATTTATAAATCAATCGCAACCGCTGCACAATTGCAGGAGATGGGTGACGGTCTGCGTCAGGGCAAACTCGGTTACGGGCATATCAAAAATATGCTGCTGGATGCGGTTGTTAATGAGGTCGGTGCTGCAAGGGAAAAATATAATTACTATATGAATCACTATGACGAAGTTGAAGCCATGTTGGCCGAAGGCGCCCAAAAGGCGCGCCCGGCGGCTCAACAGACGCTTAAACGCTTGAAAGACGCCGTATTCGGGAGGTAGGTTTGAAAAAATACATCATATTGGGACTGGTGCTGGTTTTGTTCGGCGTTCTCGGCGCCCGCGTGTGGTATGTCCGGTCTGCCTGCGACAATAAGGTTGCGCCGGCCGAGCTGGCTGAATGGCTGGCTCATCCCGATATGAATATTTTTGAAGCCGGGGACAAGTCTTTTTACGTGCAGGAAGCAATCGGCTCGCAGGGAATTGTTTTGGCTTATCCCAAACTGCTCAACGGCGATTTTCGTTTGGGGTTTGATTTAATGAGCCTGACTTCCGAGGCGGATATCCGCATCCATTTCAGCAAAGAAAACGATGTGTATGAAACGGAGATGAAGTTTTCTTCCAAAGCCAATAAGCTTAGATTTTATAAAAATAAAACCCTGCTGCTGGAAAAAGACGCCGCGCAGATTCAGCCCGATATTTTTTATAATTTTCAATTGCGGCGCAAAGGCAAAACCTTTTGGTTTGAAGTTGACAGGCAGGAGGTGCTTAAGGCCGAAACCGACAATCTGCCGGTCAGGGTGCTGCTCAGTATTACGGGACAGCCGGATAATCCGGCGGCGGTCGAGATAATGGACTGGGATGTGCAGAATTAAATAAAACCCGCCTGAAACCGGCGGGTTTTTCTGTAAAGGATTTATTGTTTATTGGCGCTGAGCATTTCAACCGCTTTGTCGGAATATTCCTTAATCTTTTCAGCGCTGAAACGCAAGTCGCGGTGTTCGCTTTCCGACAGGCGCGGAAAAATAACCTTGTGAATGCCGCGTTTGCCGACAACGGTCGGCAGCGAGACGCAGACGTCGTTGACGCCTTCAACTTCGTCATGGTTGGAAGAAACCGTCAAAATGGCATATTCGTTGTTGGCAATTGCCTGGCAGATGCGGCACAGAGCGCCGGCAATGCCGTAATAGGTCGCGCCTTTGCCTTCAATAATCTTATAGGCCGAATTGCGGACACAATCGTCGATGTGCGCTTTGACATCGGGCGTAAAAGGTTTGTTGACAACACGGGCAAGCTCTTCAATCTGTACCGATCCGGCGTCGCCGTTGGACCAGACCAAAACTTCGCTGTCGCCGTGCTCGCCCAAGACATAAGAGTGAATCGACTGCGGCGAAACGCCGAGGTGATAGCCCAGCAAAGTGCGAAACCGCGAAGTATCCAGCACCGTGCCGGAACCGATAACGCGTTCTTTGGGAAAACCGGAAAGCTTCAGGGCGACTTCAGTCATGATGTCGGCCGGGTTGGATGTGATGATTAAAATTGTTTCCGGCGCAACGCGGGCGACTTCGGGGATGATGCTTTCAAATATTTTGACATTGCGGCCGAGCAGGTCAATCCGGGTTTCGCCGGGTTTCTGGTTGGCTCCGGCGGTCACGATGACGACATCGGCACACTCAAGATCTTCATAAGTTCCGGCTTTGATTTTATTGGCATAAGCAAACGGGGCGGCATGGGCAATATCCATTGCTTCGGCCTGAGCCTTTTTTTCATTTGCGTCAATTAAAACGATTTTTCTGGCAACGCCTTTCATCATTAAAGCAAAAGCCGTTGCGCTGCCGACGGAGCCGGCGCCTATGATGCCTACTTTCATCTTTTTCTCAGAGAACTTGCTCTATGGCCGCCTAATACAGAATTAGCGGATATTTTGCCCAGTCATGTACGCTTTTTTGTACATTCTTTCGCAAAATTCCTTAATTCTTATTATCCGGCTCATATGTCAAGTTCTTCAACTTTTAGCATCAGCCGGCTGCCGTAGAAAAGTTCTATACTCCTTTCAGTTAATTTCTAATTTTTTTTCCGCTAATATATATAGTAATTTTTTTTCAATAAACAATAAAAAAGGCCGCTTTTTACAACGGCCTTCGGTAACAAAAATTTGCGGAATATTTCTATTCGACAATCGTTTCATCCTGTCCGGCCGTCGCTTCCGGGTTGGTTTCGACGACGTTTTCGTCAACTTCGGTTTCTTCGGCCGTCGGTTCATGGTCGACAACAACCACTTCTTCTTCCTCAACCGCGACGGCGCCGTCGGCGTTCGCGTCGGCGTTTTCAGCAGCTCTGCCTTCAACGACAATATTTTCTTCCACCGTAACAACTTCCGGTTCGGCTACCTGAGCCTGATTTTTTCTGATAATCTGGCCGATAACCAGCAAAATTACAATTACCAAGACTATATAAAATATCTTTTTCATTCAAATATCTCCCAAGGATTATAAAACTACATTAAACTTATGATTAGTCGGGCTTTTTGTCAATGCTTTTCATCTTTTATCTGATGCCGAAGCGGTTGCTCGAACTGTAATGCCTGAGGCCGCAGCGGTAAATTTTGACAGCCAGCAGGAAGAAGGCAATGCCTCCCAGCCCCATAACGGTCAGAGCCTGCAGCGAATGTTCCTTAATCAGTTCAACCGGATAAAGAGAAACAAAACCGGCGGGAATGACTGTCAGAAAAACGACTTTGTACCAGCCCGTAAAAATTGAAGCCGGCTGCGAACTGAATGTCAGAAACGCCATGAAGACGTTGTCGCCGAGGCGCTGGGTATCGGCGGCGAAAAAAGCCAGCGACGAAAGGATGACCCGCAGAGAAAACATAATCACGAAAGCAAGCAGACTGGCAAGGATGAACAGGCCGAAGTTTGCGAAAGTAACGTATCCCGATACAAAAAACATGAGGAACCCGGTGATGTAATCGCCCCAGTTGGCAAAAGTGGATTCCGAGATTGATATCATGAACAGGCTGTTGCGCGGGGATACCAGAAAATTATCGAGATTGCCGTTATCAATAAACTCCGGCAGCAGCTGGGTGCCGCGCGCAAACAGCGCGAAGGTTGCAAATGCGTTATTCATAACCGCAAACAACAACGCCATATCGCCGAAGTTCCAGCCGTTGATTGACCCTTTGTTCTGGAAAATTACCCACCACATGAAAATGAAGGACAGGTTATTGACAGTCATCATAACAACGTTGACCAAAGCGTCGCCTTTGCTTAAAAAAGCGGTTTTAAGGTTGCTTTTCTGGACGAACATAAACAGTTTGAACATTTTGATGAAATTATCCGCCATAGACGTCGACTTTCTTTTTTAATTTGGAATAAGCGCCGGTAATAAAAAGCAGTATCAACCCGACCCAAAATGCATTTAATGCAGCGGCGGTTACCAGGTTTGTCCATGAAAAGTCATAGACCAGTTTGATTGTCAGGTAATAAATCGAATAAAAGGGCGTCCATTTGGCAATGCCGACAAACCATTCGGGATATATGCTTAACGGAAAAATCGCCCCGCCGAAAATAAAAGCCAGACGCTCAAATGCCATGGCCAGCGTGCGGATGCTGTTGAGCCATAATGCGCACAAGCCGATACCGGTGTAAAACAACACGTTGATACAGGAAGAAATCCAGCACATCAACAATATCAGCGGAAAGTATTTCCACTCAAACGGCGGCGTACCGGTCAGGGCAAAAGTGGCAATGCTGCCCAGAATTCCCATCAGCAAAAAGGATACGCTCATGTTGCCGAGCCCTTCGCAATAGCGCATGATGAAAAAAGAAACGGGCTTGTTGACATAGTAAGCCATTGTACCCGATTGAATGTCGTCAAACAGGGTGCGTTCCATTTTCGGGGAGGACAGAATTATCATTTCGGCCAGAAGCAGGTACCAGATAAACGTGGCATTCAGGCCGGCGGCATTATCCTGTATGCCGATGACTTCCCACAGGCGGTTATAGATAAACAGCAGAATGAACAGGAAAAACAACAGCCCCGACAAATTGGCTTTGCGGCTCCAGGCCTGTTTGAACGAGATGCTGAACAACGCCCAGTATTTGCCAAAAGATTTAGTCACGCTTGTAAATCTCCTTGATTATTTCTTCCATCGGCGGATTTTCAACCGTCATGTCGGTGACGTGGTACTTTTTGACAATCTCGTCCAAAGCCTGTTTGACGGGAGTTTCGCGGGTGTTGACCACTTCTTTGATTTTATCGCCGGAGTCGGTGGTTATTTCGATATATTTCCTGCTGAGGTAGGATTGTTTGAGCCGCGTCAGCGAATCATCAAATATGATTTTTCCCTTGTTGATGATGATAACGCGTTCGCAGACTTTTTCCATGTCATCGGTGTCGTGCGATGTGAGCAGCAAAGTGGTTTCTTCTTCCAGCGCCTGCCTTTTTATCAGGCTGCGGATAATTTCTTTGGCGGTGACGTCAAGCCCGATGGTGGGTTCATCCAGAAACAGAATCTGAGGCTTGTGCAGCAGCGAGGCGACGATTTCGCAGCGCATGCGCTGTCCCAGCGAAAGCGACCGGGTCGGATGCGTGAGCAAATCGCGTATTTCAAAAAGGTTTACCAGCTTGGACAGACGGCGTTTGAATGCAATTTCGTCCATGTTGTATATTTTTCCCATGAGGGCAAAACTGTCCTGTACCGGCAGATTATACCAAAGCTGCGAACGCTGGCCGAAAACAGTGCCGATGTCGTAGGCTATTTTCTGACGGTTTTCCCATGGTACCAGCCCTTTGACGAGAGCGGTTCCCGAAGTCGGATGAAGAATGGACGAAAGCATTTTGATGGTGGTGGATTTTCCGGCGCCGTTGGGGCCGATAAAGGCGACACGCTCACCTTTTTTGATGTTGAACGATATTTTGTCGACAGCGGTTATGTTCTTGTATTCCGGATAAAAAAGCGATTTCAGGCCGCCGTTGTTTTTTTTGAGCTTGAATTTTTTGGTAAGCTGCTTAACTTCAATTATGTTAGTCATTTTATCCACCTTTCAATCAGCCTTAAAGTATATGTTTTTTGCGCCTTAAAGCAAGATTTATTTGGGGTTTGTGTGCGTTTTTTTAAAATAATGCTTGTCAAACAGGATAAAATTATGCTAACAAATCAATCACGGGTCGGACTGATCCGATTAATTGTTTTAATTTTTTTGAGGTTTATCATATGACTGATACAGCAAACCGCGTTAAGAAAATCGTTGCAGAGCATCTTGGCGTAGAAGAATCTAAAGTTACTGAAAACGCTAGTTTTATCGACGATTTGGGCGCTGATAGCTTGGATACAGTAGAGTTGGTTATGGCTTTCGAGGAAGAATTCGGCTGCGAAATTCCTGATGAAGCTGCTGAGAAAATTCTCACTGTTAAAGATGCTATCGATTATCTTTCTAAGAATGCTTAAGTCTGTATGACTTTGGAAATATTGTGAAACTCGCTCATACTCTATAAGCGAGTTTCATTGTTATGTGGATACTAACAAGCAGAGGAAACTTGCATGAGAAGAGTTGTTGTCACCGGTATGGGCATCGTTTCTCCTTTGGGACGGGGCGTTGAATATAACTGGAAGTGTCTTTTGGAGGGGAAATCCGGAATCAGAAAAATCGAGAACATCGACTTGAAGGACATTCCGGTCACAATCGCCGGACAGGTGCCGTGGGGCGAAGGCGAACACGAGTTTAATCCTGATACCGTTTTGCCGCCAAAAGATCAGAAAAAAAATGACAAATTCATTTTGTACGGTCTGGCTGCCGGCGGAGACGCTCTTGAAGACGCCGGATGGAATCCGGAAAACGTCAGCGAAGAGGAAAAATACCGCGCCGGCGTGATGATGGGGTCCGGCATCGGGGGGCTTCAGACAATTTACGACAATTCTGTTTCTTTCAACGAGAGCGGCATGAAACGGATTTCGCCATTCTTTATTCCGTCTTGTTTAATCAACCTTATTTCCGGTAATCTTTCTATTAAATACGGTCTTAAAGGACCGAATCATGCCTGTGTGACGGCCTGTTCAACCGGAACGCACGCCATCGGCGACGCAGCGGCGATGATTGCGCGCGGCGATGCCGATTTGATGGTTGCCGGCGGCGCGGAATCGGCCGTTAATGTTTTGGGATTGTCCGGTTTTGCCCGCATGAAAGCGGTTACTTCCGATTTTAACGATGCTCCGGAAAAAGCTTCGCGGCCGTGGGACAAGGCGCGCAGCGGTTTTGTCATGGGCGAAGGTGCCGGCGCTCTGGTATTGGAAGAATATGAACATGCCAAAAAACGCGGTGCCAAGATTTATGCCGAAGTTGTCGGCTACGGCATGAGCGGCGATGCTTATCATATTACGGCGCCTTCAGGCGACGGCGCGTACCGCGCGATGAAAATGGCGGCAGACCATGCCCGGGAGAACGGCGTCGAGCTGTCAGATATTCAATATATTAACGCGCACGGCACATCTACGCCGGCCGGCGACGTCGGCGAGGCGATGGCTGTCAAACGGCTGTTCGGCGATGAGGGCATTAAGAATGTTTCAATGTCTTCGACCAAATCGGCGGTCGGACATTTGCTCGGCGCTGCCGGCGCGGTTGAAGCCGTTTATTCGATTATGGCTTTGCAGACGCAGACTTGTCCGCCGACTCTGAATTTGGATAATCCGGAGGAAGAACTGGCCGATTTTGATTTGGTGCCGCTTCAAGCTAAAAAACGCGAAATCAAAGCCGCGATGTCGAATTCCTTTGGTTTCGGCGGAACCAACTCTTCCGTTGTGTTTAAAAAAATATAATTTCAACCGGACTCCCTTCAGGGCTTTAAGCATCTGAAGGGAGTTCTCTGTATGGACGGGTGACAATATGAAAAAACTTATTTTTTTATTGCTTCTGATTGGGGTGATTATTGTTGCCAAAGTCAAATACTGGATATATGAACCCGGAGCGCTGGCTGAACCTGTGCAGATGGTTGTTCAGAAAGGTTCTTCTGTCGGAAATATTGCCTATCGGCTTAATGGAGCAGGCGTTATTGACAAACCGTGGCTTTTCCGGCTTGTTGCGCGGTATTATCAGCTGGATACGCGCCTGAAAGCGGGCGAATATGAATTTGCGCCGCATATATCGATGTTTGAAGCGATTAACAAAATGGCGCGCGGCGAGGTAATGTACCGCAAAATCACGCTGCCGGAAGGCTTGACAACAAGGCAGATACTGGATGTTATCGCGGCGGATGACAATTTGCGCGGCGAAATCACGCTGAGGCCCGGCGAGGGCGAGCTGCTGCCTGAAACATACAGTTTCGTCCACGGTGACAGTAAAGACAGCATTATCCTCCAGGCGCAGAAAGCTATGCAAAAGGCATTGCAGGAAGCCTGGCAGAAACGCGCCGCGGGCGTGCCGGTAAAAAACAGCACTGAGCTTTTGGTTCTGGCGTCGATTATCGAAAAAGAAACCGGCATTGCCGAAGAGCGCGGTTTGGTAGCGTCGGTTTTTGTGAATCGGCTGCGCAAAGGAATGCGGCTGCAAACCGACCCGACGGTGATTTATGCGCTGACGAAGGGAAAAACGGACTTGGAAAGAGCTTTGACGCGCAAAGACCTTGAAGTCGACAGCCCTTATAATACTTACAAATACTACGGACTGCCGCCAAAGCCGATATGCAATCCGGGGCTTGATTCGCTCAAAGCTGCGGCGAATCCGGAAGAAAGCGGCTATTTGTATTTTGTGGCCAACGGCGACGGCGGCCATAATTTTGCCCTGTCGCTTGATGAGCATAATGAAAATGTCAGCCGCTGGAAGAAAAAGCGCCGCCGCTGAATTTAATTCTTGTTTTCAACATGAATCTTTTGTAATGATATATCTATACCAAATAATTTTTTAGATATAGATATAATCCACATACGTTTAACCTTAAACAAAACAGCTATGTATTTCTTCAAGAAAATGGCGTATCTTATGGAGCTTTTCGGCTACATGGGCATGCGCATCGTCATGACACCGCCGGAGATTTACCGCCGGGATTTGGCAGCACGCCGCGAAAAAGTGTATCGCAGCCGTAAGGTGCGGCAGCTTAAAAGACAGCCGCAGCGCCGCGGAAAAAGAGGAAAATAGTCTAAAACCGATAAACTATGGAGCGAAAAGAAATTGTAGAAAAGTTGGTTCTGATTATCCGCAGGGCAGCTTTTCGGGCAGATGTGGTTTGCCTTAGCGAGGAAGATGACTTTAAGGACACGCTGGGACTTGACAGTCTGGACATGACGGCAATAGCCATGCGTTGCGAAAAAGAGTTCGGCATCTGTTTCAACGGCGAAGAGTTAAAAATCAGAAAGGTCGGCGATTTAGTCGACTTTATTCAGGGACTTAACTAAACGACAAGGCTTATGGATAAACAGGAAGTGCGCGAAAAAATCAGCGCGTTGGTGAAGGCGAAAGCGGAAGGAATTTCAACGGTTAATTTGGAAGACAACTTGCGAAATGCGCTTGGACTTGACAGCATTGATATCTTTGAGCTGATGCTGGAATGCGAAAACCTTTATGACATTGCTCTGGGGGAAAGCGCCGACGAAGTGAATACCGTACAGGATCTGACAGATCTCGTCTGCGCGAAGCTGAAGGTTAACTGACTTATTGTTGATGAAAGCGTTTGTTCTTTCGGGAACAGACGCTTTTGTTTTTGGGAAAATTCAGGCTTGCCCGGCGGTTTCCATCATCATCGGATAAAGCGCCTGGCGCGGTTCCATGCCTTTGGTCAGAACGACCTTGAAGACCGGATACATGCGTTCGCATTCGTTGATGGCAATGTCGATTATCTGGGAAAGTTTACTTTCAAACGCATCTTCATCCTGGCGCATGAAAATCGAATGTTTGAAAACGGGCGTGTTTTGTTCTGTCCAGTATGAAAAATGCCCGACCCATAATTCTTCATTAATTAAGGCGAGAAGCTCAAAAATTTTGCTGCGGTTTTCAATTTTGTTTTCAATATCCATTAAACAGGAAATATGAAGGCACTGCATATTGGCTTCCCAGGCAAAAAAGAGCAGCATGTTGCTCCATTTGCCCTGAACTTCGACCACGACTTCATTGAGGCTGCGGCGTTCCAATTCGAAAGATTTGGACAGGAAAATGTTTTCGACAAGGTCGATAGGGTTGGATTCTTGGGCTAATTTCTGCGCCAATAGCATTTCGCATACTCCGAAATTAAAGTTGTAATCGGGTTCTGGAAACAGCATATCCTCGGCGAGTCGGTAAATTCAACCGCCGGAGTCGAGTTTTCCACTTAATTCACAGATGTGGATAAATTATATTTTATAAGTTTGTTGAAAAACAATACGTTGTCTGGTAAAAATTTTTTTTCTTTTTTTTAGATGTGGATATATTTTTTTTTATTAATATAGTGTTAGTAAATTTATTTTTATGCGAGGTTGCAAATGACAGGTCTGGATTTTCCGAATATTTCTCCGATTATGTTTTCACTCGGCCCAGTAGCCATACGCTGGTATTCGATGGCCTATTTAATTGGAATCATTTTCGGCTGGCTGATGATAAACCGCAATGTCGAGAAGAACAAACTCGGTTTGCAAAAAGCGCAGGTTGAGGATTTTATGTTTTATCTGACGCTGGGTATTGTCATCGGCGGCCGTCTGGGATATGCCGTGTTTTACGGCGGCCGCGAGATGTGGCTGGAACCGTGGCATTTGTTGGAGATATGGAAAGGCGGAATGTCTTTTCACGGCGGTGCGGCCGGCGTTATTGCCGCGACATGGCTGTATTCGCGCAAAATCAATTACAGTTTTTTGCGTTTAACCGATTTGGTGGTGTTATACGCGCCGATTGGCATTTTTCTGGGACGTTTGGCCAATTTTGCCAATGACGAGTTATGGGGCAGGGCGGCCAGCGTGCCTTGGGCTGTCAAATTTCCTTCGGGAGGCTATGTGCCGCGCCATCCTTCGCAGTTGTATGAGGCTTTTTTTGAAGGGCTGTTGATGTTTATTATCCTGAACTGGCTGTGGCAATATAAGAGAGTGCGCGAGGCGAGGGGTTTGGTATCGGCTTTGTTTATCATTTGCTACGGTTGTTTTCGTATTGCCCTTGAGCAGTTCCGCGAGCCGGATGCCCAGCTCGGCTATTTCTTCGGGAGCATCACGATGGGGCAGATGTTATCTGTGCCTTTGATTATCATCGGCCTGTTTGTGGTGTGGAAAGTGCTGAAAAAACCTGCCGTTTAGGCTTTGGAGGTAACATTGTGGCTGAAACTGCGGGTTTTTTGCAATACCTTGCGGGCACGCACCAATACTTCAAAAGAATTTAAATCCTGGCGTTTTTTCTCGGAAACGGCGCCGGATATGGTCAGTTTAAGCGCTTTTTTGCGCGGAGAATATTCAAACAGGGCAGAGGCAACAGCACGCCGAATGGCTTCAATTTGCGCAAAAGTTTCGTTCTTGTCCAAGTTTTTATAAACTATAACAAATTCATCCGGGCTGTAACGATAAATCGATTCTTCTTTTTCCAGTTCGAGAAGTTTGCGGGTTACAAGTTTTATCAAAGTGTTCTGCGTATGTCTGCCGAAATTCTGTGCAAGCTTGTCATAGTCGTCTATGCTGACAATGCCGAGGCTGTATTTGAGCGGAAAATTTTTGGAATGGATGATAAAAGAATTGCGGCTGTATAATCCGGTCAGCGGGTCGCGGTAGGTTTCGATATAAATGTTTTGCGAGATTGAATATAACAGGCAGACAATCGCGCCGAGAAAAAATATTGTCAGGCCGGAAGCGGCGGCGGCATAGTACAGCCCGCAGCCGGTAAAAAGCCCGGCAAACACAGCGTTATAATTCCATATATCGCCCAAGCGGACCGCATTGGCGAAGGTGCAGGCGAACAAAACCGAAAAAAGAACAAATGAGAGCAGGTTAAAACGGCCGATGCCCGGAAATTCCGTCATGAGGGCAAGAGAAATGCCCGAGCGGCTGAGATGCTCGGCTAACGCAAATTCCGCAAAAAATCCGAGCAAAAGAGCGACAGTATCGCGGGAAAGGAAACGATGATTCGGCCAAAAATAAAAAAAGAGCAGATTTGCCGGCAAAAATACCGACAGGTTCTGATAAGCGGCGGTATCGGCAAAAGTTTCGCCATACAAATTTTTGAGCAGGTTAACAAGGATGTAGGCAATGACGATACTGAATATAAAAAAGAGGGATTTGTTCAGATTGAAATACAACAGAATAATTGTGGCGGCAAAGCTGAAAACATAGAAAAAAACGTGCATTGACGACACGGTTTGGGAGGAGAACGGCGCACCCAGATAAAAGCCGAGCAGGCAGCCGCCGAACAAAAGTGCCGGAAACAGCATGTGAAGAATCAGCGGAAAAATTTTTTCTGCCAGCGCCAGTTTTTGCATTGATTCAAAAGCCTCGGTTTAACATATAACTGAAAAAGGATTATAAGGCCGAAAAGTTAAATTTTGTTTACACATTTAAGGATTGAGCTGTCGCCGTAGGAATAAAAACGGTAGCCGTTACGGATGGCATGTTTGTAGGCTTCCTGCATGCGCTCCAGTCCGGCAACGGCGCAAACCAGCATGAATAGGGTGGATTTAGGAAGGTGAAAATTGGTAACAAGCATATCAATCATCTTAAATTTGTAACCGGGAGTAATAAAAATGTTGGTTTCGTCAGCATAGGGATGCAGAATGCCCTGATTGTCGGCCGCCGTTTCGAGCAGGCGAAGCGAGGTTGTGCCGACGGCAATTATCCGCTTGCCGTTTTTGCGCGCCTGATTTATGGTATCGGCGGCGTCCTGTGTGATAACGCCGTATTCGGCATGCATTTTATGGTCTTTGGTGTCATCGGTTTTGACCGGAAGAAAAGTTCCGGCGCCGACATGCAGGGTCAGGAAAACTTCCTGAACGCCTTTGTCGCGCAGTTTTTGCAAAACTTCATCGGTAAAATGCAGTCCGGCGGTCGGCGCGGCAACGGCGCCTTCGTGACGGGCGTAGACAGTCTGATAATTTTCCTCGTCGTTAAAGCGGTGCCATAAAGAATTGGGCTGCGGGCGTTCACGCTTGATATAAGGAGGCAGCGGCATAAAGCCGAACTGCTCAAGCTTGTGCGCCAGTTCGGCCGGTGTGCAGTTAAAAGATATCATAACGCCGTCTTCTTCGGTTTTTTCGATAACAACGGCGGCAAAATCAGATTTTTCGGCAGAAACCGTATCGGTATAAAATTTGATAACGTCGTTAGGTTTCAGGCGTTTGGAGTTTTTGACAAAGGCCATCCAGTTAATGCCGTCGACTGGGTGGTAAAGGGTGACCTCAACCAAAGCTTCGCCGCGTGCGCCGTACAGGCGGGCCGGGATGACCTTGGTATCGTTAAAAACCAAAACGTCGCCTTCATTAAGCAAATCGGGCAAATCATAAAAATGACGGTCGGCAATGCGGTTTTCCTGCGAGAGGTCAAGAAGTTTGGAGGTATCTCTGGGGTGCGCCGGCTGTGAGGCTATACATTCTTTGGGCAGCTCAAAATCAAAAACATCTACTTTCATTATCGTTCCTTTGTTTTTTAATGTCTTATAGACCAAGAAAAACAGATAAGCAAGCGGCAAAATGACAAGAAGCGATATTTGACAGATTAGGGAACGGCGGTTCAAACCGGCACTGTGCCGGCTCGATTCAGCCTGCGCCAGGCCGGAATGTAAATTCCCAACTCAATTTTTTTTCATATTATTTTTCAATATATATGAGTTGGGCCCCTTTCGCGTCGTAAGGCTCGCGCGGCATTGTTTTTTGCGCTCGCCAACTTTCCGCTCCGAACCTCCGGTTCGATTGGGCTAGGCATAAAAAACTGCGTTTTTTAGGCCGGAATGGCTGGCTCATTCTTCGTTGCGCCGACCTTGTCCAATTTTGCCAAAAGGCAAAACCGGCGTTATTCCGCCTTTGGACGGCGGTTCAAATCGGCACTGTGCCGGCTCGATTCAGCCTGCGCGGATACCAATATAAAAAGCCACCAAAAAGGTGGCTTTTTATATTGGTGCGCTAGGCCGGAATGTAAATTCCCAACTCAATTCTTTCCATATTGTTTTTTCAACCTATATGAGTTGGGCCCCTTTCGCGTCGTAGGGTTCGCGCAGCATTGCATTTGCGCTCACCAACTTCCCGCTCCGAACCTCCGGTTCGATTTGGCTGAGCATCCAATAAAAAAACACCCCTTATGCAGGGGTGTTTTTTTATTGGTGCGCTAGGCCGGAATCGAACCGGCACGCCATTGCTGGCAACAGATTTTAAGTCTGCAGCGTCTACCAGTTCCGCCACAAGCGCAAAATCTTTTTCGTTTATACAGAGCTTTTTGCCGAATTGCAAGAACAAATTATCAGAATTCCCGCCGGTGAAGATTGAAAATAACAGTTGTGTCTTTGATAAAAATATGCTCTTTATATATCCGTTATAACTATGGTTTGTCTTTTGCGGCAGTCGACAGCGTCACGGCAATTTGCAGACCCTGCTTTTTATAAAGGAAAACAGAATGAAAAGTATTAATATTTCCTGGCGGAACTACCTCCTGCCAAACATCCACAGCGAAGGATGGCGGTTTATCGGCATTTTTGCGGCAGTAACAGCGTTACTGGCAATTATTGCGGAACCTCTGGGGTGGATCGGTTTAGCTTTAACCGTATGGTGCTATTATTTTTTCAGAGATCCCGAAAGGGTCACGCCGGTTATCGACAATGTGGTTGTTTCACCGGCTGACGGCACCGTGCAGATGATTGCAAAGGTCAAAGCACCCGAGGAACTTAATATGGGTAATCAGGAATTTACCCGCGTCAGCATTTTTATGAGCGTTTTTAACGTTCATGTCAACCGGGCGCCGGCCGAGGGAAAAATTACCCAGTCGGTCTATGTTCCCGGAAAGTTTTTTAACGCGACCCTCGATAAGGCCAGCAAAGACAACGAGCGTCAGGTTTTGGCCATGAAAACCAAAAGCGGCAAGGAAATCTGTTTTGTGCAGATTGCCGGTTTGGTTGCCCGCCGCATTGTCTGCGATGCCGCTGCCGGACAGGAATATAAGGCCGGCGAACGTTTCGGCATGATACGTTTCGGCTCGCGTCTGGACGTTTATCTGCCGGAAGGCGTGGAGCCGCAGGTCGTGCTCGGACAGACGATGGTTGCCGGTGAAAGCGTTATCGCCAATCTGGCAAGCGATGCCAAGGCTATGCAAGGGGTTATCCGCTAATGGAAAGGATCAACCAGAAACTGCAATTGTCGAAACAAAAGCTGACTTCGCTGCCGTTTCGCAAAATTGCGCCGAATATTGTCACGATGCTGGCCTTATGTGCCGGCGTGACGTCAATACGGTATTCAATTCAGGCCGATTGGGTCAAAGCGGTTATCTGCGTTTTTGTCGCCGCTTTTTTTGACCTTTTGGACGGCCGCGTTGCCCGCATGCTCAAAGGTTCGACCAAGTTCGGCGCCGAGTTGGACTCTCTTTCCGACTGCGTCAGCTTCGGCGTGGCACCGGCGATTATGATTTATCAGTGGACAATGTATGACCTGCCCAAGTTCGGCTGGTTTTTCTGTCTGCTGCTGTCGGTCGGCATGGCCATGCGTCTGGCGCGTTTCAACACCATGCTGGAAGACGAACCGCAGCCCGAATACTGGCATAACTTCTTTGTCGGCGTCCCGGCTCCTGCTGCGGCGGCGCTGGTGATGATGCCGATTATGATTTCGTTTGATTTTCCGGAATTAAACTGGCTTATCCGCTCCAATGCCTTTTGCGCGGTTTTGCTTGTGGTTGTTACCTTTTTGATGGTCAGCCGGATCCCGACGGTTTCAACCAAACGAATGAAAGTGCCGACATATATGTTTATGCCGCTGATGCTGGTTGTCGCTTTGTTTGCGTCGTTTATCATTACGCAGCCGTGGCTGACTCTGGGCACCATGGTGGCGCTTTACGCGTTGTCGATACCGTTTGGCGTCCTGGTCTTTCTGCACCAGAAAAAAGCATATGAGGCCAAAAACCAATAATAGAAAACCGGATGTTGAAACATCCGGTTTTTTTTAACGCGCATACGGAATTTGCTTTTGCCGGCCGCGCAGTGCAAATATGGCGGCAGGTTCCAGCTGGCGGGCAACCGGTTCGTTCTCGCGACGGTTAAAGACGTCTAATCCGCGGTGTCCCAGACTGGCGTTTTCCAAAACCGTCATAAACTGGCGGTAAGGGTAGTTAACCAGCGAATTGGCATTGCGTCTGGTCACGACGGCCATGTGGTGGCCGTTTTCGAGGTCTGGAAGAGGCTGTTTGCCATGCTGTTCGTCATAGACGGCAAAATCCTCGGGAAGGCTCAGCGCAATTATATAATTGCGGTTATCCGGCATAACGGTAATGCGCGCCGGCGCACCGGTGTCCGGGCGATATTTGCTTTGTTCGTACAGTTCTGGGTTGAACATTTTGATAAACGGTTCTTTGCGCATTTTATCGTCGGCAAAACTGCTCATAAAATGAGCTCCTGAATATTTGCTTTCCTTTTGTATCGGCAGAAAGGCGTGGCTGATAACAAACATGTTCTTCAGCGCATCTTCCGTTGTGCGGCGGTCATACAATTGCGAGGCAATATGCGAAAAGGCGTTAATCCAGCGGTGAACGTGAGCGCCGCCGGCACAATAGTCCAAAAAGGTTATCCGGCAGTTTTCCTTGAATGTTTCCGCATCATAAGGCTGTCCGCCGATAACGCGGTTGTGCCTGTCCGTGCGGATGTCCTGTCCGATAAAAGGCAACAGGTGCTGCTGCACAAAGCGAATATCGACTTCTTCAAAGTGGTTTTGCGGGTTGCGGATGGTTTCGAGCGACAGGGCAAATTTTTCGCCGCGGGGCTGCTCAATCGGAAAATGGGCAAGATAAACGTCGACTTTGGAACCAAACACGCGTTTATTATCCAGCGTATCATTTAAGAATTTGCTGCTCCAGTTTTGCAGTTCTTCCTGCGTATCCTGAATATGAAAAGGCATGGATACAATCAAATTGCGGCGTTTGGGGTCAATGCGGAAATCTCCGCCGATGAATTCGGCATTGGCGAGCGTGTCGAAATTGTTGACTTTCCAAAAACGGTAGTCGCAATGCTCGCGAAAGACATATTTGCTGCCTTTGATTTTTCCGGTGCAATCGGCCGAGTATTTGGCTGCAGCGCGATAAAGGTTAATCAAATCAGGGTCGCAGGCATGAGCCGTGCTGAGCTTGTCCAGCGCCTTTTGGGCATCGCGGATGTATCCGCTGAGCTGGAGCGAAAAAGTGAGCAGATTTTTTTCATCGGCAAACTGGCTGCTCATGCGAACCGGCGGTTGTCCGGAATTGGTGAGAAAGCGGTTAACGGCTTTCTCAAAAAGCGATATCCTTTTGTTTTTGAGGATGTTTCCAATAGTGTTTTGCGCGGCCTCGTCCCGATCTTCGGTAAGAGGCTTTTCAAGTACATTTTTAATAAATGCCGTTCTGACAGCTGCGGCGAGCGGATTGTTGTTCATAGTTTCGTCGTTTCTGTTTGCATAAAATTACGTGTTCGATATTATTAATATCTGAGTTTTAGACCAAAAACGGAGAAAAATGTTGTCACTTTTTGATAATAAATATTACAAAAGCGCCGGAAATCCGCGCAAACTGGTCATTTTTATCCATGGTTACAATGGTTCGCCGGAAGCAATTGACTATGCTGTTCAAGGGCTTAGGGCACAATTGAAAGATGCGGTTATTGTCGTGCCGCGGGCGCCGTTTGCCTGCGAAAAAAATGGGGATAACTTGCAATGGCTGAGTTTTTATAAGGAAGATCCCGAAGTGCGGTTTCGCCATCCGGATGCTTCAGTTGAAGAAATTTACGATATTTTTGACCGTTTGGGCGGCGATTTTGCCGAAGCGGCTGCACAGATGAATGCTTTTATCGACGAGCAGCAAAAAATCTGGTCAATTGACGATGCACATACCTATATCATGGGGTTTTCGCAAGGGGCGATGATTTCGATATATACGGCTTTGACGCGCCGGACAGCGGTAGCCGGGTGTATCGCGGTCGCCGGAATTGTGCCGGGAAAAAGCCGCTTGGGCAAAGAAATTGTTTCAAAACCGCCGTTTTTGCTGTTGCATGGGCGGGACGACGCAACGGTTCAGTATAAAACCGTGCCGGCGACAGAATCCTGGTTTCAAAATCAGGGGTTGAATTTTCAATTGCATGAATTTAACGATTTGGCGCATCGCATGAATGAGGCCGAAATGCAAAAAGCAGCCGATTTTATCAACTCTTGAGATATATCTGTTCGAGTTCTTTGATTTTGTCACGATAAACGACCGCCGTTTCAAACTCCAGATTGGCCGCGGCTTCCTGCATGAGTTTTTTGTATTCGCGCAGTTTCTTGTCAATATCCTTAATCTGCTCGGCGTCTTTGGGCTTGTCATCCAAATAGTCTTTGGCCGTCATTTCACTCAGAGCAGAAGATATTTTCTTTTTGATGGTCTGCGGCGTAATGCCGTTTTCGGCATTGTATTTCAGCTGTTTCTGGCGACGCCGTTTGGTTTCATCAAGAGCAGCCTTTATGGATTTGGTCATTTTGTCGGCATATAGGATAACGCGCCCTTCGGCATTGCGGGCGGCGCGGCCGATTGTCTGTATCAGCGAACGCTCGGAACGCAGAAAGCCTTCTTTATCCGCGTCCAAAATGGCCACAAGCGCGCATTCGGGAATATCCAGTCCTTCACGCAGCAGGTTGATGCCGACCAGCACGTCAAAAACGCCAAGACGCAAATCGCGGATAATTTCAATACGCTCCAGCGTATCGATGTCAGAGTGCAGATAACGCACTTTAATACCGTTGTCATTGAGGTATTCGGTTAAATCCTCGGCCATTTTCTTCGTCAGGGTTGTTACCAAGACGCGGTTTCCGGCGGCTGCGACTTTGCGGCATTCGTTCATAAGGTCGTCAATCTGATTTTCAACCGGGCGAATCAGGCACAGAGGGTCGGTCAGCCCGGTCGGGCGGATAATCTGCTCGGCAAAAGTGCCGCCGCTCTGTTCGAGTTCCCAGTCGCCGGGAGTGGCGGAAACAAAGATTGTCTGGCCGCGCATTCTGTCCCATTCGTCAAATTTAAGCGGACGGTTGTCAATGCACGAGGGCAAACGAAAGCCGTATTCGGCCAAAGTCGATTTTCTGTTGAAGTCACCGCGGTACATACCGCCAATCTGCGGTACGGAAACGTGGCTCTCATCAATAAATATCAGGGCATCAGGCGGCAAATATTCAAACAAGGTCGGCGGCGGCTCACCGGGTTTGCGTCCGGTGAGGTAACGCGAGTAATTTTCAATGCCTTTGCAACTGCCGGTTGCTTCCAGCATTTCCAGGTCAAAACGCGTGCGTTGCTCAATGCGCTGGGCTTCCAGCAGTTTCTTTTGATAAGTAAATTCTTCAATGCGGGTTTTGAGTTCTTTGCGGATGTTAACAATTGCCTGGGATACGGCCGGACGCGGCGTCACGTAGTGATTGGCCGGGTAAACGGTAATTTTTTCCAGAGAAGCCGTTTTTTTGCCGGTTAACGAATCAAATTCGGAAATGCTTTCTATTTCATCACCGAAAAATGATACCCGCCAGGCGCGGTCTTCGTAGTGCGCCGGAAAAATGTCCAGCACGTCGCCCTGCACCCTGAAAGTCGAGCGGACAAAGTTCATCTGGTTACGCTCGTATTGAAGCTCGGCCAGCCTTTTGTATATTTCTTTGGGATTAATTTCCTGTCCGACGGAAAGCGGCAGCGTCATTGACGCGTATGATTCAACGTCGCCCAAACCGTATATGCAGGACACCGAGGCAACGATAATAACATCGCGGCTTTCCAGAATATTGCGGGTGGCGGCGTTGCGCATGCGGTCAATCTGTTCGTTCAGCGCCGAATCCTTTTCGATATAAGTGTCGGTTTTAGGGACGTAGGCTTCCGGCTGGTAATAGTCATAATATGAAACAAAATATTCCACATGGTTATGCGGAAAAAATTCTTTCATTTCGCTGTACAGCTGCGCGGCAAGAATTTTGTTCGGCGCCATAATCAGAGCCGGGCGGTTGGCCTGTTCAATGATTTTGGCCATGGTATAAGTTTTGCCGCTGCCGGTGACGCCGAGCAATACCTGGTTTTTTAAGCCGTCATTGATTCCCCGGCACAGTTCGGCAATTGCCTGCGGCTGGTCACCGGCTGGTTCAAAAGGACTTTCAATTTTATAAAGGGAAACCATGGCTGAGGTTATTTTTCTTCCGGGTTGGACGGTTGAGCCAAAGATTCGTAATAACTGCGCGAAATCCGGCTGAAATTTTTCACATCATTAACGATGCTGCGTATTTCTTTAATATCAATCCTGTCTTTTTCAAGGTGGTTGGTGAGGATATTAAAGGCGCTCTGATGCGGCGTGTTTTCAAAATAAGGCATAAATTTGTTGCGCAGGCGGACAAGCACGGTTTCTTTGCCCGCTTGTTTGAGGGAGGTTGCCCAGTCCAAAATATAATTGACCTGTTCCGGGGGCAGCGGCTTTCCCGGGGTCGGCTCTTCGACCAGGTATTTTATGGTGTCGGAAGCTTCTGCCCATTTGCCGGAGTTCCAATATATCTGGAATTTGAACAAAAGAGCGTTTTTGCTGTAATCGTCTTTTAGCAGTTCCAGCGCAGCGTTGCTTTCATCAAGAGCGGAAAGAGCCCGGGCGCGGATAACCCGGCGCGGCCCGTCGGTTTCCGGGCTTAGACCGGGCGTATCGGTAGCGTCAAGAATTTTCAAAGCCGCCGAGGGGGATTCGTTATACAGTTCTATAATGGCTAGCCGCGCCCCGACACGGGCTTTTTCTTCGGGTGACAGCGCGTAGTTCTGCAACAAACCGTTCAGCAGGTTTGAAGCGCGCGGCAGCAGGTCTACGGCAAAGAGGCGGTCGGCCAGCCGCTGGATGATGGCGGTTTGCCGGTCGCTTAATTCGCTGAGCCATTTAAAGTCCTGATAGAGGGCAAGAGCTTTTATCGGCGATAGTTTGGCATCAGCCTGATGACTGAGGTATATATTTTCAAAAATAGTTATCATTTTTTTGAGCAGCTGCTCTTTCTTGTCGCCTTCTGCCGACATTCTGGCTTCATTCAGCGAATTGATTGCCTGATAATAGTCGTTATCTTTTATGTAAAGGTCTGAAAGTTTGTTGAGCAGCTGGTACTTAAAGTCGGGATCATTCCAGGCGTAGCGCAGCCTTTCCAACTCGGCGATGGTGTTTTGCAGCGACATTAAGTTAAGACGTTCGCTCAAGACGGCGTTTTCATAGCGGGCGAGCGCCGAAAAGCGGTTGTTGGGACTTGAAATCAGGCTGCGGTATTCTTTTATGGCATTGCGCGGGTATCCCTGAAGGGCAAGCTTTTGACCGGAAAGGTAGCCGATTTGCGGCGATAAGTCTTTGAAGCGGCTGGTGACGGAACTTAAGATGTCGATAAAATTCTGCGCCGACAGGTCATCATTGGAATTGATGGCATTTTCAGCGGCTTTGACGGCGATAATGTCCTTGATTTCCTGCGGATAGTCCTTAATCAGCGAAATGTGGGCAAAGATAATGCCGTTGTTTTCGTCTTTTTGCTCAAAAGTGCTTTGCGCCAGCGTCCTCCAAAAAATGCCCTCGTCCGTATCGGGCAGTCCGCCTTTGGAAAAATCTTCTGCCGCTTCGCGGTATCGGCGGGCCAAAAAATTGGCGATGCCTTTCAAAGAGTAAAAGTCGTCGGTTTTCGCTTCGGGAAGCCCGGCTTTTTCCATTTGGTTAAGAATATAAAGCGCATTTGTCCCCAAACCGTAATACACGTAATAACGCGACAGTTCGACGCGCAGCTTGTTTTTTTCAGAAGGCGGCGCGTTAAGAATTTCTTTTTTGTAATAGTCGAGCACTTCGCTGAACTTCATGTCGAGCAGGCGCTGCGGTATATGCAGGTTGAAAGCGCCTGATACCTTTGAGTTGTCTTTCTGAATTTGGCGGCGTTTCAGAGAATCGAGGTTTCCGGTGATGTTCAAACCGTGTCCCTGCGCGCGCAGAGTCAGCCCGGCATTGCCGCGGCTTAAGATTATGTCCGGCGATTTGATAACAAAAGCCAGACCCTGGGCGGTGGGCAAAATGTCAAATTCCGGATAACTGTAGGGCAGGGAAATGCCGGTGTGGGGCTGCGATACCGGGGCGACGCTGATAATATCGCCGATTTCGGGGTCAATAATCGAAATGGTATTGCCGGCAATATTGGAAGGGATATACAGATACGGCTGTTTGAGGCTGTCATATTGCGTAAAAATTGTCATTTCCTTAAAGTCTGTCTGCGGCGGTTCGCGGGTAAACAAATCGACAACCCACAGCAAGCCTTCTTTACGGACAGAATACTGGACGCCTTCGGCGGGAATAATCTCGACAATTGTCGCCAGCGGGTGCATGAACACGAAAATGTCATCGGCAAGTTCGCCGGCCGATTTCTTCAGAGCTTCAACATCAAGAGCCTCCGGTTTGTCAAAAACCAGCCAAATGTTGCCGTTACGTTCAAATGCAGCCAAATTGACCGGATGATTCCATGCAAAGTTTACGCTTGTCAGCGACGGTTTCTGGATTTGATTGGGCAGAGCCAGAGAGGTCTTTTTGCGGATAGACTGGCTGCTTTCTACCGTAATCGGCTGCGATTTGGCCGCCTGCGGAAGGTCATTCATCTGTATCGGAGCCTGAGCAAAAGCTATATCTGCCGTTCCCCAGCAGCCAATGAGGCTGCTCAGGAGAAAAACGGCTTTATATAAGTTCTTTTTACTCAAAATTCAGGTTCCCGGACAAGTTAGAGGTTATTGCCAATCAATTCGGAAGTTACGGCCTGGGCTTTGGCCGAATCCATTTGTGACAGAATGGCCGACGAGGCGGAAGCTTTCATGCCTTTGAGCAACGCGACGGTGATGTTCATATCCAGTGAGTTGAAAATTCGCGCCGCGTCTTTGGGTTTCATCGAAGAATAAAGACGGACAAGTGAGTCGATGTTGGCTTGTTCCTTCTGCGAATACTCGTTAATCAGCTTATTGAGGCGCTGTTCGTAATCCTGAAGCTGGCGGAGTTTCTTTTCAATTTCTTCTTCGGTGACTTTGAGCTGGATGGCGCGTTTGTCAATCTCCTGAGCGCGAAGGTCGAGGGCTTCGCGGCGTTCGGCCAATTCCTGCAATATCAGGATTTCCGACTGGGTAAATGTGTTATTGGGGTTTTGGGCTGCGTCGGTTCCGCTTTGCCGGCCTTTATCCAAAACGGCGGACAGTTCGCGGGCGTCTTTGTTGATTTTTTCTTCGGCGAGGGCTTCGGCGGCGGAAATCGTCAGAGCCTGCCTGCTTTGTTTGTTGTAGAGGTCAAAAACGTTATTAACTTTGATTGTCAGCGTCAGGACTGCCATAAAGATGAAGAGCGGCAAAATATGTAATTTTTGTTTTTTTATCATTGTATAACCTATTTTATTGAGCGTAACGCTTTTAAGAGTTCGAGTTCGGCTTCCGAGCGGGCATCCGGGGCCGGCGGTTCGTCCCCGGCGGCGGTGAGATTTTCATTGCCGGGTTTGAGGCCGGTGCGCGATGTGCTGATGACATTTTCAAGGCGGTCGGCCAGGTTGTCGGCGCGTTCGTTGATGAACAAAAGGTCATCTTTGAGTTCTTTGGCGCTGTCAACCACTTCCTTTAACCCTTCGGAAGAATGTTCGGTTACCGATTTAAGCTTAGGAATGCTGTTTTCGGCCTTAAAAGTTGCTTCATTAAGGGCATTAACCAGCTGGGCAAGACTGTTTTGGTTTTCGCGCAAAACTTTAAGACTGTGGTTCAGGCGATAGGCATAAACAATCGTCGGAATCAGCAGGGCGATGATAATCAAATTGATAATCAGTTCCAGACTATACATCTTTTTCGGCCTTTCCATCTATGCGAATGACAATGTGGTCGGCTTTGCGCCCCATGGTTCCCTTGAGCAGGCTGACGTCGCCGCAGACAATGTTGACAGGTTCGGCGGCGGTGATGTCGAGCGGCAGGAAAGAGCCTTTTTCCCAGGACGAAATGTCCGCCAGGCGGATGCCGGTTTCTTTGAGGACTGCTTTGACTTCGACTTCGGTTTCCCAGAGCTGGCTCATCAGGTGGTTTTCCCAGATTGTGTCGCGGCCGAAGCGTTCGCCCATGAACATCTGCAGCAGAAGTTCGCGAACAGGTTCGAGGGTCGCGTAGGGAATCATCAGGTCAATTTTACCGCCGCGGTCTTCCATGTCAATGCGCAGGTGGGCGACAATAACGGCATTGGACAGACGCGAAATAGTCGCAAAACGCGGGTTGGTTTCAAGGCGGTCAAAAGCGAAAGATACAGAAGTAATCGGGTCGAACGCGGTCGAGAGGTCGCTCAAAATCAGCTGTATCATTTCTTTGACAATGTTTAGCTCAATGGTCGTATAAGGACGCCCTTCTATGCGCATGGCCGCGGTACCGCGGCGTCCGCCGAGCAGGACGTCGACCATGGAATAAATCAGTGAGCTGTCAAGCGACATGAGGCCGTAATTATCCCATTCTTCGGCTTTAAAAACGTTCAGAAGCGTGGGCAGGGTCAGGGAATCGATGTATTCGCCGAAGCGCATGGACTCAATGCTTTCGAGCGAAACTTCGACGTTATCCTGCGTGAAGTTGCGCAGCGATGTTGCCATCAGGCGTATCAGCCGGTCAAATACAATTTCGAGCATGGGCAGGCGTTCATACGAAACCATGCTGGAATTCAAAATGGCACGTACGCCGGTCTTCTGGTTGCCGCGTTCGGTTTCATATGCGCCGTAGCCCAGCAGGCTGTCGATTTCTTCCTGGTTCAGAATCTTGGAATCGGCCGGATTGGCTGTTTCGTCCGCATATTCGCGCGTCGGTGTCTGCCCGGCCGGCTTGGTATTTAACTCTTCTGCCACGATATATTCCTCTTATTTAGTATTGACGGCATTTTCAACTTCAAAAGTGCGGAAGTTGATGTTGCTGACTTTTATGGGGTTGGTAATCAGGTTTATGCGATATAATAATTCTTCCTTGAGCCAGTATAAGCCGCCGGAGCCGGATATTTCGCGGGGAGTAAGCTCAATTGTATGGGCAATGACGGCGTCGGTAATTTTCGGGGTGAGAATCTCCACGGTTTTGGTATCTTCAACACTGCCGAGTTCAAGATTCAGGCGGATACGCAGGCGTTCTTTGGCAGAACCGGCGTCGCTTTTAAGCACTGTGGTAATTTCCGGCAAATCGTAAAAAACCGTAACATCGTCTGCGGATTTGCTGTCGGACGAAGCATTTTTTATGATGCTGTAACTGCCGCCGCTGTTGTTGTAACTGCTGTTGAATACATAAAACAGGCCGGCGGACAAGCCGATGACAATGACGACCGGCAGTACAAAAATCAGAAGTTTCTTGCGGTTAAGCGGTTTTGCCTCGTCGCCTTGGGCTTCGATGTCGAAATCTTCGTCTTCCTGCATATAAAAATTCTCCCCAATTAAATGTTTGGCCAACATTCTCCGCTATTTTAGCGCATTATTTTTATAAATAAACGTAAAATTGCTAGTTATTAGATGTTTAGTTCGCCAAAGCGCCTGCGACGGTGCAATTTTTGCGAATTTAATAAAATTGAAACAAATTATATGCTATGATAAGAATAGTAAAAGTCTTTGTACGGGTGGAAAATGTATATTTGGGTGATATTGGCCACTTTTCTGGCAATGCTGGCTTCGTATACTCTGGCGCCGCGGGCAGATATGCGCGAAGTGACCGTTGAGCCTTTGGCACAGGCGGAACTTGGCAAGTTCTCGGCTCAGCATCAGGCCGGATATGACTATGTCCGCCTGCATAAGCCGCCGTTTTCGGGGCATAAGAAATATAATAACTATTCACCCGGGGTGATATCCGAATCCACGCTGCGCAGCCATTTACCTTTCGGTTATGTTCTGAGCGGCTTGTATACGACCCAGATATTCTGCCTTAATGAAGATATGACGGCAGAACTCGGCGGCGGCGCAAACGGCCCCTGCAATGAGGATGGCGGCCACAGGGTTTTGGTTACTTACGGGCCGATACCCGAGCGGTGGGTCAATTTGTCGGTTACTCCCGAGCAGCCGAATACGGATTTTATGAACGCGGTGCGCAGCATGGCCTATACCGGCGAGGTGGTCGGCTATACGGTCTATGACGCCGATGCCGAGTATGATGACAATGACAATATGTCGGCATCCAAAATCCGGGTATTTGACGGGCGCGGGATTTATGACTCTTTTGTGCCGGTCGGAGTGTTGAATAACGCGACATATAAAAAAGTCTGCGATATGGACAAAGATTATGTATGTTTGGTCAGCGTGACCGCAATTTAACAGGTGGAGAAAAACCATGGTAAAAAATTATAACAAGTTACTGGGAGAGAAGGGCAGCATGATGGTTGAAGCCCTTGCCATGCTCGGCCTGATTACAATGGTTACGCCGATTTTGTATAAAAAAGCGGCCGAACGGACGACCGAGCTTCAGGATATTAATACGGCCAATCAGATGCGTACTATTTCCAAAGCGATGGACGACTATATCAAAGACCATTATTCTTCTTTGTCGACCGGCGGCAATCTGGTCAAGCTGGAAACCGACGATTTGGAGCCGTATCTGCCATATGGTTTTAAGTTTGAGGATTCCCGCCTGCTCGGGGACTATCAGCTGGCGCTGCGCAAGGACGTTATCGGCGAAGGTGACAAACAGCGCGCTTCGATTACGGGGATGATTGTGGCTGATCCGAAAAATGATTTGTCGATGATTCGCGCGTCCAAAATCGCTTCGATGATCGGTGCCAACGGCGGCGTGGTTTATAAGGGCGAAGACAAAGATAAGGTAATTCAGGGCGTCGGCGGCGGCTGGAGCGCGACTGAAAAGGATTATGGCTTTACGACCGGTTCGGAGGGTGAAGAAACAGGGACTTTGTCTGTCGGCGGCATTGCCGTCGGGTCTGTTCATGCCATTATTTCCGAGGGCGGCGGCGCCAATCAGAAGGATGTTCTGTACCGAAACAACTCCAAAGGCGTTGAATACAATACGATGGAAACAACCCTGTATCTGGGCGACCAGGATATTGAGGACGTTAATAACCTGATTACCACCACGGCTCAGGTGACCGGCGCTACGGAAAACGCTTTGGAAGTGGCGGGCGGCGCCAGTGTCGGCAGCCTGCTTTCGCAGGGGGCGGCCAATATTATGGGCATACTCAATGTTGACGGCGCCGCGGAAATGAAAAGCACCCTGAAAGTCGGCAATGCGCTGTCAGTGGCCGCAGGCGGTGCCAGTATCGTGGGCGATTCAACGATTACCGGCAACGCGACTATTACCGGAAAGGGCACAGTTAACGCCGGGTTGGACGTTACCGGGGATTTGGTGGCAAATAACGCTTCCGAACTCAAAGGCAAAGTGACTATCGGCACGGATTCTACCGGCAATCTGCAAATGCTGGATGTCAGAGGAAATGCCAATGTTACCGGTTCGTTAACGGTCGGCAACGATTTTCAGGCGCCGAATATTTCCGGCATCAATTCGCTGCGCGGCGGGCGTATTGGCAGCGCCGAAGGCAACAACTACAATTTTCAGGCTGACAGTAACAGCGTTACGATTGCTTCGCCGAATTTTCAGGTTGGCGTCAACGGAGGCCGTTTGCTGATTGACGGCACAAATACCCGCATGCAGTCTGCGGACGGAACCGCCGGCATGGCTCTGAGCAGCGTCAATGCTTCTATCGCTTCGGGCGGCGATTATTTGAATTTGCAGGCCGGGACAGCCACGCTGCACGGTTCGACAGAGGCTGTCGTGCAAAGCGCTGCCGGCGGCGAAGTTACGGTCGGCGCCGGAATTGCCGGTTCGGGAACGGATGTTTCATTTGCCGTTCCGGACGGCGGCAAAATGAATCTGGCCGGCGATTCCGCCAAACTGGCTTATGGCGCCGATGCCGCCTATGTCAGTGCGGACAGCACCGGTGCGCGGATTGTGGTGCCGAACACGGCGGAAACCAAGGCGCCGAAAATGGAAGTCACCAGTGCCGGCGAACTTAAGTTGGACGGCGTCAGAACATTGGTGGATACGGACAACCTTTATCTTGACGAAGACAAGATGATTCTTGCCGACAATACGGCTGATCTGGTTTCGACTTCTACCGGAACGGTCGGCAGCAAGGGCATTATTTTCAGACGCGACGGCTCAATCGAACTGCCGCGCGGCGGAACGAGCAAGAGGACTGATTTGGCCAGCACTGCCGGAGAACAGGATGTTCCGGGCTATATCAAGCTGGACCGGATTATAGCCAATCAGAAGTATGAGCGCGTCGGCAGCGGCGTTGCCAATGTCAATGACGAGGCAAACGGCGTTGTCCGCTATGATGCTTATCAGCTGAATCCCGCCTATACCTCGGTTATGCATGATATCAAGCTGACAACCCGCGGCGGCGCACGTTTGAGCGATATTCTGCCGGACTTTATCAACCGCGGTATTTATGTATTGGATAATACTTATCCCGAATCCAAGAGTAATCCGAACTGGGAAAACTATACGGTTTCTTCCAGCAGCGGCGTGTTGAAGGTTAATCCGGATTTGGGCGATTGCAGCGGCGACGCCGACTGTATCGCGACGCCGTGGCTTGGTTTTGTGCCTGCACCGCAGTGTCCGCCCGGCTATTCCAAGGTCATTACGATTAATCCTATTCGCTGGAAGATGGCAGAAGCTTACTATATTACCGGTGTGGAATCGGTGGCGCCCGATGTTGCGACCAAATTTAAGAACTACTTTGTGCCGCAGACCAACCCGTTCCTGGCGACATTTAAGCTGGGTGAAACCGACGGCAGTGTCGGTATGCACACCCACCAACTGAGCGAAGGCGGCGCGCTGACTTTCCAGACCAATACCTGGCTGAATACCACCATCAGCGGTTATACCACCAGCAGCGGTACGTTTATGGGCTGGCATGCGATTATGGGTTTTCTGTATTACGGCGACCAGTATGCCGATTATCTGACCAAGGTCGGTGCATCCAATTACAGCGGCAAGGTCATTTGGAACCTGTTTCCGGTTTATAACGAGGAAATGAGTGCGATTGCCAATGTTTATTGTTACTTTGAGCGTGATAATATAACCTCTTATCCTAAATGGACGTGGGAGAGAAACTATATCGGCACGTATGACCAGCTGAATTCTTTCCGCAGCGGTTATGAAAAAGATTCCGGTTATGCGGACCGGCTGAACGATCCGACGCTGGGATATACGGAAGCGTGGTAAAAAAAAGCCCTCGAAAGAGGGCTTTTCTTATGTGATATGTGATTCGTGACTCGTTTTAGAAGCCGGATTATTGAATAACAAACCATGATGCTTTGACAACAAATCACGAATAACGAAGCACATATCACATATTATATCACTTAAAACTATTTATCAGCGAGCCCGCAAGCATATACCAACCGTCAACCAACACGAAAAAGATAATTTTAAACGGCAGTGCCAGAACCGACGGCGGCAGCATCATCATACCCATGGACATCAGCACCGAGGCAATGACCATATCAATAATCAGAAACGGTACGAAAATCAGGAAGCCGATTTCAAAAGCGCGGCGCAGCTCGCTGATCATAAAGGCAGGAACGGCAATTTTCAGCGGCGTATCGGCAACGGTTGCAGCCGGTTTTTCACCGCTGAGGTCGGTAAACAGCAGCAGGTCTTTTTCGCGCGTATTTTTAATCATAAACTCCTTGAGCGGGACAGAAGCTTTTTCCAGCCCTTCAAGAACCTCTACCTTTTCTTCAATCATCGGTTTGATACCCTGTTCCCACGATTTTTCAAGCGTCGGGGACATGACAAACAAGGTTAAAAACAATGCCAGCGATACCATAACCATATTCGGCGGGGTGGCGTTGGTTGCCAAAGCGCTGCGGGTGATTGAGAAAACAACCACAATACGGGTAAAAGAAGTCATCATGACCAAAATTGACGGCGCCAGCGACAAAACAGTAATTATCATGATTATGCTGAAGATACGCGCGGTTGCCGATCCGGTCGGCGCGTCGGCCATGTTGAGGCTGACCGATTGAGCAAAGGCGGAATCGCCGAAAATTAACATTGCCAGCAAAAAAACAGTACTGAAGAATAAAACTTTTTTAGTCATTGGCGGATGGTTCCCGGAAAGTTTTTTTAGAGCAAAGCAACAGGCTCGAACTGGTGCCGTTGAAAATCAGATATTCGGTTTCGTCGCATTCAATCAGAAGCAAGGAACTTTTGGCATCCAGCCGCCGGTTTTCAACAATATTAATCCGGCTGCCGGTTCTGAGCTTTGCCGCAAACCGCGATTTGAGACCTTTTTGTTCGCAGTATTTGAAAAAATAAACGGTCAGCAGCAACAGGCCGATGACAAACATCAACGATAAAACAGCCTGAAAAATATGCATCAATTCCATGGTTTGCGTCCTATATTATCTATGCGCCCGATTATAGGCGCAAAATGCCGGGCTCGTCAACAAAAGGCTTGCCCTTGTTGATATTGTTTGTTAACTTGCTTTCATGATTACAAAAGAAAAAAACATTCCCGAAAATACTGAGCGCCGGACGCATGATTTGCAGTCGGTTTCATCAATGCTGCTGCCGCTGGCCAGAAAAATTCTCGGCAAAAAAGGCTTTGTGGAGGTGGACATCTTAACCGACTGGCCTAAAATCGTCGGTGAGGAACTGGCTGAATTCGTGCTGCCGCAAAGCATAGATTTTCCGCGCGGCGCAAAAAACAACGGGGTGCTCAAAGTGGCGGTGCCGGGCGGCGCGTTTGCCCTTGAACTTCAACACCGCGAAAAAAGCGTGGTTCAGAAAATCAACGCCTATTTCGGCTATGCGGCAGTCGCTTCGCTCAGAATCATGCAAAACGCGGCTTTGGAATACGGAACGCCGAATCAGCGTGTGGAGAGAGTGCAAAAAAACCTTGTAAGTGAGGACGAAGAAATTTATATTAAGGACTTGAGCGCAGGGATTAAAAACAGCGTCCTGCAGGAAACGCTGGAACGGGTCGGCCGTTGTATTATCAGCAATAATAAAGGTGAAGATAAAAAATGAAGTTGGAAAAGATTATTAAGGATGTCAGTTCTTTTATCGCGGCAGTGGTGATTTTTCTGATGGCAGGCGGAATGTATCTGTCAGCCAAGGGGTTTGAAATGCTGGATGACGGTTCAATCGTCCTGATGAATCAGGCCTATGCACAGGAAAATGCGGTCAAGGAACAGCCGGAGATTCCGGATAATTATGTGTTTCCGAGCGAGCACAGCGAAGGTTCGGCCGATGCGCCGGTGACGCTTTATGAGTATTCTTCTTTCGGCTGTTCGCACTGCGCCGATTTTCACCTGAATACGCTGCCGCTGCTGAAGGAAAAATATGTTAAGGAAGGCAAACTGCGCCTGGTTTTCGTTCCGTTTCCGATTGACCGGGACTCTATGAGCGCAGCCTTGCTCGGCGAATGCATACCGGCGGACAAATATATGGCTTTTGCCGATTTGATGTTCAAAAAGCAGCGCGAATGGGGTTTGTCGCGAAATCCGGAAAAAATCCTCAAGCAGTACGCGGCGCTGAGCGGGCTGAACAGCAGCAAGGCCGAGGCCTGTCTGCATGATGACGACGTTGCGCGCGAAATTCTGCTCAACCGCCAAAACGGCATTACCCAGCTGGGTATCCAGGGTACGCCGTCTTTTGTCGTCAGCCATAAGGGTAAAAACGAACTGCTCGGCGGCGCAATGACTTTTGAAAACATTAGCCGGATTATTGACAGCAAGTTGAATAATTAGCTCCAAAACTGCACTTTCTTTAATAACTGCTTAACTCTTTATCATGTAGAGTGAAAAAATGAAGAAGATGCCGGATGAAATAAAGCAGCTTGAAGAGAAAATCGCAAGCGTCAGATTCAGCGAGGATAAAGTTCGCGAGAACAAGCCCGAGTCGGAAATTTATCATGCCGCCAAGGCAGGTTTCCGGGTCGGAACAGAGCTGCTTTCGGGTGTTTTGGTCGGAGCGGCTGTTGGTTATGTGCTGGATGGCGTGTTCGGGCTGAAACCATGGCTTCTTATTGTATTTATGTTTTTCGGCGGGGCGGCCGGCGTGGTGAATGTCTACCGTTTTGCCAAAAGCGAGGAAAAGAGACGTAAGGAGTAGTTGTCTTGTCTAATCCGATGGAACAATTTGTGGTTAAGCCGATTATCCCCCTGCAGGTCGGCGGCGTGGATATTTCTTTTACCAACTCGGCGCTGTTTATGATGCTGGCGGTGCTGACCTCGACTTTGCTGTTTGCCTTTTGTCTGCGCAAAAGGAGTTTGGTGCCGACGATTGCCCAGTCCGTTCCCGAAACGGTTTATGAATTTGTGAGTTCGCTGTTGCGCGAAAACGTCGGGGTCGAAGGGCTGAAATATTTTCCGTTTATTTTTACCATGTTTTTGTTTGTGGCCTTCGGCAATGTGCTGGGGCTGTTTCCTTATGCCTTTACGTTTACGTCGCATCTGACGGCAGTCGGCAGCCTGTCGATTATCGCTTTGCTGTTTAACGTCTGTATCGGCATCAAGAAGAAAAAATTAGGCTGGCTGCGGACGTTCCTGCCCAAAGGTATTCCGGTGGCTCTGGCGCCGCTGATTGTGCCGATCGAAATGATTTCGTTCCTGTCCAAGCCGTTCAGCCTGACAGTGCGTTTGGTTGCCAATATGACCGTTGGGCACATTATGCTCAAAATTATTGCCGGTTTTGTGGCAACTCTGGGCGTTTTGGGAATAATCCCGATATTATTTAACAGCTGCATTGTGTGCTTTGAGATATTTATCGCACTTCTGCAAGCCTTTATATATACAGTGTTGAGTTGTATATATCTGGGCGATGCCCTGCACGAACATTAAAAGTCGCTTTGCGGACGCCTAATACAGATTTTTCGGGTCGGCGTCATCCTCATGTACGTTTTTGTACACTCCGGTGCCGCCGCCCTTAAATCTTATTATCCGTCGCGCATAATCAACTTTTAATCCTTTTATATTATCATTATGTAACTTAATTAACTTAAATCGAAAGGAATAATAAAATGGAACCTTTAGCTTATATCGGCGCCGGTATGTGCGCTTTGTCAATGATGGCTGCAGCCTGGGGCGTTTCGCAGGTTTGGACCACCATTATCTCGACCGTCGGCCGCAATCCGCAGGTCAAAAAAGACGTTGATATCTATGGCTGGGCCGGATTTGCCGCGGTTGAAGCTATCGCGCTGTACGCTCTGGTTATCGCATTGGTTATGCTGACCGGCAATTAATTCCTTAGATTTTGCGTGTTTCGGGCAGGGCGCGGCTATACAGCCGTAGAGGTTCCGCGTTTTGCCTTTGAAGCCGCCGTTGACAATACCGGGACAGATACGTAGTAAAAAAGGGGAGCATAAATGCCTCAATTAGATTTCAGCATATTTCCGTCGCAGTTTTTCTGGCTGGCCGTCAGTTTCTTTCTGATGCTGTTTATTTTCAGCCGGTTCATTATTCCCAAAACTGGGGAAATGATTAATCTGCGCAAGGCAAAAATTGACGAATATCTGGAAAAGGCCGCGGCTCTCAAAACCAAAGTTGAAAAAACGCTCGACAAATATAACCAGGCTTTGAAAAAAGCCACTGACGAAGCCAATGCCTCTTTGCTGTCAACCCGTCAGGAAATGGACGCTATGGTTGAGCGCCGGCAGGCTGAGCTGGCGGCTGACTTGAAGCGGCAAATTGAAGACGGGGAATCCAAAATCCGGACAGCCAAGGAAAAAGCCCTCAAACAGCTTGAACCGGCTGCTGCCGAACTGGCGCAGGATATTTTGGTTAAACTCGGTTTTACAAATATTAAAAGCGCCGATGTGGCAAAAGCTTTGGATCGGATGAAGGAAGACTAACATGGCACTGGAAGATAATCTGCCAAATCAGGAAATTATTGATGCAACGCAGGACGCCGTTTTGAATGCGGTCGGAAATGTTGCCAATGTCATTGAAACGACCGCGCAGGGGCTCGGCGGGCATGAAGCGGAGCCATTTTATCAGAGTGCCGAGTTTTGGGTGGCGGTATCGTTTGTGCTGGTGGTTGCCGCCCTGATGCGTCCGGTCGGGAGGATTGCCTATAAAATGCTCCGCAAGCGCAGAAACCTGATTGCCAAAAGAATAGAAGACGCGGCCAATGTTCATGCCGACGCGCAGAAAATGCTGGCCGAATATGAAAGAAAGTACCGGCAGGCCAAGTCTGAGGCCAATGAAATTCTGAATCGGGCGGAACGTGAAATCGCCTTGTTGAAAAAAGACAAACTGAGCAAGCTTGAAAGCGATATGGCCAACCGCGAGCGTGAGGCCAAGGCGCGCATTGCAGCAACGCAGGATGAGGCGGTTCAGGAAATAACCGCCCAAACCGCCGAACTGACAATCCGGACGGTTAAAGAGGTCTTAAGCCGCGAGCTTGATGCGGCCGAGCAAGACCGCCTGATTGACAATTCAATCAGTCTGCTCGCAAAAATAAAATAAATTTTACAGATATCGATAGGGGTGAGCCCGGTAACTGCCGAGGATATGCCAGTCTTGGGCATAAAATTTCAGTTCGTCCAAGGCGTTTTTAAAATTCGGCCGATTCGGATGCGATTCGATTTCGACATAAAACTGCGCGGATACAAATTTGCCGTCGAGCAGATAGCTTTCCAGTTTGGTAATATTAATGCCGTTGGTGGCAAAACCGCCGAGCGCTTTATACAACGCAGCCGGGATGTTGCGCGTCTTAAAAATGAAAGAAGTTATGAAGCGGCCCCCGTCATCCTGCGGCGGCGTGCCGTCCCGTGACATAACCAGAAAACGCGTCGTATTGTCAGCAGTATTTTCTATGTTGGAAGCAAGAATTTTTAATCCGTAAATTTCCGCGGCCAGCGAGGAAGCAATTGCGGCTTGCGAAACATCGCCGTTACGCAAAATGTCCTGGCACGAAAGAGCTGTGTCTATTCTTTGGATGGGGCGGATTTTGCGCTTTTTCAGATAGTGCGCACATTGAGCCAGAGCCTGCGGGTGCGAGGATGCGGATTTGATGTCGGACAACTGAGCTTCGGGCAGGCCGAGGAGCTGGTGTTCAATACGCAGAAAGAATTCGCCGATAATATGCAGCCCGGTCTGCGGCAGCAAAAAATGGACATCGGAAACCCGCCCGGCATTGGAATTTTCGACCGGAATCATCGCGTAGTCCGCCTTTTCGCAGCTGACGGCGGCAAAAGCTTCTTCAAAGCTTGGGCAGGAAACATATTCCTGACCGGGATAAACAGTCTGGCTGGCAATATGAGAATAGGCGCCGGCCACGCCCTGATAGGCGATTTTGAGTTTCATGACATTCCTAAAGTTTAAGATTGACCTTGTTCCAGCCGCTGCGGCGGGGCGAGTTGCTGTCTTCTTCCTGTTTGGTCATCCAGTTGCGCAGCGGTTCATTCTTTTTGTTAAGCAAGGCTTTTTGTTCGTCGGTTTGGGCGATGCCTATCGGCAGCAGCTGGTTGAACAAGGCCGGGGACGCAAAGTCAACTTTGCTTTTGATAAGCGGGTCTACCAGCGCGTCGATAATCTGGGCGGCCGGTTTGGCGTTAAAGGCATTGATTTTGCCGCCGTAAAATATGGCGAACGCGTGGCACGGGCTGGAAAGAAGCACGTCGGTCGAATCGACGCCGCGGACAAAACGCAAAATGATTTTGGGGCGGATGATGCAGTTTTCGGTCACGTCAAAGATAATGTTGTCGGGGTTCATGAACAGCTCGGAAACAATCATTTCTTTGAGCTGGTTGTTGATGATGCCGCAGAAACCGACAATCGCCATGCCGTCAAGCGTATAACCGTTGTAATTTTCGGGCTTGTTGGTGACCTGATAGCAGAAAATCTGCTCGGCGTTGGTAATGTTGTTTAAGGCAGAGGAGCCGACGGCCGAGCTGATTTCTTCGAGAATGACGGTGTTATTGGGGTTGGGCTTCCATTCATTGACCTGGTTCGGACTTTTGAAATCAGCGTTGCCGTTCTGAGCGCGGGCAGCCGGCGCAAGAAGAAAGCACAAAACAACCGTTGATATTTTCAGCCAATTCATCAGAAAACCTCCTCCAATTATTCATGACATCAGTATATATATCATATTTTGATAATTCTATCATTTTTTTTGCACATAGTAACAAAATAAGTGCCGCAGTTTAATAATTAAATAAGAATTGTCCTGATATATTGACAGCAAATAAAAAATAGAATAATTTAGCTACAATTAATCGGACAATGGAGATTTTGATGAATAAGACTTATTTAACAATGGCTTCGGCACTGGTACTGACAATGGCCGTTGCCGCAACAGCGGAAGCCCGCGACGGTTTTTATATCGCAGCCCGCGGCGGTTATACAGATTATAACGTTAACAACAAGGAAGACAACCTTTCAACTTCGGCTAAAGTCGAGCTTAGCGGCGTGTGGAATGTTTCGGGTGCCATCGGCTACAAAAAAGGCTATTTCCGTGTTGAAGGCGAATATATTTACCGCGATAACAGCGATGATGAGTATGAATATACTTCGACGGCACATAAAACCATTTTAGACTCTGATTCTTTTATGGCTAACGTTTATCTGGACATTATGCCGAACTATTGGATCAGTCCCTATATCACCGGCGGTATCGGTATCAGCCGCCTGGATTTGGAAACTTATGATATTCCTCTCGGCGGCGGCATGCGTTCGGATGTTGAAAGCAACTCGAAGGACAACTTTACCTGGCAGATGGGCGCCGGTTTGTCGCTGCGCATCAACCGCTGCCTGAATTTGGATGCCGGTTACCGTTACATCGACATGGGCGAAATCGACGATGCCGATATGAACGCCCATGAATGGTACGGCGGTCTGCGCTACACATTCTAAGGTGTTTTTCAACCGGATTAAAAAGCCTCCCGCTGCGGAGGCTTTTTTAGTCGGTGCAATGTGTATAAATATTTGTAATTTATGCTGGATTTTACTTTTTGCTTGAAGAATCGTTTTGAATGTTATAGTTTGGGAGCGAATTGTGTTTGCCAAAGCGGGCGACTCTGCCCGTTTCGGCGTGTTTTAACTAAGCTTAAGGAGCTAATATAACCATGAGTAAATGGGTTTATACATTTGGAAACGGCAAAGCCGAAGGCGATGCCAGCATGCGTAATCTCCTGGGCGGAAAAGGCGCTAACCTTGCCGAAATGAACAAGGTCGGCCTGCCGGTTCCTCCCGGATTTACAGTTACCACTGAAGTCTGCACTTATTACTATGACAACAACAAAACCTATCCGGCCGATTTGAAAGACCAGGTTCGCGAAGCTGTTGCCGGTGTTGAAAAAGTTATGGGAAAAAAATTCGGCGATACCAATAACCCGTTGCTCTTCTCCGTTCGTTCCGGCGCCCGCGTTTCGATGCCGGGTATGATGAATACCGTTTTGAACCTCGGTTTGAATGACGAAACCGTCAAAGGTCTGGCGAAAGCTTCGAATGACGAAAGATTTGCCTATGACTCTTACCGCCGTTTTATCATGATGTATTCTGACGTTGTGCTGGAAGCTGACATTAACGAATATGAAGGCGCTTTGGAAAAGATGAAAGAGGAAAAAGGCTACAAATCCGATACCGATTTGACGGCTGACGACCTCAAAGAACTGGTTAACCAGTTCAAAGCCATTTCCAAGAAGCTGGGCAAAGAATTTCCGCAGGATCCCTGGGAGCAGCTGTGGGCCGGTATCGGCGCCGTATTCCAGTCCTGGATGGTTAAGAAAGCCGTTACCTACCGCAAACTGAACAATATTCCGGGCGACTGGGGCACAGCCGTCAACGTCCAGACCATGGTCTTCGGCAATGCCGGCAATGACTGCGCTACCGGCGTTTGCTTCTCGCGCGATCCGGCTACCGGCGAAAACGTCTACTACGGCGAATATCTGGTCAATGCTCAGGGTGAAGACGTTGTGGCCGGTATCCGCACACCGCAGCCGATGGCTTCCAAGGGCGAAGGCAATTCTCTGGAAGAATTGTGGCCGCATCTGTATCAGGAACTGGTTGACGTTCGCAACAATCTGGAAAATCACTACAAAGATATGCAGGATATGGAATTCACCATTGAACACGGCAAATTGTGGATGCTGCAGTGCCGCAACGGTAAACGTACCGCCGCCGCTGCCGTCCGTATGGCTGTCGAAATGGTTGAAGAAGGCCTGCTGAACAAAGAAGAAGCGATTATGCGCGTCGGTGCCGATCAGCTTGACCAGCTGCTGCACCCGATGCTGGATCCGAAAGCTCCGAGAAACGTTATTGCCACCGGTCTGCCGGCTTCTCCCGGCGCTGCCGTCGGCCGTGCCGTTTTCAACGCCGATGACGCTGAAGAATGGGCTAACCGCGGTGAAAAAGTTATTCTCATCCGCAACGAAACCTCGCCGGAAGATATCGGCGGTATGCACGCTGCCCAAGGCGTTATTACAGCCCGCGGCGGCATGACCTCTCACGCGGCCGTTGTAGCCCGCGGTATGGGTACCCCGTGCGTTTCCGGTTCTCACGAAATTCACATTGATTACTCCAAGAAGACCATGACCACCGATAAAGGCGCTGTCATTAAGGAAGGCGACTGGGTATCTCTGGATGGTGCCAAAGGCCAGATTATCGAAGGCCAGGTTCCGACCGTCAAGGCCGACACCAACAGCGGCAACTTCGGCAAACTGATGAGCTGGGTTGACGAAATCCGCACTTTGGAAGTCCGTGCCAATGCCGAAACTCCGAAAGACGCTCAGACTGCCCGCGACTTCGGCGCTCAGGGTATCGGTCTGGCTCGTACCGAACACATGTTCTTTGACGCCAGCCGTATCGGCGATATGCGCGCAATGATTTTGTCCGACAATGAAGAAGGCCGCCGCGCCGCTTTGGCGAAACTGCTGCCCTATCAGAAACAGGACTTCAAAGACCTGTTCAAGATTATGGACGGCCTGCCGGTTGTTATTCGTCTGCTGGATCCTCCTTTGCACGAATTCCTGCCGCACACCGAAGCAGAAATGCAGGAACTGGCTGACAAAATCGGCGTAAGCCTTGAAAAAGTCAAACAGCGCGCCAACGCTCTGCATGAAGCCAACCCGATGCTGGGCCACCGCGGCTGCCGTCTGCCGATTACCTATCCGGAAATCTGCGAAATGCAAACCCGCGCTATTTTGGAAGCCGCGATGGAATGTGCCGATGCCGGCATTAAAGTTCTGCCGGAAATCGAAGTTCCTCTGACCGGTTCCAAGAAAGAGCTTGACATCGTTAAGGAAATTATTGATACCACAGCCGAGAAAATCTTCGCCGAAAAAGGCAAGGAGATTAAATATGAAGTCGGTTCAATGATTGAATTGCCGCGCGCTGCCCTCAAGGCTGACGAACTGGCGAAATCTGCCGAATTCTTCGGTTTCGGTACCAACGACCTGACCCAGACCACTCTGGGCATGAGCCGTGACGATACCGGCGCTATTCTGGACGAATACCGCGCCCGCGGCGTTTATGTTGCCGATCCGTTCGCATCTATCGATGTTGAAGGTGTTGGCTGTCTGGTTAAGCTGGCCTGCGAAAAAGCCCGCTGCTCCAACCCGAATATCTGGCTGGGCGTTTGCGGCGAGCACGGCGGTGACCCCGCATCTATCGATTTCTTCCAGACCTGCGGCATGAACTATGTTTCCTGCTCGCCGTACCGCGTACCGGTTGCGCGTCTGGCTGCGGCTCAGGCTGCTGTTCGCCACAAAGGCGAGAAGGTTGAAGGCAACGGTCATTGCTGCTGCAAGAAAGCCTGCTAATTAAAGTCCATTCTATGGACTTTAAGGCAGGTTGCAAAACAGCTTTCATGCTAGGAGATTTTTTTCTTATGTACTAATTTGTACACCGCGAAAAAAATCTCCGGCGCAGCAAAACTGTTTATCAACCTGATAGTTGTAGAGTTGTTAGAAAAGCGTCTGGTGAAAGCCAGACGCTTTTTTGTGGATTTATTTTAAGGGCATGTATTGACAATTTTGTCTAAATAAGCTATTTTCCATAGTAATAAATGAAATTTTTGTCACTAAGACTAATTCACTATATTTATTAACCGATGTTTGAGAGATAAGTACTTTCCACATCATAAAAACCCAAGTTAAAATGGCATCATACATTAACGGGCAAAGAGTACCCGAAGTGGTATCAAGCCCAGAAGTTTACGGCTCATCTTCAAGGTGCATGAGCAGAGAAGAAAGAATTGCGGAATATCTTGCGCATGACTTGCCGCAGTTGTGTCAAGAACGCGTGTTAGAAGACGAGGCTGTTGTCAACCTGAGTGTTTCGTTATATTACGGTGTTGACGCCGTATTTACGGAACAAAAGATATGCAAAACGCTGCTGACCTCTTCACAAGCTCTCGGAGTGACGCGCCGCCGCCGGTTGTATGTTTCGCACAATTATCTGGCGCAGCGTCAAAGCGGAAAGTGGCATATCAATCCGCTGCTGATGCAGGATGAATGGCTCAGACGGGTAAAGGTTCATCAGGCTTTTGAAAAGATTATCAGAGCCAAGGGGTGGAACGAAACGCTGGAGTGTCCGTTTCTGTGCACGTGCATGATAGACGGTATTGAAACGGTTGCGTGGATTTCCCGCGTGGATGTCGAGGATCAATGGCATACTCTCTGTTGTCTGCCGCAAAACGGTCTGATTCTGATAGACCGCAGTAAAAAGGAATTTCCGATTTTGGATGATGTGCGGGTAAAAGTAGCAGACTGCTGTTTCCGTTTAACTTATGAAAAAGGAGAAGTCGTTTCTCTGACCCAGGTATAACGGTATTGTACCGCAAAATGTCTCTGTTGTGAAACAGGGACATTTTTTTGTGTCGTTTTTATGCTTCTTTGGAGGGCTTCCGGCCGCAAAGGGGCGGTCCATGGGGCGCTTTTTTTCTTCTTCTATGTCATTCTTTGGGCGTTTCCTCTTTTATGTCATTCTTTGGGCGTTTCTTTTTTTATGTCATTCTCGGGCTTGACCCGAGAATCCAAATTAAACAATAGCCTTATTATTTTTTGGATCCTCGTGTCTATTCCTCCGGCCTGCGGCCTTCGGGCACGAGGACGACAAAGGAAAAAGAGTGGTCGGGCACGAGGACGACAAAGGAAAAAGAGCGGTCGGGCAAGAGGACGACAAAGGAAAAAGAGCAGTCGGGCACGAGGACGATGAGGGGGAGAGGGTGTTGCCTGGGCACAAGGATGATCCGCACGGCGGGTGCGCGGCACGGAGAGGGGAAGGCTGGCGCTTTTGCTGCTGCGCAACCGTGCGCTTTATGCCTGGCGTAACAAGGAGAAAGATAAAGAAGAAAAAGGCGCGATTTAAAAGCAGAACAGCCGCCAGCTAAACTCTTGGAAGAGGATAGTGACGGCTGCCTGTTTATATCATATAATTATCGGGGTGGTTAATCCCGGAATTTTTAGAACCACACAGTTAATCCGACTAACAACTGGCCGTGTGCCTTTTTGAGGTTTTCGACCAAAAGGGTTTTATGGCCTTCGGCAGTTTTCTGCACAATTTGCAGAGGTTTGCCATTGTTGTTATTCAGAATTATTTTGTTCGCAGCGTCGGAATACTTCCCTTCGGAAAATAATCCGAGAATTCGGCCGGCCGCGAAAAGCTCAACGCGTTTGCCCAGGCGAGCTCCGAATTTTACTTCGCCAAAAGCGGAGAAGTTCATTTTTGAGCTTGCCAGTAACATCACATATTCGCCGTTAACGTCCCCGCTGATATCTCCGGCATTGCCAGTGATATTCCATTGCTGGGTCATACCGGCGCCTGCGCTGGCTTCAACAAATACCGGACTTTTGGGACCGGTGAAACGATAGCCGTAAAAGGCGTATACGGAAGAACGGTCTTCCATATATCCTCCTCCGATACCGTATTTGTGTCCGTAACGGAACCAGTACAGTTCGGCGTTGGCTCCGAATTTCTTGTCCATGAAATCGTAGACCCCGGAAATTTCTGCTTTTGCAGAGTTGTTACCGTGACGAACGACCATGTATGCGTTTTTTGAATAACTTGATTTCATGGTGCTGTCAGCTTTGGCGTAGGCCTTGACAGTTTGTGCGCTTGCGAAATTAATACTGGCGCAAAGCGCGATTACTAACACTGCGATATATTTAAAAGTTTTCATTTTAACTTGGGTTTTTGTGTCCGGGACAGCAAAGCTTAACTAGATTTTTTAAGCTGCCCCGGGCGATTTAACACTTTTTTGGATTCTCTGTATGTGGTGGTTCCCAGAGGAAAGGGAACTTATTTTAATGTGATGCCGTTGATGGTTATAACTTCCTCACCATCGACGGTTGTTTTAAGACCGCTTTCAATATACGGGTTTTTGAGGCTGTGCTTATTAACAGACATCGGGGAAACAGCTCCCTTGATGCTTGCATCGGCATAGCTGGTATACAACCATTCCTGAGGTTTCTCAGTCGTAGACGTAACACCTGTCAATTTACCCGGAATGAATTCTGAACCATTCCACACCATACTCATGATACCGTCATTGCTGACAGCAATATTTGCATGGCGGCTGATTTCTTCACCAGTAGTGGTGAATTCAACGTACAGCGTGTTGCTGCCGTTGATTTCAGCAAATTCAGCGCAGATAACGCGACGAGCCGGAGCTGTGCGGTCTGCGTTATAGATATCAGTCATCGCAGCAGCTTTGACATAATATCCCGGAATGGTATGCGGGGTGCGGTTGCGATACAGCGTGAACTCCTGCGTAGCAGAAGCTTTTGCGTTGCCGCGAGCAATTGAATGCTCTACGCTGTATGATTTAGAGATTATGCTGTTGTCAGAGTTGTCAGCGGTCTCACGAGGAGTTCCGGCAGTGATAGCAGCATCGCCCATGCCTTCAGCAGTATATTCCTTACCTTCCCAAATGACGATATAGTTATCGTTTTTGGTATAGGTTACGTTACTAGACACCTTACCGCCGTTGTAGATATAAGAATCCACGCGGGTGTATGAAGTATATTTCACGTTATCAGGAGTGCTGTTGGTAGTACCTTTGTTCCAGTTACCGGGTGTGTGGCCGGTCTGCTTCAGAGATACAGGGCTGGTTTCGATACGTTTTGCGGCCTCGGTTTTAACGCTCAGGCCGGAAGGAGCGTAGAAGAATTTCTCGACATCCTGTTCTTTGCTGTTGTCGATGAAGAAGCGGATTTTGACACCGTTTTCATCTTCTCCGACAATGGTTACAGAAATTTCTGACTTGTTTTTGGCGTCTTTCTGCTCAATTTTTTGAGTTGCGGATGCCATGACAATTTCGCCAACTACCAAGTTGTACTCAGCAGTCGTATTATAGATGAAATTATCTTCGTCAGAGTTGTCGATTGTTTCTTTTGATTCTAACTTCACATCCCAGTTCGCCTTAAGGGCCACGGTGTGGCTCTCACCATTATCCACGAAGGACACGGTTTCAGGATAGCTGGCGTAAAGCTCGTGAGCGACCACGTTCCAAGAAGCACGGTAGGTGCCTTTGGTTGCCGTTGCCGTAACGCTGTTGAAAGCGATTTCGGTCAGGTCGGCAGTGGTTTTCTTTGCTTCTGCTTGCAATGTTGCCGAAATGTCAACCAAAATGTCCAGAGTTCCTTTCTCCACACCGTCGACAAAGTCGTGGCGAACCACTTTTGCCTGGGTGGAAGAAATAACGATGGCCTCATCATAAGTATAGGTCAAGACCTCCTTATGAGTTTCGGTTACGTTAAGGATCAGAGGATATTCACATTCGTCTTCCTCCTCACAAGAAAGCGTGAAGATGATTTTTGCGTCGACTGTGAATTTTTCGGTTTCTATCTCTTTAACATCTGTTCCGACAACCAGTCTGGCTGCTTTAACAGTGCAATAACCCAGCCCATTGTTCATGGTATAGGTCTTGCCGTTGAGCAACACGTTTGTGGTATAGGTTTTGCCGAAAGCAAGGGTTATAACGCTCTTGCCGATAGCGATTTGGCCGTTGGACCAGTTGAAGGTTTGTCCGGCGATGTCTCCGATGTTTTCGACATAGGTTTCCGTGCTGCCAAGTTTGGCAGGGTTGGTCACCTTGTAGTCTTTGGTTACATCCTCGGTATTAGTACCGGTAAAGTAAGCGCGGTGTCCGCATACGATATGTATGCTGTCGCCTACCAAACCGCAGTTTTCAATCTCAATGTGCCGTGTGTCGTCGAGCACGTAAGAAATTGAGGGATCTGTGCCTTCTCCGTCCAGTCCGATACCAAAAAGGCCTTCATCTTTTGAACAAGAGCTTACTAAAACTGCAATAGCAGCTGCCATCAATGCTACGATGGTCTTAAACATGTTTGTACGCATGATTTTGGGTTTTTTTATTATTACTTACTTTATTTATTTTACGTTTTGAAACCATATCTCAATGCATAAAAATAAATACATTGAATCCAAATATAGATAATCACCCGAAAAGAAACGCTATTCTTTTGAAATGAAAACTCAGCTTTTTCTAATTATAGGGATAATGACATCTAATGGATATATGGTATACATTATCAATATAGCATAACCGCATTGGCTTGACAATAAAAATTTGTCTAAGGAAAGCGGTTTTCGGGTTTTTAATTTTTCATTAACCACGGAATCTCAGACATTTATTAAAAAATATGGACAAAATTTGACTCCGGTACGACGGCAGCGCGCGTTTAACCGAAAGTATTGGTTTAAGAATCGGACGCGAGGATTATGTTAGGGATAGAAATTCTGTTTTAGAGTGCAAAAACAGCTTTTGGATTCTAAAAAGGGGTTTTGAAACCACTTCTAAACAATTATTTTGCATTTTTTTACCAGCATATGTTTTTTGTTATTGAAAAATAACTTTTTATTGCTTAAGTTAGTCCTGTATTAGTTAATTAATAACTACGAATTTAAACCCATATGGAGAATATTAAAATGAAAAAACTTTTAGGTTTGTTCTGCGTCATCGTTGCTTTGTCTGGTTGTTCCAGCACGGGCACATTGTTCGGCGGTGCTGAATGCGAATCTCAGCTGGCCAGAGACTTTATGTCTAATGCTGAAGACAGAGTATTCTTTGCGTTCGACAGCTCTGCTATTTCGCCGGATTCTGCCGAAATTCTGGATACCCAGGTTAAATGGCTGAAAAAACACACCAATGTAAACGTTGTTGTTCAAGGCTACTGCGATGAACGCGGTACCCGCGAATACAACCTGGCTTTGGGCGAGCGTCGTGCCAATGCCGTTAAGCAGTACCTCGTTTCCAGAGGCATTGCGGCTGAGAGAATTTCTACCATTTCTTATGGTAAAGAAAGACCTGCAGTTCTCGGCAACAATGAAGCCGCTTGGGCTCAGAACCGTCGTGCCGTTACCGTTATCAAAGCCGGTAACTAAGCTCTCGGTTAGTTGATTCTGTTAAACGTATTCCCGCTGACCGGCGGGGATACGTTTTTTTTAGACTTGTTATTATATTAAAAGTACAATATGTTAGTAAAATAGTTATCAGCTATTGTAATTAGAGGGACAGCATGAAGAAAATAACGTTTTTATATACACTGCTGGCGTCTTGGAGTTTGGCAGTTCCGGCAAAAGCTCAAAATGCTTTGGAAGACCAGATTGAGGCTCTGCGCGAAGATGTTATCGTTTTACAACGTCAGGCTTATCGTGACAAAGAGGCCGGTGTCAGTGCCGGTTCGGCTCAGGACGTAATTGTGCGTTTGGGCGAAATGGATGAAAACTTCCGTCAGGCTGTCGGCAAGATTGACGAGATGCAGTATAAGCTCAAAACACTGGAAGACAAAATCAATCTGATTAACAAAGATGTTGACATCCGCCTCAGCCAGATGGAAGGAAAGCAGGTACAGGGCGGCGGAATGAATGCCGCAGCTCCGGCGCAGAAACATGCCGCTCCGGTCGCGCAAAATGCTCCGGCGGCAATTGTCGGCGGCAGTATTGCCAAAGGCGAGGATTTGGCACCGGTGAAAACCAAATCCGCCGAAGAGATTTATCAGCAGGGGCAAGAAGCCCTGAAAGCCGGCAAAAACGATGAAGCGGCCGGTTTGTTTACCTCGCTGATGACGCGTTATCCCGAACATAAGTTGGCAGAAAACGCCCAATATTGGCTCGGCGAAGCTTATTATGCCAAAAAAGACTATGCCAAATCGGCAGTTACCTTTGCCAAAGGCTATGAAAAATACAAGAAGGGCAATAAGGGCGCTGACAACATCTTTAAACTCGGTATGTCTTTCAAAGAACTCGGCAAGACCAAAGAAGCGTGCACCGCGTTTGTCAATCTGCCGAAGGAATTTCCCAAGGCTGAACAGGTTCTGAAAGACAAGGCCAAAGCGCAGGCCGCGGCGCTTAAGTGTTCCGAACAGAAGTAATGCAGAAATTTTTTGATACTTACGGAATTACGGATGAGATTATCGCCGCCGGGGTTTCCGGCGGCGCCGATTCTCTGGCGCTGGTTTTGCGGCTGCATGAAAGCGGCAGGAAAGTTATCGCCCTGACGGTTGACCATGGGTTGCGCGCCGAATCGCGCAGCGAGGCCGAATATGTCGGCGAAGTCATGGCGCGTTATGGGATTGAGCACCATATTTTGACATGGGATGGCGAAAAACCGCAAAGCGGAATTGAAGAAGCCGCCCGGCAGAAAAGATATGAACTGTTGTTCGGCTGGTGCCGCGATAACCATGTCGGGGTTTTGGCGGTCGGGCATCATCGCCGTGACCAGGCCGAAACCTTTTTACTGCGTTTGCAGCGCGGCAGCGGGCTGGACGGTTTATGCTGCATGCAGCCGGTGATACGGCGCGGCGGGATAATGCTTATCCGTCCCCAGCTGGAAGACAATCCCGAAGACTTAAAAGCATATCTGCGTGAACGCGGCATTGTATGGACAGAAGACGCGTCCAACCTGTGCGACGATTTTTTGCGCGCGAGAATTCGCAAATTTCTGCCTGAACTGGAACGCGCGGCGGGTATTTCCGAACAGCGGCTGGCCGAAACGGCGGCGGTGCTGGCGCGGACGCGAAATTATCTTGAAGAACAGACCGTTAAGTTTATCAGAAATCATGTACGCTGCTGGGAAAATGCCGCCGTTTCGGTTTCTTTAGGGATGCTTCTCGGACAGCATCAGGAAATGGCTTATCGCATTTTGTCGGCGCTTATCCGCGAAACCGGCGGCCGTGTCTACGCGCCGGAAGCGGAAGAAACGCTGCGCCTGATTGAACAGATGCGCGAGCCTGACTTTAAGGGCTGTACACTCGGCGGCTGCGAGGTTTTTGCCGCCCGCAAACGCATGTGGATTGTGCCGGAAGTGAAGCAAAAACAAGTAATGAGCAAAAGCGAATGGCAGAAATGCTTGCAGAATCTGCCGCAATATGCTAAAGCTGAACTCCCGTATAAAGTACGGCGCGCAATTTACAATCATTTGAAGAAGAGCGATAATGGCCAAAAGTAAGAAAAGCGATTTTATTTCGACCGGACTGGTAGCCCAGAACCGGCGGGCGCATTTCGACTATCTTATCAGCGAAAAATTTGTCGCCGGGCTGGAACTGACCGGCACCGAGGTCAAATCGCTGCGTCTCGGACATGCCAATATTACCGACGCATTCGGCGTTATTAAAGGCGAAGAACTCTTTATGTCCAACATGTTTATTGCCGAATATGCCAACAAAGGCTATGCCTCGCATCCCGAAAAACGCGAGCGTAAACTGCTTTTGAAAAAGAAAGAGATTATCGATATTATCAATTCTCTTTCCCGCAAGGGGACGACTTTGGTTGCCATTCGTCTCTTTTTTGACAATCACGGCCGCGCCAAGCTTGAAATCGGCCTCGGTACCGGAAAGAAAAATTATGATAAGAGAGAGGCTGTGAAAGATCGCGACTGGAAGATTCAGAAAGCTCGTCTAATGGCGAACTAGAGCAATTTTATGGGGAATGGCGGCATCCTCATTTACCATTATGTAAACTCCGGTGCCGCCCCCCCTATAAATCACTCTATTTCATCCATTATCCGAACTTTTCGAGATTATGCTGGTTAAAGTTTTGTTTTTGTCTCACCATCCGAATTTTTTGCAGAAAGCTCGTCTAATGGCGAACTAAGACTTTGCCGGGGTATTTCCCCGGCAAAGAGGCATGACCTGTTGTGGTGTGCAAATTATTGTTCCGTTTCGTGAGCGGCACCTGTTGCGGCGGCCTGCCGCGACTGCTCGCGGATGAGATCGGCCAGTTCCCTGCCGGTAAATGTATAAACCGGTTCCGGCGTAAAATGTTCAATATCTATATTCAGCAGCGCGTTATAATTGCCGAGAAATCTTATCAGGCTGCCGACGGTTTTGGCGCCCAGCCGGACAGGCGAACCGTCCTCATAGGCGTTAATGGTCTTTTGAGAAACGTTTGTTTTGCCGCAGCTTCGCTAACGGTCAGCTCAAGGCTTTCGCGGGCGTCTCGCAGAATTCTGCCGATGTTTTTGTAAATTGCTGTTTTTTGAGATGTGGTCAACATTAGAATTGTAACTCCTTTATTTCTTGTTAAACAAAAGAAATCCGCCTTAAATAAATTAAGGCGGGGAGTTAACGACTGTCCAAGAACAGTCCGGGTTATTCGACATACAAGTACGCTTATATCCCCGGCTCCCCATGTTAAGGAGTTGTTCTTTTTTCTTGGAAGGAGCCGTTACACTCCGCTTGCGGAACCCCCGCAGGCAAAAGCAGTATAAAAGAGAAATATAAAATATTCAAGTAATAACGAACACAAATAACTAATCACAAATTATATAAAAAACCGCTTCAAAAGAAGCGGTTTTTGTGTTGCATGCGATTTATAATAATATGCCGGTTTTAGTATACTCCCGTGTAAATGATGTAATAAACAGCCAGATAGGGCATGCGGTTTTCATGCGCTGAGTTGCTGCCTTGATAATTATACTGAGTCTGGCGCGGATAGGAACGTTCAGACCCCACAGAAGTCGAATCCTTCGAACCGTCCGGGTACCCCGTACCATAAACACCGGTATAACCATGGCTGTGCGATGGCATTTCGCTGATTGTCAGAGTGTGTTTTTCCTCGCCGCCTTTGGAGCCCATGCTGTATGTGTAAGTCGAACTGGTGGCA
>JAHALQ010000038.1 GCA_018362935.1 Pseudomonadota bacterium | reverse complement strand
TGCAAGAGCCTTGAGCGGTATCGGGGAATTTGCATGAAGAACCGTTAATGACATAAGGATAGACATCGGTTTTACATAAACATTGTGTCCCACGAGGCATGCAAACGGTTATGTATGTAACCGTTTATATTTTGAAATGAGGAATTTATTCCTCATTTCAAAATATAGCGGAATCGCAAAAAAACGAGTCATTTTTTTATTTTAGGACAATGCGTCTTTTACATGGGTATTTTTAATAGAAATTTTCCTTGGCAACACTTAATGTCGCCCGCATATCAATCAATTTTCCGTCTTCCAACCGGATTTTGCGGTCCATTTGGTTTGCCAAATCATGATTATGGGTCGCAATCAATGCTGAAAGCCCGGTTTCTTTGACAATCGTCAGAAGCTCCGCAAATACGACTTCCGAAGTCCGCGGATCCAGATTGCCCGTAGGCTCGTCGGCCAGCAAAAGTTTCGGCGTATTGGCAAGCGCACGCGCTATGGCTACACGCTGTTGTTCGCCGCCAGAAAGCTCTGACGGACGATGTTTGAAACGTTTGGCCAGCCCCAGCCGCGACAAAAGCCATTCGGCTTTCTCGCGGGCAATTTTGGGTTTTACGCCGGCAATCAGCTGCGGCAGCATAACGTTTTCCGCAGCGTCAAAATCCGGCAGCAGGTTATGATATTGATAAACAAAGCCCAGATAATCCCGGCGCAGCGCCGTACGCAGTGCATCGCCGAGCTTGCTGCATTTCTGCCCGTCCAGATAGATTTCGCCTTTTGTCGGTTTCTCCAGCAGGCCGGCAATCTGCAGCATCGTCGATTTCCCGGAGCCGGACGGCCCGATTAGGGCGATGACCTCGCCTTTTTCGATGTCAAGATTCACGCCTTTCAGAACTTCCAGCGTCTGGCTGCCCTGTTTAAATGAGCGGTATACATTTTTAAGCTCCAGAGTCGGAGCGGATTTATTATTCATAACGCAGAGCCTCCACCGGGTCAAATTTTGCGGCGCGGTACGCCGGATACAAGGTTGCCAAAAATGATAACAGCAAAGCTATGCCGACAACCATGGCGACTTCAAGATTATCGACCCGGGCCGGCAGTTTTGACAGGAAATAAATTTCCGCAGAGAACAAATCGCGGCCAAGCAGTGTTTGCAGCCCCTGGCGAATAGCCTCGATATTATGGCAGAACAACAATCCCAGCACCAGTCCGAGAGTTGTGCCGACAACGCCTATAAATGCCCCGTCGATAAAGAATATGCGCATAATCATTCCCTTTGTCGCACCCATGGTTCGCAAAACGGCTATATCGCGCCCTTTGTCCTTAACCAGCATAATCAGTCCGGTAATGATATTAAAAGCCGCAACCAGAATAATCAGCGTCAAAATTAAAAACATAACGTTGCGTTCGACGTCAATTGCATTAAAAAAGGCCGCGTTGGATTGTTTCCAGTCATAAACATAGGCGCCGGCGCCCACGCTTTCCTCAATGCTTTTGCGAACCGGCAAGAGCAGCTTTTCATCATCCAGCGTTACGTCGATATGGGTAACGGCTCCCGTAAGGCCAAAGTAGGTCTGCGCCGTATCCAGCGGCATAAATATGTAATTGGCGTCATACTCGTACATGCCGAGGTCGAAAGTGCCGATCACCTGATAGGATTTCATCCGCGGCACGGTGCCGAATGCCGTTACTTTGCCGTTAGGCGAAATAAGCGTTATCTTATCTCCGGGAACGATGCCCATCTTCCGAGCCAGGCGTATTCCCATAATAACATTGTCGCCTTCAAAATCTTTCATATCAATGTTTTTAATGCCGTCTTTCAAAATCGGCTTTTTCAGAATGTCTGCACCGGACATCCCGCGCACCATGGCTCCTTCGGCCGATTTTCCGGCACTGACCAGAAGCTGGTTTTCAATCATCGGAATAACAATGTCGATATGCTTCATTTCCGCCAGTTCTTTGACGGCCTGTTCATAATTGTTAAACGGATATCCCATCGGCGACATCAGCCCGATATGCCCGTTAATCCCAAGTATTCTTGACAGCAGTTCATGACGAAACCCGTTCATCACCGACATAACGATAATCAGCGTGGCAACGCCGAGCGCAATTCCGGTAAACGCAAAACCGGTAATAACCGAAATAAAACCTTCCTTGCGTTTGGCTTTCAGATAACGCCTGGCAACCAATCTTTCAAATTTTGAAAACAACATCCGTTTTTCTCCGTTTACAATATAAACTTTATATTGTTTTTCCTTCATGTTTACAAGCATATCAAGGGCTGTATGTGTATAAAATTTCGGCATGCCCGGTATATTTATTGACACTCATGAACGTTTGTAATACAATAATTATTAAGTGGGAATTTTTTTGAGGAGTATTTATCATGAGCAATAAACCAGGTATTTATCAAATCGGCCTATTACTGGTTTGTTCTGTCATTTTGGCAAACAGTGCGGCAGCCAAAACATGGTTTCTTCCCGAATATATGGAAAAACTCCCCAATACCTACCGCAGCCGCGTGAACGATGCGGATGCTCCTATTCTTCCCCATTCCGAATGCTCCAAATTCAAAGACAGCGCCGGTAAGCCTTTGCGTGCTCCCAATGAAATTCCTGCCGGACAGATTTGCAGCCCTTACGCGAACGCGGTTATTAATGGAAATTGTGTCGGCAACTGCAAATGCGACCCGTCCAAATTTATTTACAGCAGTTCAAACTGTTCGGGCGACTTCAAACTCGGCGGCACCCTTTGTACGGACGATTTGCCTCGTGGGACACAATGTTTATGTAAAACCGATGTCTATCCTTATGTCATTAACGGTTCTTCATGCAAATTCCCCGATACCGCTCAAGGCTCTTGCA
>JAHALQ010000004.1 GCA_018362935.1 Pseudomonadota bacterium | reverse complement strand
CTGTATTGAGGAATACCTTGGGGAGCATCATTAAGGTAGAACTGTTTGAGGCAGACTTCGGCGGTACCGGACGGATGCGTAATCCCTTGATTCGAACCGCTCGGACGGCAGTCGAACTGGTAAATGGCCTCACAGTCACATGCATTGTAAAGCTTGCCCCGGGTCGGATCCTGACAGAAGTTGGTTTCTCCTTTTATCTGCCCTGTGCTGTTGCAGCTCAAAGTATACTGACTGCCGCATTCGCAGGCCGAATATCTGGTCTTGTCATCACCGGTATTCTGCGGCGTGCAGGCCTTGTTGGTATCCTGAGGAATGGTCAGTCCGGGATTAGCCGGGTCAACACAACTCTGATTGAATTCTTCCTTGCAGGCACAGCTTTGATACAGCTTGGATGCGCCGGGCGTTGTCTGACAAAAGTCATTATCGTCGCCGACCTGCCCATTGGCCGTACATGTGTATTTATAAGCGGCATTACAACCGCAGGTTTCGAACTTGGTAATACTGTTCCCCTCGCTGTCGGTGTAAGTACACTCTTTGCCGGTGCCTTTGACAATGCCGACATTGCCGGCATCTTCGTCTTTGGCACAGGTATATTTATAAATCGAGGCATCGCAGGTGCAGGAAGAATAAACGGTCGAACCGATAGTGCCGTTGGCATTCAGCGGGACGCACGAAGTGCCTTTGGTATTGTTTTTGCCGGTGCATTCGACATAGCTTTCCGGGCATTTGCACTGCTTATACAATTTGTTACCGTTTTCATCAATACAGGCTTCGCCCTGAATGCTTTCATCGTATCCCTGACAGGTGTATTGATAGCCGTTGGCACGGCATTCCGAAGTTTCTTCGCATTTGGCATAAAGCGTCTTGCCTTCGGTATCAACACAGCTTCCGCCGCTGCCGACCTGAAATTCGCGGCAGGTCTTGTATGTGTTCAGCTGAAATTCCGTACAACTGTTGCTGACCGCGCAGGCGCTGTATACCGTACCGTTGACGTCAGTGCAGCTGTCTGCGCCCGCGGCCATTCCCGTTTCCTCGCATTTCAGGTAATTGGCCGGGCATTTGCATTTGTACATAACCTTATTGTCTGAGTTGACGCAGGGATCGTACGATGTCTGGTTGTTATCGCAGGAGAGCTTATGTTCCGCCGTGCAGGCCATCGACGGATTGGCGCACTGAGAATAAAATTTGGTTTCATTCAAAGTACAGTAATCGCCGACGCCGACTTCATTGTCGCCATTGCACTTTTTGTTGTATCCGCTGGCACAGACACAATATTCAAAATAAGTTATGCCGTTGCGCTTGCACGGATTGACGCCGATTTGCAGCGGACCGGTGCAGGTCTGGCTCTCGCCATGGACGCACTTGCCTTCCTCGACACAGTTGCTTTCCTGATAATAGTATTTTCCTTTCCACAGGCAAGGCTCGCCCTCGCCGATGGTGCCGGACGGGCAAACGACATAGCCGTCAGGGCACTTGCAGCTCTTGTAGCCGCCGATGTTACCTTCATTATCCTGACACGGATCCAAGCCTATCAACGGCGCCGGACAGGTTTCGGTATGCTGCCAGGTACAGGCCGTTACCGAACACTGATAGTATTTGCCGCCGCAGCCGTTCGGTTTGGTAACACCGGTCGGTTTTTTGCCGCCGGGGCAGCCGTAATAGTTGTCCGCCCAATTTTCAGGAAGCGGGTCAGGCTTACATTCGCAGGCACGGTATTTTCCATTGCAAGGCTCGCCGACACCGACGTTTCTCTCTCCGTCGCACACCTGATTATAATCTGCCGTGCACTGGCAATACGGATAAAAGGCCAGCCGCGTTCCGTCGGGCACGGCCGCAAGAGTGGGATCGGAAGCTTTTTTACTGTCAACCAGCTGTTCGCACGCACTGCCGCTCAACATGCCGGCACAGTTAAATTTGTGATTCTTATAAGCCGGATGACAATCACAGGTTTTATAATGCCGGACACCGTTGATAATGACATATTCCGTTCCCAGGATGTGCCGAACCGGACAATTGCTTTCGGTCCACGGATAATCCGCAGGCTTGTAATAGCAGTTATAGGCGCGTTTGTTAAAATTATCCTCGTATTCGCACAACTGGGCAGCCGCACCGGTACCGTACTGCGAAGCGCACGCACCTTCGGTTGCCGCAATTTTGATGGTATAAGAGTTATTCTGCGTACCATCCGGATTTAAGATATATTTGCCGCATTTGGCCAACACCGGCTCTACCGTGCACTTGCCGAGCGGAAAATGGTCTTTGCCGTTTTTCATCAGGCCGCCGTCAGTGCTGTATTTGCACCATTTAACTTCATTTTTATTCGGTTTTTTATACGGATATTCGCAGGTTTCCGAATATTCGCGGGCATTACAGGTGCATTCAATTTTATTTTCGCCGCAGCGTTTACCGGTCGCTCCGGTGCCGTATTGAGCCTGGCACAAAACATCGGCGCCGCGGTCGGCATCGGTATCATCTATAATGGTAATCGTCGATGATTCGGGCGAGCAGTCATTATTGGCGCAATTTTCATAATAAGTTGTGCCGTTGATGGTACAGGCCAGCGCATTTGGCGCCGGAACTTCATTATCGCTGTTAAGGCATTTTTCAGTATATGTGCTGCCGCAGTAACAAGGATACATCAGGCTGTTGTTGCGGCTGCAGGCTCCGCCCTCGCCGTCAACACCCAAGGTTGCGCCGTCACCAAGCAGATTGGTGCATTCATATTTGTAATTGTCTTCCTCGTCCAGATAGGTCACGCCTTTGCCGTTGCTCGGCAGCTTGTCGCAGCGGGTGTAACAAGCTTCATATTTAATATTTTTAGGACCGTCAAATCCGCATGTCTGACCAGACGGCTCTTCGGTTCCGGAGCAAACGGCAGCGCCGTCGGAATTACCTTTGGCATCTACCCAGCTGTCAGGGCATTTGCAGACGACACGCTGCTGGGTCGAATTGTCACGGTCATAGCAATAGTAGTCGACCGACCCCGGAATGGAAGAAGTAGCACAGTCCGCGGCCGAATTCAAAACCGGGCGGTCGGTCGGACAAATAATTGAAAACATCCGATATTTGTTTACTCCGACACCGTCAAAAGTACACGGCTTTCCAACGCCGGTAAACAGCGCCAGACATTCTTCACGGGTGTAGTCCGTACCGTTGACGCTTACTCCCGAGGCGCAATATTCCGCCAAAGTCTGATAATTCTGTCCCTTGGGGCAGCGGCAGGCGTAATTTGCATCGGCATCTCCGAATTTATAAAAACACTGTTCTTCCGTATTGGACTGGAAACCGTCCACCATCGGGCAGCTTTCCGCATTGGGCACAACCGGTGTTGACGTTGTATTCTGACAAACCGGCAAGCATTTTTCGTACTTGTATTTAGTGGGATCATTCGTTTCGAGCGTACATGCAGCACCGCCTCGGATTTGCGAAGGATCGTCGCAGGCGGCGCCAAAATTCGCCGGGCAGGTACAGATATACTTGGTGGCGCCGTTGTTGCCTTCTTCATAACAAGGCTCTGCTCCGCCGCTGATTTCGCCGACAGCGCAATTGGTTTCCGAATCAAAAACCGGACGTTCGCCCGCAGCGGGGCATTTTTTGCCGAAAGAAGCGTATTTAACCTGTTTTTCCGTCCCGTTGACATCCAGCGTACAGGCTGTTCCGATGCCGACGTACTGCGCGGCGCAATCAGCTTCTTTGTCGACGCAGAATTCTTCCAGCGTCTGATACTCTTTCGGACACTGGCAAATCGTTTGCTCGCCGCCGTTGTCATCATAACAAATCTTAGTTTTCGTATAAGCGCAGCTGCCGGCCGTGTCGACAATCGTCAGATTATTTCCGGACTGCTCCTGCAAATAAGAACAGCTTTCGCCCCAGCCAAGGTTCTCGTGGTATTTATAAGCCTGCGGATCCGGCGTTCCGTTGACCTTACTTTCATATGTACAGGGAGTGCCGATGCCGACCGTGGCGTTCATACAACTGCGGCAGTCGGTATTGCAGGTTACGCCGGTTGTCGTATAACTTCCGCCGCAATGCTCAACTTTGGGCTGATAATTGCTCGGACAATAGCATTGATATTTGGCCGTGCCCAGCGCATCAGGCGTAAAACACTCTATTGCATTTGTCGTATCCGTATGAAAAGCGGAATCCATAAAATGACAGCCGCTTTGCGCCGCTTCAATCGTTGCCTCGGCAGCAGGAGGACATTGCTGCGAACAGGTTTCATATTTGGTTTCTTCGCCATTGTAACGGTCTAAATCGCAGGTTGTGCCGGTTCCGATTTTATTGCTGTCGGCGGCACACTGTTCCGTCGTCTGATAGCTGATGGGACAATGGCACTGCACGGACGCGGCGGCATCTTTATCCGCAGCAAAGCAGGCATAAAAATTATCTTCCAGCGTGACATCATCATCACGGTTTTCATAATCATCCAGGCTTCCCATATTCTGCGGAAAACCGCAGGTCGCATCGGCGGTATCCCAGGCTGAATATTTAGCCCCGTCGGTCGTTACACAGGGTTTCAGGCAGTATTGATAACGGACGACACTGCCGTCATTGCAGGTCTTGCCCCCCAAATACTGGCCGGCAGGGCAGCTGTCTTTGTACAAATTATCGCCGGTTTCAGGATCACGCGGACAGGTGCAGTATTTATGTTCATAATAAAGCGGAATTGTTACGCCGTAGGTTGAATCATCCCCCTTATTGACGGCGCAGACGCCCATTGTCAGCCCCTCGGCGCAGGTGTCGCCGGTCATTTCAGGAATACCGCTTTCCCATGCTTCGCACTTGCGAAGGCATTTGTTGCCGTAGCGGATGCGGCTGGCGTCCATGGCGTTTTTCTTGCCGTTGTTGGCATCGGATGACGAATTGGCGACAATTGAAGTCTGGGCATTCCAGATACAAACCGCTTTGGCTGTATCATCTTTGGAAGCGAGCGCCAGCGGAACTTCGCCGCTGCCGCATTTCGTGACGCCCAAACTTGTCAATTCCGCCGCGCTGAAAGTTGTGTCGGCCGGCACATATTTATAAGTTGAAGCGCAGGAACAGACTTTGGCGCGCTGGAGAATGATGTTGCTTACCGCGCCGCAGGTTGCGTTATTGGGTATGGTGCAGAAATATTCTTCCTGTGTTCCACCTGAGAAAAGGCCGCTGGCCGCATTATTTTCAGAGCAGCTGCTGTCCAGACTGTAATAATTGCCGTTCAAGTTGGAGGCGTCAATATTGCCGCCGCCGATGGTCTTGTGCCAGCCGGAACCGTCGCAATAGACCGTGTTCATCATTGTCATGTCGGTATTGCTGCAATTGGGATAACCGCAGCCGTTCTGATATTTTTTGCCGGAATCACAGATACCGTCGCCGTTGGCATCGCTGAGGCAGGTCTTATCCGCTTTGAGCGGGTTTTCGGCGGTACAGGGATTGTCAACCAGCGGGCGCATGCCGCTGCCGGATGCACAGGTGGCCAGAGCGTCAAAATTCGACATATAGGCACTGGTATTGCAGCGGCAGAGGTTTACACCGTCGCCACAGGTTATTCCGCTCGCTTCGCCGTTGTATTCTGAACAATCTCCGGAACTTTGCTGATAACCGCGGTAGTCAGGAAGTTTGGCCACTGTCGCGCAGCTGCGGTCACACTGCCAGCGCGTGGTACCGCTGGCATTGCTCCAGCATTTGGTCACCAGCCCCTTGCCGTCGCAGCCGCTATTTGCCGCCGCTTCGCTGTCATAAAGACTGAATCCGTTTCCCTCGGCACGGCAGCGTTCCAGACAGACCTCGCTTGAGGGGATGTATATTTCTCCTTTGGAATTTGAACAGGCAATGCTGAGATCGGGATATTTGTTATCGGCACTGTTGCAGGACTGTGTGTAAACACCGTCGCAGACACAGTTGTATTTTCCTTCGCTGCCGCAGGCAACCGCAGTCGCGCGTTGAGCCGAACATTCCGCTGCAGAGCCTTTTGCCCCGCTGTCGCAGGCCGGATTTTCGGCACGGGTTGCGGGTGGCAGCGAACAGGTGTATAAACCGCCGTCGCAGGCTGTCGCCACAGCGCCGGAACTGATGCCGAGCGCGGCGTTACAGCCTTCCGCCGTTGCGGCCGTCACATCGCCGCAGGTAACGCCGGACGTCGTCGAAGTGTGGCTGCCGTCTGAGCCTGTGCCCCCGGGTGCGGACATACGCGTACCGCTGCTGGAAAATTCCGTATCGGAAATATTAATAATTCCGGCATAAGCAAGCCGTGACAAAACAACGACAGACACGGCCAGAAATACAAATTTCTTCAGTTGCGACATCAAAAGGTACCTGTACAAAATTTATTTAAATGCATTTATCAGATATAATAATCGCCTTCTGCTATTATTGCAATTCCTAAAATAAGATTTAAGGCGTTTTTCCACAGATTTAGACAAAAAAAACGGGAGGATTCATTCCTCCCGCTTTTTTAGAGCCGAACTGCTTTAGCTTCTCCAGGCATTCACTTTTTCGCGTATGGTCTGGAACAAGACATAGAGAAGCGGAATCATAATCAGTCCGGCCGCCGTACCGAGGAGCATTCCCCAGAAAACCGGCACGCCGATGGCAATACGGCTCGAAGCGCCGGCACCGGTCGCCACAATCATCGGCAGCACACCCAGAATAAACGTAAAGGCAGTCATTAAAACGGCGCGGAAACGTTCTTTGGTTCCGGTCATCGCCGCCTTGACAATGCTCGAGCCCCTTTCACGCTCTTCCTTGGAAAATTCAACAATCAGAATGGCGTTTTTAGACGCCAGGCCGACCAGCAGAATCAACCCCAGCTGGGCGTAAATGCTCAAAGGCAGCTGTGTCATAAACAGACCGGCCAGAGCGCCGAGCATGGCCACCGAAACCGATGCCAAAACCGGCAGCGGCGTCGACCAGCTTTCATACTGCGCAACCAGGAACAGATAACCGAATGTAATCGCCAAAGCAAGCAGATAGCCGATTTGGCCGCCGCTGGCTTTTTCCTGATAACTCATGCTTGACCAGTCATAACCAAAACCGGCAGGCAGGCGCTTTGACAGTTCTTCAAGCGCATTCATGGCCTGTCCGGTACTGGCCGACTGGTTCTGAACAGCCGTAATCGAAGCACTCGGATACTGGTTGTAGCGGGTTACGACGCGCGGCGACAATACCTTGCGCAGCTTTATCAGGCTGCCCAACGGCACCATACGGCCGTTCTGGTTCTGCACGTAAAGCTTGTTGATACTGTCAATATCTTTACGATACGGCCAGTCTGCCTGAATCATAACCTTGTTCACCTGCGTGCCGAAGTTAACATCATTGATGTAACTGGAACCAAGATAATTCTGCAATACGGAAAAGATGCTTCCGACGCTGACTTTCATGGCCTCGGCCTTGACACGGTCAATATCGATATAGATATTGGGCGTTTTAGCCGTATAGGTGGTATAGGCATAAGATACTTCTGGCGCCTGATTTATCATTGCCAGCGTGTTTTGCAAAACCGCGTCAATCTTCTGCGGATTATCGGTATCCATGGACAACAAACGGTAATCCATACCGCCGCTCATTCCCAATCCCATAATTGCCGGAGGTTCAAAAAGCTGTACTTCCGCCTCGGGAAGACCCGAAATCTTGGCGCGGATTCGGTTCATGATGTTGGTCGAATACAATTCGTCGCCGGGCCGTTTGTTCCACGGCTCCAGAGTAATAAAGCCGAGAGCAACGTTTTCGCCGGAACCGCCGATCATGCTCACGCCGACCACAATCATAACGCTGTCAACGCCTTTTTCTTCTTTCATCAGCGGATAAATTTTATCAATAAACTTCTGGGTACGTTCGCGGCTGGCACCTTCGGGCAGCTGAACGTTGACCATGATAACACCCTGATCCTCGCCGGGAATAAACGACGTCTGGCTGATTTTCAAAAACCCGACGACGCCGAGGACAACCAGTCCCAGCAAAAGGGCAATCACGGTTACCTTGCGCGCGACAATCGCAACGATTGACACATAGGTATCGCGCGATTTGTTGACAACCTGGTTAAACCAGAACAAAGGCCCTCTCTGCGCCGGTTTCAACGGACGCAGCAAAGTGGCGCACAGCGCCGGCGACAAAGTCAGCGCGTTGAGCGACGAAAAAGTTACCGAAGTCGAAATCGTTACCGCAAACTGCTGATAAATCTTTCCGGTAATGCCGCCCATAAAACCGACCGGCACAAAAATCGCCAGCAGCACCAGCGTGGTGGCGATAACAGCTCCCGACACCTGTTCCATGGCTTTTATGGTCGCTTCCTTGGGGCTGAGATTTTCGCTTTCCATCAGGTACAACACGCGTTCGACCACGACGATGGCGTCATCCACGACCAGGCCGATTGCCAGAACCAAACCGAACAAAGTCAGCATATTGATGCTGTATCCCAAAGCCAGCATGACGGCAAAAGTGGCAAAAATCGACACCGGAATCGTCAATGACGGCACCAAAGTGGCCCGCCAGTCCTGCAAAAAGATATAGCAGACAAAAACGACCAACACAAAGGTCAGAATCAGGGTAAATACGACTTCCTCAATTGATGCGCGAATATAATCCGTGGAGTCATAACCGACCATATAGTTCATGTCATCCGGGAAATTCTGCGCCAGACGCGCCATTTCATTCTTGACGGCTTCCATGGCATCCAGCGCATTGGCGCCGGCCAGCTGGTTAATGGCTATCGCCACATTGGGCGCATTGTTAAATTTAGAAACCGCGTGATAGCTTTCTTCGCCGATTTCAATACGGGCAACGTCTTTCAGATAAACCAAGCCGCCCTGCTCCGCCGTGCGGATGATAATATTGCTGAAATCTTCAACTTCGTTGACACGCCCCTGGGTCTGCAGCGTATAAACCATTTGCTGCGTACCGTCGCCGGGCATGGCGCCGACGCTGCCCAAAGAAGGCTGGTAGTTCTGGCTTTCAATAGCCGCGGTAATGCTCGACAACGGTAAATTCAATGCCGTAATCTTATCGGCATCCAGCCAGACGCGCATGCTCAGTTTGGAAGAATAAACATTCACTTCGCCGACACCGTATACGCGGGCCAGATTGTTTTTGATGTTATTCTGCACATAATCCGCAAGTTCAAGCGGGGTGTGCGTGCCTTTGGGCGAACCAACGGTAATAAAACCGAGAATATTTGATGAACGGCTGCGCACCGTCAACCCCTGGCGGGTCACTTCCGTCGGGAGTTTGCTCTGCGCCTGCTGGATACGGTTCTGCACCTTGACCTGCGCCATATCGCGGTCGACACCGACCTTAAAAGTAACGGTGAGAGAATATTTGGAATTCTCGGAAGAAGAACTCATATAGAGCATGTCTTCGACACCGTTGATTTCTTCTTCAAGAGGGATACCGATGGTGCGGGCGACAACCTCGGCGCTGGCACCGGGATAAGAAGCCGAAACGACCACTTCCGGAGGGGTAATTTCCGGATACAAAGCAATCGGCAGCGAGAAAATCGAAATAACGCCGGCCAGCGTCAGTACGATGGAAATAACCATCGCAAAGCGGGGGCGTTCAATAAAGATTCTGGAAAACATAGTCTACTCAGCCTCCGCTTTGGCACCGACCAGAGAAGCCTTTACAGCCTGACCGTTTTTAACTTTTTGCAATCCCTGGATAATGACTTTGTCTTCCGGCTGCAGGCCTTCGGTTACAATCTGCTTATCGCCGATGATATCCCCGAGAACGACGCGGCGCTGTTCGGCGACGTTATTGGCAACAACCATAACATAATTGCCGTGTTCATCCTGCGCCAATGCTGCCTGCGGAACCAATATCGCCATTACCGGCTCGCCGGTTCCGATGCGAATATTGACATAGTTGCCCGGCAGCAAATATTTGTCGGGATTGTCATATTCCATATAAACGGCCACGGTTGCCGTTTCGGCGTTAACTTCGTTGTCGGCAAAATGCGACAGCATTTTGCTTTGAAGAACTGTTCCGTTTGGCAGGATAACTTCTGTCGACATCGGCTGATTTTTATCACCGTAGGTCTGGCGCATGTTCAGCATATCCTTATCGGTTACCGAAAAAGCCACGCGTATCGGGTTAATCTGGACAATGCGCGCCAAAGTCTGCAGAGTCGACGCAACATAGTTTCCTTCAGTCACGAGAGCCTTACCGATCTGCCCGGAAATCGGCGCCTTGATTTCGGTATAGCCCAGTTCGATTTTGGCCAGTTCCAAATTGGCCTGAGCCTGCTTAACCGCGGCTTTGGCCTGGAGATAGTTGCTTTCGGAAGTATCCATTGTCGCTTTGGATGAAATGTTTTGTTTGCTTAATGATTTCTGACGCTTGTAATCGCGTTCGGCACGAACAAGATTGGCCCGGGCGCTGGCCAGTTCGGCCTGGCGGAGTTCGACCGTGGCAATATAACGCTCCTGTTCGATGACAAACAATATATCGCCTTCGCGGACAAAGCTGCCTTCTTCAAACAAGACCTTTTCAATATAGCCTGTCACCTGCGGTTTCAAATTAACGCTTTTTATCGGCTCTACACTGGCAATAAAAGTCTGGCGCGGCGAAACGTCCGCTTCCTCGACCTGTTGAGTCAAAACATAAGGTGTCTGCGCGCCCATTGCCCCCATCATCGGCATCTGCGGCGTGAGGCGGCCTTTCAGATACCATCCGAAAGCGACACACAGCCCCAAAATGATTACTCTTTTTATAATTGCACGGTTTTTCAACTTCCCAACGAGCATTTTTACCTCTTTTTTTCGAAACAAAACGAGCCTCGGCTTACGCAAAAATGTGCAAACCGGCTGGGGTTTATGTACACCAAATTAATTCAACTTGCAAATTGTTTCTTTAAAAAATCAGCAATTTATTCTTCAGTATAAACCTCTAACGCTTTGTTTATGTCCGAAAACTGAGCGTCGGCAACATTTTCTCCGGCGGCTTCCCCGGAAATGAGAATCGTCGTCATCCCGAATGACCGAGCCGTTTTAAGATTACGCAGACTGTCCTCAAACATAACGCTTTCACCCGGATTAACCCGGCACTTTTCGAAAAAACATTCAAATGCTTCAGCCTGGTATTTAAACTTGTAACCGGCCTTTTCGGCATCGAAGATTTCTGTAAAAACATCCGGGTTTACGCCGATTTGGCAAAGCGTGTCACGCGCATGCTTCGCCGTACTGTCGGTAAAGATAAAACAGCGGCCGGGCAATCGCCTCAGCTGCTTTTCAAGAAAAGGATTCCGCGGCAGGTGGCTGACATCAACATCGCAGATATAATCCATAAACTCTTTTACGGAAATGCCGAACTGCGGCTCCATCGCTTCGGCTTCATAACGGAACTTATGGAGAATTTCACGCCGTTTTTCATGGGCGGCGGCTTCCGGAAGATTTAACCGCGTCATAAAAAATTGATCAATCAGGCGTTCGCAGCCGGCTTCGACTTCGCCGTTGTCCTGATACAAAGTCGCGTCTAAATCGAAGATATAATTTTTAAATCGCCGCATTAACGTTCTTTCCTGACGGCGTTGACGTTGCGGATATACTTTTCGTCCGCCGCCAAATCTTCAAGCGCGACAGGCAGACGGAGGCGCCAGTTCGGATAAGTGTCAATATCGGTACCCGGGAGATTCTGCTGTTTGTCAACCAGCAGAACATCTTCCAGCTGGAGCAGAAAGACACGGGAAGAACTTTTAGCCATGAAACGGTGCACGGCTTCTTCCAACCCTTCGGGATAGCCCTCGCCGTACAGACAGTCGCCGCGCCGCAGCCGGTCTTCAGGCCATACGCCCGCCGCATCAAGCGAATCTAAAAGATGTTTGCGGTCGGCTTCGCGCTTATGATAACTTCCTGTTTTATCTTCATAGCTCATCATGCCGAGCGAATAAGCCAGCTCAATGTCATAGCCAAACCACCACATTTTCAGCGGCGGCATATCATGCGTCCCCACCGACGTCACGGCATTCGACGGATAATGTTCGGGCGCGTAAAAACCGCCCCAGCCCGCCGCCGCGCGCTCCGCCCACAAGACACTCAGCGAATAAATATTGTGCCGCTGCAAAGCATCCAGAAAGCCTTCGGGAACATTGCCGATACTCTCGCCGACAATCATGCAGCGGTTAAGGCAGCTTTCAAGCGTCAGCAAGTTCAACATATCATCAAAGTTATAATAAACGTAGGTACCGCAATCCATATCGTCCGGTATTACAAAAAGGCGCATCAGGCTCATGACATGATCGACACGGATGGCGCCGGCATTTTTCATATTGGCGCGCAGTACGCGTATAAAAGGTTCATACTGCCGCTCTTTCAGCTCTTTGGGAGAAAAACATCCCAGCCCCCATTTCTGCCCGCAGGGAAAAAAGGCATCCGGAGGCGCGCCCGCGCCGACATGCGGAATAAAAACTTCTTTGCTGCTCCAAAATTCGGCGCTGTCTTTGCCGACGCCGACAGCCAAATCGCGATAAAAGCCTATTTGCAGACCGCGTTTTTCAACTAAATCCTGCGCTTCGGCAAATTGCCGCGCAGCCTCAAACTGCATGAACCTGAAAAAATCAACCCGTTTTTGGTTCTTTTGAACGTACTCGCCGACCGCCGCGCTGTCCGGCGAACGCAATTCTTCCGGCCAGGCTGCCCAGCCGCCCCACACGGTCTTGGTCTTTTCCTCATAAATCGCCTGGAAAGCTGCGAGATTTTCCAGCTCACGCCCTTCGCGGGCACAATAACCCGCAAATTCGGCGTACCGGTCGGAATTTTTCTGTTTCAAAAATCTTTCATAGCATTGTTCAAGCCAATATGTTTTAAGGCGGTAAACCTTATCATAATCGATAAACTCCTGTGCTTTGACAACGGCAATTTCATCTGCGGCGGCCGCTTTGTCCGCCCCCGTAAACTCGGGAACTTTTTCCAAATCGATATATATCGGGTTCAGATACAGGCGGCTGATTGACTGATATGGACTGGCATTTTCCGGATAATCATGCGCCAGCGTGTTTAACGGGTTTAACCCGATTATGGAGGCGCCGCTCCGCGCGGCCAGTTCAACCAGCGCGCACAAATCGGTAAAATCGCCGACGCCCCAGTTGCGTTTGGAGTTTACAGAGTAAAGCTGAATGGCAAAACCCCAGATTTTATTTTTGAGGGCTTCCGGTTCAAAAGCATGCCGCGGCGCTACCGCCAGACGCGAACGATAAATCTTGTCGCCCAGTTTGACCGCCAGCACATAATAACCGATGTTAAGACTGCCGGTCATTTTATATTGCCGGCGCAGGAGTTCTGCACCGCCGACTTCTCTGCTTTCAGCTTCGCCGGCCTCTTCCGCAGTAACGGCGACTTTATGGTTTTTTTCATCAAAAAGCATTATTTCGCCGACAGTTTCGGCTGCCGGATATACAACGTCAAAAACAATGTTGTCTTCTACGCAAACATAAATATTTTCAAGCGGCCTCTGCCAGCGTTCCTGCTCTATGCGGGCAGCGCTTTGCTCCGCCTCGGCATCATCGGCGCAGGGGTAGCCCATGTCGTTCAGCACAAAACGAATGACGTTTTCATCGACGTCATAACTTTTCCGGCTGAGGCCGGCATCCGTAAAATGAACGGCAACCCCTGCCTTCCGGGCTAAATTGTTTAATGCTTCAGACATATGCGTAATCCTTTAATTATTTTTTAATGTCATATACCAGGACGCTCCACGCCGGAACTCGGACAACTTTTCCTGAAGAAGCCTCTGCTGCCGGCATTTTCAACGAACTGTCCAGAACCAGGTTCCAGAATAATTCTTCGGGCAGCGGCGGAAGCTTCCATTCGATATCGCTAAAATTAGCATTGAATATCGCCATAACAAAACGGCTGCCGGTATAAACGCAGTACGACAAACAGCGGCGGCTGCCGTCATGCCAGTCCCCGCCTTCAAACTCCCGGCCTTTTTCGGTGTACCAGGCAATGTCCTTATAACCGCTTTTGTCTATCGGGCGGCCGGTAAAGAATTTACGGCGTTCGAATATTTTGAGCTTTTTGCGCAGCCGCACAATCTTGCGGACAAAATTGGCAAACTGCTTATTGCCGTCCGTTATGCCTTCCCAGGTTATCCACGTCAGCGCGTTGTCCTGGCAATAGGGATTGTTGTTGCCGAGCTGGGTGCGCATAAACTCGTCCCCGGCTACCAGCATGGGCGTGCCGAAAGAAAACAACAATGTCGACAGCATCGCCCGCGCCCGCTGAAAACGGTTTTCCAAAACAACGCTGTTGTCGGTATCGCCTTCCAAACCGGAATTCCAGCTCCAGTTGGAATCGGTGCCGTCTTTATTTTGCTCGCCGTTGCCGAGATTGTGCTTGTGGTTGTAGCTGACAAGGTCATTCATATTAAAACCGTCATGCGCGGTAATAAAATTGACGCTGGTCCAGATGTCGCGGTTGGCGTAATTGAAAATGTCGCTGGACCCCGCCAGGCGGCTGGCCATTTCGGCGGTCTGGAAAGTGTCCCCTTTCCAAAAACGGCGGACGTTGTCGCGGTATTTGTCATTCCATTCCGCCCAGCCCGGCAAAAAGGCACCGACCTGATAACCGCCGTAACCGACATCCCACGGTTCGGCAATCAGCTTGACATTTTTCAATACGGGATCCTGATTAACGGCATACATAAACCCGCTTTGCTGAGAGAACAAATTGTTCTGCCGCGCCAAGGTGGTTGCCAAATCAAAACGGAAACCGTCAACGTGCATCTCATTAACCCAGTAACGCAGCGAATCCATCACCAGCTGCAAAACATGCGGGTTCTGAATATTCAGCGACGCGCCGCAGCCGGTCGAATCAAAATAGTAGCGTTTATCGTCCGGATTGAGAATATAGTATGAAGAATTGTCAATTCCCCGATAGCACAAAGTCGGGCCGAGCTGATTGCCCTCGCCGGTATGGTTGTAGACCACATCGAGAATAACCTCCAGGCCGTGCGTATGCATGGTTTTGACAAGCTCTTTTATTTCGGTAATCTCATTGCTGGCCAGATACGACTGCTCCGGCGCAAAAAAGCTGAAACTTTCATATCCCCAGTAGTTGTCGGTAATATAGCCCTTTTTATGGCGGTTGCCGAAGAATGCGTGTATGGGCAGAAATTCAACCGCCGTCACGCCGAGCCATTTGATATAGTTGATGACCGAACTGTGGGCAAAGCCGGCAAAAGTTCCGCGTTTGGAATCGGGTACCGACGGCTGAAGCATGGTATAGCCGCGCAGCTGCGTTTCGTAAATCACCGTATTCTCAAAACTGTATCCAAGCTGTTTGTCGCTGCCCCAGTCGAAACTGTCGTCAATAACAACGGACTTGGGGACATAAGGCGCCGAATCAAGCGTCGAAAAAGACAAATCTTTTTCCGGGCTGTCGACGTCATAGCCGAATATTGCCTTGTTCCATATCAGTTTGCCGACCAGTTTTTTGCCATAGGGATCTATCAAAAGCTTATGCGGGTTGAAACGGTATCCTTCCTGCGGTTTGTAGCGGCCGTAGACGCGATAACCGTATACCAGCCCCGGCGCCGCGTTTTCCAAATAAATATGCCAGATGCTGTTGTCATTTTCGCTGATGATATAGCGCTCAATTTCCTCGGAGCCGGAAGCGTCAAAAATGCACAGTTCCACTTTTTCGGCATGCGCGGAAAACAGCGCAAAATTCACGCCTTTTCCGTCATAATGCGATCCGAGCGGAGCAACCTTTCCAGAAGAGGCTTTGAATTGTGTCATATAACATCCTTTTATCTAATCGGTTTCAGAACGATTGTCGCCAGGGGCGGCACACGCAGCTTAATCGACATCGGCTTACAATTCCAGCCGATGTTTTCGGCGTGCATCATTCCCTCATTCTTAACGCCGCTGCCCCAGTAGTTTACATCATCACTGTTAAAAATTTCCTGATAGGAACAATCTTCGTTAACGCCGCAGCGGTAATCTTCACGGACAACCGGCGTAAAGTTGGATATGACAATCAGGTAATCGTTGGGATCATATCCCTTGCGCATGTAAGATATGATGCTTTCGTCCGAATTGGAGTGGTCTATCCATTCGAAACCGCGATAATCAAAATCCTGCTGGTACAAAGGCGCGTTGCCCTTATACATCAGGTTCAGATCGCGCACGCAATTCTGCATGCCGCGATACATCGGATGATCAAGCAGGAACCAGCGCAGCCCTTCTTCGGCATTCCACTCCCAATCCTGGCCGAAATCGCAGCCCATAAACAAAAGCTTTTTGCCGGGATGCGTATACATAAACCCGTAATAAGCACGCAGGTTGGCAAATTTCTGCCATTCGTCGCCCGGCATTTTGGACAGCATTGAACCTTTGCCGTGAACAACCTCGTCATGCGATATCGGCAAAATAAAGTTTTCGTTAAAAGCATAAAGCAGACCGAATGTCAGCATGCCGTGATGATATTTGCGGTGAACCGGCTCGTGCGAAATGTACTTGAGCGTGTCGTTCATCCAGCCCATGTTCCATTTATAACCGAAACCGAGGCCGCCCATTGACGTCGGACGCGAAACCATCGGCCAGGCCGTCGACTCTTCGGCAATGGTGATGGCGCCTTTGGTCTGCGAGTAAGCCAGTTCATTCATGCGGCGAAGGAAAGCGATTGCTTCAATATTTTCGTTGCCGCCGTAGATGTTGGGAATCCACTCGCCGTTTTTGCGCGAATAATCAAGGTACAGCATTGAGGCGACGGCATCGACGCGCAGGCCGTCAATGTGATATTCCTTTAGCCAGAAGACGGCGCTGGCGCACAGGAAGTTCATGACCTCGGTGCGGCCGTAGTTATAAATTTTAGTGCCCCAGTCGGTGTGCTCACCCTTGCGCGGATCGGCGTGTTCATACAAATGCGTGCCGTCAAATTCATTGAGCCCGTGACCGTCTTTGGGAAAGTGCGCGGGCACCCAGTCCATGATAACTGAAATACCGGCCTGATGAAACTTGTCAATCAAATAGCGGAAGTCATCCGGCGTGCCGAAGCGGCTGGTCGGCGCAAACATGCCGACGACCTGATAGCCCCAGGAACCGTCAAACGGATGTTCGGTCAGCGGCAAAAATTCGACGTGGGTAAAGCCCATATTGACGACATAGGGAATGAGAGTATCCGCCAGTTCGCGATAAGTCATATAATCGTTGTTGTCCTTGCGGCGCCACGACCCGAGATGCACCTCGTATATCGACATCGGCTTGTCGAAAGAATTATATTCCTCGCGGTAATTCATCCAGCCTGCATCATTCCAGTTATAATGGTTGATATCATAAACCACCGATGCGGTATTGGGTCTTTTTTCGGAATAAAAAGCGAGCGGATCGGCTTTGACAATAATCGCATTGTCCTGCGCCTTGACCTCATATTTGTAAATTTCGTTTTCATAAATGCCGGGAATAAAAATATCCCATATGCCGCAGGTCGGGTGCTTGCGCATGACGTTGACGCGGCCGTCCCAGTTATTGAAATTTCCGACCACGCTGACACGTTTGGCATTAGGCGCCCATACCGCAAAACTGACGCCGCGCACACCGTTCAGCTCAATCGGATGCGCACCGAGTTTTTTATACATTTCAAGATGGTTTCCTTCGGCCAAAAGATAGATATCCATATCGCCCAAAATTGACGGGAAACGATAGGGATCTTCTGCTTCGTATTTGACGCCGAGGTCGTTTTCGATACGGAATTTATAAGCAAAATTTTCACGAGCACCGAGGTCAATCTGATAAAATCCGCGGTCATCCAGTTTGGTAAAATATCCTAAGGAATTGTTGTCATAATCCAGCAGTTCGACGCTTTTGGAATGCGGCTGGTAAGTGCGGATAAAAACTTCTTTACTGCCCTTGTTTTTGTGAATTCCCAGCACCGCAAAAACATTACCGTGATCACCGTTGATTACGGCTTCCATTTCTTCTTTTGACAATAAGTTTGGCATCTACAATTTCCTTAAATTTTACAACATAATTCGGAGGCGTTTACCCCGCATAAGATATCTATAATTTCATCTGCTTTTAAATGCAAGCTTTTTAGCGCGCAAATAAGTTTTTTTCTGGAAAAATAGATTTTTACAGCATTAGCTATTGACGTATTATTTTTTAATTGTATATTAGTCAGTGTTTACCGAACTTTATTTGGAGTTAGTATTATGAATAAGATGAATGAAAAATACATTCAGGAAGCTGCCTATTATCTCTGGCAAAATGCCGGCTGCCCGAACGGTCAGAATGAGTATTTCTGGTCCTTGGCGATTGAACAGCTTTCCAACAACTGCAGCCAGTCTTCCTGTAGCAAAAAGGCTTCTTCCAGCAGCAAATCCTGCGCTGCCAAAAAGTCTTGCAGCTCTAAGAAATCTGCCAGTTCTGCAAAATCTTCTTCAAGCGCAAAAAAATCTTCCAAGTAATTTTGAGCTTATAGATTTTCAATAAAAAACTCCGCCTGCCGCGGAGTTTTTTTATATGTTTTTGGTTGCCAGAAATATCCATCCGCACACGTCATTTTCACCTTCTTTCCGCAAGACGGAATCCACTTTTTCGACGATGCGGAATCCGTTTTTTTGCAGCCTGTTTTCAAGGTATTTTTCCGCATGGATAAAGCGTCCGGAAGGATGCAGAAAATAGTCCTTTTCATTCACGCCGTTACGGGTGGCCGAAAAGGCAAAACAACCGCCGTCATTCAACACCGAATGCACCCTGGAAAACAGCTTGTCCAAAGCTCCGAAATACGTCAGAACATCGGCTGAAACCACGACGTCAAAACGCTCGTCCGCCTGACTGAGATATTGTTCTATTTCAGCTTTCAGCAATCGGTCATAACATCTTTTGGCGCGCGCTTTTTCCAGCATGGGCGCCGACAAGTCTATCCCGGTCAGAAAACGTTTTTTAAACAGCGAATCCAATGCCCTGCCGCACAACCCGGTGCCGCAGCCAAGGTCTAATATCTGATAACGGACGGCAGAATCCGGCTTGAAATTCCGAAATAATATTTCCGCAATTTTTCGCGGCGAATCATATTCCAAATTCAGCAAAGTTTCATCAAACGAAGCGGCAAAACTGTCAAACACTTTTTCGACATAGCGTGCGTCCGGTTTGGTATAATTTTCGTCATAAAAAAACGATTTCCAGCTTTGTTCGGCGATGGGGTTTTGCGGATATTTTTCATGCCATTTTTGCAGTATGCCATGCACCGAAGCAGCGCCGTCTTCCAAAGAATTTTCATACAAAGTGTAAGCCAGATTCAACTGCTGGGAATCCTCGCCGCCGCTTATTTCGACAGCACGCAGCGCCGCTTCCGCCGCGTCATTCCGGCGCCCGCATTTCTGCAAGGCCTGAGCCAGGTAGTTATAATTCCAACAATCTGCTGCGTCCAACCTGACCGCCTGCTGCAAATCGTCAACAGCCGCGGCGCATCCTCCTTCTTCCAACAGGGCGCGCCCGCGCAGAGACCAGCCGCAGGCCTGTTGCGGAAAATTTTTTATCAATGTATTGGCCCCGGTTTTTGCCGCATCGTAATCTTTCAGAAAAAGGCTGGCGGCCGCGTGGTTGCACAAAGCCGAAAAGTCATGCGGCCGGCGGCGCAGAATTTTGCAATAATACTTATTTGCGCGCACATAATCGCCGGCAACATAATATTTATTTCCGGCCGCCAGCCATTCGGCACAGCGCGCGGAATCTGAAAAGCATTTTATCCAGCCGTTAAGGAATTTAAACATATGCGGCACCAAAAAACTTGATAATTGACTACTGAAAGTATATTAATCCTCATAGAGATAAAAAGTGGTTAAGATGACATATTCATATAAAAATATTTGGCAGGTCGCCGCTCCGATTTTGGCCGGATTAATTATTCAGCAGCTTATCGGCGTGACCGACACGGTGTTTTTGGGGCACCTCGGAGAAATAGAACTCGGGGCATCGGCCTTAGGCGCGGTGTTTTATATTGTCCTGTTTATGCTGGGACATGGTTTCAGCAGCGGCGTGCAAATCATTATTGCGCGGCGGCACGGCGAAGGCAATTGTTCCAAAACCGCCGAAGTTTTTTACCAGAGCATCAGTTTTCTGACAGCGGCAGCAGCCGTTATGATATTTATGACACATATGTTCTCGCGCCCGGTACTGTCGGCGTTTATTTCCTCGCCCAAAGTTCTTGAAGCGACGGCGGAATACATCAACCCCCGTGTGTGGGGATTGTTTTTTGCCTTTATCATTGTCAATTTCCGGGCATTTTTTATCGGCATTACGGAAACCAAAGTTTTAACTTTCAATGCGCTGATTATGCTCATCGCCAATATCATTCTTGACTACGGACTGGTTTTCGGCAAGCTGGGAATGCCGGCACTCGGCATTGCCGGTTCGGCTTATGCTTCGGTTATTTCGGAAGCGATATCGGTTTTGTTTTTTGTTATTTACACGGCGCTGAAAGTCGACCGGAAACGTTTTGGCCTGCAGAAAACAGTCTGGTGGAATTATCCGCTGCTGCGCGAGATATTTGCGCTGTCATTCTGGACAACCATGCAGTCGGTTGTCAGCCTGGCAACCTGGCTGTTTTTTCTGACCGCCATTGAGAATCTCGGGGAAAGAGAACTTGCGGTTTCCAATATCCTACGCAGCGTGACGTCCTTTACATTTATGATTGTCGCGGCTCTCAGCGCCACGGCAAATTCTCTGACCAGCAATCTTATCGGCTGCGGCAAAGCCGGCGAAATTTCTCAAACGACAAGCCGCATAATCAAAATTGCCTATGTTCTCGGCATTCCGCTGATTATTCTGCTGATTGCCGGTTATAAACATGTATTGTCCGTGTTTACCGACGATCCGCAGCTGACGGACGGCATCTTTCCCGCCTATGTTATGGCTTTCAGCACATATGCGACTCTGGTTCCCGGAATGGTATGGCTCAGCGTCATATCCGGCACCGGGCGCACAAAGCTCGGCATGAATCTCGAACTTGTCAGCCTGGCGTTCTATGTGGCGGCGGTGTGGTATGTCGTGCTTTATCTGCGGGCAGATTTGACATGGTGCTGGAGCTGCGAACACTATTATAACATTATCCTGTCGGCCGTTACTTATCATTATCTCCGACAGGCACGCAGGCTGGCCGTACAAGTATAACACTGCATAAAAAAAGACCGGACAATATCCGGTCTTTTTCAACTTGGTAGGGGTAGTCAGACTTGAACTGACACGGCCAGAGGCCACAAGATTTTGAGTCAGTTGGTTATTTTTTATATCTATTTGTTTTTACTTGTTTTTAATACTTCATTCTGACTTTTTAAATTTTTTATTCTGACTTTTAAAGAATCGACGGGAATGGTATTTTACATCTCATCATATCTCGCTAGGCATTCCAGCAGGTCACCGTTGACGTGTATTGTATTGATACAATCCGGCTTGACCGGTTCAATGACGGTTATGTCGCTTTTGCAGCTCAGCAAGCACATCAGCAGGCACAGGCTGCCGATACCAATCAAGATTTTTTTTGTCGGCTTCTGCGGCTTTACGCAAAGCGGAAATCGTCTTTGATGATTCTTTTTCTGCATTTTGCATTCTCCCAATTTGGATTTGCAGGTTTTGATTATTGATTTCGAGCTTTTTCACTTCATTCTGCAATAAATTAATCCGAAACTGGTTTAAAACCGCCCAGATAAACAAAATTCCTGCACATATCAAAATATACTTCATAACGTCACCCATGCCAGCCAGCCGCCGAGGTATGCGCCGAAAATATACTCGCCATACCCCCAGCCGCCTTTTTTCTCAGGAACTAACTTATTGAACAAATACCCCAGCCAATAGCACACACCCATACCGAGGCCGGACAACATAACGGCGATGCTGCCGAGATACAGCCCCCATAAAAACGTGATAATCAGCCCCGTCAGCGTCGTGCCGCAGAACCCGAATAACCGCGGGTATTGATAAAGATAATATTCCTTGCCCTTAAAACTGATGCGGCAACTGTACAGCAAATCATCAATCAGCTCGCATTCCCGATACTGCACCAGATTTGGATTAAGCGCGCCGCCCGAAACCAGCCGCCCGACATACAGCCCCCAGCCATACAGCTGATAGCTGGCATAGCAGCAGATAAAGCCGATAATTGCTGCCTCAAAGTTTCCGAAATAAAAATAACCCAGCAAACCAAAAGCGACGGCATACCAAACTTTGTTGGCCGGAATATACTTTTTCCACAAACCGCCGCGTATGCGCCACAGCAGCGCAGAAACGGCAACAAACAAAGCAAAATACAAGTAAATCATATTATAAACCTCCCAGTCCTAATTGTTTCTGCGATTCTTTCAGCACGGCGCCCGGTATCTTTGGCATATTTGGAAGCCAAACATTCCACCGCCGCCTGACGATAATTGCCGACTCCGAGATAAGCCAGCATTTTCTTAAACTTCAAAAGCCCGGCAACGCCGAGATTAAAGGCCATATCCAGCAGCGCATACTGCCGCTCGTCATCCAACTCTTTCCAAAAAGGAATTCGTTCCCGGCATTCTGCCGTTACCCGGTTAATGTCGTGCCGCAGCAAATAAAAGGCGGCCTCTTTGGTGATGCCGCTTCTCCAATCTCCTACAACTCGTTCTTCTTCCGCCGAAATCGGATTGGTTTCCAAATTCCGGCCGACGCCGATTGTCAAATATCCCGCCGGGCAGCGATACGGCTGCAAGCGGATTCCTTCGTGCAGGCTCAGACGCTGCACGGATTCCTCAACACTTATCATTTGACGCCTCTTTTAATTTCATCAATTGTTTTTTCCGGATGCTCTTCGAAATGTTTGAAAATCTTAAAAAGGCCGTTAAAAACACATATACCAAAGGCTGCCAGAGCAAGTACAACCGCGTATTTCAACATCCACGCTTCCGGGTCACGAATAAAATACTCAGTTATGCATGCCGCAGGCAGCCCGACAAGATATGATGCCAACAATGCTTTGAAATACTCAACCACGGTCTTTGCTCCTTTCAAAAAAGAAGCCGCTATACTGACAGTAAAAATAACAGGCGCGACCTCAATTATTGTATCAACAAATTCTTTTTTCATCTTGTGCCCTTATTTAAAGTTGACTCTTAGGTAAATTTAACCTACTCGTTTAAATGTGTTTCGGACACAAAGAGAGTAGGAAGTAAAGCATGCTGCTTTCTCTTTTCGGGTTACCGCCCGAAAGGCGGGGAGTCCCAACTCCCCGTCCTCTTTCTAAAATTTAAGCCTCTGAGATATCTTCCTCAGAGGCTTGTGTTTCTTCCGCTATATACGGAAGCTGTTCCCTTATCTCGTCTTTCTTTGCCAGCCATGCCGCTTTAAGTTCTTCAACGTTATCCGCGCCGCGCGCCAGGGCTTCCTCGTAATCATATTTAAGCGGATCAGCTTCGGTCGTCATGTGGAGAAACCGTTGCTGGCGAATCGACTCGTTCTGTTCTTCTACTGTCGGTTCAGGTTCGTGTGGAGCAAAACCAGCAACATACCAATTTCCGTCATTGCCCTGTTCTACATCCATTTCAACCATACCAATTGATACGTAAAATTTTGTGTCGGTGCCAACGCCTACATCGCAGGCTTTTGTTTCTTCGTTTATGATTTTTGCGTATTTTTTCATAAATTTACTCCTTACAAGGAAAAAGCCGAAAAAATGTCGCCCCCGTACATCGGTAGGAAACACCAGTCGGAATGTAAACAACAAGACTGTTGCAGTCTGCCCAGTTATTAGCACTACCCTGTGCTCTCGCAAATTCTATTTCATTAACATAGAAAATACCATTCTGTGTATTGTTCGCCGCCCAAAGTACCCAACAATCATATCTAGCGACATATGTTTGATTTGCATTGAGCGCTACGGGTGCGCTGTAATTTGGCTCCTTTACAACTGATTGTCGAACGGCATAAAGCTCTTCAGGGTTTGTTTCAGCCAGAGTATCAAACTGAACTTTGCTCATAAAATTGATATTTGTTAAATTTACCATAGCGTTTCCTTAATATTTTACTGTTTTCTTACCGGTCCAAATCACCTTATTACCAGATTTCAGATAAGCATTTGTGAAATCAATAGAACCTTTAAACGCTTCTTTGACACTGTCTCTGCTGCTCGGCTGGCCAAAAGGGCAAGGATTAAGCCATGGCTCATCTTGTGTCGCGATAACACATGCTAAGGTGTACGATGCACCATGGTCGGTTGAATAGTAAAGGGATGTGGCCGATTTTGTATCTGTTCCTGTGTTGACTATCTTTATTAAATATGAAGTGTTTGGCAAAATCGTTCCACCAAGAGAAATGCAATTTTCTTCTGTCGCGCCTGCGATTTTGTCGATGAGAATAAATTTACCGTCTCGAATACAAAGCATAAACGAATTGTCATTAGTGGTATTGCCTATTATGCTCTGACGCGTCGCAACATCTTGTCCGGTATTGATTCCAAATACCAATTCGTAACCATAGGTAGGAATAGAAACCGGCATAGTGACATAATTAGTCGCGCTAAAACCACTCACAACATTATCGACAATCGTCGGGCTGCCCACAACATTTACATTCGTAACATCACGATATTTTATTTTGTTAAACAAATAGGTTTTTGTTGCTGACGGTGCTGTCCTTACCGTTGCAGGTGTGATAGAAATTATTTGATAAGAGCTGTCAGTTGTAATATCAGCAATAGCTAAAAAATCAGGGTCACTACTCTTTACCCACCCTGTACTTGTATCGGAATTAGTCACATAATTAAAATTGTCCTTTGTATTATGCCAAATTGAATAAGTCGAGATAGCTGGTTCTGTTTCCTGAGAATAATAACGCACGTTGCGCCGAAAATACGTTCCATTTCTAGCAATAAAAACCTGTTGATTACCAGCTGAATAATTATACTCATTAAGTATCACTGACTTTGTTTCTACTTCTATATTTTTATACGTTCCATCAGCGTTAAATCCATTCGCTTTTAAACCTTTTAAACCTGGCAGGAAAAATTGTTCAGACCCTATATATCCGCACCATTGGAAGATTTGGTCGATAGATTTTGTTACTCCGTCCGGGCCTTGAGTGATTATAGCAACAGGAAAACTAAATCCTGTAGCGTCAACTGTTGCGTTAGTTCCTATTGAATACATTTTATTTTCCATTGTATTATACCAGTTTCTATAATTCCCTTCTGGTTGTGTTGCACCCGAAAAGCAAGCAGCAACTAATCGAGTAGAAATAAAAGCTGTTCCTTTATTATTGATAAACAACATACATTGAACATTTGTAGATGGTGCGTATGTATAATTTAAGTTAACATCACTACTGAGAACAACCTCATCAAACTTAGGTGTCGTACCATTGCTTTCAAATCCATTAGGTACATAGATTTTAGAGCCTGCTTTGATGATTACACGTCCGTTGCTCAGCTCTAACTTAATATTCTCCGGTACGCTCGTTAGACAGTTTGTTCTTCCCAGGCTCCTTTTCAAAACATAATCCTCAACTTTCGACACTTGTTTCATACCAGTCCAAACAACTTTCCCGTCAACAGTCAGCGAGCATTTTGCCAGATTTATAGAAGCGTTAGCCCAGAAACCGTCTCTTATATACGCATACCCCAATAAGGTTCCCAAACCTGAACCTGTAATTTTTTTATTGCTGACTAATGTCCAAGTTCTGGTATAAACATCACTTCCGTCTGTGTTATATTCCGCATAATACCGTGTTCCGTCATAGCCGATTTTATAGTAATAACTTCCCCCTATCTTGTAAGGCATTTGTGTATTAACGTTTTCCGCTATATCCCAAGAAGTATCGTTAGAGCTTAAATAAACCCCTAAATACGTATGAACTGCTAAAATAAAGAAACCAAAATTGTTTTCTCCTCCCACAATAATAGCCGTGTTCCCGCCCTGTTGGACATTAGATGCATTGAACTTAAACTCCCAACTGGCGGCACCCGCCAAAGGATATGGCCGAGGCAGTCTGAAATACCCCCCGTTTACCCCTCTGATATTGCCGGATCCCTCATATATTAGGGGGCCAACGATATCGCCTTTTAACACACTTTGAGTGCCGTTAATTCTTTTTAATACATAATCAGGCATTATTTTCATCCAAATAAGTTATTGTAACGGAGGAAACGTCTGCTCCAGCCTCTACCCACGAAGTACCGATAACTTCGGGATTCGTTATAAAATTGTCGGTATTGTTGGGTTTGGTCGAGCGAAGCCATTTGGCCGGGGCGTTTTCGGGAAAATACCAGAGCATGGCATTCTGCGGATAACCGCCAATCATCTGGCTGACTTCCGGCTCAAAAGTATACATACCGCCGTTCTGTTTGAAAAAATAAAACTGGGAAAGTAAATTGCCCAATCCGTTAAAATCCTGCCCATAAGGCGCTTCGCCGCCGTCATCCTCAGAAATGAAGGTAATTGGCGGAAACCCCTCCTGAACACTGGCGTGCGCATTTCCTGTCGGCGCATCCGGTATTTCGTTCTTTTGCCCATTATATGCAAACGGGCCTGAAATTACCTGCGGCGTAGTTAAATCTTCCATATTAATTTCTCCTCATGGGGGCTTGGTTAAAAGGTTGAAATCCTGTTTTATTGAAGCCGAAAAGCTTTTTTCGGGGCAGCTCGACAATAGTTAAACCAACGCCTGTTGGCCTGGGCGGAATACCCGGCAAACCGAGAATGGCTTTTTCCACTTCATCCAGAAAAAAATCAAAAGTATATTTCATGGTCATGATACCGGTATCAAATACAAACACCTGCCCCCGGTCTTGGAATAAAAAGTTTAATATTTCCTCGAGATTCGGCACAGTGCAATTCGAGATATTTGACATGGCCTTAACAAGCAGTAAAAAACGATAATACTTGTCTTTAAGTTCTACCGTCTCGCCGTTTACCTTTAGCCGTCGCGAAATATTCAAACGTTCTCCCCAGACATCAAGCCCATAAGTATTGGCCGTCTGAATATTGAAAATATCATTGTAAAAATTCTTAATATCCGCCTCTGCTCCAAGCATTTTTTCAAGTCCCGACAGAATTGTATTCAATTTGGGACTATTGGCATATTGACTTAAAATGTATCGCTTTTTATTCATTGACAATCACTGTAATATTTTCAGTATCTGTTACCGGCAACTCGTTAAGATTAAAGTTTAAAGCATCCTTCCAAGTTGCATTGTCCGCAGAAACCTTAATTGCAACGATATTGAGAGCTAACGCAGTCAGCGGGCAATAAAACCGGCTGGCATATATCGACTGACCAATTGTTATGCCTGATGCCCCGTCAGAACCGTTAAAATTGGCTACAATCGCATTTTTAATCAATTCTTCATAATTTTCGGGCGTATTCTCATCTTTATCTAAAGTTACCTGAACATAAACATTTGTGTTCTGCGGTCGGCTGAATTGAATAGGAATGTAAGTGCCGGGCAGTAAAACGGAAATATCTCCATTCGTTGCGCAGCCGCCGCTCTTTGACTTGCGAATCGCTTCGGCAATGGTTGTGTTATCTCCGCCGTTTACTATCACATAAATAGAATTTCTGACTAAACTTACCCCCTGGATTATTGCCGGTTCTGAACTGTCATTCTCAACAACGACAACATCAGTTACATTCTCTACATTAAATACCCGAGAATAAACTGCTTCCCGTGAGCCTGTTGCGTATAAAGCCAGCGAATTTTTACGCCTGTTTTCATATGCTGAACGGCTTTCCTGATTTGAGCCTAAAACTCCGGCAGTAGGGTTATTGACTGTATCCCAGCCTTGAATCTGGCGATAAATGCGGTTAACCGAATTTGCCGGGGCCGGAATTTCTCCCAACGCCGCTGACTGGAACTGGAGCATAATGCTGCCATTTGCCGGAATAATCCCGGTTGATGTACAGACAAATATATCGCCGCCACCATTTTGTATCTGAGCTGCTCCCGTTGGATTGTCCAATCCCGGAATAACTGTACCCGGCAAACCTGTACAAACACACTGGACAATTGTTGGCGTCGCGCTTTTTCTTTGTAGGAAATATAAATTTCCCAGTGCATTCTGCCATATTCCGCGGGCAAAAGACGGGTTAAACTGATTTATTAAATAAATCATGTTAGCATTCTTATTGGCGATAATATTGGTTATGCCGTCAATCAGATAGCCTTGAGGGGTTGAATCATCTAAATTCAACCCCTCACCAAATGCTTTAATAAATAAAGCCTGCACGTCCTTTTTTATTTCTGACGTCGGCGGCGCAATCACGCCTTTATCTGTAAATTCTAAATCATACATTGTATTCCTCACCGTTTTCAAGTGCTATGCGAATATCCGGAACCAACTTTCTATCAATGAAGCTCTCCGCAACAACCTCAACCGAAGCCACTCCTTTAATGCGTTTGGCTTCTGTTTCAAAATCTGCCTGCAAAAGCGACAGATTGGGACGTTGCGCAAAAATATCTTCTTTATACGGCACGCCCCGCTCGGTATCGTAAAGCGCCTCACCTTTCCATACGCGGCAAGAAGTGGCAACGTCTTGCGCCGTTTGTAAGCCGCCCGTTACGGTTGCGATATTCCCCATGTCATCAAGCTGTAAATCCCAGTCGGGTGTTAAAAGTAGTGATGTCATTGAGGTGCTCCCGTCAATCCGTCTCCGGGGGTCACGCCGCCATGAAGATGATTTTTAAGGCTAATGCTGCCTGCTGTGACATCTCCGGTTGCTTTTATATTGCCGTTGACGGTCAAATCAGCGTTTACGGTCATGGCTGACGCGTTGATAACCAGTGGCACATTTCCGTTAACGGTTATCTGATTATCGCTAATTTCTATATAACGGATTGGTTCTGCTGCCAGATTGACGACAGAGTAGATATAAACCGCGTCCGAATTGCTGAATTTTCGGTTACTTTGAGGATTTGCCTGACCTTTAGAACTGAGAATGCCGGAAATATCCCGCTGGCAGTAGCCGATTAAGCCTATATCTCTTATCTGAGGCTTGATTTTAATGGCATTCCCCCCAGCCTGAATTCTGAGATAAGGAATATTGTGTATAACAGTAGGCTCAACAGCTTCGTTGTCCGGCGTTAAAGTGTTAAGTAAAGGCTTTGCATCTAGAGTGTTATCATCATTAACCGCTACCACGACAGCCAGTTCCATTGTGTTTACCTGAGCCAGCTGTTGCCAAATCGCAAAATTAAGACTGTTATAATCGGAAGATGTTGTATTCGGTTGTCGCTGCGAAAAAAGTGTATTCATAATCCCCCCGGATAATTGGCTTCAATTGTTGTAAACCAAGGCGCATCATCCATATGCGCCCCCAAAGAATGATTTATGCTGATAATGCTCCATAAGCCTGTTGCCTTGGGAACAGCACTTTCAACTTTAATAAAATCTCCGACATTGACAGTCGGCAAATATTCGGACTTAACCCGGATACCATTCGCCGTAAAATCGGGATACCCAATCATTCCGCTGTTCGAGTTAAGAACAGTAACAACCCTGTTGTTGCCCTGAGAGGATTTCAGCGTTACGGTTTCGCCGGTTAGAGCGATATTGAGATTGTAGCTGTTCGCCAAAGTGATGATTTTTTGCAATGGCGAACCTTTTAAATATGGATTGAGTATGGATTTCGTTTCGCCCTCATTAACAAACACCAATCCCGCCTGCTCGCAAATATCCTGCAAAACAGAGGCGACGGGAATACTGCCCTTAAATGTATAGGGAGGCACGGCTAACAGTTTAGCGTAGTATCCCGCCATAGCTTCAATTTCAAGTGTCACATTCGGCGCCGCATTATAATTGGGCACGGAAGTGACAATATTCCCCATAAAAGCTAAGGACAGCCCGGTCTCTTCATCGCCCCCATAGACCGACAAAATATTGCCTTGCGCGTAAGTCAACGGACGGAAAGCAAGAAAAGTCAGCGCTTCCAAATCATCCTGATTTATGCCGGAAATGGATATTGTCGCGCTGCTCATTGCCGGAAAGCCTGGATTGCTTATCTCAACTTTAACCGGAAGCCCTCGTATTATCTTTGTATTCGCACTACCGGAAAAGGTGCCTGAAGTCAACGTAATCCGCACTTCTACGATTTTTTTGGTAAACGACATTATGCCTCATCATTATATAAAAGCCGAAACTGCGTTCCTAAGCCGCTATAAACCGGGTCGCTGTCACCGTTGAGGTCGACCATTTGGAAGTTGCCGCTAAAATCAGACAAGCCCGCAGGCAGGATATTTTGTCCGGTGACGATTATTTGTCCTAGAATGACCGGCTCATTTTCTTTTAAGATATCAAGATACAGATAATCGCCATGGGTCAAGACGCGGACAGTCACATCCTGATTACCCAGCACAAGGCTTAATTCCTGACTTGGCAGGGGTGACAAAGGAACTTCGACTATCATTTGAACCATTCCTTTATTTTATTCTCAATTTGCACCATCAGAGCCGCATCAGGCTGTTTGGCTTGCTGACGCCCGCTATTAACGGTATCGGCATCTCCCGCATTTTTTACGTTGGATGCGGGCATCGCAAGGGAAGTATATTGCCGCGCCGTCTGCTTAATTTCCTTGAGTGTCAGTTCAACTACCAGCAGATTAACCGCCGCGCCCTCGCTGATACCATGGCTGACCGAAACAACATTCAAATTTTTATAAGTTCGGAACGGCAACACCAAATCGACAAGCTTGGTTGATTCGCTGTAATCATTTAAGGCAACAAGAACGCTGTTGAGTACGGTAGAGCTGCCCGATTTGGCCAGCGTTACCGAAAACTCCGCCGGATTATTTATCTTGTTATAAGCAGCAAAGCTTCCTTGCTCTATTTGGTTTGACGGGACGGATGAGGTTTTTCTGGCGGAATAACTGATAAACGTATCAAACTCACAGATTTTTTTACGGGTTTGACTGTCCCGCACTGTCCATTCGCCACGCAGCCAGTTTTCGACATCAGCAAACCCCGGCAACCGGCGTGTTGCAAAATTCTGAACTTGCCCAGCTAAATCTTTTATCTGGTTGACATTCATATCAATTAATCCATTTGTCCGTCTGATTGGTAAACCGTTCGCATTAAAGGAGTTTGGTTAGGCAAACTTCGTCCTATATCTGCCATGTTTCTATCATTTGTCTGTAAATATATAGGTGCGTTGTAATTAATATTTTGGGTTCGTGAATTCTGATTTGTGATAGGTGTGAAGCCCCGCCCCCCCATTAAACCTTTGGGGACAGTTGGAATCAACTTGCCCGCTCTTGCCCGTTCAAAAACACCGGCATATTCGTAATCATCTTGTTGGAATTCAGCTATTTTTGCGCCAACCCAACCGACGGCCTTATATGCCCCCTTAAATAATTTAGTTAAACCGCTAACGATTATTTCTATTGCATTCGCAACATCGCCAATAACCTCGGGAAGGCTTTCCCACGCTACTTTTACCCATTCCGCAGCTTGTCTACCGGCAATAGCTAAATCTGGCCATTTTTCTTCAATTTTTGAAAACCACTCCCAAACTTCGCTAAAAGCACTGTCTGCCCCCTTTTTCCACGCCATAAAGTCTTCAACCAAAAGGAAAAGAGCCGTTGACATCAAAGCCAATCCCAGAAGAACAGGATTAAAAGCCAGTTTTAATAATGCCGGAACAAGAGTGTTCGATATTGCCAATCCTATCGCGATGATTGCTGCCTCAACAGCTCGCCCGTGCTGCCGAACCCATTTGGCCGCCGTTGTCAGCCATTGGCTTACTTTTTCTGCTGCCGGAAGAAAGAGCCTGACAAACCGCAAACCAAGCGCGGTAATAACCTGTTGGTAATCCAGAAACATCTTTTTCAGGCGTTCGCCGGTCTTGACATCCTGATTGGACATCACACCAAGCTCTTTATACTTGACCAGTAATTCGTCTAGGCCTTTTCTGCCTTTTTGCAACAGCCGGATTGTCGGTTCATCCAAACCAAGCTTCTTACCTATGGCCAGTGATTGGGCAGCACTCATACCTTGAAAACGAGAAGACAAGTCTTTTAAGACTGCCAAAGGCTTACGCACGGAGCCGTCAAGATTGCGGAACTGCACACCTAAACGGGTTAACCCGCCCAAAAGCGGAGAGTTGCCGCCAGTGAGCGGAATCGACATCAGGTCATCGCTCAGCTTTTTTACCGTTGCGTTAAAACCCTCTGCCGTTCCGCCCTCGCGCTTAACAGCCTCACCCCAAGCCTGCAAGTCTTCGGTGTTTTCCCGCACTGAGCGGCTCAGGTTGCCCAATTCTTGAGCCTGCGCCACAAATTGCGAGATACCCGATTTGACAAACATCGCCGCAACCACAAGACCTGTCGCCTGTGCTGCGGCTTTGATGCCGTTAAGCGCTTTCTCAACGCCTTTGCTTTGCGCGGCAAAAGCAGAACTGTTCAAAAACAGTTCAACAACCAATGTATCAAGAGTTTGTGCCATTTTTAGCCCTTTCCGAGGCCTGATATTCGTTATAGGCGTCTATGGCGATGACTTCATACATATTCAAGGCATCTTCAAAACCATAGACGGTTTCAAGTTCGTTAAGCGTTGCCTGCTTCTGGCTGACGATTACCGCAATCAGCGGCGAGATGTTTACATATTCTGCGGAGCTGCTTTCTCTTCGCGGGAAGCTGATATCAAGCTCCCGCCGTCCAATAAAAAATCAAAATGCAGGCTTAAGACTTCTTTGCGAAGTAAAAACAACGTAGTGACTTCTTCAATCACTTCGTCAGCCGTTTCTTCAGTCAAAGGTCTGCTGACCGCATCTCCTTGAGTTCCGAGATATTCAACGCATTTCAAAAGCTCGGCATAGAGCGGTTCAGCGTATTCGTATTTGACATTGGAAAACGCTTTAACGCCCATACTTAAGAGTTTTGCCAAGCCCGAAGAACCTTGCAAATCTTCGGCAGAAATGCCTTCCGGAAGCTCCAAGCCGGAATTAAGTAAAGCCAGAACAGCCCTTGTTGCCCAGCGTTCCTGCGCGCAAGCCGACATTTCGGTAATGCGGAAGCGTTTGCCTTGGTCGCGGTTTTGGGTTTCAATTTTAATTTCTTTGGTTTTTCTCATTTCTCACCTCTTAAGCCATAGGAGCAACATTGACTGACTCAAATACAAAATCATACTGCATCGGGTCGAGAACGCGTGCTGCATTCGGCAACAGCTTATTGGTCGTACAAGCGCCGTTTGTCAGCGTCACAATTTTCTTAATTGATTTAAGTGTGATAACAATTTGGCAGACAATGGCCTCGCGTGCCATATCCTGCGTCTGAACCAGATAATCCAAACGGTCTACCGTTGCGCTGTTGGGCTGGAACTGGAAACTGATGGGCTTGGGGCTGGGTGTATAACCGAAAGAGATATAGCCGTCAATACCCATACGGGCTTCAATCTGCTGAATGAGTTCTTGCGTCCAACCGTTGTCAACCGCAAAGTTTTCAAACTTCAACCCTGCCGGAAAAAGGGCATTTACCAACTGAACGCTGGCATTTGCCGAAGTGATGCTGAATTTTCTTGCCATTTTCTAATCCTTTACAAAATAGTGGTTGAAGTGCCTTGAATGGTCTGAATTGACCCGCCGTCGCAATACCAGAAGTTCGGATGCAGCGGGCCGCGGGCAACACGGGTTTGTGTGTCGGCATCGGGAATTTGCAAATACCAACCCTGCGTATACAAGGCCTCGGAAATGTCCATACCGGCTTCGCGGTTGACTTGGTCAATCTGCGCCGCGGACAAATTAACGCCGGGTATAATTAAGCCGGCATTTAAGCCGGCGTTAATAACATCAATCGAACCTGCATAAATCGCGGAATATCCGTCTACATTAAACGGAAGCGTATTGGCGTTTTTAAGAACTGTCAGCCAAGCCGCCTGCATGCGGGCTTTAAGCCAAATCTGCCCGAGATAAGTGTCAAACCATTTGGCATTGCCGGAAATCTGTCCGTTCTGGGCTAAGGTAAATTCTTCGGCCGCCGTGGCATAAGAACCGTAGAAATTATAACCGTTCCCCAACAAAGCCCTTGCGTCTTCTGCATCATCAACGGTATAAGCCAGACCAGCTTGTGAACGATAGGCAAAAGCCTTGCGCCCGTTGGTACGCTCCAAATCCATTGACGCGGCATACCCCATAGCCAAAGCGCAAAAAGCCTTAGTATTGTAAGCATTGAAAATACCGTAATAATCTTTAACCTTTTGCGCAAAACATGCGGCATTATTCGGAACAAGCGCGTTACCGTTGATTTCATTGGCGATATAAGCAAATCTTGTCCCTTTAGAATTGCACCAAGCACCAAGTTCCTGTTTCTGCTCGTCGGTTTCTTGGAACACAGGCATAAAAGTTACCCAGTTCTGATTGGACTTGATTGCCGCCTGCATGGCTTCGGTCAAGGTCTTAGCTGCCGAACCTGTCGAGGTAATTGCTCCGTCCACTTCGGTCAGATTCATCAGAGCCGATAAATCCGTGCCGGTTGATGCGGGAGAAGCATAAGCAACTGAACTGTTTGCTCCGGTTGTACCGGAAGTAATCACAAAAGCACCGAAATTAGAATTGTATGTAACAGTTGCACCGCCGGTCATCTTGGCCTGAATTGCCTCGGCAACTGCCGAATAGCTCGTTGCCGCACTCAAATTGATTTCTGCCAAGGCAACGGGCGAACCGTCAATAACCAAATTCAATCCCCCGTCGGTAATTGCCTGAAAAGCGCTGACATCAGCCGTTACTCTTGCCCCGCGCAGCCAACCGGCGGCAGCCTCACCTATAAAACGGTAAAAATAAAGCGTGGTCGGGCTTTTCTGCTTGTTGTCATCAGCCAAGAAATAACCGTTTGCCAAAGAAGCCTCGGCGCTTTCTGCACCAAAATAATTGCTTACAGCGTCCGGGGAACCGAAAGGATAAACCATATTGGCGGGCAAATCAGCGGAATTGCTTAGCAGCAACCCGTTTAATTCAATGCCGGCCAATCCGCCGCCAAGGGTACGCGGCTGCAAATCTACAAGTTCGCTTGCAGGAATTGTCATATTTTATAACTCCGTTTCAAAAATGTTAAGTTCAGCAGCCGTGAAGGTGTCTACTTCGACCGAGACATCGGTTGCATAGTTAAGGTGAAGCTGTACTGTCCGCCTCTCGACATAGTTTTTTTCAGGACTTATTCCCGTTGTGTTGGAAACATCATCGGCATAAAGCACCTGAATATTAAAAGGTTGTAAAAAGTCGCATAAAATCGGACTGCGGGATAAATCGACAACCGCATTCGCCCGCACTGCCGCATTCTTTCCGAAGAAATCAAGCTGCATAATGCCTTCTCGGTCTTGAATAACCGTGTAAGTGTCAGCGTTCCATTCGGCTGACGGCGTATCGAGCCGCTGTGAGTTCGTCAGCGTCATAATGATGTAGTCGTTATTCGGCGGCAGACAGACGCGACGCCCCGGATAAGCCCGCAGGACATTGTCAACCTTAACACCAGTATATTTCACCAGCATAGCCTCAATGGCGACATATATATCGTGGTCGGTCATGCTTCTTCCTGCGATAATTGCTGCACGCCGCGGACTTTCGTCCAGCCGACGGTATTCCATTCTTCCGGCACACTGTCGATATACCAGTCAAAGCCGTTCCAGCTGATAATATCGCCGCCGGTTTCACTCCGCCTGCTCAGCCCGGGATAAGAGCCGAACAGATAAAAGTTCTTATAAACCGAACTGGCAACATAATTGTCGATAAACTGGATTTCGTAAGAACTTACAGGCTGAACCTGCGCTTTGGCGGTTGTTTCTTCCCACACCGGCTTGACAATGCCGCCGGGAAAATGCTGATTGCCTTTATTGACCTTGATTGTGACCTCTTGGTCGGGGTTGACGGCGTTAATCGCCCCCCTGACGATATTGTGGAGATTCATCATTGTATTGATATCCTACGCTGTCCCTCATATGGCGGGTATTTCTTAAAGGGCTATTGACACCCTTTCCTTTTATTTCAAAGACTTTACCTGTTTTTTTACTCTTATGGTACACCCCGTTAATAGTAACTGGGGAGTTAGGTACATAATTATTGTGTTCAATTTTATCCTGAATATCCGCTCGCATTTCTTCGCCGACGCGTTTCATGGCGTTTTCGATATCCATACCATTGGCTTTGAGCCTTTTGCCTAACCCCTCCGCCCATTTGTCTTTATTTTCGTTAATGGCATCTGTAAAAAACGGACGAGGAGGAATAAACTCGCTGCCGTCTTCACGAAGCGTCCCAAAATTATTCCATGCAGCAACCTGTGCAACGGGCGTGCCGTCTGCATATTTGGCGTCTTTATAAAAACCCGCTGTCAATCGCGCTTTTTTGCTGTTTTTAGCCATTTTTTTAAGCTTCGTCAGCAATTTTCCGCCACCTGTAAATTTAACACCCGCAGCCACAGATATATCTCCCCATCATATAAGGCTTGGCCAATTGCCAGAACAGTTGTCCGTACTGACTTTGGTTGAACCATGCATTATTCAAGTTTTGCGGCACAGCGAAGCCGACACTGACGGAGCCTTCTGTCGCTGATGACATAGCGCCCGTTGTGCCTGCTCCGCGATTGAATAAAAATGCCGCATGAGCGGTAAGCAGATAGAGCATTCGCTTAAGCTTTTCTTTACAGCACACTACAACGCCGATACGGTTGCTCAAAATCCCGGTTGCAATATCAAAATAGTTTTGCAGCTGGGCTTCCGTCATACTCGCAAATTCGGGATAAGCGGCGATAAATTCGGCATAGTCAAATGTAACTATCTGCTCGTTCATTAGGCTACTACTCCCGCTCCGGTTCCGCCGTCTTCCGATTTCTGAATATTCGGGACGGTGGTCGGGTCAATTTGTTCCATTCCGGTTTTGGTTGACTCGTCTTTTTCAATTTCTTTTGCTTTGGCCGCGGCATTTTTCGCCTTGACATCGGCAAAAATAATCTGGTTTTTCAAATAAGGCTGTTCCGCATAGGCGCGTGTGAAATACGCCCATACATCGGCATCTAACCGCGTCGTGGCATAAAGCCCCAGTAAACCTTCTGTCTTAACAACCAATCCTTGGTTCATGCCGTTAATCTTGTGAACTTTGCCGTCCGGGGTAGCAAAAGACAGGCCGTAAGGCAATTTAGACTTGACGATAACAAAATTCCCGCTCTTTTCAGGAGCGGGAACATTTTGTACATTTACATGCTGATTGGCGGCCTGCGCGCCTCTGTTTTTTTTAGACATTGTGCCTCCTTATGTTGTCTAAACGCCGAGCATTTGCGAAATCGCAATCGGCTGGAAGATGATTGCGCCGAAAGTACCGGCAACAAACTTTTGTTTGAAGTGCGAGAGATGCGGAACGACGCGGCCTGCTCTCATTTTCTCAGAGTAGACTAGGTCAACAGTTCTGTTTTCTACGCCGTCAGCTCGGATAATGTCAGCCCACAACTGGACGAGTTCGCCCGCTGCGGTTGACATTTCCGGTACAACAACGATTTCCAAATTCGGCAGACTCTGTTGAAGCAAAGCTTTAACAGAATTTGTCATCAAATCGGACGTTTTAAGCAGCATGGCAGAAACTTTCGGAGAAACAACCAGTTTCAGGCGAGAGTTCTCGTCAATATAGCCCATAGAACGGTTTGACAAATCGGCAACCATCGACAGGATATCGTTATAAATCTGTACGGCGGTTTTCTGCTCCCATTTGGTAACCGCCGCTTCGGATGTGCCGACATTGGCTGGGGTCAAAGCTGTCGGCAAAGACGGGTCATTCAGCAAACCGAAGTTCTGCAGTCCCGCAACACCTGAGAAGTAGAAGCGGTTTAACGCCAAATCAATCGTGGTTGCTGCAGACATCTGCTTTTCAGAAACCAGATTAATGCGCGCACGTCCAAGCATATCACTTTCACGGTCGCCATATTCGATAACCGTTTCAAATACAAAGTTTTCGCGGGTCGGGAAAGTGGCGTTGATATCCGATTTGCCGTTGTCTGCATAATCGTCGTACGGTTGAATATAACCGGTCTGCTCAATCTGGGTAAAACGAGCGTACGGAGTTGTCCAATCGCCAATTTTGCGCTCAGAAGCAATAGACCGCGCGCGGGTGGGCGCGTTCAAAATACGAATAACCACAGGGTCTAAAAAAGCGGTATATTCGACCGGAATACCGGCATTAGCCGGAGTCAGCAACTGGGCATCCATAGCCATTTTACCGGGATTGGCTTTGTCAATAAAGCTGGAATAGCCGTTGAATACAAAGCCGTAATCTTTCAACTGTTCAATTTCATTCTGATTCATTTAACTTACTCCCAGTTAGTCACGCCAACCAAGGCGCCGGCCGAAGCCTCATTGTCGCAAAGGCTGATAATGCGGAACGATGTCTCGGTTGCACCCTCAACAGTTGCGTCTGCTGCGCCGTTAGTAATCGCTCCCGTGGTGTTGTTTACGAAAATTTTATTGCCGACCGTCGGCGTATCCGACACATTCATAAAAATGCTGCATTTGTCGGCAATGCCGCAAGCAAGACGCTTGGGGACGGTCATTGTCGCCCCTGTCGCGAAATCGGTAATCGGAATAAAATAAGTTCGGTGTACCACGCCGGCCGGCTGTCCGGTTCCGGTCGAAGAACAAGTGCCATCGCCATTATCCCAAACGAATTTGCCAACTTCGACAGTTTCGCCTTCTTTGACAATCAAAGTCAGGGGGTACATATGATTGTAGTTGCCGTCAAAAAAATCCCCGGCAACGCCCCAAGGCTTCCGAGGATTAATAGAGGTTTGAAATGCAATATTTGCCATATTAGTAAACTCCCAATTTTACTTTGCCGAGTTCCGGGAATTGGTCGACAACGCCTTTAGTAGAAGCGCTGTCAAATGACATGCCGGATTTTTCGGATTTGTTTTTCTTTAAAACTTCGACCATGCCGCGATAAGAAGATTTGGCATAATCTTTGATGTTGTAGCCGTTCAGCTCCAAGGCTTTGCCATAGATATCTTCGGCACTGTCAAAGGCCATCGGGTCAACAGAACCAATCAGCGCACGGACATTCTGCGCAGCTTCATTTTTCTGCTTAAACTCGTTCATAATTGACAATCGAATAGAATTTGCATCCATTGCAGCCTTGGCACCTTCGGATTCATGCTCGCGGTCAAGCTTCTTGCGCTCTTTCTTTTCCATTTCTTCGCCGTATTTAACACCTTCGGCAAAGTCAGCATCCTCGGCGCAGTCTTCTGGTTTTTCATCATCGGCAGATGCCGTTGAATCGCTATAAGCCAGCTTTTCGGCCTTGCCGATGACTGTCCGCCACAATTCTTCGTCAATTTTGCCTTTGAGGATTCCGCCGATTTCGTCAATCAACTTGCGCTTATCGACGCTTTCAGCATCCTCAGTAACTTCTTCTTCAACTTTGACTTCCGGCACGATTTCCTTGACTTCCTCACGAATAGCCTCTTTCAAGGCTTCTTCAAGGTCTTCATCCATAGCCATAGCTTTTTTAGAAGAAAGCTTACTGATAAAGTTTTTCAGTTTCGTACTCATCTTTTCTCCTTTATTAATTGAGTTGCTATCAGCGACAACCACGTCGCTCCCTGCTCTGCCCTCTTTGACGAGAGCAACGTGATTTCCGCGGATATTCTCCATTCGGAAATCATATCTCTGCCCATCAAAAAAACCCGGCTTGAAAACCGGATCATAACGATAGGCGGAAGATAATTCTTTCTTTTCTCCGCTTTCTATATCTTTTATGGCTTTTTCGTCATAGACCGCCAGAGAATTGGTTAAATAAGGCTCTTGAGCTGCGGCATTGGTGCCAAGCGAACCAACGCGCAAATGCTGGTTCTTTTTATCGGCTCCGTCTTCCACGTGCTCAGACAAAAGCGGCAGATTGTTAAATGTATCTGCCGCTTTCTCAATTTCTTCAAATGGTCTGTAACCATAATATATCTTGTCGGGAATTAACCCTAATTCCTGCGAACCGGGAATTTCACGCCCATAGTAAGGCGCAACCTGCTCTTTGGTAATATTACAAACATCTACATGCAAAAAGCCGTTCTCGTCATAATGTCGGACGCTGTTCAAGCTATGTTTATCGTATGCTAACATTATAAAAACTCTTCAATAATCGGCCGGTAATAGCAATGGCAATTAATATCTTCTCCTGGAAATGTCCATTTGCCGTCTATGTACAGCCCTTTATCTAAATCAAATATTTTGCCTTCTGCTTCAACATGGCTGTGCCGCGGTTCCTTAACGCCGCTGGCGTGCTTCCAAATTCCGCGTTTGATACCTAAATCCTGTTGGCGCGTGCGGTTCATCTGCTCCGTTGCTTTGTTATTTTGGTCACGCGCAATAAGAATCGCTCGGCGTCGCGTTATCCCGTATCGGTATTCCAATTCATCGCTCAAATAGGACAAATCACGCCCGGAACGAACGGAACGCATAACCATTCCCTCAACCTCGGTAAAGTATTTCTCGGGAATGGACTTTATCAGATTGACATTCTCGTGAACAAAAGACTTCATGACGTTTTTAAGCGCAGGAGTCATTTTCAAATCAATGGCAAAACCCAATTCTTCGAGCTTTTGTTGGAACTTTTGGCTTTTATAGGAACGCCAGCTGTCTTTGAAGGCTGATTCTGTATATTTATAGTTCTGCCGGGTAAACCACTCTGCCAGTTTCTTAGCATCGCGGTTAAAATTCCTCTGCCACTGATTGAAACGTTTGCGTAAAGCACGAGCCATAGCATCGGCAGGCGTGGCATCGTCCGCCATAATAACAGGCTCTTGCTTTTTATACTCTGCCTCAATCCAGTATTTGACCGAGTGCTGCATTTCGTCAATCAGCTTCATCAGCTTTTTGCGATATGCCATTTCAATCCCTTTATTGGGGCGAATAGCACGAAGTGTCTTAATTTTCTTTGCCATAGAACTTTTTGCTTGCTTTTATTTCAGATTTAGGATATTATATATGTATCAAAGCTAGATTGAACTGCAGAAAATGCGGCCTCGCCTGCCGGGTAGCTTTAAAAGCTATTACGATGGAGGGATTCCCTTAAATGGGGTTGGCCGTCCTCCCAATCTAGCTTTTCTTTTTTATCCTTTCGCCTTTTCTCTCCAAAGACTTTCTCTGTTTATTTTTAGCCCAATGAAGATGCACAATTTCAAAATTATTCTTATTATTGGCAACTTCCAATAAAACAACAGAATTCTTTTCAGAAGAGGTACGGGCTATAAAATTATAATAAGGCTTATCAGCATTACCGGGTATAATTGCGTCCGGTGCATACAAAGCTGATGCAAGCATACTCCGATAATCCTCTCTCTCAACATCCGGATGTTGCTTCAAGTTACGCTCTATAACAGTCTTCTTGAGTAAAACAGGTTTACTTTCAACACCGAGTTCTTCCAAGTCTTCCGCATTGAGTTCCGGTAAAACATTATCTTTCGTAAAATCAATCCTTACCGCTTTAATCTTTTCTTCAGCGTTCACCTTATTTTCTTTCTCGGAATTGCCACCACTCCCAAACTGCCCATTTTCTGCTCTTGGATGTTTGCTCTCGTCCCATTCGTCCAAGGCTTCGTCAAATACGCTTCCTGCTTCGTCTTTATCCTCCAAATCGACATCAGCAAAATTGTCCGTTTCCGGCACATCATCGACATCAATGTTAGAATAGCCACTATCGGGATTATCAGCCAAAGAACCGCGGACTTCTTCCTGCGATAAACATCCACGGTCGACATAAACCGCTGCCGTGTCCGCGTGGATTTTATTAATCTCTGCCCGTTCGCGTTCGTCCATCTCCCACAACGGCGCAAATTGAAACGAAATGTTGTCGTCAATCTCTCCAAAGCGGTTAAGCTGCAAAATCTTAATGATTTTTTCAACATTATCATAAGAGATTTTCTCATTCAGACTTTGGATTTTGTCATAATAAATACGGTTAGTTCCCTCGCTTGAAGCATTTAAGCCCTTGGGAAGGTCGCCAAAATACTTATCTTTGCTGATGCCCAGGATAACCGGAGCAAGGTCAAGCGACATAGATACAATATCGGTGACACCTGATAAAGGCGTGTTAATTTGCTCCATTTGCTCCGTTTCTTTGTCCAGAAGGGCGGTGCCGTCATTATTTCTTTGAGCATTAAAGTATTTGACGCGCTCCGTCAAATCTTTGCAACCACCGCCGCTCAAAAAGGCCGACATGTCTGTTTTCCAGATTGTCAGGCTGAACTTATTAAGCAGACGCTGAGCAGAACGACGGTTCTCCGTGAAGTTCTGGACATACTCTAAAACCTGCTGCGACAAAGAAATGCCAAAGAAGTTATACAACGGCTTTAAGAGCAGCGGAACTTCATTTTGCGCGAAATACAAAAACCTGCTTTTGTGGTATTCCTTACCCAGTACAAACCATGTTTCGGGATTGAAATAATTATCTGCAGTCGGGTCTGAAGAATTATAAAAGCCAGGATAAACGTTTATCGGTTCGATAATCTTAAACCCACGTAAAGAACCAGGTTTAAAAGTGGCTTTGTCGAGATACAAAGGCGCTTTCTTCTCTTCATCGTCCAGTTTACCTGTATCGATGTAGACTAAGCATCCACCCATATATCCTGTGAGAGATAATGCCCGGTTGAATAACGACTTGATGCGGAAAGACTGCAAATCAGCTTCCAAATCGCTAATCTTCGAACTTAAATCTTCCTCACCTTGGGAGACCAGTTCGACAAACTTCCGCGTCATATCATCCGCGATTGTTTCGATACCGGCACGGATGAGCGGGTCTTGGGCAATACTCGACAACAGAGCATAACCGAGAAACTTAGGCGCAGCCAAAGCCTGCCATTCCGGTTTAAATTGATTGATAATGCCGTCGGTGCACTTTATGCACTCGTCCATTGCAGCCGTAGGTTTTTTCGGCAGACCAAGCGTAAGCGGGCGTTGATACGCCGTAGCCCCGCTGTTGTATATTTCCAGCGCGCGGGTTAGCAAGTCTTTAGTGCGCAGGTTTATATCCATCTCGTCCAGCGGGCGAATGTTCATTGATTTCTTCTTTTCTTTAGCCATTAGTAAAAATGCTTTTGCCAGTCAGGATTAATCTGCATAGTGCCACGCCCCTTGATATAGCCGTCAAGAGCATAACGCAGAGCATCAATGATGTGGTTATTTTTGTCTTCGATAATCGGCAGAATATCGCCGTTGTTTTTATCTACCTTGTATGAATAGAGACGAAATTCATCCGCGGCATGTTTACAGCGCGGATGAATAACAATTTTTGCAAAGCTTTTCAAAATTGCCAAACCGTCTTCGACCGAACCCTGCCATTTTTTAGCCGGAGCGATATTAAAGCCGCGGCGGCGCATGAAGCTTATTGTTTCAGGCCGCGCGCAATCCGCCTTTATCGGATACCGTCTTGACGTCGGTATGCTGTCAAACAGTGCAGGCGTTTCGTCAAGTTCTACCCCTATACCGTAGGCTTCTTGGTCAATATAAAGCATATCATTTCTTATAAAGCAGCGAACCAATGTCGTTGGGTCTTGGGCAAAGCCCCAGTCTGCTCCGTGGAAAAACCGCGTGTTATCTAGCGCTTCCTCAAATTCCTCAATGACATAACGACCGTTAAATATTTGAGCATCCGTATTAACTTGAGGCTTACCGAGCCAGATATATTCATAATCCGAAACACTCACCTTTCGGCAGTATTCCATTTCTTTCCGCAAGACCTCCGGAAACCAGGGATTGTCACTATAGTTGACAAGAACGGCCTGACAGTCTTCCTGAGGGTGCACGATAAAGCGCTGATATGTTTCGTCAGCTTCATATTTTGGGTTGAAGCTTACCCAAATCTCTGAATTTTCCTTACGGATTGTCGGGCCGAGAACCTCCCAACTTTCTTTGGAAACGTTTTGAGCTTCCTCTACCCAGCAGATATCAATACCTTCAATTGATTTTATTTCGTCAACATTATTCTGAATTCCCTTAAAAAAGAACTCCGAACCGTTACAGCAACGAATAGTATCGCGGGTTACCGTAAAGTATGCCGATAAACCCAAAGCATTAATGGCGTCTTTTAATAATTTGTGGACTGATGTCGCAATTGAAGTTTGGAATTGTCGCGTGCAAAGAACACGGATTTTACGCTGCATTGCCAGAAGAATGAGTGCATAACCAATTCCCCAAGACTTTCCCGAACCTCGTCCGCCATATAAAACTTTATATCGTTTACGAGTAGTGATAAGAAATTTCATCTTATCAATTATCGGAAAGTCTACATTCATTTGCTTTCTACAATTTTGACCGGCTGAATGTTAAAGACAACCGGCTCCTTAAGGTCGTTTCCGTCCGTATCAGTCTGCGCGACCTTATCAATATACAAACCGGCAAGCTTGCCTTTGAGCTCTTCCGCTTTGAGCGCGGCTGTAATATTTCCTTTGGCGATGGCTTCCTTTTGAAGCTCGTTCAATTTGTCGAAACTCTCAATGCCAGTATAGCCGAGCTTGCGAAGTTCCGCTTTTTGGCGCCTGACTTCACCGGATTTTAGACCGCCTTTTCGCGCAATTTCTCTTTGCTCTTCCTTTGTTCGTCGGTTTTGTGGCTTCAAATTTTCTTCATTCGCCATTTTCCATTCTCGCCAAAGCTAATTTGGTTAAAAAGTCTTTGCTGATGTCGCCCAGAAGCGTCTTAATCCCCTCCGGCGTTTCATCATCAGTCATAATCATGTCGATTTTATCCAGGATTGACGTAATCATCTCGGCCACATCAAGATTAATCAGAGAACTGTTTAATATTTCGGCGGTAAGGGAATCGGCGGCACCGGATGACATATAAGCTTTTTCAGCAATGTCATCAACAAACTTGTCAACATTCTCAATCAAGCGGTCATATAACAGGTGCATGCCGTAGTTAGTTGATTGCCAATGCTTTAATTTGCAGGCATATTTATAAGCAATAAGCTCTCGGAGAAGTTCGAACATTTTTTGTCCATTATTTGAAGTTTTATTGGTATTTCCGTATAGGTATAAATTTAACTATCTAATTGAATTTTATATAAAATTATTTTTAGACAAAATCATTGAATCAGCTTATGCAGAAGTAATTTCCCAACTTCTGCTGCGGCAGCCAAACCTAATCCCTTAATCTTTTCTAATATCTTGGGTTGGTTGAGCACATCCAAAAAATCATAGCCATAAGATGTCAACCGTATTAAACATGAACCATATGAATTTAACCCGTCAGTATTGTAAATTATGCCTAAACTCTGTTTACTAGACGGGGATATTTCTTCAATACAGCCAATATCTTTTAGTATAAGAAGGTGTCCGAAGAATTTGTCGTACTCTGACCGCAAATCAGGTATATTCATGGTATCAAGCAAGTCCTCGGTTGTGACTGTGTGGCTCTCTCTTTCACAAATCGCCGTTATAATCTTTTTCAAGTATATGTAATTTATTTTCATGTATAGCCTACAAAAAAAAGCCCCAAGGAGGAAAGCTTGGGGCAACCACAGAGGATAGTAGGAAAATTAAATGCGAGGAGCAGCAGAGCCACTTCTCGCATTATGAATAAAAGTATACAAAGTTTTTAAAAACTTGTCAATAGGTTTTTACAACATTATCAACAAGAGATAGGGCAACACCCATAAAACCAAGGCGCAGCCTAGAAAATCAGCCATTTGATGCAGCATTATTTAACCGCCTGCTTAACCGCCAGCAGTTTGCGCTTGAGTTCGTCAAGCTCCCTCTCCTGCTCCCGAATCGCATCAAGGGTCTTGGCGTGGTGTGTTGCATACCATGACCACAGGCAGCGGACAAGGTCTTCATCGGAAACCGGGCGGCCAACAGGGACTTTTTCCGCGGCAGAAAGGATATTTTCAAAAGCCTTGCTGATTTCCTGCCGGACAGCCACCGCCGCACAGCGCTTAACCGCGCCGCCTATGGCTTTCATATCCGGCTGATGAGCGCGAACGGTAGCATTGTGCTGCTCGATAAGGTCAAGCACCCAGCGGCGAAACTCCTTTGCAACTGGTGTTTTTGAGAACATCGCCAGCAAATGGCAGCCACGGAGCGAGAAAACGCGCACCTGCTGTTTGCCGCCTGCGGTGTCTACCGTGGTTAAAAAGCTCATGTCCGGCGTGAACTCATCAGCGTGGCGATTATAAAGGTCTGATATTATTCTTGCATTACGGTACTGTAAGGCATCCGCAATTTGCGGATACCCTAAAAAAGGTAGCCCATTAATAAAAATCGGGGTAAACGTGTGAGATTTGAAGACTAAGTTATTCATTTTTATGTCCTTTGTTTGAAAAATTACCTTAAACAGTAAGGTGCCGGGAGTTCAAACCACGGACATAGACGTGTAGCGTTTATTCGAAATATTCACGCTCTCCCGGCAGAAAACTTGTTAAGACAATGAGGTCAACAATGAATTAACAAGGCATAAAAAAACGCCTATCTTTCGGGGGCGGTATATCCGCTATGTCTTCCAGAGGTTTGAAACTCTATCTATAATAATAAACGAATCGACATAATTGTCAATAAAAAAAGCCCTCCGAAGAGGGCTAAATATTACTTGTTTTCTTCAATAATTTCTTCTAAATGCGTTTTCACTTGTCTAGGATTGGCTATAAATTTAAATTTAACTTTAGAGCCGCCTGTACCACCAAAAACAACTGTACCGCACCCAAAACAACGCTCTATAATACCTTGGGTAATATAAACACTTTCAACCTTTCCATTACGGAGTTCTTCGGTTTTGACCGAAATTATTCCTCTTTTGGCAATAACCCTTCTATTTGTTATGACATACTCTGTTTTCCGCCAATAAAGCAACACCCAAGCAGCAAGAAATAAAAAGAATATTCCTATCCCTCTAGCTGGAGAAGTTAAAAACAAAAGACCAAGAAGTGTATATATTACTGGATTAAGATAAACAATCCAATGCAAATCTGCAATCCATTTAATCTCCTCATCTTTTCCTAATGTGTTTTTAATATAAACAGGCTCTTTAGCCATTTCTTTTCTCCTCTATTTGTCAAACCATAGGTCTGACTTGGTTTTAGTATTAACCCGCCACAGGTAGTCAAAGCGTTCTTGGTATTCCTCAACTGCATTTTGGTTTTTGATGAAAAAAACGCAGTTCTCGCTATTCTTGGCCGAGGCTGGGTTTGTCCAGTTATAAGAGCCGCTCATCGCAACTCTCTTGTCGAATATGGCAAACTTATTATGTTCAATCTTATGTTTGGAATGAACCCTGATATTTATACCATAATCATAAAGCTCACGTACTTTGGAGCTTCGGTTTGCAGCTTGCAAACGGTCGGTTAAAATGCGAATCTTAACTCCCCGTTTGTGAGCCCTTTTAATCGCCTCTACGATTTTATCATTATTGAGCGCATAAACGGCCGCGTCAATCCGATTTTTACTTCTGTTTATGAACCGCACTATATTATTCTCACAATGAGTTGACGGAGAAAAATATATTTGAATATCGTTCGCTTCCGCCGAAACACTAAAAAACAACAATGCTGAAAAAAGTAGTATTCTCATAGTCTGGCTGTCATTAAAATTGTATACAAAAATTTATACAATCATTAATCGATAAAATCAACAAAATACATCTCTGATAGGCAAACTCCTTTTAAATTACTGCTTTAATTTGGTTAATTTTGTTTTGTAAGGTGCGGATTTGTTCGTCTTTTTCTTCCAAAGCCTTTAGCACCGACCGGTGTCGCGTCCAATACCATCGAGACATATAACCGACGATTTCTTCGTCGCCTATGTTGTAATAAGCATCATGCCCCGCATAAGGACGGAACAAGTCTTTAACGCCGGCCTTGATTGATTTTTTGATGTCAGAAATATTGATTATCGAATCGTGAGGCTTTACCGCATAAGAACCTGTTTTGCGAATCGAAGGTAAAACCTCTTCATAAACCCAGTTGGCAAATTTCTGAGCCTCAGGTTTATTGCTGCGAAAAACCAGCCGGTAAAGATTGGGTTCATTCACAAATGTAAGCTCTTGATTTCCGCCTTTGGTAAGGGTGCAACAAATTGTCACACCCTTTTGAGGTAGCCTATCAGGATGATATCGGGAAATATTTAATGCTGCGCAGGTATCGGATAAACAAAACCATGGTTCGCCATTTTTATCGGCATAGGTTCTAATCGGCTGGCTTTGAAAATTAAAAACGGTCAAATCGTTCATAGTACACTCACTTGGTAAAAGTTCGGAGACCACTTCTGCCTGTTTCTAATAAGGTGTCCGGCGGTAGAAACCTCGCCCAAGTGAAACGAGTCTAAGATGTTTTAGCCTTAGCCTGAACATATCATCTTAGCCGCCGGACATATAATCCAATTGTTAAGACTGATATGTCCACCTGGTTTGGAGGTTTCTAATCTCCATCAGCCGACCTCGGCTGACAAACCAATCTTAAACTTAAAAAAATATAAATGTCAACTATATATTATACGTTATGTTGACAAAATTTTGTTTCTTACAATACAACCCGTTATTTCACTTTCTCCAATCATTTAAAATAATTAAACTTCCGTCATCGCGTCTTTTACACAATACCTGCCCATTTTTCAGCTCCTCCACAATTTTGAACTCTCTCGCGTAAGTTTGCCGCATGAGCTCGATAAGAGCTCTGTCAGCGGCGTCTTGAGCCTCTTTAGGCGTTTTGTTTTTCCATTTCATTTATCCACTCCTCCATATCATCAAATAGCTTATAACCGCCGCAGGATTTAATTTTCGGCCGCCTAATCTTTACGCCATAGTGAAATACCAGATTATCAAGCCCGCAGCATAATATTTCCTTGGCAAGCTCCAAGTCATGATTGTATTGAGCGCTCGTTATCTTGCGGATATTGAGCGGACGGTGGAAAAGGACTACCTGACGCACGACCGGCAGATAATTTGCGTTTATGGCTCGCAGCGCCTTTCCAAAGCGTACTCGGGCATCCCAAACATCCGGCGATAGTCCCTGCTTGCCGCCGTCTACCTGCTCTTTCATCCAGTCAACCGCTTTCAGAGTGTTAATCCGGCCTTTCATGTAATCCCGGTAAAACCAGGCCCCGGCATCTAGACGGTCATTCTTTGTCAGCTTCGGGTTGCCGAAGTTCAGCCAGCCTTTGGCCGCATATTTCTCAAGAGTGTTAAGCCTGCGATACAAGCCGTCTGCGCCCTTAACAAACCCGCGTCTTTCGCATTCTGCTTTGCTGATGTAATCCATGCTTGACCTCACATTCCTACTGCTTCGATGCCATGATAACGATTATAGACTTCCAACAGAATGGTATCAAAATCGGCAAAAAGATTATTTCTCATCGCCAAGTTGACCTTCGCTGAATAATCTTTTCGGATGTTTTGATACTCGCTGTAACCGATTTTCTGTGGCAAAAGCTCGTCAAGGATATACGTCACGGCCCGAGTGTAGTCGTTCAGCAGACAGTGAGTGTTGCGTTTCAAATCGATGTCGCGCTGCATGTACTCGACTTCGATGTTTCGGCCCGTAACAATTTTTTGGATAGGTTGGGAAAAATCATCATTGGCAGCCTTAGAACTATCCGAGTTCACCATAGCCATAATCTGAGCAACAGTAGGACGGCTTTTGTCAGACTTGTAACGCCAAAAATCGTCAACAGCCTTGAGAACATTCGCTGTCAACTCTCGTCCAAAGGCATTATCGTAGGACTGGAAGCGTTCGTTTAGTTTGTCTTCAAGTTCAAATACGGCTTCATCAAAACTCTGATTTTTCCGCGGTTTAGCATAAAGCTCGGCAATGTGACGTAAAACTCTTGCTGTATCGGTCATAGGTAATCTCCATAAGCACAATCAGGCTGTTGCTCTTCTTCGTGTTGTTTCTTGCGTTTCTCGTTTTGTTTGGCGAAGTAAGCCGCTGTCGACATAAACCACCGCTTTCGCTCTGTCTCTGCTTGTTCTTTCAACCAACTGTCCCGAACTACACATTCGGCATAAATGTTCAAATGCGGATAAGCCCGCTGCCAATCGTCAAAATTCCGCTGCTTGAGCTTGATAACCTCCCCTTCAAAAACGTATTCGTCCTTTGGCGCAGCTGTTTCGGCAGGCGCGACAGCGCTAACCTCTTCTGTTTCTGTTTTGGTTTCTGTTTTGGTTTCAGTTTTGGTTTCAGCTTCTGCTTCTGTTTCTAGTTTCTGTTTCTCAAGAATATAAGGTTGTTTTGGGGTTGTTTTGAGGTTGTTTTGGGGTTGTTTTTCTTCCTTATTTTTTGAAGCATTTTTGTTTCCGGCCGGAGCACCGCCCCAATCTTTATATATTGAATTCTTCGCCATCAGGCAAATACTTCTCAGCAAGACGTCATCCGGCAGTGTCCCGTAGATTCCGTATTCACAAACCGCCTGATAGGCTTTAGGCTGCATATCTTCCGGTAGTTCTTTGATTGTTTCTGCAAAGTTCGCAAAAAAAGCAAATTTATTCTGCATTTTTCTCTTGCTCCATTTCCTCAATTTCTCTGTTTATCTTGTCCAAATCAAAATCGCCCTTGTTTCTTATTGATTGAACAATCATCTGATGTTTCAGTTTCCACTTCTCGCTATTGGTCATATTTTCTCAAGTATGTCTCTGATTTCATCAATATAGCCCTCAAGATCACCTATCTTGTCCTCAAGCTCCTCTATTGTTTCATTTGGGTCTTCGCCTCCACGCAGATTTAAATAGTCAATAAAATCACCCGTAACCGTCGACGGCGCATCGACCAACTGAGCAACCTTTATTCCGTTATAAAGAATATCCTCGCCAATTAGCTTAAGCATTAATTCTCTCCCCAAATTTTCTTCATGACCTGATTGTAACTCCATGTGGTTAAAATGAATTGGCCGGACTTAGTAGATATTTGAACATCGTCCCCGCCTTCGATATTCTGCTGCAAATGGACAGCTTGGATATCTCTTTTATAAATGCGTTTCTTGTTTCCGCTTAAAAGAGGGACAAGAACGGTCAGCGTTTTCTTTGGGCATTTCATTCTCCCTGCTCCCTGATGAATAATTTATCTGCCGAAATATCAAACAACTCTTCATAATCAAAGGCTGTCATCAGAGAGATGTCCTGTTGGTGACCATGACGCAGCCGGCTGCTTATTGTCTGTAACTTGGGCGGCACACTCTTATTTTTGGGCTTATCATTAATAATCGTGTCAAAATCTATCTTGCTGTTTTGGTGAGGCCTTTTTTGGCCGCCGTCAATAAGCCAACAGACAGAAACGTCCAAAACTTTAGCCAGAGCTGTTAAAGTATTTAGTTTGGGAAAATCTAGTCCGGCAAAATAACGGTATAGCTGACATGCGCTCCAACCGCCCTTTTGTCCCAATACGCCGAGACTTTCACCCCGGACAACATAAGTGTCATATAATCGGTTAGAAACGGCCAGCGCGCGATAATAGCTGTATTCGCTCATCCCTCAAATCCCCCGCGCAATCATCTCGGCTTTTAAATATCGCGCCATATCCTGCGCCTGGCGGCGAAAACCGCGCTCAAAGGCAGCAATTTCAAGTACGCGCACATAAAGCTCTTTAATCTGCTCATCAGTCATCGCCTTGGATTTTTTAACCTTAAACAAATCTAAAAATTTCATATCCTACCCTCCTAAATTAAAGTTGATTTTATCTTGCTCTCGCAGTTTTTGATAAACTCACAGACTGTCAGCCCGTTTTCCAACAAATATGCCTTTAGGCCTTTGTTTTTCTGGTTTTGCAGATACTGTTCACGAAACGGGTTATGAATATCAATCATCATGTAACCGCTATGAACAAGCCGGTGCTCATCTAACGTCAGCGGGATAATGTTCTTCAAATCCCAGCGCAGCAGCATTTCAGAACGTCTGACATAGTGATGCCCGCATTGCGCCGGAAGACCAGAAACATAGCTCCGCTGCTGGCAAGCCCATTTTTGGACAAGAGCGTCAAGCCTGTGAATCTGCGATGCGTATTGCTTCATTCTTCCTCGCAGTCGTCGGATATAAAGCAATCTGCCAGCCAGCCGATGAAAAATTTTATTGTTTCAATCATTTTCCTTCTCCGTTTCTGTTAGATAGTTTTGAATGAAGTTTAAAACCCTATTTTGACTTTTTTCACGACATTCTCGCCCCTTACGCAGGTCGAAAACAAATCTGGGGTCTTTATAAGCTTTGATTCCGAAAGCTGACGGCGCCATCTTTGTTCGCTTCAAAAAGTCTTCAATTGTTTGTAAAAATTCTTTTTTGGTCATGTTTTATTTTGACTCCCGATTATTTAGCTGATAAATTCTTTGGACAGGAGACTGATTATGATTGATTTGTTGCTTGACAATATTTTTGGCGCTTGTTTCGGTGTCGTCATCACTTCTGTCGCATTTTGGCTTACTGCTCAAAAAAGATTTACCCAAATTGAGCACCGTTTGGATGAACTCACGGAAAGAATCAATAATATTGAAGATAAATACCAAAAAGGATATAGTCCCGAACATATTTGCGAAAGCTGCTATGAAGGTCGGTACACCTACATTGACAGAGTGGGACAATGTGGTGAAAAGTGGATTTGCGAAAATTGCAAAGAAGCCCCCGCTCCTTCTTGGCATAATCAAAGAAAAAAACATTCAATGCCTCCGAGATAATCTTTCTGCCCTTTTTATAACCTCGTCCAATTTTGGCTCTATATAGAACTTTGACACCAACCAAGCCCCTGTTGCGCTCCCAATTCCCATACTTATCATTCTTAAAATGTGTTCAATCATCATTTCCCTCTCCTTTATTGATATAGCTAGCTTATAGTAGCTTTACTATATTGTCAATAGTAAAATTACTTCTTTTCAACATAGTGTTTTTACTATAGAATAGCTTTAGGAAAAGGAGACGAAATGTATACGCCAGAAGAAATAAGAAAGAAAATTGACCTATTGATAACTCAAAAAGGTCTTAATTATCGCGTGGTTTCAAATGCTCTAGGACGCGCCGATTCATATATTCAGCAATATATCACTCGTGGATATCCCCGTGTATTAAAAGAAAAAGACCGTAAAATTGTTGCTAAATTGCTTGAAGTTGACGAGCAAGAGATTGCCGATGTAGACTTGACGCCTTCGATTGCCACAATCTATCGCATAGGCTTTGTCGAAGCCGGAGCATGGACGGAAGCCGTTCAATTGCCGCGCGATGAATGGCTGCCGGTGAATTATCCGATTAATGACAATTTGCGCAAGCGCAATGTCTTTGCGCTGGGCGTCCGAGGCAACTCCATGAATAAGATATTTCCGCCAGACCGGACAACTCTCATCTGCCTCGATATCCGGGACTACTGCGATATGGTTAAAGAAGGCATCCAGAACGGGGATTTTGTGGTCGCACAGCGCGTCAGCACTGATGGGAAGTATGAAGCCACAGTCAAAAGATATACGCGTATAGACGAAGGCACTGTTGTCTTGGAAGCTATGTCAAACGACCCGAGGTATACCAACATCATCGTCGGCAGCGAAAACTGCGAATATCAGATTACGGCCGTTGTCATCGACTATCAGACAAAACTAAAGGATTTGTGAAATATTAAATTTAATATTGAAATTAACGAAAAATTGGCTATAATTAACTTATAGGTTAAACATGACTATAGAAATTGTCTGTGAAAAGCGTTGGAAAATATATTTTTATACAGAAGGAGGTTTATGCTATGCCGCCGATTATATTGATTCGCAATTTAATACCAAGACACAGGACTATATCTATGCATGTTTAGACCAGTTGGCAGAAAGAGGCAGAACGGCTCTCAGCACCGATATATTTCATAGCGCGGCAGATAGTCATGAGATAGAAAATAATGGATACATATATAAAATGTATGGGTTGCATAAGGCAAAAAAAAGATTATACGCTATTTTGCAAGAAGACATAAAAACGATAATTTTTACCCACGGCGCTATAAAAACAGGACAAAAAACAGCACGGGAAGATATTGATAAATTTAAGGAAATAACCCGTAAGCTCATAGGAGAAGGAGAATTGCCATGAACAAATATCAGCAACGATGCCAAGAAGCTAAAAAGAGCCCTTACTTCAAGGCGGCAAAAGCTATTTTAGATGTTTTAGCAGATGTTACGCGTATTCTACACGAAAAAAATATGTCCAAAAAAGAGCTGGCGCAGAAAATGGAGGTTTCACCAGCATACATTACCAAAATAATGCGTGGTAATGAAAACCTTTCTATGGAAACAATCGCTAAAATCGCTGTGGCTTTAGATTGCGAAATAAAATCTCCATGCATATATGACCCAAACCAGGAATATTGCGGAAACCTTTATGATTTTGCAAAAATGAATATAAAGGTATCAAGAGTTGAAAACAAAACATCTATTGAAAAGATAGAAAATTTTGACACTATTAAGTATGAGCAAATGAAGGAAGCTTGCACATGTTGAAACTAAACAAGTGGTTTATTGAAGAAATAAACTTGCACGCACAAATGGATGATTTACAAAAGTTACCTGCTGGTAAATTGGAGGCATTGAATGGAATCCGCCCGTTCTTCTTTTCATCGCGACAAAACGACGATAATTATAAGATAACTTTGGAAACCGTCGTTGAAATAAAAGCATCAAAATTTATGCTTAAAATGAAAACAAGCGGGATATTTACAATAAAAGACGAGGATGATATGGACAGAGCTATTATCCATACGGCTCCCGCGTTACTAATGGTAGCAGCAAGAAGCGCCGGAGAATCTATATTGAAAAATACTGTTTACCCAAATGTGGAAATGCCTTATTTTGATTTTATTCCCAAAAAATAAGCGACATTATCTATAGCTACCGCCTTCGGGCGGTATTTTTTTGCTCTTTTCCCAAAATTCTTTTGTTGTTTTTCAATCGTTTATGAAAATTAGCCTCAAATAGTAGTATTTTTACTATTTTTATTGTTGACATTATAGTAAAGCTACTATATTATAAATTCATAAGATAACAAAAGAGGTCAACAAAATGAATTTCGACAACATGACAGCAGAAGAATTAAACGCTTACCAGAGAAAGCTTCAACAGGCTGAAGCCGAAAGGCTGAACAAAATCGCCGAAGCGAACGGCACCGAAGCTTATGAGGCTGCCAAAAAGGAAATTGCCACCGTTGATAATTTCAACCGTTACGACGAAGTCATCCACAACTGGCAGCGTGAATATGCCGCTAACCAGTTTGCCGCTGATGTTCTCGCTTATAACTTTGGCAAAAACTATACCGAATACGCCAAAGAGTGGATGCTGTTTAGAGATATGATTGAAGAAGCACACAACTGGGATATTGAAGACCGCTGTCTTAACCTTAACGAAGGTCATGCGATGACAAAAGAGCAGTTTGAAGACTTCCGCATCCGTGTCCGCGAGCTTGAAACCGAAGCCTTGGCCGCTTCTCACAAATATCTTTTTAATTGAGGAACCGCGCCATGAGTGAATTTTTAGCTTCTTTCTGCCTGTTGTTTGTTATTCCCTTTCTTTATTTAATTCTTTTAGGGGGATGAGCATGACAAACGAAGACAAATGCCGCGAGCGGCTGGAAACGATACGCCAGATTTTAGAGCAATCAAAAATGAATCCCGATTTTAAGGAAATCGACCGAATTTTTAAACTGACAGAGGATTTAAGCAATGAAAACAATTAATATCAAGGGCAAAGAGTATATTACTGTAAACGAGCGCCTGAAAGAATTTCGCAACAGCTTTAAGGATTATTCGCTTGTTACAGAGATTGTTGAGCTTGGGACTGATTTTGCAACTGTCAAAGCCTCTATTATTGATAACAACGGAGTAACCAGAGCAACGGGTTTTGCCCGTGAAGTTGTCGCTAAATCACCAATAAACAAGTTTGCATTTTTGGAGAATTGCGAAACTTCCGCCATGGGACGGGCTTTGGGCAACTTCGGCATCGGCATAGATGAAGCTGTATGTACAGCGGAGGAACTGCTCGTCAAATTATCGCAGGAGGATAAACCCGAAAAATCAGATTTTGCCAAAGACGCGGCAGCAACTAAGACAGCGCAGACTAAGGCTTTGAACAAAGCGGTTGCCGAAGGTAATCCTGATTATGAACAACCCAAGCCCAAAAAACCGTTAAGCGAGATTTATGAACAATCTCTTGAGTGGCTGAAAAAACAAACCCCCGAGAGTTATAAAACCGCAACCAAGGCGCAGATTGACTACATCAACAATCTTTGCAAAGAGCTTCGCGAAAAAGGTTCAAGCGGCTGGCTTGATAACATTATGACGGAATTAACGCGTGTATCAGGTGTTAACGACAGTATTCCCTACTGAACAGATACATTCTGGTACGATTTCACACCGGAAAATGATTACCGACTATGAAACAGGCAATTTTAAATATGACAGATTGGCAACGCTATATTGAGGCCGCCAACAATAAGTTGGCTCACGTCTTTAAGCCTTTTACAATCGAAACAAAGGAAATTAAAGACACAATCAGTCGCAATCAGCAGTGCTACATCTACGGCGTTATCTATCCGCATTTAAAAGAAGCTTTATTATCGGCCGGTTATGAAATTCAAAATATTACAGACGACCAGTTCGACTATTTTATGCGCGGCATGTTTTACTTTGACATTGTCAAAACCAGCAAGGGCGAACAAAAGCTGCCGCGCCGCCTGTGCTTCAGCAAAGCGCATAAAGATGAAGTCAGCGGATATATCAACGACCTGCTGATGTTTGGCAGCAAACTCGGATGCTATATTCCCTCACCCAACCAACCTATCAACTATCAAGGAATTTAAAAATGGAAAACAAACCTGTTATTTCTACCCGCGACCGTGGACTCAGTATTTCAATATTCCGCAGAGATAAAGACGGACAAGCCACTTACGGCGCATGCCTGCAGCGTTCTTGGAAAGATAAAGCAACTGATGAATGGAAACGCGAACAAATTAACCTTTTTCCGGATGAACTTCTGAAATTGGCGGCGCTTTGCACCAAAACCTATAATGACACAATCGCCTATGCTCAGCAAAATCGTCCGCAAAGTTCTGGCGGCAATTATCCGGGACAGCCGATTGATGGCGGAAATTATCCGGAAAACGGCGACTTTAACGATAGTATACCTTTTTAACAACACTGGGGCGGATTCATCAACCTGTTATAGTATTTTTATCCCCCGCCCCGCCTTTTAAGGAATTGAATAATGGACAATAAATTGTTTTGGCTGGCAGTGATTATGACTGTCTTGGGATTTTTGAAAGAAGTAATGAAATGATTTTACAGACAAAAGAAGATTTTGAAAACGCCATTTTAAGCGGCGAAGAAATTAAGCACAGCACGGTGTTTTACACTGGAGAGATTGAGAGCAACGAGCAGCAACCTAACCTCGGGTATTGTCGAGATGACGGGTTCGTCTTTCTGGGTAATTTCAAGGGGAAAGAGCTATGGGTTTATAAATTCGATGCTTCCATACAGATGACCTATGATGAGGCTGTGAAATATGTCAAAAAAAACAATTGCAGTCTTCCCGACATTGACCAGTTGACTTGTTTGTATCTGTTCAAAGAAGAAATGAACAAGGCTTTCGAAGCGTGTGGCGGCGAACCTCTTAAAGAAGATGATTATTACTGGTCGTCTTCCGAGTATAGTAGTAGTGGTTCTTGGAAACTCAATATGAATGTTGGCTACCGGGGCAACTTCGATAAGAGTAACTATGCCTACGTCCGTAGTTTCCAGCTTATCGAAAATTGATTTAACCCTTTAACATTTGTTTAGGAGGAAAAAATGAGTTTAACAGATGATTGGAAAACCGGGAAACTTAAAGAGGGGTGGTATTGGATACTTGTTAAATCTGCCACTAAACCTTCGCCGCGCTTTTATTTTAATAGTAACGTCTCTGATGAGGGGTTTGATATTAGAATTGAGGATGGAGAACGTGAGGAAGACATTATTGAAGTTCTCGCCCCTTGTGATTATGAAGAGCTGGAACGCCTGAAAGCAGCCAAATCTAACAATCGGTATTTTCTGGAATCCATAAAAAATATGACAACCGTCCTCGACTACATGACCGATGAGAACGAGAAATGTGAGTCTAAGATAAAAAAATTAGAGGAAGAAAATAAACAACACAAAGAAAATTGCCGCTACCTTGAAAAGGAGAATTTGCGTCTTGACCTCACTCACCGCGACAATGAACTCCGCCAGAAAGTTGAGTATATTCATGAACTTTTGGAAATCAATGAAACCTATAAAGGTTTGTTGAAAGAGTGCAAACCAGCGTTGAGCCACTTAGGAAAATGGAATACTCAAAGACAAAACCTTTTAATCCGTATCAACGCCGCCATTGGTGAAAGTGAGGAGGAGTGATGATTGATAGTTTTTCATTTCAGACCCCGCGCGAGGCAATCATTTATGAAATCGCTCATACAATAGGGATGATGAAGCGCGAACAGGAGATTCAGCAGGAAGTCATCAACTACGAGTTTATGTATAATATGAAGTATCAAGACGCATCAAATGGGTGGCACCTGCGTCTGCATTCAGACAAGTGGTTTACTGGCATGACCGATAATATAAATAAAATGGTAAAAATGCTTGAAACTTTTGGAGAAAGGAAATGACGATTGATGATAACAAGGAAGAACAGCAACCTCGTTTCAGGAAGTGCGAAGAAATAAAATGCCCTCATTGTTATGATTGTAGAGAGAAACTCGAAGTTAGGGCGGCGCGAGATATTGGGGCTTGGGGTTTGGACTATTACTGCCCCAAACAAGACAAAATTGTGTATTGGGATTAAGGAGATTGAGGGATGCGAAAAAAGTACGGATTAACAAGGCATGAGCGAGCTTTATTAAATAAAGCTCACTACTACCAATATAAAGCTGAAGAAATGCACAGAAAATTTGCCGATAGTCTGCAAAATAGGTTTTATAATTCCGCTACAATTAGCGATTTTGAAGAATGGGATTTATGGACATTGAACGAAAGTGGGGATTGTTCAGGAACCGAACAGGAAGAACGATTTTGGCGAAAAGTAAGAGATGAAGAGGAGAAGGAGAAGTAATGTCATATTTAGAAGAACTGCTGCCCGAGTTCAGAAAAGGGGCTAAGATTAGATGTAAATATTGGGCACCAGATATGTTTATTCAAAACATTGATGACGATAATATAGACATTGAAGATTTACCTCGTGATGATTGGGAATTCTACAAAGACCCTATCGACTGGGATAGCGTCATCAGGAGCCGTTGCCCTTGCTGGTTCTGGAATGGTTATTTTAATGAAAAAGTAATGCGCCTTTTAAGAAATGTTGAAATTGATTTAGGAAAGCCATTTTTAGATGAAAATAGAAATTACTGGAAAAATTGTCGTCCCGTACGCAGAGATGAAGTAACTTTTTATGAGGATAGGAAAGATGAGTAAATTAACACCTGAGGTTGGCGATGTGTGGGTTGAGGAAGATTCAGAACACGACTATAAACGCTGTGTTTGGATTAGCCTTGTAAAAGACACTATGGTATCCGGTATTACCGATGAAGGTCGGTGTTTATGGTGTGCTTCTATAGAAGAATTTTTAACAAAACATAAGTTCTTATTTAAGAGCAAATGCAACGTTAATAACTTATTCGAGGTGCAAGATGATTGATATTATAAAAGCATTTTCAGAAAACATAGTAGAAACCATTGTCATCATATTGTTATGTATCGTTGCCATTCTTTTTTATTTATTGGCGATTGTTTCTTTCCCGATTAAAAGAGTACGACTATGGTTCGCTGGCCAAATGGTGAGAATTTCTCGCACAATGGATTATTATTTAAGGGAGAGTATGTATGAGGATTAGGCGCTTGCTTTGTTGGCTCGGAGATTTACTCAGAAAAGATTGGCATGAATGGGTATTAGTTGGGGAAGAGCGGTCGGAATATGAGCCGGACAACCTCTATACACAAGAATACTGCAAACATTGCGGCAAATTTATTTACAGCACAAAACATTGGAAAGGTTAAAAGATGACTGACGAAGGATTTATGACCGCCGACGAAATAAAAATCGCCCTTAAACTTAATCCCGAAACGGATAATCGCACACTCAATAAGTATGTTGTTCAAGGCAAACTTGAAATAAAGCCTTTTTCAAAAAAAGTGAAGTTATATCGCTTTGCGAAAAATAATAATACAGCGGAAAACCTTAACGACGAAGAGTGGAATTTTGCATAGGAACGGAAATGAAGATTCCCTACATGATAAAGAAACGGCTCAAAGACGGGCGAGTTGCATACTATTTCAACCTTCCGGCACGATTATTGCCAGAGGGCTGCGATATGAAACGCTCGTATTCTTTAGGCTGCGATTATCTGATTGCTTGCAGGGAAGCATTCGTTCTTTATCAAAAGTTAAAAAATTTCAAAGTACAATGCGATAATTTTGTTCCAGCTTCGCTTGAGCATTTGTGGGCTGAATATATCAAAAGCAAAAATTATCTTAAACTGACCGAAGACACTCAAAAATATTACCTTTACTCATACAACATTTTGGCCGAAATCAAAGCCGAAAAATCAAAAAAAATGCTCAAAGAGGTTCCTCTCAATACTTTCACCGGGCAGGCTGCCCTCAACTTATATGAGAGCATTGCAGAGAAACGCGGAATATATCGGGGCCTTGCCTGCATTACAACTCTCAAGATGCTTTATAATTTCGGCATCCGTAAAGGCATTGTTTCAGGTAACAACCCTTTCAGTAACTTACGCATATCTAAACCAAAACCCAAAAAAGAGATCATACAGCTTGAAAACATGCAAGAGTTCATCCGGCAGGCCCGTGAAGAAAAACGCGATTATCTTGCCTTAGCTCTTGAATTAAACTATTATTTGGCGCAGCGTGTGGGCGATATACGCCGCTTACGCAAAGAGCATATCGTTGAGAAAAATGGTTTTTATTTTTTCGATTTCATGCAAAACAAAACCGGCCAGCGGGTTATTGTCCCGATACCTCAACACCTTTGGCAAGAAGTCCTGTCGAAAGAGGATTATATAATTGCCGATGAATACGGAAATTTCACCAAAGACCGCCTTGCGCGGCACTTCCAGCGTTTCAGCGAGAAAATCGGAATAAAGATTGTATTTAAACAAATGCGACATACAGCCAGTACGGCATACGCTGAAGCCGGTGTCCCCAGCGACGCAATTATCTCAATCACCGGACACACGGATGAATCCACCTTTAACCGCTTTTACAAAGCCAACACCTCGGCCTTATCAATGGTTGCCCTAGAAGGAAGACTAAAAGCAGAAAACAAAGACAATTAAAGCCCCGAGGAATCGGGGTTTATTTTTTCATGTTCTTTGTATGTTCTGAAATTTCATTCTGACTCTATATGCTAAGTATTTGATTCTAATATGTGGATAAATGCATATAAAAGTCAGAATGGCATTATAATAAAAACAAAAAACCTTGATAAAATATCAAGGTTTTTCAACTTGGTAGGGGTAGTCAGACTTGAACTGACACGGCCAGAGGCCACAAGATTTTGAGTCTAGCGCGTCTACCAGTTCCGCCATACCCCCATCGTGTTTGTGAAAAGATAAATAATATATTTAATTTCTTTCGTCAACCTTTTTTTTGCATATGCAAAACTTTTGCCGTCAGCTTTTTGCACTACCCCAAGGTTTATATACCGATTAGATTTATTTGCCCTTTCCACTGCTGTAAAATTTCCTATATCTTTTATATCAGCCATGAAGGAGAAAAAGATGATCAGACCGGATACCAAACAGTACTGTCTTAATGATCTGACGTTAGTCAATTTTGCCAATATCGGCACGCCCCAGCAGGGCGAAACAATTTCGCGGATTATCGAAAACTGGGACAACCGCCGGTACCTAAAACCGGCCGCAAAATATTTTCACAGCTTTGAGCATAATGCTCCGTCCAACGGGCATTTGTGGTGGAACACCAAAATCTAGCCAGATGTTCAGGCGTTGCCGGACAATCCCTTGGCAATATTCATGTTAATGTTTATCAGGATGTCCAGTTTTTTAGGCTCCGGTTCTGCTGATATTTCCATAGTTCTTTGGAAGACAAACACCGCCAGGTTTAGTATGTTTTTCTTAACTTCCTGCGGTTGCGGACAATCGGCCTCATTCATTGCGGCCGCGATAATGGTCCATAATTTGCGATTTTTTTCTAATGCTTCATCCAGCTCACCCTTGCACTCTTCCCAATGTTCTTTGATTTGGTTCAATGACGATGCCGTGCGAATCAGGGCGCGGCTTTCAAGTTGCGCCTGCCCCATCCCCGACAAATCATTTTGCGCATAGTTTTGTGAGACGTTCATTTAAATTTTAATCCTTAAAAAAATAAAAGCTTTTTTAATATAATTACGGTATTATCATATCAAAATTAGGTTACTTATTCGTAAATTTTTTAACTTATGGGCAGGGAAAATGAAAAAATTTACTTTCTGGTTTTTGACTGGCGTTCTGCTGCTGAGCGCGATGAGCGCCGCCAAAGCTTTTGTCCGTTATGAAGACAAGCATCCGCAAAAACGCCGCGATATTCACATCACGGGATTTATTGACTACGCGCCGTTCGGCTTTGTCGAACACCCAGACGCCAAAATCTACGGAAAATTTACCACGCTGTTTCAGCCGATGATTGACGATCTGGCCAAAGAAAACAACCTGAGGATTTTTTATGATTTGCAAAAAAAAGACTTTCCGACATTGGTTCAGGAAGTCCGCAAAGGCGAATTTGACGTGGTGCTCGGCGCTTATCACCAGACCGAACTTTTTCGCGGACTGGAACTGATTTATCCGGCCGCTGTCAGCAATCCGATTACCGTTTTTATGCTGCCGAACCGCATTAACGAAGTCAAGTCGGTCGAAGATTTGAAAAAACTTAAAGGCGTCCGCGTTACAAAAGAGGTATACAGCGACTATATCAATGAACAGCTTAAGCAGTTTAACATAGAAACGGTCGACACGTCATACGAAATGTTTGAAAAACTTTTTACCAAACAGGCGGATTACATCCTGGCCAGCCATTATTACGGGCTGATTGAAGCCATTAAGCTCGGCCTGCGCGGACAGGTTGCAGTCGCACGGCAAACCCTGTGGCAGATACCAATGTTTATCGGCATTTCCAAGCTTTCCCGCGAACGCAAAATGCTGGCTCAGAAGTTTACGCGTTATCTGGAAAACCCCGACAACCAAAAAGCACTGCAGGCGAGTATCGCGCAGATGATTGCCGAGTTTGAAAAAAATGCCCAGGGCGTAGTGCCGCCTACGTTCGGCCTTGAAAAATCTGATAACTGACAAAGCTCTGTTGACCGCTGGGCAAACTGCGGTTAATATAATGATTAAACGTAAATTTGAGGCATTTGGCAATGGTTTTACTTATTCATCATCCGGTATCCGCCGCATCGCGCAAAATCCGCCTGCTTATGGGCGAAAAAAAGATGCTGTTCATTCTTAAAGAAGAAGAACCGTGGAAACTCTCGGAAGATGTGTATAAACTTAATCCTGCCGGCGAGCTGCCGATTTTTTTGAGTGACGGCAATGTCGTGGCCGGCAACTATGCCATTACAGAGTACCTTGAGGATACGGCCCGGGATATCCCGCTGATTTTCGGTGACGCGCGCCAAAGAGCCGAAATCCGGCGGCTGACCGACTGGTTTGACCAAAAATTTCAACGCGAAGTATATCGCAACATTGTTCAGGAAAAAGTCCACAAACGCTTTGCTACCGGCAAAGCTCCCGATTCACAGGTACTCAAAGTCGGTCTTAACAATCTGGTCTTTCACCTCGAATATATCGAATGGCTGCTTGAGCGTAAACAATATCTTGCGGCAGACACAATCTCAATGGCCGATTTGGCTGCCGCGGCGCAGCTTTCAATCATTGATTATCTCGGCGGCGTGCCGTGGGAAGACTTTAAGGCGGCCAAGCTTTGGTATTCCAAAATAAAATCGCGCCCTTCTTTTAAGGACATTCTGAAAGACGGCATCCGCGGTATTCTCCCTGCCAAACATTATGCCGATTTGGATTTCTGAGGACCGGAAAATGACGAAAAAAATATTTATTGCCGCAATGACCGCCGTTTTATGCTCCTGCACCTATCTTTCCAAAGGCAGCGGTCAGGTCGTATACCACTGGGAGAAATCCAGCGTCGGCGTACAGAAATTTTCCGCCGACCACGCCGAGTGCCTGCTTTCGGCCAAAGAATTCAAGCTGATGCCCGATTTCCGCACATGGTTTTATTCCGAAGAAACCAAGCTTAATACCCGCGCCGACTGGAAATCAACCAAAGGAATCTGGGCAACTTATGTTCCGTATGAGGGGGCACAGCCGCTTATTGTCAATTCGCGGCATGACGACGACGACATCAGCCCCGCCAATTACAGCCGGTGCATGAAGTCAAAAGGCTATTGGCCGCGCGATCATGATATTCCGGAAATTACCAACATCAACCTTTACAAAGTGCGCCGCCCGCACCTGAGGCAGCCTTTCGGATATCCGGAATACTACTGATATCGTATCCGCCGCCGACGGTTTTATAAAAACTGATGATATAGGTGTAGATATCGGCATTGCTGGCGATATAGCTGTTTTGGGCATTGAGCAAATCCTGCTGGGCAGTCAGCACCTCGCTGAAATCAATCAGGCCGTTTTTGTATTTCATGTTGGTCAAATCTGCGACTTCCTGCTGCGAATCGAGCGCTTTTTTTGCTTCGCGGTTGCGCAGGTATTCCTTTTCTACATTGGTCGCTGCCGTTTCTATTTCCGAAGCGGCATCCAAAACGCCCTGCTTGTACTGAAGCATACTTTCGCGCGTCAGCGACTTTTGAAGCTCGACATTGTTAACCAGGGCACCCCAATGGAAAATCGGCATTTTGACGGCCGGAGAATAGTTATAAGTATTGCTGCCGCCGCCGATTAAAGACGAAAGATTTTTCGACTGATACCCCCAGAAACCGCTGAGACTGACGCTCGGAAACAACTCGGCTATCGCCTGCCCCACCGCGGCGTTTTGTGCCATCAGGTTATATTCCAGCGCGCGGATATCGGGGCGGTTTCTGATGACGCCGACCGGGAGGGCATACAGCCGCGACGTATCATAGTTAAACGGCTTTTTGACCAAATTGTCATCACGATAGGCCAACAGGGCATCCATCTCTCCGGGAAGGCGCGACGTCAGCGTGGCCAGAGAATTCTGCAGGCTGTTGACCGAGGCCTCATACTGAGGTATGGTTTCGCGGGTGGTGGTCAGAAGATATCTGGCCTGATTATACGCAATATCATCAGCCAGCCCGGCGTCATATTTTTGCTTTACCAAATCATACAGATTACTTTGTATCGCTTCGTTCTTGCGCGCGATGTGCAATTGTTCCTGCGCCTGCCGCAAATTAATGTACGCGGAAGCAATTTCCGCCGTCATGGACAGTTTGACATTTTGCAAATTGGCGCTGGTTGCGGCAAAGAGGGCTTTAGACTGCTCGGTCAGCCTGCGGCCGCCGCCCCAGATATCAATTTCCCACGCGGCGTCCAGACCCAGCTGAAAATAGTCGGTGGACAGCGGTTCTCCGGTATAGATGCGCGAATCCTTGAGATAATAATAGGAGCCGCCGGCATCAAGCGTCGGAAAATATTTGACCCCGTTAATTCGCAAATTCTGGCGCGCCTGACGCATTCTCTCAATGGCGACTTTTACGTCTGTGCTCTGCCTGAGTCCGTCTTCAACCAGCCCGTTCAAGACCGGGTCATTAAAATCGCGGTACCAGTAAAGCGAAACTTTTGCAGCCCCCGGAGTCAGCCGCAGACTTTGCCGCAGCTGCGCGTCGCTGTAAAAGCTGGGACGCCGGTAATCCGGCCCGACGCTGCAGGAAGCCAGCAATAACAAACAGGTGCCGCACAAAAGTATTTTTGACATGTTATTCCCCTTTATCCGTTTTGTTGTCCGGCGTGTAGACAATTCCGAGCGGATTGCCGTGTTCTTTGTCCTGCTGCTGAATCTGCTGCTCGTACTTGCCGTGTCCGGCTTTCTCCTTAATGGTTTCAAAAACGGCAAACAGAGCCGGAATAAAGATAATGCCGATAAACGTCGCCGCAATCATGCCGTAAAACACCGACGTACCAATCGCAATCTGGCTGGAAGCTCCCGCCCCTTTGGCCACAATCATCGGAAAAACGCCGAGAATAAAGGTCAAAGCCGTCATCAGCACGGCACGGAACCTCTCGGCCGCCCCCTTGACCGAAGCGTCAAGAATAGAAGCGCCGTCATCACGGTAGGCTTTGGTAAATTCGACAATCAGAATCGCGTTTTTGGCAGCCAAACCAATCAGCATAATCAAGCCGAGCTGGGCATATATGCTCAACGGCTGACTCATCAAATGCAGCCCGATTATGGCGCCGAGAATCGCAAAAATTGTCGAGAACATGACCGCGAAAGCCAGCATCCAGCTTTCATACAGCGCCACCAGAAAGAGATAGCAAAAGACCAGCGCCAGGGCAATCAGAAACGTCGCAAGCCCGGCGGCTTCAACTTCCTGCAGGCTCAAGCCTGTCCAGGCAATCTGGTATTCTTTGGGCAAAATTTTGTTGGCAAGGCTGATAATCGAATCAATCGCCGTGCCGGTACTGATACCCGGTTTGCTTTGCGCCGTGATTGCCGCAGCGGTGTACTGGTTGTAGCGGTAAATAATCTTGGGCGAAATGCTGATGCCGACATCGGCAAAACTCTTAAGTTTAATCATGGCGCCGCTCTGGGAACGGATATACATGTTTTCAACATCGCCGATATTTTTGCGGAACGGAAAATCGGCCTGAATAATCACGTCATTGACCTGCCCGCTTAAGGTAATATTATTAATATAGCGCGAGCCGAGATTGCTCTGCAAAGCCGAGAACAGCGTGCTGACCGGTATCTGATATGACTCCAGCTTGGTTCGGTCAATATCAAGATAAATATGCGGCGTATCGGCCGTAAAAGTTGAAAAGGCATAGGCAAAATCAGGATTGGAATTAAGCTGCCCCAAAAATTTTTCGAGATTGTCAAACAGCTGGTTCGGCGTCACCTCGCCGCTGCTGGTCAGTAATTCCAGGGATAAACCGTTGCTCTGGCCGACGCCGGGAATGGACGGCGGCGCAAAAAAGTTGATGTCCGCCGAATTTTTCATATCGGCAAAAGTTTCTATCAATTTGGCATTCAGTGCTTCTATGGACAGATTTTTTGAGGTGCGTTCATCCCATGGCTGGAGGCCGACAACGCCGAGGGCAACGTTTTCGCCGCTGCCGCCAAGCATGCTGTATCCGGCGACCGCAATAAAGTATTTGACCCCGTCAATTTTCAGCGCGCGCGATGTGACCTCTGCCAAAACGTCATTGGTCTGGTTAATCGTCGACGTATCGGGCAGCTGGATGTTGGCAAAAAGAATACCCTGGTCTTCTTCCGGCAGAAACGAAGTGGCGGTTATTTTGAAGCCGAGGAATATTATCGCAATGGTTGCCAGAGTCACCAGAACGGTGGTTTTGATATTTTTTGAGAAAAAACCGACGGTATGCAGGTATTTTTCCTTAAAATAATCGATTGTGTCATTAAACCATTTGAAAAATCCGTGCGCTTCCTCCTGCTTGTCGCCGCGCAGAAAAATGGCGCACAAAGCCGGCGACAGCGTCAGCGCATTAAAAGCCGAGAATACAATCGCGGTCGAAATCGTTACCGCAAACTGCTGATAGATTTTGCCGGTAATGCCAGCCATCAGACCGACCGGAATAAAAATTGACAGCAGCACAAAAGTCGTCGCGACAATCGCGCTGGCAATCTGCTGCATGCCCTTGATACTGGCAGCTTTGGAATCGAGCTTTTCGTACTGCATCAGGTATTGGACGCGCTCGACCACGATAATCGCATCATCCACCACCAGACCGATGGCCAGTATCATTGCGAACAAGGTCAAAATATTAATGTCAAATCCAAGCAGATAGATGACCGCAAAAGTCGCCACCAGCGAAACCGGAATGGTTATCAGAGGAATCAGCGTGGTTTTGGCGCGCTGCAAAAAGACATAAGTCACCAATACGACCAAACTGAAAGTTATGACCAGCGTTTCGATAATACTGGCAATGGAGGCCTTGACGTAATCCGTCGAATCGTAGCCAATCGTCATTTCAACGTCTTCGGGCAGAATTTTGCGCAGGTTTTGCAGTTCTTTTTTAACGTTTTTCATGATTTCGAGCGAATTGGAGTTGGGCAGCTGGCTCAAGCCGATGACCACCGCCGGAGCGTTGTCAAAATGTGCCTGCATGGTATAAGTGTCGGCGCCAAGCTCAATGCGCGCCACGTCGCGCAGGCGCACAATGCCACCCTCTTTGGTGGTGGTGAGGATAATCTGTTCAAAATCCGCCACGGTATTAAGCAGGCCTTTGGCATTAAGCGACAAAACCATCAGCGTGTCCTTGCTGCTCGGCGCCGAACCGACGCTGCCGATTGACGCCTGAATATTCTGGCTTTCTATCGCCGCCGCAACATCGGAACTGCTCAACCCGAGCGAGGACAGCTTCTGGGGGTTGAGCCAAATGCGCATACTGTACTGCGGGCCGTAAATCGACACGTCGCCGACGCCGGGAATACGCGCCAGAATGTCCTTAATGTTGGTATAGGCGTAGTTACTCAAAAACAGGTCGTTGTAGGTGCCGTTGGGCGAGCGGATAACCATCATTGCCAGCAGGTTGGACGAACGGGTGCTGACGTCGACGCCTTCCTGCGTGACAATTGCGGGAAGCTGCGACATAACCTGCTGCAAACGGTTTTGCACCTTAACCTGGGCAATATCTTTGTCGGTGCCGACGTTAAAGGTGATTGTCAATTCGTATGACCCGTTGTCATCGGATGTCGATGACATATACAGCATATTTTCAACGCCGTTGATTTTGTTTTCAATCGGCACGGCAACCGTATCGACCAAGACCTGCGCGCTGGCACCCGGATAGGTGGTGCTGACGACAATCTGCGGCGGCGTAATCTGCGGATACTGCGAAACCGGAAGAACCGCAATCGCCAGCAAGCCGAGCAGAATCATGATTATGGCTATGACGCCGGCAAATCGCGGTTTGTCGATAAAATATTCTGAAAACATTTATTTGCGCTCCTGGCGGGGTTGGTCTACCACTTTGATTTTAACCTTGGTCTGCGGGGAAATCGACGGCACCTTGTCGACGACCAGATATTCATTTTCCTGAAAACGGTTGCCGACAACATAATTATTGCCGACCGTCGCCAGCACGTCGAGTTTGGTTTTAACCAGCTGATTGTTGCGGATGATGTAGGCAAACGTTCCGTCAGGCGTGAGCGAAACATGATTCTGCGCAACCAGAAAAGCGTCTTTATATTCCTTTTGCAGCAAAACGTCGACATAAGCATTGGCAACCAGTTCCTTTCCGGGATTTTTGAAATCGGCATAAACGGCGATTGAATTGGTCGAATTGTTAATCTGATTGTCGGTAAACTGAAAGACCCCGTCTTCTTTATACAATTCGCCGTCAGCCAGGCGAATCTTGATTTTCTGGCCGCCGAGCAGCGAGCCGGAGGAATTGAGCAAATCCAGATATTCCTTATCGCTGATTGAAAAGACCACGCGAATCGGATCATACTGGACAATCGAGAGCAGCGCCCCCGAACCCGGAGCGACGTAATTTCCGGGCGTCAGCGCAACGTTGCCGACCGTGCCGTTGATTGAGGCCTGCAGCAAAGTATAATCCAGCATAACCTTGGCTTTTTCCATATCCGCCTTGGCTGCGGCCAGAGAGGCTTCGGCCGCCAGAAATTTGGCCTGGGCGTTGTCATACTCGGTTTTGGAAATTGCTTTTGGGCCGACTTTTTTGATACGGTCAAAATACACTTTGGCATTGTTAAATTCGGCTTTGGCCTGATTGCGCGCAGCTGCGGCCGCATCATAAGCCGCTTTGTATTCGCGCTGGTCTATCATCAGAAGGTTGTCGCCGACTTTGACATCCTGCCCGCCTTCGACCCAGACATCGGAAATATAGCCGCTGACATTGGGCACCAGCGAAACCTGATGAATCGGCGTCACATAGCCGATGTATTTGGTCGAGGCCGAAACATCCTGCTTTTTAAGCGGGACAACCCGCAGCTCTATTTCCGACGAAGCGCCGGGCACCGCGGAATTGGCCGTCTGTGACTCCGCAAAATAAGCGGCGACAACCAAAATGACCGCAAGAATCACCCACCACAGGCGCCGCAAAAAGTATTGTTTGAAATTTTCAGGCATTGCATTTCTCCCAGAACAGAAGCTTTGCCTTTTAAATAATCGGCGGCAGCCAGAATTCAATATGACTAATAAAAAGGAATTTGTTTATTTTTGAGCAAATACTCTTGGCGAAAAACAAAATATGTTGTATGGTAAGCGTAATTGTGAAATTTCTGAGACAAATGAGAATTTAAGGTACTAAAATGGCTAAAGAAAAAAAGATTGAACCGGTGGTTTTGCAGGTATTGCCCGAATTGGAGCACGGCGGGGTCGAGGCCGGAACGATTGAAATCGCGACCGAGCTGAAAGCCAGAGGGATTAAAAACTTTGTCGCTTCCAAAGGCGGCCGCCTGACCTATGAACTGGAAAAAGCCCAAATCCCGCATCTGACTTTGGATTTGAAAACAAAAAACCCGGTCAAACTTTATCTGAATTCCCAGAAACTTGAGAAATTTATTAAAGAAAACGGCGTCAATATCGTTCATGTCCGTTCACGTGCCCCGGCATGGAGCGCCTATTGGGCGGCCAAACGCGCCGGCGTACATTTTATGACCACTTTCCACGGAACATACGGCCTCGGGCCTTTCGGCATCAAAAAGCTGTATAACCGGGTTATGACATACGGCGAACTGGTTATCGCCATTTCCAATCATATCAAAAACCACATGCTCAAAAACTACAAGATTGACGAGAGCAAAATCCGGTTGATTCACCGCTGCGTCAATATTGAAAAATTTTCCCCGGAAAACGTGTCGCAGCAGCGGATTATCGCGGCAATCAAAGACAATAACATTCCCGAAGACAAACCGGTCATATCGCTCATCGGGCGCGTAACGCACTGGAAAGGCCAGCATAAGCTGATTGAAGCGCTGGCCAAAATGAAAAATCAGAATTACCACTGCCTGATTGTCGGCTCCGACCAAGGGCGCACGGCCTATACGGATTCCCTGCGCGCGCTGGCGCGGAAACTCGGCGTGATTGACCGCGTGCAGTTTATCGGGCACAGCTTTGACATCCCGGCTCTGCTGATGGTTTCGGATGTTGTCCTGTCGACCGCGATTGAACCGGAAGCTTTCGGCCGCGCGGCAATTGAAGGTCAGGCCATGGGCAAAATCGTCATCGCCTCCAATATCGGCGGTTCGCTCGAAAACACGATCGACGGCGTTACCGGCAAACTCTATGACGCGCAGGACAGCCAGGCTCTGGCCGACGCAATTGACTGGGCACTTGACCTGCCGGAAAAAGAAAAAATCAAAATCGGTAAAGCGGCAATAAAAAATGTAAAAGACAACTTCACAAAACAGAAGATGTGTGATAAAACTATTGCCGTATATGAGGAACTCCTCACTAAATAGCATCATTTCCGGCAGCGTTTTTTTGGTTATTTGAAGTCGCGCTGCCGAGGATTTTTGTATTTAAAAATCCTCTGATTTCATGACTTCGAAATAGCAGAATGTTAATTTGAATATAATAAGGAATTTTAATATGGTTGCGATTAAATTGCCAGATGGAAGCATTCTGGATATGGAGAGCGGGGTCAACGGTTTTGACATCGCGAATAAAATCAGTTCATCTCTTGCCAAGGCCGCTTTGGCCATAACCGTTAACGGAACAACACAGGATTTGAGCACTCCTATCACTACCGACGCAACCGTGACTATCATCACCGGTAAGGATAAAGAGGGCCTCCACATTATCCGCCACAGCTGCTCGCACGTTATGGCGCAGGCGGTCAAAGAACTGTGGAACGACGTCCAGGTAACCATCGGCCCCGCGATTGAAAACGGCTTTTACTACGACTTTGCACGCAAAGAGCCGTTTACGACCGAAGACTTTGCCAAGATTGAAGAAAAAATGCACGAGATTGTCAAACGCGACGAGAAGCTTGAGCGTATCGTTATGCCGCGCAACGAAGCAATCAAATATTTCAAAGACCTCGGCGAACATTACAAAGCCGAAATTATTGAAGATTTGCCGGAATCGGAAGTTATCTCGCTTTACCGCCAGGGCAGCTTTACCGATTTGTGCCGCGGGCCGCACGTTCCCTCGACCGGCAAAATCGGCGACGCCTTTAAACTTATGAAAGTTGCCGGGGCATACTGGCGCGGCGACTCTTCAAAAGAAATGCTGCAGCGTATTTATGCAACGGCCTGGGCTTCCAAAAAAGATTTGGACGAATACCTCAAAATGCTGGAAGAAGCCGAAAAACGCGATCACCGCAAAATCGGCAAAGAAATGGATTTGTTCCATTTTGAACCCGAATATGCGCCCGGCGCCGTTTTCTGGCACGACAAAGGCTATAAAATTTACCGCAAACTGATTGAGTACATGCGCAAACGCCAGGAAAACAACGGCTATATCGAAGTCGCCACGCCGCGTATTATGGACCGCTGCCTGTGGGAGACCTCCGGCCATTGGGACAAATACGGCGCGCACAACTACTCGGGCAAAACCGAAGACGAGAAAATGTTCTGCGTTAAGCCGATGAACTGCCCGGGCGGCCTGCTGGTTTACAAACAGGGCGTCAAATCATACCGCGATTTGCCGCTGCGCATGGCCGAGTTCGGCATGGTTAACCGCTATGAGGCTTCCGGTTCGCTGATGGGGCTGATGCGCGTCCGCGAATTTACGCAGGACGATGCGCATATCTTCTGCACGCCGGAACAAATGGAAGAAGAATGCATTACCACGCTGAAACTGATTTTGGACATTTACAAAGACTTCGGTTTTGACGATGTCAAGATTTATCTGTCGACCCGTCCGGACAGCATTTACCGCATCGGTTCCGACGAGATTTGGGACATCTGCGAGAATGCTTTGGCCAATGCGCTGGAAAGCCACGGCTACAAGTATGAAATCAACGCCGGCGAAGGCGCGTTCTACGGCCCGAAACTGGAATTCATTTTGCGTGACGCCATCGGCCGCGAATGGCAGTGCGGCACTATTCAGGTAGATATGAACCTGCCGCAGCGTTTTGAGATTTCCTATATTGGCGAAGACGGCGAGAAACACCAGCCGGTTATGCTGCACCGCGCTTTGTTCGGTTCAATCGAACGCTTCCTCGGCATTCTGATTGAAAACCATGCCGGCAAACTGCCGCTGTGGCTGTCGCCGGAACAGGTTGTGGTCTGCCCGATTGTCAGCGATATTGACGGCTATGCCGAAGAAGTCACCAAGAAACTCAAGGCCGCAGGACTGTATGCACGCGCTGATTTGCGCAATGAGAAAATTAACTACAAAATCCGCGAGCTGTCTTTGCAGAAAGTTCCGGTAATTGCAGTTGTCGGCGCCAAAGAAAGAGAAAACGGTACGGTTACTGTCCGCCGCTTCGGTTCTGACAAGCAGGAAGTGATGAAAGTTGAAGACTTTATCGCCGCCTTGGTTAAAGAATCGCAGATGCCGAGTATGGATAAGTAATTTGGTGCAAAGCCGCACGGGCATTACTAAGCTGGAATCCGCAGGGTTCCCTCTGGTCGGCCTGCTAGTCGGCGATACTGTTTTTCTCTTATAGCATTCTTGGGCGGGACGCAGTCCCTGACCTGAGAGTCTAAAATTGTAATTCGTCATAAAAGCCGCCCTTTTCGGGCGGCTTTTTTTGCAAATGCAACAAGTTTTCTTTAACACATATTCGGGCATTCTCGAGCTATTAGTTGACATATTGCCATTTAAGATATATATATAATTCTGTTCTTCGTATTTTTTTTGCAGAGAAGGCGTTAAAATGCTAGTCGAATTTAAGTTTGGCAATTTTAGAAGTTTCAAAGACGAAGCTTATTTTTCTATGGAGCCTCTTACTCAAAACGGTAAGAATATTAATGTTATTAATACTAATGTGAAAAAAATTCCCCAGCTTTATACAACTGCCGGCTTTTTTGGCCCTAATGCATCGGGCAAATCTAATATATTAAAAGCATTTTATATTTTTAGGCGCCTGATTAAAGAGACATTCTCATATGAGGTAGATAAAACACTTAAGACGGATCCATATTTATTAAATGAGGAATATGCGAAAAAACCGACATTTTTTGAAATATCCTTTTTAGTTGAAGACAACTTATACAAATATGGTTTTCAATATGGCAAAACAAAAATTTTTGAAGAATATCTCTATATAACTGATTTTTCTTCAGAAGGCACAGCCAGAGAAAGACGAATATTTCACCGCAAAGAAAATGAATTATTAAAAAGCAAAGGAATTTTACAACGCTGGATTGATGATTTGTCGTCAAACCGACTGTTTTTGTCAGATATCATAAACAACAGAAAATGTGAGCTTCCCGAAATCGTGGCTGCTTACACATGGATGATGAAAAAAATCCATATAATCAGCAACAGTGTATCCCAATCTTTTTCTTTTGATATGATACAAAAGGGAGATAAGGCTGAAATTATTGAACATATGAAAAATGCAGATTTAGGACTAGAAAGCATATCTGTTAATAAGATTGAACTTGAAGATCTCCTAAAAATCGCTGACAAAAAAGAAGCTACAGATGAATTAAAAAAAGTTTTTCAGGATGTTTTGATGCAAAAACTGAAAAATGGCGACGCAGAAGCAATAGATGTTAAAACATTCCATAAGACAGAAAATGAAACCTTAAAAGAATTTAAATTTGAAGAAGCCGAATCCAAAGGAACAAAAGTTTTTCTGGCTTTGACAGGACCTATTATCGACACACTTCGTGACGGCAGCGTTTTGGCCGTGGATGAGCTTGACGCTTCTTTGCATCCGATGTTGATAAAATATCTTATTTCTTTGTTTAATAATCCGGAAATTAATAAAAATAATGCGCAGTTAATTTTTACCTCTCACGCTCATTACCTTATGGATGGTGAGTATCTGACACGTGACCAAATATGGTTTACAGCGAAGGAAAACGGTTTGTCATCGGAACTTTATTCGATTGCGGACTTCAATGAAGACCGAAGAAAAAAATCTTTTTATGAATCCTATATGCACGGAATTTACGGTGCTGTTCCAAAGGTAAAAGGAATATAAAATGGTACGGCGTTCTACTCCTAAACAAACACGAATTGTTTATCAGTTTGTTTGCGAGGACAGTAAATCATCACAAAATTACATCCAAGGCTTTAGCTCCTATTTTGGTCTCGGACTTGAAACCATGTCATCTAATGGAACTAGTGCCAAAAATGTGGTAACAACGGCAAAAACGAAAGCAAAATATTTTAGTAAAAATTTCATTCCTTATAAGATGCATTGTATTTTTGATAAGGATGACGATAATATTTCCGTAATAGCAAAGGTTATTGAAGAATGTAAAAAGAAAGATTTTCGTTACGGATATTCTAATCCGTGTTATGAATATTGGCTGCTATTGCATTATAAAAGCTCCAACAAAGCCTTTACTTCTGCAAAAGAATGCTGTTCAGAATGCCTTAAGGCATATAATGCTGAAAAATCTAAAGAATACAATCTTACCCAACTAAAAGCCGAAAAAAATATTTTTGACATCGAAGATTTTAAAACTGCTCTGAAAAATGCAGATGCTTTGTCATTTGACGATATTAATAACACTTATACGAATATGCACGATCTCCTAAAACAAATTTTAAGAGAGAAAAAAATTGAAGGATATGAAGACGAAGCACAATAAAAAAGAGTTCTTAATGCCGCCCAAAAGGGCGGCTTTTTTGTGCTACGGCGGAAACAGGAAATAAAATTTTCTTGCATTCGCGGTGTTTTCCGCCTAGACTGCGGTTGTACCATTTGTGGTACGGAGACTACAAAATCTCCATACATAACGCGGTGTTGATATAGCACCGTTACCAATTATATCCCCGATTGCGGTCGGGGAGCTTTCAGCGTATGTCCAAGGCTCTGCCCAAAGGCTGAAAGGGTCATTTCGTTATGTATGATTTTTGTACTCCCCGGCCACCTTAAGTTTTAAGGCGGCCTTTTTGTTACGGACTTAAGGAGATACAAATCATGCAAAAATTCTGCTTTATTCTGCTGCTGGCACTAACTGCCGCCTGCACAACCCTCACCAAACAAGAACAAAACGAGCTGCGCAATCTTAAAGCGCAAGGCGTTACGGTTGACCGCCCGGCCGGAAGTTTTGAACGTCCGGCAAACCCCGGAGCGGCCGGCGCGCTCAATCTCCTGCCCGGCATCGGCAATTTTTATCTGGCCAGCGGCAACGGCGGCGACAGCTTACATTGGCTTTACGGCTGCCTCAATCTGATTACCTGGCCGATTTCGATTTTGTGGGGAATTCCCGAAGCGGCGATTGACGCCAACCGGGTTAATGAACGCGAACTGATTTATTATTACAAATATGACCGCCAAGGGCAAAAAGAGCTTGCCAAAGAGGGAAAAACGCTGGAAATATGATAATATCCCGATTAAAAAAACCGCTCCTATATGAGCGGTTTTTATTGTTGCATGCGATTTATAATAATATGCCGGTTTTAGTATACTCCCGTGTAAATGATATAATAGACCGCAAGGTACGGCATGCGGTTTTCGTGTGCTGAGCTGTTGCCCATATTTTTTAACTGACTTTGGCGCGGATATGAATGCGGGGCTCCCGCACCGGTCGAATCCCCAGAACCATCTGGATAACCTGTTCCGTTAACACCAGTATAGCCATGGTTGTGAGAAGGCATTTCGCTGATGGTTAAGACATGTTTTTCTTCGCCGCCTTTGGAGCCCATGCTGTATGTGTAAGTTGAGCTGGTGGCATAACCGATGCCGACCGGAACACGCCCTTTGAAATTCGGCAGAGAGAAATTATTGCCAAAACCGCCGAAAGCCATGCCGATGACATCGTACAATGCTTTATATGTGGTTTTGGACAAAGACGAACCGTCACATATATGCCAGCCCTTAGGAATTGTTTTACCTGCCCAGAGTTTGATTTCGCCAATCATGGCGCTGTCATCGCAGGCGACTTTGCTTGCATCGCCGGGACAGACAAAGGTCTTTTTGCCGGAGCATTGGGTG
>JAHALQ010000003.1 GCA_018362935.1 Pseudomonadota bacterium | reverse complement strand
AGAACCATGGCAAATACTGTTCCCAATCCTGTCAATCTGCTCTTTCCCATGGCTGCCTCCGTTTTGTCAATTCATATCCTGTAATTGATAGTTAACTATCATTAATATTAGCAAATTTATATAGAGGAGTCAATTAATAATATGAACAGGCGGTTGCTTGGAAAGGGAAAGAAACGTTATATTTTGGAAAATAATGATTGTGACATTTTTGTTACAATGCCTTTTTATGTTGAAGGATACACTTTTTCATCGTATACTAATATCATAGGTGTAGTAAATTTAAAAGGTGAGCAAGACCATGAGAAATATTACTCGCATCTTAGGGGCTGCCCTCGTGGCGGCAGGGTTTGTCGTAGGCATCAGCCAGACAGCCTTAGCTGATATTTATTGGCTCCCTAAGTATCAGGATAAAGTATCTTTTTCAAAAAGCCGAGTTAACACGGCCAAAAATCCGACAATGTACGACCCGATTAGTTGTGAGGCGAAAGGCTGGCTTTCCGAAGTTCCGCCTAAGAAGACATGTTCGCCTAAATATATGCCGGGCAGAGTAAAATGCTGGTCGGACTGCAAATGTTTTCCGCAATACAAATATGCCAAAGGCAAAGGCGTGGCGGGCGGCTGTCCCAACGGCAAAACCGTCAACGATGATGCCTGCGAGGGTTTGTATTCGGGCTGCATTGACTGTTCGACCAATTCGCAGGTTTCTTCCGGCTGGGGGACAAGTTACAAGAGCGGTTCAAACGTGGCGGTGATGACCAACTTCGGCACCTGTGCCAATTACTATTACTCCTGCAACACCGGCTATACACCGGCGCGGCCGGCAGGTAACGCGTATCTGCATTCGGGGCCGTGGAGCTGGATCAGCTGCGGGGCAAACGAGAAGGCAATCAATCAGGACGGCTCGACCGGCACGCCGAAACTGTGTCAGAAATGTATCCCGAAGGTCTGCGCGGATTATAATTCCGGCTATGTAGCGGCCAATGATCCGACGATGGCGTGTACGAAGATTAATTCGTCTGATGTCGGCGGTCTGGACTGTTGGTCTTGCGTCCCGTGCGGAAGCGAGTATCAGTACACGACGTCTAACTGTCCGAGCCCGAAGATATTGGGTACCGACATCTGTAATTATAAAGCCTCGACCTGTTCCTGCCCGGCGACGGTGACCTGCGGCACCGGCATAACCTGCAAAACCCAGGCACCCCCGGGATGCACCGGATGTCTGGAATGCAACCCGTGTCCGAACCTGGGCAAATACACTTCAGCCCAGTGCAGCAGTCTTGGCGGCAGCGCATCACAGTCAAACTATGAAGCCTGTTCCGAAAAGTACACTTGTTGCAGCGGTTCCGGCGGCGGCTGCCCCAGCGGTTATGTCTGCGACACTACCGGTGCAACCTGTTCGGGACAACATATTGTCACGGGCTGCGCGACAAACTTCAAATACTGGTGCACCACGCCGAACACCAATTGTTCGACCCTCGGCTATACCGAGAGCGCCAGCAGCTGCAGCAGCGGACATTACGTCAAATGTCCGTATGACACAAGCAAAGTCCATTGTTTACCTTAGTGCTCTAGAAAAAGGAGAAAAAAAATGAGAAAATTAGCGATAATCATAGGAAGTGCATCCTTGCTGAGCACTGGTGCGGCATGGGCGGCTATTTCCTGTACGGCAAGCCCGTCTTGCGCGGATTTGGGCTATAATACCACAGCCGGCAACTGCAGCGGCGACTATATTGTCTGCCCGTTTGACACCAGCAAGGTATCCTGCATCCAATGCCCGGAACAATGTACCGAGCTCGGCTATAACAAAGTTGCCAGTAACGGCACCTATACTTGTTCCGATGGACAGACGGTGACCAAATGTCCGCAGAACAAACAGAAATATAAATGCGACGGTACCGCCTGCAGTTACGGATATTATACGTATTCCAAACTGCCGGCCTGCGAATACGAGCTCTGCTGCGATCAAAGGGCAACTTCTGGAAATACCAGCTGTTATCGAAGAAATAATAATACGAGTTATAAGAAATACGCATATGACTATGTCCAATGCCTGGCTGCGTCGTATTCCGGTTACGGCGATTTGCCTTATGTCGGCGCCAGAACCTATAACGGCGGAACCTATAAGGATGCCTGCGGCAATGCTCAATATGAAGTTAAATATTACTGCATGAAAGACGATTGCATCGGCTATAACTGCGGCAATGACAATTCATGTGGTTGGAGTACGCCTTCCTGTACTTATAAGAGTTGGTACTCCGGGTCTTATGACGACTCCGGATATCAGGAAGACTGTACCAACAATCCGTGTTATCAGGCTTGGCAGGAAGAGCAATACGGATATAACAGCTACGAATACAACGGCGTTGAGATGGGATTTTCCGAATACTGCTATAAAAAATACAATATTCGAACCTCCTGCGCCGGCATGAAGTTTATGGGAGAACAAATTCCGTATGACTTTGACTATTGATAGTCTGCCTCTCGCAAAAAAACTCCCGGATTTTTCCGGGAGTTTTTTCATCGTCTTAAGCCGCCTGTTTCCAGCTGCCGCGCTCATCCTGCTGCCAGTAAAAACATTCGGCGCCTGCGGCTTTGAGCGTTTTCCAGAAATTGCGCGCCTGTGCCAGCGCTTCCGGAGAATTGCCGTCAAATATATTAAAGACGCGGGCATACCCCTCGATTTCTTCCGGCGTGGCGGCAGCGCCGTCGACCAGAAACAGAAAACTCGCCATATTCGGATTGTCCGTGCCGCTGGTAAGCCAGATGGGCTGCAGTTCGGCATTGCCGTCTTTTTTGCTGCCGTGCGGCAGAAAAGACTGGTCGTTATATGTCCACAAATGGGCATTCAGAAATTCGACACGCTCGTCGTTGCCGACGCGCACGACAATGCTTTTTTTGGTTTCATACGCTTTTTCCAGAAGCTTGGGCAGAACGTTTTCCAGCGTCTGGCTCTGCAAATGATAAAAATCCACTCTACTCATGATTCACCAGCTTAACCGCCGCAAAATGCGGAAGATTGTTATTGTTGATTAACAGAAGCACCGGACGGTTGTTTTCTTTTTTGGCTTCGTCAATATAAGTTTTGACGTCATTTAAATCAAAAATAGCTTTCTTGTCAATCTGTGTTATCAAATCACCGGGGCGCAGGCCTTTGGCTTCGGCATCGCTGCCGGTCAGCACAGATTTTACAACCGCGCCGTTGGCATCTTCGGGGAATTGGTATTTGTCAATCAGACCGGGGGTCAGTTCTTCCAGTTCTAATCCCAGTTCGTTGACATTGTCGGTTATTGCCGTTTCGGCAGCCGCTTTGGAAACTGCCGGTGCTTCATCGGGCATTTTCTCAACGGCAAGTTCAAAACTTGTGACTTCGGCATTGCGCCACACATCAAGTTTAACGGATTTTCCTGCCTTTGTTTCGGCAATGCGCCGCGAAAATTCCTTGGGGTTCAAAATTTCGGTGCCGTTCATCGCAATAATCACGTCGCCTGCTTCAATACCGGCTTTTTTGGCGGCGCTGTCTTCCGATACCGAGCTGATCATAACGCCCGCCGGCACATTTTGCGCAACGCTGGAAGCCATGTCGCGGTTTTGCGGCTGAATGCGGATGCCGAGCCAGCCGCGCTCGACCTTGCCTTTGCTTTTGATTTCGTCAATAACGAATTTCAACAGGTTAATCGGTGTGGCAAAACCGATACCCATGCTGCCGCCTGAGGTCGAAAAAATGGCCGTATTCACGCCGATAACCTCGCCGTTCATGTCAAACATCGGGCCGCCGGAACTGCCCTGGTTAATCGAAGCATCGGTCTGGATAAAATTATCATAAGCGCCGGCTTCAATATCGCGCGACTTGGCCGAAACAATGCCCGCTGTCACGCTGCCGCCCAGGCCGAACGGATTCCCGATAGCGATAATCCAGTCACCGGCGCGGATTTTGTCGGAATCCCCGAGTTTGACCGGAACGAGCGGCTTTTTGCTGTCGATTTTAATCAGCGCAACATCGGTTTTTTTATCCGCACCGACAAGTTTGGCCTGCAATTGGCTTTCGTCGGCCAGCGTCACCCAGATTTCTTTGGCATTTTCAATCACATGGTTGTTCGTCAGGATATGTCCCTGCGCGTCGATTATAAAACCGGAGCCGAGTGAGGTCCGTCCCGGGTTTGGGGGTGAAAAATATTTCTGAATCGACGGATTGGGGCTGGCAATACCCAGCGCATCGTCATGCGCCTCGCTGTCCTCGGCCGGAAGGTCGGCCGTCGATATATTGACCACGCTCGGCTGGAGCTTTTCCACCAGATCGGCAAACGAATTGCCGATTTGAGCCATGGCCGGCACCGCGTGCAGCATAACCGCCGCCAAAGTAATAATAAGTCGCTTCATCAGTCTTATTTTCCTGTCGGGATTGTTTTTCCGAAGAAATCAAAAAATTCGCTGTCCGGCGTCAAAACCAGAGAGGTGTCTTCAGAACTTAAAGCTTTTTTGTAGGCCTCGAGCGAGCGGTAAAAGGCATAAAACTGAGGGTCAATGCTTGCGGCGTTGTTCCAGATGCCGATAGCCGTTTTGTCGCCTTGTCCGCGGATAATCTGGGCTTTTTTCTCGGCTTCGGCAATGATGACAGCCTTGTCTTTTTCGGCCGTTGCACGGATTTTCTGAGCTTCCTGCTGGCCGGTTGCGCGGAATTCTTTGGCGTCGCGTTCGCGTTCGGCTTTCATGCGGGCGTTAATCGCCTGCAAAACTTCGACCGGCAGGTCGGCGCGGCGGATTCTCACATCGGCAACGCTGACGCCGATTTGCTCGGCATCGACTTTAACCGCTTTGCTGATGTCTGACATAATCTGCGTGCGTTTCTGCGACAGCAGCTGGGGCAGGGTGATGCGTCCCAAAACCTTACGCAGGGAAGAATTGACGATTTCTTCCAGCTTGGAACGTGCCTGCGCTTCCGTGCGCACGGTCTTGTAAAACCGCAGCGGGTCGACAATGCGGTAGCGCGTAAAACTGTCAACGTCCAGACGCTTTTTGTCGTTCAGAACGACTTCCTGCGCCGGCGGGTCGAGATTAAGCAGCCGGTTGTCATAAAAGACCACATTCTGAATAAACGGGATTTTGAATTTCAGCCCGGCGTCTTTGACCACGCGCACAGGATTACCGAATTGCAGGACAATCGCCTGCTCGGTCTGCCGTACGACATAAACAGAGTTTATGGCGACAAACAAAATGGCGGCAGCAATAACGCCTAAGGCTATTTTCATCTTATCACTCATTGTCTATTCTCCTTTGCTCCGGCGTTTTTGCAGTTGGTCCAGCGGCAGATAGGGCATAACATTATTGCCTTTGTCAGACGGATCAATAATCATTTTGTTTGAATTGCTCATGACTTCTTCCATCGTTTCGAGATACAGGCGTTTGGCGGTAACGTCCTTGCCTTGCTTATAGGCGTCATAAACAGAAAGGAATCTTTCGGCTTCACCCTGCGCTTTGTTGATGACGGATTGTCTGTAAGCCTCGGCGTTTTGCAGGCGCTGAGCCGCTTCGCCTCGCGATTTGGGCAGAATTTCGTTGCGATAGGCTTCCGCTTCATTTTTGAAGCGTTCCATGTCGGCTTTGGCGCGTTGAACCTCGTTAAAAGCGTCAACCACCTGCTTCGGCGGGTCGGCTTTTTGCAGTTTGACGCGTACAATTTTAATGCCGGAACCGAATTCGTTGAGAACTTTTTGCAGTTCTTCCTTGGTTTCATCCTCAACTTTGCCGCGGTCGCCCGAAATAATCGGCATCATTTCCGACTGACCGACAATTTCGCGCAAAACGGACTGCGCGGCGACTTTAACCGTCTGGTCGGGATTTTGCATATTGAACAAATAGTCTTTGGCATTTTCGATGCGCCAGACGATGGTCAGGTTAATATCGACGATGTTTTCGTCGCCGGTCAGCATATGGCTCTCATTAAACGAATTGCGTGGGTTGCCCAGCTCGGCGACACCGAGGTTAATGCTGCGTTCCTGAGTAATGTTGACTTTTTCAACATCTTCGAAAGGTATCGGCAGGTGGTAATGCAAACCGGGCATGGTTGTCCGGTCATAGGCACCGAAGCGCAGGACAACCCCCTCTTCATTGGGCTGCACCTGATAAAATCCCGAGGCCAGCCAGACCAAAACCAAGGCCAGCGCGCCCCATTGCCATTTGAAGTCAAAGCCGTCCTTGCCCGGTTTGGGAAACGGGTGGATTTTGTTTTTTGACTTGGCTGGGTCAGGACTGTCCTGCCATGGGCCGTCGTTGTTGTCTTCCCAGGGATTAGGAATTTTTGCCATTTGCTTACCTCTGTAATTTTTTGTTGCGTTGCCTAAATATATAATATAAATATACCAAAAACAATATTCGATAATATCTATCAACAGGGGTTGCTTGGCCATGGAAGCACAAATCAGAGAGATAACCGCAAAGTATTTTAACCCGTCCGAAATTGAAAATGTCGGCGTTTTTAACGGCCGCGTCATCATCACGCTGCAGAATGCCGCGGAAGACGCCGGCAAAACCAAAGCCATAGAAAATGAGGTTCGCGCCTTGCCCGGCGTGAATAAGGTTTCGGTGATTTATACCGTCGCCAAGGCCGCGCCGACATTAAAGCCGGAGATTGAAAAATGGCAGGTGCGCGGCGTGAAAAAAATCATTGCCGTGGCTTCGGGCAAAGGCGGCGTCGGCAAGTCAACCACTTCGGTCAATCTGGCTTTGGCCTTGTCCAAACTGGGGCAAAAAGTCGCTTTGTTTGACGCGGACATTTACGGCCCCTCCATTCCGACCATGCTCGGGTTTGAGGGCGTTGCGCCGATTTCATACGACGGAAAGACTTTTCAGCCCTTTGAGTTTCACGGTGTCCAATCCATGTCAATCGGCACGCTGGTCGATCGTTCGCAGCCGTTGATTTGGCGCGGTTCCAAAGCCTGCGGCGCTATCGAACAGCTGATGACCGATACCAATTGGGAAGAAATTGATGTTATGGTTGTCGACATGCCGCCCGGAACCGGCGATATTCAGATTACCATGTCACAGCGTTTAAATATGAGCGGTGCCGTGATTGTGTCGACCCCGCAGGATATCGCGCTGATAGACGCGGTCAAAGGTGTCAACATGTTTAAGCGCGTTGATGTGCCGATTTTGGGAATTATCGAAAACATGAGCTATTATATCTGTCCGCATTGCGGCACCCGCGCCGACATCTTCGGCCATGAGGGCGCCCGCACGACGGCCGGAGAATTGGGCGTTCCCTTCTTGGGCGAGGTTCCGCTGCATATTGACATCCGTACCAATGCCGACAACGGCACGCCGATTGTCTTGTCAGAGCCGGACAGCCCGTATACCAAAGCTTATATGGAAATTGCCGCCAAGCTGCTGGATGAGTTGAAATAAATATATGTGAGATCCCCTGTTCCAAACGGGGGATTTTTTTGTCCCAACCGCACCCTTAATTTATTGTTGACTTGTCGGTCGTTTTGTCCGATAATAAGAATAGTCTTATATTCTTGTTTGAGGTACTTTGCCATGAACTATTTTCGTACTTTCTTATCTGTTTCCGTTCTTACGCCTGGACTTGTCTGGACCGTTTTCGACGCCCGCGCCCAGACCTGTTCCCAGGCACCTTCCTGTTCCGAACTTGGCTATACAAAATCTGCCTCCGACTGCGCCGGCAAAACGATTTTATATTGCCCGTTTGACAAAACCAAAGCATATTGCATGGATGAAATTACCTGCGCCTCGCTCGGTTTTACCGACACCACTTCCGAATGTCCTGGCGATTATACGCTGTGCCCGTCGGATTCCAGTAAAGGCAAATGCATCTTTGAAGCTTCGCCCGGCGATTTGAAGTATTCTCTGCGTACTTCCGACCACAACGGCTGGCTCTTGTGCAACGGACGCTCTTATTCTTCTTCGCAGTATCCTGAACTTTACGCCGCTATCAGCGGTTCTTTCGGTAACAAACTGCCCAGTTATTCAGGATACTTCCTCAAAGCTGCCGCAACGAGCACCGCTTCAAGCCTTAAGACGGTGGAACAAGATAGCCTGCCTAATATTTTAGGGCAAGTAGCCGCTTTAGACGATGGCTCAGCACAACATTTCAGCGGCGCGTTTTTTCACAATGGAGTTTTCGGGTATGATGCAACAAGTAAAAGCAGCGGCGGAGGATTTACATTAGGTTTTGACGCCTCCAGACACTGTTCTGTTTACGGACGTAATTCTAATACTTCCCGTGTTGTCCCAAGAAACTACTCCGCCAACGTCTTCATTTACGCCGGCAGAAACAAAGGAGCCGATGAGACACTGGCTCAGTGCGGCATCGGAATGTATCTGAATGCCGATGGTACCTGCTCTAAGACACTGATTGCCGCCAAAAATCCCCTCGGCGTGATTTCTCAGGATTTATACGGCCAATGGGTTGTTATCTGGGGCGGTTCAAAATCAGAAAAGCTAAGTCCTGCCAGTGAAACATGCAACAGTCAAGGGAGTTTCAGCGGATTTGCCTATGAAGTTGATCTCAATAACATCAGAGGCAAGTTTACCCCGAGTTCCGGACATGACCATGCGGTGGCTGCAATTAGCCAACCTTATTATTGGACAACTTTCTCTAATGCGCATCAAGCTTACCGTATCTATTGCGCTTCAACCTGTTCCGGACAACATGTAATTCCGGGAGCAAATGACAGTTACTATTATTACTGTCGTGCTTTCGTAGACAAATAACCTCGGAATAACAAAAAGAGCCTGCTCAAAAAGCAGGCTCTTTTTGTTACGGGAAATCAGCGCGTGTGCGGCTGTCTGACAACGGGCTGTGCGGAATTTTGTTTCTGCTGTTGGATAATGCCTGAAATGCGCGGATTGTATTTTTGCAGTTCTTCCAGTTTGAACGGCTGTTGGACTTGAATGTCGACAACATGCCCGGCTACCACCATATTGGCGGCAAAGGCCTTAGCCTCGTCAGGGTCTTTGCTCAGGTGCTGCAACAGGATTTCTTCATGACCGGCATCTTTGAGCATCTTGACGGTTGCCACAAAATGTTCGTATTCCCGGCTTGCCAGCATAATCTTTTTGTCATCGTAAATCGTCAATGAACCTGTCGGTTTGTCTTCCTCGCGTTTTTTCCACGGATAAAGGTCATAACGGATAAAATCGTCTTCTTTTTTGTCGACACGTTTGTAGCGGATGCCGTAAGCCGGGGCAGTCTTTTTGAAAGCCTTAGATAAATCTGCGCCGTAATCTTTTTCCCGTATCTCCGCTAAGGGGTCGGCCAGCAGCGGTGTTGCCAGAACTTCGGTCTTTTGCGGCTTTATTTCAACAATTTTTTCTTCTTTTTTCGGAATGCGGTGTGTTTCGAGTTCAATAAGAGAATTGTTGTAATGCGGGATAAAGCTTTTCCAGCATTCTTCATTAAGCCCGGAGTATGGTATCAGCCGCGGCGCCGCCCGGCAGTATTTCATCAGAACGGCACGTTCTTTGTCGGAAACAAGCCATTTGTTTTCTTCAGCCTGAGCCAAACGCTCGTCGCATTCGTCCCACAGGGCGCGAAACATTTCTTTGTTTGTTATTTCGGGGTTTTTGCTTTTTGCCAGATTGGAAAACAGAAATACCAGTTCTGATGTTCGCAGTTCGCCGAGGCGTCCGGGGTCAAGGTCGTTTTCTAAAACATAGGCTTCTGCCCGGCTTTGCAGAAAGTCAAGGCCTTGGCGGCGCATTTTGCGTGCCTGCGGCGAATTTTTTTCCAAATTATTGGCCGCTTCAAAAAACTGGGCTGCTTCTTTGTTGATTGCCTGCAGCCGGATGCGCGGGTAGGCCGGTTCTTTCTTTTCTTCTTCTTCGGGATTTTCCGTCATTGAAAACTCCTTTTTGATAAACTAAAAGGAGTATAACATATTTTATTATCGGCATCAACCCAAATTTAGACAAAATCAGCGATGTTGTTTCTCGTCAAGTATTTGGCGCAGGCGGTTGTCCAAGTCCTCGATTTTTAAGGCAATTTGCTTGGACGGGACGGCGTTGCGCGCGGCTTTGAGCTGCTCGCGGGCGACTTCCGGCTGGCCGATGCGGTAAGAGTATTCGGCTGCGGCATAATTGGCGCCGGCCTGATTGCCGCTTTCGCCGTAGGCGCGCGCCAGCAGCATCCATGCAAAACCGCTCGGCCGGCTGATGAGCGATTTGTTCAAAAGCTGCGCGGCCTCGGCGGCTTGCTGCTTTGTCGGGTTGTCTTCCAGCAGGCTTTGGGCATAGCTGGTTTGCAAAAGCGCGGAATTGGGAAGCAGAGCCAGCGCTTTTTTATAATTTTCCTTGGCCGGCTTGATTTTTCCGGTTTCGAGATAAATCTGCGCTTTTAATTCATAAAAATATGGATTATCAGGCTCTTGGGTTATCAGGAGGTCAATCTTTTTCAGCGCTTGGTCAAATTTCAGCTGTTTAAATAAAGCGATGCTTTGAGCGTATAGGGCAGGGGTGGACGTATTGCTTAAAGGATATTTTTGCAATGTCTGCCGCGGGTCTGCCAGATAAGCGTAAAGCTTGGCTTTGACGCGTTCAAAGGCCTTTTGATATTTGCTGTCGGCCGGGTACGGGGTTCGGGCTGCGGCCTGTTCAAAAAAGGCGATGCGTTCGGCTGTAACCGGGTGGGTGCGGAAATAAGGGTTTTCTTCGCGGCCGCTCAACTGGTTCTGCCGGGCGATTTTTTTCATAAAAGTCAGCATTCCTTCGGGGCTTTGCCCGGTCTTGTCGAGCAGGTTGAGCGCAGCTTCGTCGGCGGAGCGTTCTTCTTCGGTGCGGTAATGCAGATAATGCGTCAGCGCCGAGCTTTGGCTGCCGATCATCGCTGCCATGGCAACATCACCGCGTCCGGTGACGGCTGCCGCGGTGCCGGCCAGAATGGCCGAAACCAGGCCGACCTCCTGCATGGTTTGGTTTTTGAGCTTTTGCCGCAGGATGTGGCCGCCCTGAATATGCCCGGTTTCATGAGCGATAACGCCGGCCAGTTCATTGGGCGATGCGGCGTTGAGAATGGTTCCGGTATGAATGAAAAGGTTATTGCCGTCCGCCACAAAGGCATTCAGCGTCGGGTCGTTGACGATATGGATTTCATTGCGGTTGTATTTTACCCCGGCGGCATTAAACAGAGGGCGGATGATGTTTCCGAGCAGTTGTTCGGTTTCTTCGTCGGATATCAGGCTGATGCCTTGTGCCCAAAGCTGGTTCGGTTTCAGCAGCAAAGCAAAAACGATTGGCAGCCACAGGCCGCCAATCGTTCGCATAATTTTTTTCAAACTTAACCTTTGATAAGTTTTTTCCACCAAGTTGATTTTTCCTTTGCGGGTTCGCCGTCGTTTTGCGGCGCTGCCGCCTCAGCCGTAGATTTAATATCTTCATGGCTGTTGTACAAGATGACGGCTTCCTGTTTTTCTTTAACGGTACCGCTATCGCCGTTTTGATTGTCTTTCTTGTCAAAACGGTTGCGTCCGCGGCGGTCAAAACGGTTCCGCCCGCGTCGCCGGTCGCGTCCGTTGCGCCGGCGGTCTTCCTGCGGTTCGGCATTGTCGGGAAGCTCAGCGGCTTCGTTGCTTTCTTCGGCGGCTTTGTCTTGCAGGACTTCTTCTTTGGCTTCTTTTTTCGGTGCCGGTGCGGCAGCCGGAGCAGGAGCTTCTTCCTTAACCGATTTGGTGCGTTCAATTCTGTATTCGGAAATACATTTGACAGAGTCATCGGCACTGATGACGACGCACATGTTATACTTCTGTTCCAGAGAAGCAAGCATCTGTCGTTTCTGGTTCAGCAGGTAAATGGCGATTTCCGACGGGATGAAAACATTGACCTTGGAAGAACGGTTTTTAATGCCTTCTTCTTCAATCATGCGCAGAATGAATACCGCGCTGGATTCAATTGTGCGGACGATGCCTTTGCCCTGACAGTGCGGACAAATCTGATAGTTGCTTTCAAAGAAAGAGGAGTGCATTCTCTGGCGCGAAAGCTCAAGCAGCCCGAAAATGCTCATTTTGCCGACCTGAATCCGCGAACGGTCTTTTTTGAGCGCTTCTTTCATGCGTTTTTCAACGGCATGGTTATTGGCGGGTTCGTCCATATCGATAAAGTCAATGACGACCAGTCCGGCCAGATTGCGCATCCGCAGCTGGCGGGCAATTTCGTCGCAGGCTTCCAGGTTGGTTTTGAGTGCGGTTTCTTCCAAATCTTTTTCTTTGGTGGCACGGCCTGAGTTGACGTCGATTGATATCAGCGCCTCTGTCGGGTTGATTACCAGGTAGCCGCCTGATTCCAGCTGAGCGGTGGCTTCATGCAGTTTGTCAAGCTGGCCTTCAACCTGAAAACGCTGGAACAGCGGCATGTCATTGTTGCGGTACAGCTTGATTTTCTTAAGATTATGCGGTGACAAAATGTGGAAGAAATCTTTGGCCGACTTATAGGCTTCTTCGCCGGAAACCAAAATTTCCGCAGTGTCCTTGCTGTATATGTCGCGCAGCGCGCGTTTAATGAGGTTCCCTTCCTCGTGAATCAGAGCCGGCGCTTTGCCTTTGAGCGAGTCAAGGCGGATTTGGTTCCAGGTGCGGATGAGGTAATTATAGTCGCGGACAATGTCGGCTTTGGTTTTCTCTTCGCCGGCGGTGCGGACGATAATCGACATATCGCTGGTCAGCGGCAGTTCTTTGACAATTCCTTTGAGGCGGGTGCGGTCGGCAGCGTTGGTAATTTTGCGTGAAACGCCGCCGCTTTTGATGCGGTTAGGCATCAGCACGCAGTAGCGGCCGGCCAGTGACAGATAAGTTGTCAGGGCGGCGCCCTTGTTGCCGCGTTCTTCTTTGACAACCTGGACAAGAACAATCTGGCCTTCTTTTATGACGTCCTGTATTTTATGACGGTGAAACAGCTTGCGGGCACGCATAAGTTTGCGTTGCAGTTCAAAGTCGGTTTCGGCGTCGTCATCGTCATCGTCGACTTCTTCTTCAACGGCGGCGGGCTCAAAAGCGGCCGCTTTTTCTTCTTCCACGTCGTCGACATCGGCGCTGACGCTTTCTTCTTCCAAGCCGGCTGTTTCGTTCAGAACTTTTGCGGGTTCTTCTTCGGGGTGTTCGGCTTCGGCCTGTTTACGGATTTTCTTTTTAAGAACGCGTTTTTTGGCGCGGTGTTTTTTGTCGGCATTTTCGGTTTCGGCTTCGTTTTTCGCTTCGGCCGTAGTTTCGGCAGTCTCTTTTTCGCTGCTGTTTTCTTCTGCCGTGCAGGCGGCGGTTGGCGCTTCGGTTTGTTCAACGGCGGGTTCCTGCTGTTCTGCCTGCGCAGCGGCCTGCGCTGAGGCTTCCTTGCGTGCGGCTTCAGCCTCGGCTTTGGCTTTCAGAGCCTCTTCGCGGGCAGCGGCTTTTTCTCTGCGGATTCTTTCGCGTTCCTGTTCGCGCTCTTTAATCGCCTGTTTTTTGTTTTCAATAATCTCGTCGACTTCCTTGTCAATGGCGGCGATTTCGTCGTCAGACAAATTATAGTAATCGGGGTGGATTTCGCCAAAAGCCATAAAGCCGTGCTTATTTCCGCCGTAGTCGACAAAGCAGGCCTGGAGCGAAGGCTCGACCCGCATGACTTTTCCGAGATAAATATTGCCTTTAATCTGTCGGCGGTGGGTTGTTTCGCATTCCACGTCTTCGAGTTTGTTGCCGTTGACAACCACCACCCGGGTTTCTTCGGGCTGGGTTGCGTCAATTAACATTCTTTTGGTCATTAATAAAATCTCCACGGGGTTTATGTTGCATAAACCAAATTGATACACTGCTGCCGGGGGATGAAATCAGAAAGAAATAAACAAATTCGGCCGGGCTCTGCGAGCCGGCATCTTTTATATAAAATTCTAAAGGCTCTTAATCTTTTTCACGCGTCAGCCTTTAACAAACATCTCTTTCTTAACAGGGGCCGTCCTTTTTGTTATTGATTGTTGGTCCCTGCATAAAACCCGTCCGGCAAAATTTTGCCTGTGATTAACAAGTGTTGCGCGTTTATCGTTATGATGAAACGGCGGTACCAGATTTTGCCTTGTGTGTCTGAAAATCGTTCGAAGTATTAAAGGCGCATCCGATACAAGATTCACTCAAATCACTCCCAGAATATACGTTTTGTTTTAAAACTCAACAATAAAATTTATTTGCCCCTCATTTTAAGAGATTAGTAATAAGTCTTCCGTATACTTAACAATAAAAATGGTATATCCGGGAGTATGCATGACAATACGGAGCAACATCTCTGAATGGCGGAAGATGCTGGGCTTTTGGCTCTGCCTCGTCGTTTTGCTGCTGCCCGTAAAAAGCTTCGCAGCCCAGATATCCAATCTGCGCCTCGGGCAGGGGATAGGCACGCTGCGCATTGTGTTTGACGCCGATTCCAAGGTGGATTATAAAGCGTTTCTGCTCAATGACCCCGAGCGTCTGGTTGTTGATTTCAAAAATACCGATGTCAGCAAAAGGCTGGAAAAAATCAATGAAGAAAACACGCTCATTTCAAGCGCCCGCGTCGGGACAGCCGGAGCCGGCGGCACCCGCGTCGTGTTTGATTTGCAGAAACCGGCTGTTATCAAAAAAGTTCTGCTTCTGCCGCCGCAAAGCAATTTCAACTGGCGATTCGTCATCGATTTGGAAGTCGCATCGGCTCGTGAGTTTGCCTCCAAAGTCGGCAACAGCCATGCCCTGACCAATCAGGAAAATGTCAAAACCGCCTCCGTCCGGAATACGTCTTCGCCGCGGGCCGCGGTTCAGTCTTCAAAGAAGAAACATGTCATTGTTCTGGATCCCGGCCACGGCGGTGTTGACCCCGGAGCCATCGGCGTCTCCGGCGTTTATGAAAAGCATATCACGCTGGCGATGGCGCGCGAGCTTAAAGCGGTCTTGGAAAAAGACAGCCGCTATAAGGTTTATCTGACTCGCAACCGCGATATCTTCATCCCGTTGCGTGACCGCGTCAAAATAGCCCGACGGTACGATGCGGATTTGTTCCTCTCCATTCATGCCGACAGCGCCGCCAACCGCCGGGCGACGGGTTTGTCTGTCTATACGCTTTCCGAAAAGGCCTCCGACAAAGAAGCCGCCGCGCTGGCCGAAAAAGAAAACAAGGCGGATATTGTGGCCGGGCTGAATTTTGCCGAACATTCCAAGGAAGTTTCCGACATTCTGCTGAACCTGGCGCAGCGCGAAACGCTCAACCGCTCTTCGGAGTTTGCTACCTTTATGGTCGCTGAAATGCGCAAATCGACCCATACGCTGGACAACACGCACCGTTTTGCCGGTTTTGCCGTATTAAAGGCGCCGGACGTGCCGTCGGTTCTGATGGAGCTGGGCTATCTGTCCAACCGCTATGAGGAAAAGATGCTCCAGCAGAAATCTTACCGCAAAAAACTGGCGATTTCCGCCTCGCGCGCCATCGACCGGTATTTTCAAAATATGCAGCACGCATCTGTATTTTAATGTTTGACTCTGCTTAATTTTTTCTATATTAAGTAAGACAACGCAAACGGTTTGTATTTCTATTGATTCTCACGGGTTAAACATGTTCAAGACAATATCCTCGCTGCTGAGTACGTTTTTCTTTTTTGCAGTCATCGCCCTGATTGTGCTGATTACTTCGCTGTGGCAGATTTCACAGGAACTGCCGGATTATCACCAGCTTGAAAAATATGAGCCTGCCGTCACGACCCGGCTGTATGCCGGCGACGGGCGCCTGCTGATGGAATACGCAGCGGAAAAACGCCTTTTTGTGCCGGAAGAAAAAATCCCCGAACGTGTTAAAAACGCCTTTATTTCTGCCGAGGATAAAAACTTTTATCATCATTTCGGAATTGATTTTTTCGGCATTGCCCGTGCCGTGCTGGACAATCTCAGAAACATCGGCAGCGGTCGTCGCCCGGCCGGCGCATCGACCATAACCCAGCAGGTTGCCAAGAACTTTTTGCTGTCTTCCGAACTGTCTTATAAGCGCAAAATTAAGGAAGCAATTTTATCAACCCGTATCGAACAGGCTTTCAGCAAGCAGCATATTCTGGAACTGTATCTCAATGAGATATATCTCGGCAACCGTTCCTACGGCGTCGCCGCCGCCGCTCTGAACTATTTCGGTAAATCTCTGGACGAATTGACGCTGGAAGAAGCCGCCTATCTGGCCGCGCTGCCCAAAGGCCCAAACAACTACAACCCGAAAACCAAATATGAGGCCGCTGTCGCGCGCCGCAACTGGGTTATCGGCCGTATGCTCGAAGACGGTTACGCCAGCGAGGAAGAAGCCGAAGCAGCCAAGGAAAAGCCTTTGAAAGTGGTCGAACGGCGCGGCGCTTTTGTCGAAGATGCGCAGTATTTCAGCGAGGAAGTCCGCCGTTTCGTCAATCGCAAATTCGGCGAAGACGCATTATATGAGGGCGGGTTGCTGATTCGCACGACCCTCAATCCGCGTCTGCAAAAAATCGCGACCAAAGTGTTTGATAACGAAATCCGTAATTATGATTTGCGTCACGGCTGGCGGGGGCCGCTTGCCAATATTGATACCACGTCGGATTACAAACAGGCGCTGGCCGATGTTCAGGCGCCGGCCGGGCGCGAGGACAGCTGGATTAAGGCTGTCGTCATGAAAGTCAGCCAGGCGCAGGCCGAAATAGAAACTGTTGACGGCGAGAAGGGTACTTTATCGCTTGCCGGCATGAAATGGGCGCGTAAGAATCTCAAAAACCAAAGTGTCGGCGGCGAACCGAAGTCGGTTGCCGAAGTCATGAAACCCGGCGATGTGGTTCTGGTGGAAAAAAATCCCAAAACCGGGGCGTATTCTCTGCGGCAAGTGCCGAATGTCGAGGGCGGCCTTATCGCCCTGAACCCGCATACCGGAAAAGTTTTGGCCATGGTCGGCGGCTATTCGTTTAAAAAATCTCAGTTTAACCGCGTGACGCAGGCGATGCGCCAGACCGGTTCGGCGTTTAAGCCGATTGTTTATCTGGCGGCGCTTGAAAACGGGTATTCTCCGACGGATTTAATCCTCGACGCGCCGTTTGTGCTTGACCAGGGGCCCGGGCAGCCGTTGTGGAAGCCGGTAAATTATTCCAAACGTTTTTACGGCCTGATGACGCTTCGCCAGGGCATAGAGAAGTCGCGCAACCTCATGACTGTGCGGCTGGCGCAGGATGTCGGCATGGATAAGGTCGCGGAATATGCCAAAAAATTGGGGGTAAACGCTAATCTGCCCGAACTGCTGTCAATGTCTTTGGGCGCGGGGGAAACCAAACTTATAAACATGGCGCGCGCATTCGGCATGCTGGTTAACGGCGGCAAAAAAATCGACACCTATCTGGTCGAGCGTATTCAGGATCGTAACGGCCGCACAATTTACCGTCATGACGGCCGCGAATGCGAAAATTGTTCGGCGGACAAATGGGAAAATCAGGACGCTCCGCAGATAGCGGACAACCGCGAGCAGATTATTGATCCTTTAAGCGCTTACCAAATGGTCAGCATTCTCGAAGGCGTTGTCCAGTACGGCACCGGGGCGCGCCTTAAATCGTTGGGGCGCCATATCGCCGGAAAGACCGGAACCACCAATAAAAACCAGGATGCGTGGTTTGTCGGTTTTTCGCCCGACTTGGTCGTTGCTGTTTATGTCGGCTTTGACGAACCGCGTTCGCTCGGCCGTTTTGAAACCGGCGCCGCTGCGGCTTTGCCGATTTTCCAGAATTTTATGCGCGAAGCGCTGGCCAGTCAGCCGGATATCCCGTTCCGCATTCCCGCCGGCATCAAACTGGTGCGTGTCAACCACGATACCGGGCGTTTGGCTCAGCCGCAGGACAAGGCCGTGATTGTCGAAGCGCTCAAACCGGAATATGACCTTGACGGCAAAAAGCAGCGTGTCATCGGCTCGCCGCAAAATAGCAACGGGGAAGAAGCTCAAAACAAGCCGGCTTATAAAAATGACGACCAGGACAGCGTTCAGCTCGGCTCGGAATATTAACGGAGAAAAGAAACCATGCGTGCAGAAATTTATGAACAGGTTGAATCAATCAGGCAGTCGCTTGCACTGCTGAGGAGGTCGCTTTGACTATGACAATGCCTGCCTGCGGTTGGAAGAGCTTGAGGCTTTGACGGCCGACGCCGGCTTGTGGAATAATCCGCAAAACGCGCAAAAGCTGATGACCGAAAAAAACAATCTGGAATTCGGCATAAATAACTTTCGTTCAATTGAACAGAACCTGACCGATTTGGTCGAGTTGTCGGAACTCGCCGAAGCCGAAGGGGATGAAGCCGTCATAGCCGATATATTGCAGCAGCTCGGAGAATTGCAGTCCACGGTCAAACACAGCGAACTCGAGGCGCTGCTTTCCGGCGAGGTCGATGCCAATGACGCCTATGTCGAAGTTCACGCCGGCAGCGGTGGTACCGAGGCTCAGGACTGGGCGGAAATGCTGGTGCGGATGTACACGCGCTGGGCCGATGCTCATCATTACAAAGTTGAGTTTATTGAAGAAACCGAAGGCGACGTTGCCGGCATCAAATCGGTTACGCTGCGGATTAACGGGCACAATGCTTATGGCTGGCTCAAAGCCGAAAGCGGCGTGCACCGCCTGGTGCGCATTTCGCCGTTTGACAGCGGCGCCCGTCGTCACACCAGTTTTGCTTCGGTCGGCGTTTATCCGGTGATTGACGACGAAATTGAAATAAACATCAGTGAAGCCGATTGCAGGGTCGATACCTACCGTGCTTCCGGTGCCGGCGGACAGCATATCAACAAGACCGATTCCGCGGTGCGGATTACCCATATTCCGACTGGTATTGTCGTGCAGTGCCAAAACCAGCGTTCGCAGTTCCAGAATCGCGAGGCCGCTTGGAAAATGCTGAAAGCCAGGCTTTATGAGATGGAGCTTCAAAAACGCGAGGCCAAAGCCGAAGAGCAGCGCGATTCTTTAAGTGACATCGGCTGGGGGCATCAAATCCGTTCTTATGTTTTGCAGCCTTATAAAATGGTCAAAGATTTGCGCACAAATGTCGAAACTTCCGATACCCGCGCCGTGCTGGACGGTGATATTGATTTATTTTTGTCTGCCTCGCTGGCTGACAAGGTAGGCGGCAATGACTAAAAAGGCTATGTATAAGCTGGTTGGAATTTTTGCGTGTGTTTATGCCGCCTTTTGCCTGACAGTATATTATAAGCCGCAGCTGTTTTTTTATAATCCTTCAATGCAGAAAAGCGTTTTGCCCGAGCACCCCGGATTCCCGGCGCAGGAAGTCTATTATAAAGCGGAAGACGGCACGCCGCTTTATGCCTGGTATGTCAAACCGCGGGAAGGCAAGCCGGTTGTTGTGTTTCTGCACGGCAACTCTTATAATATCGAAGGGTTTTATCATAAGCTGATACCGCTGGTAAAAGAAGGTTACGGTGTCTTTTTGCCGGAATACCGCGGTTTTGGCGGTATTGAGGGAAAAATTACCCAGCCCGGTCTGGAAATGGACACCCGCGCCGCGCTCAAAAAACTGCGCCGTCTGGGATATTCCAACCGGCGCATTGTCCTTTACGGAATGTCGCTTGGCTCTTATACCGCGACTTACGCGGCGGCTGAGGCTGGCAAAAAGCAGCCGTTTGCGGGGCTTATACTCGAAGTGCCGTTTGACAGCCTGATAAACGTCGTCCGGAAAAGGGTTTGGTTTCCGCTGCCGCTCGATTTGATAATTCGCGACAAATATGAAAATCAGAAAAATATTGCCGCCGTAAAAACGCCGCTGCTGGTGATGGGCGCCGGGAAAGACCGTGTCGTGCCTGTCGAACTGGCGCAAAATCTTTTTGCCGAAGCTGCCGAACCGAAAGAATTGATAATATATGAGCACGGCAGCCACAGCAATTTGTTTGATTCTGAAAACTATAAGGATATATTAGTCTGGTTGGAGAATAATGAAAAAACTCGACAATAAGACATATAAACTGCGCAAGCTGTTTGATTTCATCGGCGTTATCTTTCTGGTAATGCTGCTGATGTTTGTCTGGCAGCTGTACCGCGGCTCGATTGCCGTTCCGTTTCTCAAACCGTATATTATAAAGGCGCTCAACCATGACGACACTGAATATCAGGTCACGTTGGATTCCGTAAATCTGGAATTGGTTCGTTCAATCAAGCCGCTGCGGATTATTGCCAATAACGTGGTCTATAAAAAAGCCGACGGCGGAATTGTTATCAATGCGCCCAAAACGTCAGTTTCTTTCAGTATCAAAGCGCTTCTCCACGGCGTTGTGGCGCCGAGTTCCATTGAGATTGCAAAGCCTGCGGTTTACATATTTACGGATTACGGTTCAAAAAAAGAACAGCCGGAAAACATCAGCCAGAAGAAAGCCGAATACTACTTTGACATTATGCAGGATTTTCTGGAGCGCTTCAATTCCGAAGATAATTCTTACCCCGAGAGTTACATAAACAGCATCAATATCGAAGATGCTTCGGTTGAATTTCATGAGGTCGATTTAGGCAAAAAATGGGTATTGTCCGATGTGAATTACCGTTTTGACCGCGGTTTGACCCAGCTGTCAACTTCGGTTCAGGCCGGTTTGAAATTTAACGGACAGCCGGCGTCCGTCGGCATGGAACTGGTCTATCGCCCGATTGTAAACAAGGTCGCTCTGCAATTTTATTTTTCCGACATCATTCCGGCAGATTTGCTGGAATTTCTGACCTCGGCCGAACACAGCGGCGCTTACAAGATAAACATACCGCTGAACGGCAAAATTGAGGCTTTGGTAAATCTGGATGAAGTCGTAAAAAATAAAAACAATTTGCTGAAAAGCGTCGATACGTCAATAGAAAATATCCAGTTTGCGCTCGAAGGCGGCAACGGCGTTGTTAATTTGACCGATGACGCGGCGCAGGATTACAAAATCAGTTCTGTTGTGCTGAAAGGGGAAATTTCCGGCGGCCTTGACAAGATCAGCATTAAAGACGCGGTGGTTGAGCTTGACGGCCAGCAGGCGCAGCTTGGGCTGGAAGCCAGCGGGCTGAAAGATTATCTTCTCAGGTCTTCGCTGAAAAACCTGCAATTGTCCCTGACCGCAAAGGTCAAAGAAATGGAAACCGACCGCCTGTATACCTATTGGCCGCAGTTTGTCGCCAACAATGCCTGGACTTGGTGCCGTTCCAGCCTGTCGGCGGGAAAAATCAAAAATGCCGAATTCCGTTTTGATTTTGCCGCGGACAAAAAAAGCGGCAAGCTAATCTTTGCCGATCTCAAAGGAACGGCGTATGCCGAAGGCGTCAGCCTTGACTATCTGACAGGCATGCCCAAAGTTACCAATATTTACGGACATGTCGATTTCTTCAAAGACAAACTGCAAATGTATTTTGACAAGGGTGTTTCCGCCGATGTTATTTTGAACAAGGGCTATGTTGAGCTGTATGATTTGGACAAGAATGATAACTTTGCCAAAATCAATATTGAAGGCTCGGGCGGCATACCGGATATTCTGCGGTTGATAGACAATCCGCCGCTTGGTTTTACGTCGCAGATGGGCATCAGTCCGGACAGCATCAGGGGCAGCGCCGACATCAGGCTCGGACTGGAACTGGAGCTGAAAAAAAATCTTGCGCCCCATGAGGTTAAGGTGGATATTGCCGCCGGCATAAACGACGTGTCAATCAGCGGAATTGTGGACGGCAAAACCATAGAGGCCAATCGCCTGAACATGACCGTTACCAATCAGGGAATGGAGGTTGCCGGCGTAGCCAGTTTTGACGGTATTCCGCTCAATCTGAAATGGAATGAAAATTTTGCCAGCAAAGACTATCTGCGCCGCTATCAGCTGAGTTTTAATTTTGACGCCAATCTCAAGCAGAAGGCCGGCATTGATTTTCCGGCACTGAGCGCTCCGTATATCCGCGGCTCCATTCCGACGCTGGCGACCATAACCGCGTATAAGGGCGACCAGATGGAGATTGATATTGACGGTAATCTGCAAGGGGCAAATATTGACTACTCTTTCCTCGGATTCAAGAAAAAGGCCGGTGTTGAGGGGGTTATCAGCAGCAAAATTTTGCTCAAAGGCAGCAAAGTGGTTTCCATTCCGTCTTTTTCGCTTTCCAAACCGAATTTCAGCCTCCGGGGAAAGATAGATTTAGACGCCGGAGGAAATGTCCGACTGATTGATGTAACCGATATCAAAGGTCCCAATACGGATGCCCGGGCAAGAATTGAAATGGCGGGCGGACGGCAGGACAAAGTCAAAATCGCCGTTTCCGGAAAAAGTTATAATCTGGCAGATTTCTTTAATAAAGACAAAGACGAAATAAAGGCTGACAAAGAACGCCGACGCCAGATGCGCCTCAGCGACGCGCTTAACCGCGGTAAAAAAGACGAAAAAGATGATTGGGAGGATGTCAGCAATACGGATATTAATATTGCAGTTGACAGTTTGTGGACAAACAATGACGTGGCTATCCGCCATTTTGCCGGTACGGCAAAGCTGAGAAAGGGCGTCGGCGTGGAAGAAATGCACCTGATCGGCAATTTTGCCTCCTCGCGCAAAAACGGGCGTATGTCCAACCTCAAGCTGGATTATGTGCCGCGTCCCAAAAAAGAATATCTTCTGACAATTGAAAGTAACGATGCCGGCTCGACATTAAAATTTTTGCGCTTATATGATAACATGCGCGGCGGCCGGCTGAGTATTAACGCCAAGCGCAATGCCGACAAAACCTTTGTCGGGCATGCGAAAATCCGTGATTTTAACGTATACAACACGCCGGTTTTTGCCAAACTGCTTACCGTTGCTTCCCTGACCGGCATGGTTAATCTGTTGACCGGGGAGGGGATTGCCTTTTCGCATTTTGACGCGCCGTTTGAATACGCCGGAAAAATGCTCAAGGTCAAAGAAGGGCGCGCGTTTGGCAACGTCGTCGGCATCAGCGGCAGCGGCACTTATTCAATGAAGTATCAGGATTTTGATATTAAGGGGATGATTGCCCCGGCATACGGGCTGAATACTTTTATCGGCAGCATACCGCTGGTCGGCGGCCTGTTGAGCGGCAAGGACGGCACGGTCTTCGCGGCAACCTATACCATCCGGGGCGATGTTGATGATCCGGATATCGGATTTAACCCGCTCTCTGCCCTCAGCCCGAATTCATTAAAAGAGCTGGTTAACTCGACCTTTGGAAAACAGGATGAATAAACGAAAACATCTTAAAATCGGTATGGATTTTCACGGTGTGATAAATCAAAATCCGCTGTATTTCAAGGAATTGGCTTGTGAATTGATACGCCGCGGCCATGAAGTTCATATCATCACCGGCGGCCCCTGCGAAACAATAACGCAGACATTGGAGAAAATGAAATTTTGTTATACCCAGTCATTTGCCATCCTTGACCATTATGAGGGGCTGGGGATGGTCGAATATGCCGGTGACGGGGGCTTTCATATTGATGACAAATTGTGGGACAGCGCCAAAGCCAAATACTGCAAGGCCTGGAATATTGACTTGCATATAGACGACAGCCTGGTTTATCTGCAATATTTTGAAACGCCGTATTGCCGGTACGAGGCACAGCGGCAGCGGTGTATCCTTAACGGGCTGCCCTGTCTGGATTTTCAGCTTCCTGCCGCGAAAGTGGTTGACAATCTTGAAAAAATGTTTCTCTGGTAACGTTTTATTTAGATATTTCCGTTATTAAGAAAAACGAACGATTGAGGGTTGAAATGATGATTCACGAAGAAATCGCGCATGTCCGGGGCGTCCCCAAAAAGCTGATTGTATTTTTGCACGGCTATTTGGATGACTGTTCCGCTTTGGATGCCAAACTGCTTCCGTTTCGTGAGAATTTGCAGGATTATGCCTTGCACATTCCCCAGGCGCCGTATAAATGTGAAGTCGGCAAAGGGATGAGGCAATGGTATTCAATGTATCGTTTCGATCCGCATTATGAGCGGCGCGATGTCAAAACTTTTGATGACTTTCTGCGTTATTATGACCGTATGGCCCTCGGGCTTGAAGAAACCTATCAATACTTGCAGCCCTATATCGAGCAGACGCTTTCCGAATATAACCTTGATTATAAAGATTTGATTCTCTGCGGTTTTTCGCAGGGGGCAATGGTGGCGTTGTACACCGCTTTGATGGGGCCGCGCAAGATTTCGGGGCTGGTCAGCTTCAGCGGTATTCTCGCCGGTTACCAATATGTTTTGAAACACGCCAAAAATTGTCCGGACGCCCTGCTTATTCATGGCAAATCTGACAAGTCGCTGCGTCCCGAAGCTCTTGATTTTACGCAGGAGCAGCTTCAGAACCTCGGCTGTAAGGTTCAGACTTATATTTTTAACCACGGCGACCATGAATTAAACGCCGAGGGCTTGCGCACCGCGTCGGATTTTATCAAAAAGCATTTTTAATCAGATAAACGGCTGTGAGGCAATCATTCCGCCGCGATCCCACAGGTAGTTCTTGTCGCGTTCAATTTTCAGAACCGAATCTTTGCCGATGTTGCGTTCATAAACTTCGCCGTAATTGCCGTACTGCGCAATATACTGTTTGGCCCACGTCGGCTGCAGTCCGAATTTTTTCCATAATCCGCCGTTTATGCCGAGCAGGTTGGCGATTGATGAGTCGCGCACGCCGATGACGCCGTCAATGTTTTTGGAAGTAATCTCGTGGGCTTCGGCGAGTTTTGGGGCGTTGATAATCCATTTGGCAATAGTTTTGAGCGTTGGGTTGCCGCGGTCGGCATAGGCGTATACCGGCAAAACCGAAATTTCTTCGGGAAGAATGGAAATTTTGGTGTTTTTGGCAACGGGCGCTGCGGCCAGCCCGCGCAGATAAATCTGGCTGCCCGTAATCAAGTCGCAGCGGTTAAGGTAGAATGCCTCGCGCAGAGCGGTGGAAGTTGCAAACGGCAGAATTTTGAATTCCAGCCCGAAGCGGTGGTTGTAAGCGCGCAGGTTTTCTTCATAAGGCGAGTGTTGCAAGACGCAGACTTTGGCGCCGCGAAATTCTTCCATGGAAGAAGGGGGCGTTTCCGGAGTACTCATGGCAAAAACCTGTTTGTCGTAATACAAAATGTCAATCGGGCTGATGTTGGTTCCGATTTCAGTCTGTGCCGAAGCGCTTGTGTTGCCGAGCATAATGTCGATTTTATTGTTTGCCAGCGCCGGATAGATTCTGTTGGCCGGTATATTTCTGAGGACAAAGCTTTCGCTGTCGCCGAAAACGGCCAGCGCAAACATTCGGCATATGTCGGCGTCAATGCCGCGGCGGATTTTTTCTTCATCGGTAAAAGCAAAGGTTTTGGAGGTGGTGTCGGTGCCGCAGATAACTTTGCCGCGGGTTTTGATATAGCGCAGCCCGGCGTCGGCCGCATCGGCCGGAAAGCTGAGCAGGCAGCAGAATAACCCCAAAAAAATCGCGTTCAGTTTCATTTTGTTAACCAATTTCTGTTAAACTAAATCATAACGTCTACTATAAGGCAAAATTTATGAAAAGTAATCTTTTTTTGCGAGTTATTATCGTCCTTTTGCTTGCGCTTGGCGCGTTTTCCGCGCGGGCGGCTTCTGTTGCGCCGGACGCCGCGCGCGAGTGGGCGGATAAAAACGGGCGTTTGCTGCTGGAAACTTTTCGCGAGCCGGATTTGTCGGAACGGTTTGCCAAGTTGGACGACTTGTTTATCCGCTTTGTCGATTTGGATTATGTTTCCAAATTCGTCATGGGCAAATACTGGCGCCTGATGACGCCGCAACAGCAGAACATTTACCGCGGCATTTTCAAAAGATATGCTTTGGCGACTTATAAGAGTTTTCCGTTGGATTTCGTCAACAGCCTGACCTATGCGGTCGGCAGCGCCATTGAAGAAAACGGTTTTACGACGGTGTCTGCCACGGTGACCGTAACGCTTGACGCCAACAGCGGGCCGCAGGACTTTTTATTGCAGTTCCGCCTTCATGACAACGGCGGAAAGATTCAGCTGGTCGATATCAAATTTGCCGAAAGCAGCCTGATATTGTCTTTGCGCGGAAAGTTCTATACGCAGCTGGCCGAGCTTGACGGCGAGATTGAATGGTTCCTTGAAGATTTTGAAACCATGACTTATTCGCTTGAACGCAGCAATCAGGGGAAAATAGGGCTTTCGGAGCAATAAACGTATAAAATATCCTTGAATTTATGCGATAAACCTTATAATATCCAAGACTGGTTTTCAAACTTCTGTATAGGCTTTAATTTATGAGTAATATCAAAGTCAGATTTGCGCCCAGCCCGACCGGCTATATGCATATCGGCAACACCCGCACGGCGGTTTTCAATTATTTACTGGCGCGTAAGCTTGGCGGCCGGTTTATGCTGCGGATTGACGATACCGACGTCGTCCGTTCCAAAAAGGAATATGAGGACGCTTTGCGCGATATTCTGCAATGGCTTGGTTTCAGGTGGGATGAAGAAGCCCGCCAGTCCACCCGCATGGCGCGTTATGACGAGGTTGTCGCCAAACTGAAAGCCGCGGGCAGGGTCTATGCCTGCTATGAAACCGCCGAAGAGCTGGAAGTTATGCGCAAGCGCCTGATGAGCAAGGGGCTGCCGCCGATTTATGACCGTAAGGGACTGAGCCTGACCGCGGAAGATATCGCCCGTTACGAAGCCGAAGGGCGCCGGCCGCATTACCGTTTTAAATTGGAACCCGGCCTCATCGAATGGGATGACATGGTGCGCGGACACTGCAAATATGACGCGTCCAATCTTGCCGATCCGGTTATCATCCGCGAAGACGGAAGCTATTTGTATCACCTGCCGTCGGTCATTGACGACGCCGATTTCGGCATTACCCATATTATCCGCGGCGAAGACCATGTTACCAATACCGCTTCGCAGGTTCAGATGTTTGAAGCCCTGGGCGCGCCGCTGCCGGTTTTCGCGCATTTGCCGCTTTTGACCGGAAAAGAAGGAAAACTGTCCAAACGCCTCGGTTCGCTGGGTGTCCGCGAACTGCGCGCCGAAGGGGTCGAAGCCATGGCAATCTGCTCTTTTCTGGCCAAACTCGGAACATCGGAGGCGATAGAGCCGTTTTATGATTTGGACACGCTGGCGGACAGTCTGGATTTGACTAAGCTCGGACGTTCGCAGCCGAAGTTTGACGAAGAAGAGCTTAAGGCCTTCAACACCCGCTATGTCCGTTCAATGCCATATGAAACAGCCGCGCCGCGCGTCGGCGTTGACCAATCCTTTTTTGACGCTGTCAAAGGCAATTTAACCGTTCTTGCCGATATTGAAGAATGGGAAAAAATCTGCCATCAAAAAATTAAACCGGTAATTGAAGATAAGCCCCTAACCGACTTGGCCGCTTCGCTTTTGCCGCCGGAACCGTGGAACGCCGAAACGTTCAACGCGTGGCTTAATGAAGTTAAAGCACAGTCCGGCAAAAAAGGAAAAGAACTTTTTCATCCGATTCGTAAGGCCTTAACCGCTGCTGAAAACGGCCCCGAACTTAAAATTTTGCTGCCGCTCATCGGCCGCGCCAAGGCTTATGCCCGCCTGCTCGGACAGGAAGCATAGTTTTAATATTAACAACAGGACAACAGACAATGACGACAATTTCGCTTTTCAACACGCTGCACCGCCGCAAAGAAGAATTCAAACCGATTGACGCTTCCAATGTGCGTATGTATGTCTGCGGTCCGACCGTTTATGACCGCGCTCATCTCGGCAATGCCAAAACGCCGGTGGTTTTTGATGTCTTAAACCGACTGCTGCGCCATGTTTACGGCGAAAAACACGTCACTTATGTGTCGAATATCACCGACGTTGACGATAAGATTTTGAACAAGCATAAAGAAACCGGCAAATCTATCCGCGAGATAACCGAACAGACCTATCAGTGGTATGTTGACGATATGGCCAAGCTCAACGTCATGGCGCCGGATTACCGCCCGCGCGCGACAGAATATATCAACGAGATGATTGAGCTGGTAAAATTGCTGCTGCAAAACGGTCATGCTTACGAAGCAGAAGGTCACGTCTTGTTTGACGTTGATTCCATGCCCGGCTATGGCTATTTGTCCGGCCGTTCGATGAAAGAAATGCTTGCCGGCGCGCGTATTGAAGTTGCCGATTATAAGAAAAATCCGGCCGACTTTGTCTTGTGGAAGCCGTCTGACGCCGACCAGCCGGGCTGGGACAGCCCATGGGGCTACGGCCGTCCGGGCTGGCACCTGGAATGCTCGGCGATGAGCTCCAAACTGCTCGGCAATTCTTTTGATATTCACGGCGGCGGTTCCGATCTGATCTTTCCGCACCATGAGAATGAATGCGCCCAGTCAATGTGCGCGCATCCCAATGACAAATTTGCCAATTATTGGGTGCACGGCGGCATGCTGATGGTCGACGGTGTCAAGATGAGTAAATCCTTGGGCAATTTTTATACCATAGACGAAGTGCTGGAAAAAGCGCCGGCCGAAGCGCTGCGCCTGCTGTTCCTCACCACTCATTACCACCAGCCGTTTAACTTCACCTTTGAGGGGCTGGCGCAGGCCAAGGCGACGTTGGATAAGTTTTATAACGCGCTTTTGCGTGTTGAAGCCGTCACGGCGGAACCACAGGCCGACGAGCGCGTCGTCGAGGCGCTGGCCGATGATATGAACACCCCGCTGGCGCTGACTTATCTGCATGAAATTGTCGGCTTGCTTAATAAGGCCGAAACCGTAGAAGAACAGGAAAAGTACAAAGGCCTGCTGCTTGGTAGCGCCGGTCTGCTCGGAATTCTGTTCCAGTCGCCGCAAGCGTGGTTCAAAGGCGGCAATAGCGACGAGGCCGCCGGGATAGAGGCGCAGATAGCCGCCCGCGCTCAGGCCAAAAAAGACAAGAACTGGGCGTTGGCCGACGAAATCCGCAATAAGCTCAAAGAGCAGGGGATTATTCTTGAAGATACGCCGCAGGGTACGACCTGGAAGAAAATTTGACGCCTGTCTTTAACCCATGTCAATCCCGCCGAAATGCCGGCGGGATTTTTATTGTCTATAATTATTGTTTATTTGTCCAAAACATGCTATAATTGATTTTATAGCAAAGAATTATTTATATTTATTGGGTGGTAACACGTCCGTAAGCTTTGCACTAAAAAGAAAACAATAACAATAAATAAAATGCCTTATGGAAGAAATTAAAATTTTAATTGCCGCTGCAATCATGTCTGCAATCTGCTCCGCCATCATGACCAAACCCGACCGCTATTCTTGGGACGAGCCTTTGGCCGAATGCCTGCCTTTAGGCCTGATAGCCCTCTGGCTTATGCTCTCAAGCGGTTTCTGCGGTATCTTTATTCTTACCGCGAATTGGGAACTTGGCTTAATCTGCGCCGTTGATTACATCGGGGTGTGGATGCTGGTCAGGTATCTGGTCAAACTTCCGGGAAAACGCGAACGCAAACGCATTGCCGAAAGAGAACGGAAAGAAGCAGAACGCAAAGAAAAACAGCGCAATTGCCGTCATAACAACTGGCAGCCTTATGGTTCGCCGCGTTATGACATGGCTTATGGACAAGATCAGGATTTTATCTGCCCCGACTGCGGAACAATAATCACCCGCTGGCCCGAATGGAGAGGAGATAATAACTGATTTTAAGCAAAGCCCCTGTATCTGAACAGAGCAGGGGCTGCGCCGTTTAAACAGGAAGCAGCACGCAATCTGCCGACGATTCATGAATAACCAATCACAAATCACGGATAAAAACCCCGCGTATTGCGGGGTTTTTGTTAATGATTCTCAATCGTTTTCGAAAATCTGACTTTCGGGAAATCTTCCTGCGCTTTGTTAAGGTGCCAGGCGTTGCGTGCCAGAAAGACCAGCGAACCGTCGTTGTCCTCGGCCAGATTCATCTGGTTGGTATCGCTGAATTTTTTCCATTCTGCTTTGTCTTCGCAGCCGACCCAGCGCGCCGTAAAATACTGTGTCGGTTCAAACATGACCGGCAGGTTAAATTCGTTTTTAATACGGTCGGCCATAACTTCAAACTGCAGCGTTCCGACCACGCCGACAATCCATTCGGCGCCGACAATCGGCTTGAACACGCTGGCGCCGCCTTCTTCGGCAATTTGCCGCAGCGCATCGCCCAGATGCTTGGATTTAAGCGGATCCAGAGCGCGGGCGGATTTGAGAAGTTCCGGCGCGAATGACGGAATACCGGTAAAGTTGAATTTTTCGCCTTCGGTCAGGGTATCGCCGATGCGCAATTGCCCGTGGTTGGGAATGCCGATAATATCCCCGGCATAGGCGTCTTCGGCCAGCTCGCGTTCCTGCGCCAGAAACATCACCGGCGTCGGCACTTTAATCTCTTTGCCGGTGCGTACCTGCAAAAGTTTCATGCCGCGTTTGAAATGTCCGGAGCAAATCCGCATAAAGGCAATGCGGTCGCGGTGCTTGGGATCCATATTGGCCTGAATTTTGAACACAAAGCCGCTGACTTTTCCTTCGTCGGGGTTGATTGTTCTTTCCTTAGCCGGATGCGGGCGCGGGGTCGGTGCAATTTCATGCAGACCGTTTAAGATTTCGCGCACGCCGAAATTGTTGATTGCGCTTCCGAAAAAGACCGGCGTCCGCGTTCCTTCGAGATAGGCCTGCAAATCAAACGGCGGGCACAGTTCTTTAATCATCTCGACGTCCTCGCGCAGTTTGGTGGCCAGATGCGCCGGCAGCAGATTGTCAATTTTGGGGTCGTCAAGCCCTTTGCAGGTTTCAATCGTATCATTAATCTGCGATTTGTTTCCGGTTTTGTTCATCAAAATCAGCTGGTCGTTAATCAGGTCATAACATCCCATAAAGTCTTTGCCCATGCCGATCGGCCAGCTCGCCGGGGTGACTTCCAGCGCCAGCGTCTTTTCGATTTCGTCAAGCAGCGAAAACGGGTCTTGGCCTTCGCGATCCAGCTTGTTGATAAAAGTCAAAATCGGCACGTCGCGCAGGCGGCAGACTTCAAACAGCTTTTTGGTCTGGGTTTCAATACCTTTGGCGGCGTCAAGAACCATTACCGCCGAGTCAACTGCTGTCAGCACCCGGTAGGTGTCTTCCGAAAAGTCCTCGTGTCCCGGCGTATCCAGCAGATTAAAGTTAATGTCCTTATATTCAAAGCTCATGACCGAAGAAGCGACGGAAATGCCGCGTTCCTGTTCGACTTTCATCCAGTCCGAATGGGCGCGGCGGTTTTCGCCGCGGGCTTTGACCGCGCCGGCCTGTTGAATGGCGCCGCCGAACAGCAGCAGTTTTTCGGTCAGGGTTGTCTTACCGGCGTCGGGGTGGGAAATAATCGCAAAGGTTTTGCGGATATTGGGTTTGTTTTCGGGCATTTTTTTATATCTTTATAAAGTTTTAGCATACAAAATTGCCTCCTTAATAGAACATATTTTAAGGAGGCACAAGTATTTTTTTAAGGCCGATTATTTAAATGGCGACGAAACGTTGGGCGTATTTTCCGGGTTTTCGGGCGTAATTGTTTCCGTCTTGGTAATCAGGGCAACGGCTTCTTTGCCTTTGGTAACGGTGTTGATTTCAGGGGTAACCGGGATTGTTACTTCCTGTACCGAGGTTTTGACTTCCACAACTTCGGGCGCCAGATTTTCCGGTTGAGCCGGAACAGCCTGCTCAACCGTGTCGGAAGCGGCAACAGTATTGACGCTTACGGCCGGAGCGGCGGCTTTTTTCGGGGTGCGGTTGATGCCGAGGTATTTTTCAATGGCTTTTTTCTCAGCATCTTTTTCAGCCGATGTAATCAGGTTGAGGTCATACAGAACTTCCAGCTTGCGCAGGTCTTTGGCGGCGCCGAGAATATCTTTGGCCGGAGCTTTGGGCTTCATGCGGGTGCGCGGAGACGGCGGCAGCAAAGCCTCAATAATGACGTCGCGTTCGGCCGAAAATTCGCGCGGGGTAATGGCGCGCGACTCAACGCCTTCTTTTAATACGTTAATCCGCTCGACAATCAGTTCCGGCGCGGGAACCGGCTGGTCAATGCCGGCGGCCGGCGGCGTGTTGGTCAGCGGCAGCAGCCCGCCGATATTGGACATGCGGCGGGTTAAAAATTCTTCTTTGGTGACATAGTCTTTTTCCGCCAGTTCTTTCAGCACCAGAAAGCGGGAGATAATGTTTTGTTCCTGCTGCGAGAAGAGGTTGTCAATGGCCGGGGCTTTTTTGGCGGGAGCCGGAGCTTTTTTTTGCAAAGCGCGCGTAATGGTGGTCTTGCTCTGAGCATTGCCCGCAGTCGGGGATATGTTAAAACTTTTGGTACCGTTGGGCGCCTGGACAATCAGCTGGCTTTGTTTGATTGTCAGGTTGCGCAGACGGGTTTTGGCAATGTCGGCAAAAGGCTGCGGCTGCCCGTTGGAACTGCCGAGGATGGATGTGTCGGTGCTGTCGATGATAATCAGTTCTTCATAATTGGCGCGGGCGCGGTTGAGACGGCCGAGCTGTTCGGCGGCCAGCGCTCCGACCAAAAGCCCTTGTTGGTTGCGCGGGTTTGCTTTCAGTGAATCTGCGGACAGTTCGAGAGCTTCCTTGAAGTGTCCCTGAGAGTAGGCCATGGTCGCGTCGGCGGCTTCCTGATTGCCGTCTTTTTCAAACTGGCGAACCAGCCAGCAGGACTCTTTGTCGGTGTTTTTCTTGTCCAAAACCGCGCAGCCGGCAAGCAATGCAACGGCGGAGGCCGAGAGTAGGAAATTCTTGAAAATACGGGTGCAGGACACTGCTTTACTCCTCAATATAAAATAAGATTATCTGGCATTTGTGGCTATATTATAAAATATTGCGCTACATTACAATAATTTTGTTTGTTCTGTGAATTTGTGCTTGATTTATAAAAATAATTATGTAGTATTCAAGCAAATTAACCGTTTTTTAACAATCCGCGAGCGTGGTGAAACTGGTAGACACGCCAGATTTAGGTTCTGGTGCCGCAAGGTTTAAGAGTTCGAGTCTCTTCGCTCGCACCATGTTTTCGCTTTTCGGGCGGAAACATGGGCAACTTAACCAAGAAGAGTAAATTGATGAAAATAACCGAATTAAAGTCTGAAGGCTTAAAACAAGAGTATAAAGTAGTCGTTCCGGCTGCCGATGTTGAAAAAAAGGTTGACGAGAAAATCAGCCAGATTGCCAAAACTGCCAAATTGCCCGGTTTTCGCGCAGGCAAGGCTCCGGTTGCCATGCTCAAACAAAAATATCATGATTCCGTTATGGGCGAGGTTGTTGAAAGCCTCATTCAGGAAGGTACCGGCGAAGTTATCAAATCCAAGAAACTGCGCCCGGCTGCTCAGCCGAATGTTAAAATCACGTCTTTTGCCGACGGCAAAGATTTGGAATTTGAAGTCAGCACTGAAAATCTGCCTGAAATCAAAGTCGGCGACTTTTCAAAAATTTCTCTGACCAGATACATGGCGGAAGTTCCGGCCGAAGAAGTTGACAAAGCGCTCAACTATATTGCCGAATCCCGTAAGGAAACAGCCGTTGTCGAAGGCAAGGCCGCCGCGAAGGGCGATGTGGTCATGATTGACTTTGTCGGCTCGGTCGACGGTGTCGAATTCCAGGGCGGCAAAGGTTCGAACTATCCGCTCGAACTCGGTTCCGGCTCGTTCATCCCCGGTTTTGAAGACCAGTTGATTGGCGCCAAAGCCGGTGACAAGGTTGATGTCAAAGTCACATTCCCTGAGAATTACCATGCCAAAGACCTCGCCGGCAAAGACAGCGTTTTTGCCGTTGACGTCAAGGAAGTCCGCGAACCCAAAAAGGTAGAAATCAACGAAGAATTCGCCAAATCCATGGGTGAAGAAAGCCTTGACAAACTCAAGGAAAACATTGCTGCCCGCATTAAAGGCGACTATGAGAATGCTTCCCGCATGAAAATCAAACGTCAGCTGCTTGACGCTTTGGACAAGGAATACAAGTTTGAAACGCCGGCTTCGCTGGTTGATGCCGAGTTCAAGGCGATTGTCGACCAGTATGAACAGGCTAAGAAGTACAATCAGCTTGACGAAAGCGAAAAGAACAAGTCTGAAGACGAGCTGATGAAAGAGTACAAGGAAATTGCCGTTCGCCGCGTTAAGCTCGGTTTGCTGCTGTCGCAGGTCGGTCAGGAAGCTTCTGTTTCTATCAAGCCCGAAGATATCAACGAGGCGATTATGAAAGAAGCCCGCAAATATCCCGGACAGGAAAAAGCCGTGCTTGATTATTACCTCAAGAACAAGCAGGCTGTCGAAGCTCTGAAAGCTCCGATTTTTGAAGAAAAAATCGTTGACTACATCATCGGCAAATCCAAAGTTGAAGACAAAACGGTTTCTGTTGAAGAACTGTATAACTTCAATGAAGAGGCGCCCAAAGCCAAAAAGGCTGCCAAAAAATCGGCCTAGCCTGTTAAGGAATATCAAAAAACCCTGTTTTGACAAACAGGGTTTTTTATTGCTTTAATCGCGGAAATTAATGTATTTGTGCAGCAGATAAATGATGACGGTCGACAACAAAGTGAAAACCGCCTGCGCCAGCCACGCAGGCCACTGCCAGTTTTCAATCATCAGCCACAGCGCGGCATAGTTGCTCAAAATCATGCCGATATAGGTGCCCGCGGCTTTGCAGTACTGCGCGGCAAGGCTGCCGACAGCGCGGAAAACATAATACCGCATCGTAAATATCGACAGATTAACGCACAACAGATAGGTTAGAAACAGCGCCGCGTTATAGTTCATAAGCTGTTCCAGCCCGATAAACAAAAAATATGAGGCCAGCGTGTTAAAACCGCCGACAGCCAGAAAACGTATCTGCTGCGGCAGGTTAAACCACTGGTTTTCGATTTTGCGGTAAGTTTCAATCATTTCGCGCGGTACACTTCAAACAGAGTGTTTTCGTATTCGGGTTTTTCAGGAAGCTGCTGCATAATTTTCAGCGTTTTCGGCAGGCGGTTTTTCTTGTTGATAATGACCCAGTCGCCGCTTTCGGGATTTTCCCGCGGTATAATCGGAAAATATATTTCTTTTAGGCTGAAATTACGTAATACCAGAAGTTCGTGCAGGTTGGTCGGTATATGTTTATCGGATTTAAATACAATATTGTATTCGGACAAATAATAGGCATAGGAAGAAGACCATGCCTCTATCAGCCACTTGTCAATGTCCGGCTCCGCCTGCGTATCGTCAATCACAAAAATGCCTGCGGCTTTGGTGCGGTCTTCGCCTTTGGGCAGCCGCTTTGCCATAAATTCGGCGACTTCACGGTAATAAACGCCGATTTCTCTTTGCCGGGCCTCGCTGTTTTCAACGGCCGAATAAATCAGCAGGGCGGCGCTCAACAGCGTCAGAACCAGTCTGGAGCGCGTATTTTCAAAGATATAGGCAAGCGAGAAAAGAAGCGTGAGCAGCAGGTAGTATGTTTTGCCGGCCAAATGGGGCGAATTGGGCGCTGTTTGCAAAATAAAGATAATTGCAAAACCCACGCAGGCGCCCCCGATAACCAGACCGCCGCGAAACATCGGGTTGGCGGTCGTGTTGTAATGGCGGACGGCGCGCATCGCCAGCAGGCCAAGCGCAGCCAGCACGGCCAGGCCTTCTAGTTTGTAAAATAATATCAGTTCTTGCCATGGGTGGGTGTTGGTAAGCAGATAAATATTTTTTTCATTTGGTGTTTGCAGCAAAAAATAAATGATTGCATACATCAGCAGACTCATACCCGTCAAAAATTCCACCGGCATGGATTTTATCAGCCGCAGCGGATGCAGAAAACTCACCGGGCGGATTTTTTCATTCCAGATGTTATACAAAATTGAAGTCGCCAGAATGCCGAAATAAAATAATATGCATGTTTCTTTGGTATAAATCGCCGCGTTCATAAAAAACAGGAAGCCGCCAAGCCACGCCAGCGAAGAACTTTTCGAAAAACGCCGCATGCAGATGAGGCTGAGCATAATCAAGATGATAATGTCGCGGTCGGGAAAAACGACTTTGGAGGTCAGGAACATCGTCGGCGTCAGGATAAACACCGCCAGAAAAACCAGCCGCCGTGCGGAAGGAATGTAACTGAAAAAATAATACATAGCCCAAACGGCGAGCAGCAGCTGAATAAAAACAATGCCTTTAATCATAATCATGTTTTGCGTGACGGCATAAACAGTGCTCAGATACCAGAATGCCAGCGGCGTAATCCGGGCATAATCAAAGTTGGGTACCAGTCCGATACGAAGGCTGCGGATAGTGCCGATTGACATCAGGTCAAAATTTTCAAAAAAGGAATTGTCCGTGGTAAACATATACCATGCCGTCAGCCCGAGTGCGCCGGCCAGTAACAACAGCGCCGCCCAGTCGCGCTTTTTGCGCAAACGGAATTTATAAACGGCGTCATCAAAGAGGTTGAAATAGGCCGGAGAGGTGCGCAGCTGCCGTCGCAGCAGCCATACGCACAGCGCCAGAACCGCCGCCGTTATCAGCAGCCACGGCGCCCACAAACGTGTTGTCAGTGTGGTAAGATTAAAGGCAATCAGATTAGACCAGATATGGTCTTGCAGCAGAGGAGCGTCAAACATCTTGTTTTCCAATCATAAATTTGAGGCGCAGTTTTTGCAGAATAACCAAAAAATAGGGATAAAAAAAATGGGGTTTGGGAAAGAGTTTTTCACGGATTGCAAGCTTAATCCGCCGGTCGGCCGCGCGCATCTGTTCTTTCCGGCGTAAAGAGAAATTCCCGCCGTGCAGGTTATAGCGCAGCAAAATTTGCGGGATATTGGCAATTTTCAGCCCCGCGTCCAAAGCCTGCCGGACGAGGTCATAGTCTTCCGCCGGGGTATATTCGGCGTTATAAGCTATACCGTGCGCCGCAAAAATTTCGCGGCGGTACATGGCGGTGGGGTGCATGAGGACATTGCCGCGCCAGGCATCTTTGCGCGACGGAAACCGCGGCTGGCACCAGACCCAGCCCGGGCTGAGCAGCAGGCGCCGCAGCAAAGAAGATCCCGGCGGGCAGAAAAGCTCAAACCATGTCCCCGCAATGGCAATATCCGGATGTTCGTCCAGAAAACGAACCTGTGCTTCCAGCCGCCGAGGCAGGCAGATGTCGTCATTGTCGAGAACGGCAATATAGTCGCCCCGCGCCATAGAAACAAGCTTATTGCGAGTGGCGGAAATTCCGAGATTGCGTTCATTTTCGGCATAGCGGATGCGCGTATCGTCAAAACCGGCAATAATTTCGGCGGAATTATCGGTTGAACCGTCGTTAAGCAGGATTAATTCAAAATCCTTAAAGGTTTGCGCCAGAACCGCGCGGATTGTGGCGGCGATAAACGGCGCCGCATTGTATACGGGGATTAAGACAGAAACTTGCGGTTGATTATTTGTACACATAGCGGCAAAAACTTTTTACATTTCATCTGTAACCTATAATATGGATATAAACCGCCGCTGTCTATTAAAACAGCTGACTTATCGAAAGATATATTATGCTTTATGCCAAAAAGTACGATTCGGAAAACGCGAACGACAGCCTGACGCGGATATCAGGCTTTGTCCGCCCGCACGCGAAAGTTTTGGACGCCGGCTGCGCCTGCGGCGCTTTGGCGCAGGCATTAAACCGGGATAAGGGCTGCAAGGTGCACGGGCTGGACTATAACCCCGAAAGCGTGGCGCACGGCAAAAGCCTCGGCGTTTTTGAGCGGGTTGAATGCTGCGATTTAAATAATTTAACGGCGGCCGGCTTTCCCGAGTATGCCGGGGCGTTTGATTACGTTGTCTGCGGCGACGTGCTGGAACACCTGATTAATCCTGCCGCCGCGCTGGCCGTGCTCAAAACATATCTGCGGCCGGACGGAGAAATGATAATATCCCTGCCCAATGTTGCGCATGGCAGCATCAAGGCCAATCTGCTGCTGGATGATTTTACTTATACCGATCTCGGCATATTGGATAAAACCCATCTCCATTTTTACACCTGGCGGAGCATCGCTGTGTTTCTGGCGGAAAACGGGCTGGAAATCGCCGAAGCACAGGCTGTGACACTGCCGCTTGACGGCTGGCAGCCGCATACGTTGAAAGAATTGCCGCTTCTGGTTGCGGATTATATCCGTGCCGATAAGCACTCGTACATTATGCAGTATGTCATGCGCTGCCGGATGAAAAAATCTGCTGCCGCTGCGGTAAATATGCATAAGCTTGACGCGCTGGCTCTTGATAAAAACGAAAAAGCTAATATAATGTTTAAGATAAAACGCCAGGTCATAACCAAATTTCCGTTTTTGCTGAAATATCTGGAAATTCTGCGGCTGCGGCGCTAGGAGAAAAATGTTGAAAAAGCTTGTGATTATTCTGCCTTGTTACAATGAAGAGGAAATTTTGCCGCAGACCGTCAAAAAAATGAAGTCTTTGCTCGGCGGCATGATTAAGGCCGGAAAAATTGCGCCGGACAGCAAAATCTGTTTTGTCAACGACGGCAGCAGGGATAAAACATGGGATATTATCCGCAAAACCTGTGCCAAAGACAAGTTGTTCTGCGCCTTAAACCTTTCCAAAAACTTTGGGCATCAGGGCGCGATTCTCGCCGGCATGTATGACACCTGCGCCGATGTCTATGTAACGATAGACGCAGACTTGCAGGATAATCCGGATTGCATCCCGCAAATGTTTGAGAAAATAGAAGAAGGCTGCGACATTGTTTACGGCGTGCGGGATTCCCGGCAGACTGACAGCTTTTTCAAGCGTACCAGCGCCGCGTTATATTACCGCCTGCTCAGGCTTCTCGGCGTCAATATTATATATAATCATGCTGATTTCCGCATGATGACCAAACGCGCGGTGGAAACGCTCAAGCAGTTTCCCGAGCGCAATTTGTTTTTGCGCGCCATTGTGCCGCTGCTCGGCTTTAAGTCGGCGCAGGTTTATTATGACCGCACGGCGCGCCAGGCCGGAGAAACCAAATATCCGCTCAAAAAGATGATTGCGCTGGCGTGGAACGGCGTGTCCAATTTTTCCATCGTGCCGCTACGCCTGGTAACGTTTCTGGGCTTTTTTATCTGTTTTCTGAGTTTGATTTTCTTGGGCTTTGTCGTCTACCGCTGGTCGGTGCGCGGCACCATTGTCGGCTGGGCTTCGCTGGTAACGATTATCACGGTTTTCAGCGGCGTGCAGTTGGTGTCGCTGGGTATTATCGGCGAATATCTGGCCAAAATCTTCGTTGAGGTCAAAAAACGCCCGCTTTTTATTGTCGAAGACAAAATCGGTTTTGAAAAATAATCGCCAAATTGTTAATGATTTATCAAATAAGTTGTGTTATCTTAACCGCAAAATTAGGTTTTTTATGAAGAGGAAATGCTGATGTATGCCCATAATTCTGTGATTACTGACAGTAGTCTGGTGCCGATGGTGATTGAACAAACCTCCAAAGGCGAGCGTTCTTACGATATCTATTCGCGCCTGCTGAAAGAGCGGATTATTTTCCTGACCGGCGAGGTGAATGATGATATTTCGTCTTTGGTCTGCGCCCAGCTGTTGTTTTTGGAATCAGAAGACCCCAAAAAGGATATTTTCCTCTATATTAACTCTCCGGGCGGTTCGGTTACGGCGGGTATGGCCATGTTTGATACCATGAATTATATCAGCTGCGACGTCAATACCATGTGTATCGGCCAGGCTTGTTCCATGGGGTCGCTGCTTCTGACCGCCGGCGCCAAAGGCAAACGTTTTGCGCTGCCGAATTCGCAGATTATGATTCACCAGCCTTCAGGCGGTTTTCAGGGGCAGGCGACCGATATGGAAATCCGTACCAAGCTGATTCTGGATATGAAAAAACGCCTTAATAAAATTTATTCCGAGAGAACCGGGCAGAAATTGTCGGTCATTGAAAAAGCCATGGAGCGCGATAATTTTATGACTCCCGAAGATGCCAAAAAGTTCGGCCTGATTGACCATATTGTTACCAACCGTGAAGAAATTCTCAAATAGGAAAAAGCCATGAGTGATAATAACTCCAACGAAGAATTGCACTGTTCGTTTTGCGGCAAGAGTCAGAACGAAGTCAAAAAACTGATTGCCGGGCGCGGGGTTTATATCTGCGACGAATGTATTGAAGTTTGTATTAACATTGTGGCCGACGAAATGGCTGAGGAAATGCGCAATTCCGGCGTAACCGGAGAAGCTCTGCCGTCGCCGTCGAAAATCAAGGAATTCCTTGACCAATACGTCATTGGGCAGGACTACGCCAAAAAAGTATTGTCGGTGGCCGTGTATAACCATTACAAACGCCTCAATTCCAGCAAAAATAACAAGGATGTCGAAATTGCCAAATCCAACGTCATTCTTATCGGCTCGACCGGCAGCGGCAAAACCCTGCTGGCACAGACCTTGGCAAAGATTCTGGACGTTCCTTTTGCCATTGCCGACGCTACCACTTTGACCGAAGCCGGCTATGTCGGCGAGGATGTCGAAAACATCATTCTCAAGCTGGTGCAGAACGCCAATTACGATATTGACAAAGCCCAGCGCGGCATTGTTTATATTGATGAAATTGATAAGATTACGCGCAAAACCGACGGCCCTTCCATTACGCGCGACGTATCGGGCGAGGGCGTGCAGCAGGCATTGCTCAAGATAATTGAGGGTACGGTTGCCAATGTCCCGCCTCAGGGCGGGCGCAAGCATCCGCAGCAGGAATTTTTGCATGTTGACACCACCAATATTCTGTTCATCTGCGGCGGTGCTTTTGCCGGGCTTGAAAAAATTGTCAGCCGCCGCGGCAAAGACACTTCAATCGGTTTCGGCGCCAAAGTAGCTTCAAAGGAAGAACGCGGCATCGGCGAAATTATCAAAGACGTCCAGCCGGAAGATTTGCTCAAATACGGTTTAATTCCGGAATTTGTCGGCCGTCTGCCGATTATCGCGACTTTGGGCGATTTGGATGAAGAAGCGTTGGTACGCGTACTGACCGAGCCGAAAAATGCTTTGGTTAAACAATATATTGCCATGTTTGAAATGGAAGGCGTCAAACTGACGTTCACGGATGACGCTCTCAAAGCCATAGCCCGAAAGGCAATCGAACGCAAAACCGGCGCCCGCGGCCTGCGCGCCATTATGGAAGATAATCTGCTGGAACTGATGTATGACGTGCCGGATAAAAAAGACGTAACCGAAATCGTCATTGATGATAAGGTTATCAATGAAAAGAAAGAACCGCGGTTTATCTGTAAGAAAGAAACCAAAAAAGCATCGTAACAAAAAAGCCCCTCGGAAGAGGGGTTTTTTAATATCTCTTCTGAAAAATAAATGGGGGCGGTAAATTGCCAATTACCGTTTGCTGATATTGTTCAAAACGGTTTGGCGCTGTTCGGCGGAAAGAGAGCGTATCTGCTGCTCGATTAACTCTTTATTGTAAACAAGGTTGGGTTCCGCACTCAGCCCTTTTTCAAGCTTGTCGTGGATTTTGTCGGAATCCAGTTCGCCGGTGTCGTCTTTGAGCGTCAGTGCATGCTGCCACTGGAAACGGGCCTCGTTTTTGCGCCGCGCGAACCAGTAGACATCGCCGAGATGGTCGCTGATAACGGCGTTGGTCGGGCTGAATTCCGCTGCTTTTTCCAGATACGGAACCGCCATTGCGTAGTACCCCATGTTATAAAGAGCCCAGCCGACGCTGTCATTAATATTCGGGTCGTCAGGAGCCTGATTATAAGCTTTGACAATCATTGCGAATGCATCGTCAACGTTTTCGCCCTGCCGTATCCAGCTGTATCCGAGATAGTTTAACACCAGATAATGGTCATTGCTGAGCGTCAGCGATTTTTTAAGGGATTTTTCGGCTTTTTTCCATTGTTTATTTTGGTCATACGACACGCCCAAGGCATAATAAAGCACCCACAGGCTGTCTTTGTCTTCTGTCTTGTCAATGGCGCGCTCATAATATTTGATAGCTTCCTGCGGGCGGTTTTTCATCCGCAGAATGTCGCCGAGATCCAAATATATTTGCGCGTTGTCATAATCCAGCGCCAGAGATTTGAGCAGCAGTTCCGCTCCGTCATAGTCGTTTTGCTTAATCAGATTGTTTGCCATTTTGAGCTGGGCGGCGTAATAAGTGTGCGAGCTTTCCTCAATGCTGTCGTATATTTTGTTGGCGTCCGCATACATGGCCCGGTCTTCCAGAATATTGGCAAGGAGGAGTTTGGCAAGGTCATAATGCGGGTTTTCATATACCGCAAGGCTTATAAACATATGAGCGACATCCAGCACTTCGTCATAGCGGAAAGTCGCGGCAATGCTGAACAATGCTTCGGCCGCGCCGATATTGGGATTGGTGATAATCGGCCGGGTGGTTTTGGGGTCGGCGGTACGGACATCGTTGATGAAAGAACGCAAAATTTCGGCGGTTGTTTTTTCATTGCTGACGCCGTTGACGATGCCGAGCGCCTTGTCTTTTTGCTCGGTGCGCAGATAGAAGTTGCTGATAACCTGCAGCGAACGCAAAGACATTTCCATGTCTTCGTCTTTAATAATGTTTTCATAGTGCTGCTGCGCTTCCCGGTTGCGTCCGAAATAGTCGTTAATCATGCCGGCATGAAAATGGTATATGCTTTTGAATCCGGGTTCTTTTTTGAGGGAAGACAGCTGTTTGAGAGCCTCTTCGGGCTTGTTGAGGCCGGCATAGTTCCATGCTTTTAGCAGCGGCGCGATAAAGTCGCGGTAAGCCACGTTGTCAAACTTATCCAACGTTTTATTGCTTTGGGCATACTCGCCTTTGTGCATTTGTCTGACGGCAATAACCGTATTGGCAAAATTGTCCGACTTTCCGTTGTTGACGACTTGTTTGGCATAGTCGGCAGCTTCGTCAATCCGACCCTGCGAAACCAGAATAAGATACAGTTTGGAAATCAGTTCTTTATTGCCCGGGTCCGTTTTAAGGCTCTGGATGTAATAATCTGAGGCTTTGTCAAAATCGCGGCGCAGATGCGCGACCCTTCCGGCCAGATAAGCGCCGTAGGATTTTCCCTGCGCAAGCCCGGTTTTACTGACGGCAGGCGTTTGCACAAGCTCGGGCGGCGTATGCCCCGGCTTGGCGCAGGAACCGAAGATTCCGATTGAGCCTAATATAATAACCAAAAAAATGTAACGTGCCATGACCAGCGATAATCCTAAAATCTCTTTTAACTCCCTATATCATATCCGTTTTTTTTAATCATACAATAGCCATTCTAAATATATCACAAAATTTGTGTAAATAAATGTTTTGGCTTGCAAAATAACATAATTCGTCTAATTTTGATGTTATGGAAGCAGAAAACCTGACATTAGACCAGATTTTGGAGTGGTATCTTTGCGCCGGCGTAGATGAAACCTGCGGCGATACGCCGTTTGCGCCGCCCCCGGCCGCCGTGAATGCTCCTGTTCCGGTTATCGGGCCGGGCGTCCGCCAGGCGACGACCAATCTGGCGCAGGCCGTTAGTTCGGCTTGTCAGAGCGCGCGCGAAATCTGCGAAAAAATTACCACACTGGAAGAATTGAAGCAAGCCGTCGAAAATTTTGAAGGCTGCGCGCTCAAAATGACGGCGGCTCATACCGTTTTCGGCGATGGCAATCCGCAGGCGCGCGTTGTGTTTATCGGCGAGGCTCCCGGCGCGGACGAAGACCGCGTCGGCATCCCTTTTGTCGGCCGCAGCGGGCATTTGCTTGATAAAATGATGTCAGCTGCCGGTCTGAGCCGTCAAGACGCTTATATATGCAATATTCTGCCCTGGCGGCCGCCGGGGAACCGCACGCCGCTGGATTCGGAAGTCGCGGTATGCCTGCCGTTTTTGAAACGCCAGATTGATTTGGTCGATCCTGACTATATCTTTATCCTTGGCGCCAGTGCGGCCAATTCGGTGCTGGATACGGCGGATACAATTTCCAAAATGCGCGGCAAATGGTTTGAATATCAAAAATCAAACGGCAGGAAAGCCGCGGTGCTGGCGAGTTTTCATCCGGCCTATCTTCTGCGCACGCCGGGGCAAAAGGCCAAGTCATGGTCGGATTTGCTGCGGCTGAGGGCGCGGATAAATGAGGAAAACAGTTAACAACGTTATTAAAAACTTTACTATTTGGTGCTAATTTATACAATAAGTATTATTCGAGAAAACTGAAATTTTGCAAAATTTAAGGGAAAAAAGATGACGAAAGCAAACAAACTGTTATTATGCGCCTTGGGATACGGACTGGCTTCCTTTGCCGGAAACGCGTCTGCCGCTGAAGATACCGTGCTGTTTAAGATTCATGACATCGTACCGGTAAAAAACGCGGACGGCAACGTTGTGGCCTGTGACATCGGGGCGACATTTTATAACCGTACCGCCAACGAGATTAAAAATGCCTCGTTGAATCTGGTTTGGACTGACGAAGTCATCGGTGAGGCCATCACTCAGGAAGAGCGCAGCGCCAAGGAAGCGCAGCGTGCCAACCGCAGAAATGTTCCGAGATACAATACGGCCAGCTATTCCAGCAAAAGTATCGTGCTGAAGCTTCGTCTTCCCCCGCTCAAATCATATCAGCAGGTTACGCTGAAATCAAAGGTCAATACCGATCGCTGCTTCCTGCTCCTCAATGATATGGAAGTTGATGTCCTTAACTGCGGCAATTCCTCCGGCGATAAGAAGTCTAAACTGCCTGTTGCTGCCCAGAGCAGCTGTGAAGGGCTGTTTACCTATGTGTCTCCGGCATCGCCCGAATATTACAATGATTTTCAGGCGATTTCGGTTGCCGAACAGATTGCTCAGGAAGATACGCTTTTGCAAACCAAAAAAGACGCCTTGACCAACGCTTATCAGGATGCGCTGAAACAGGTGGACGCCATCAATAAAACCCTTGACGGGACAACGGAGTAGCCAATCAGGAAAGGTTAAGCCATGAAACTGAAGCCTTTAGCACTTAGTTTGTTGCTCTTTTTGTTTTCCGGCACAGTTGTGCAGGCGCAGACTTTCGGCGGCACGGAGCCGCAGAAAAGCAGCAGCGCCGAAGCGTTCGGGCTGTTGCTGGAAGAAAACAAGGCTCAGGAAAAAACGGCTGCTCCGTCTGAGCCGCAAAATGAGCTGAAAACGACCGAAGATGTTGCCAAAGCGCTGGAAGATGAAAAAAACAAAATTCTGCGTGAGCGTGAAAACATTTTTATGCCGGGCGGCGGAACCGAAAAACTGCTGATGCCGACGGAAGACAAATCGCCCCGCGGCAGCGTCGCCATTCTGGAAACGGATGACGAGGGAAAAACCCGGATGAATTCCAATATATTTATGTATATGGATAATTTCGGCATTTCCCGTTCGATGGGCAATATGGTGACTTGCAGCATGCGTTTTGTTATTCTGACCAATCTCGATCGTAAGCTTGTCAGCCTGGATACCAAGCTTGTCTGGCCGGGAATGACTACGGTTTTGTCTTTTTCAAACGTCCTGCCCAATACTCCGACGGCTTATAATTATACCCTTATGGGAGACGGTTGCTATACAATGGATAAAATGCCAAATATCATTGTTAACCGCTGCCGGGTCAAGGGTTTGAGTTCCGCGCAGTGTGCCGACAAAATTATTTGGTTGTCTGACGCCAAATGAGCAGGGTATCGGTTCGACATCTTCTGACGCTGATTACTTTTTGCTTAGCCTTTCTTTATCATCGGGAAAGTTATTCCCGGTCAAATGTCCAGCCGGTCATTAATCCGCAGTCGTATGAAAAAATTATCGGTTATCTGCTGGTCAGCGACCGTGACGTGACAATTTACAAAAAAATGTTCCGCGCTTTGGAACAGGCGGATTTTGAAGAGCTGGACAAGCTGCAGAAAAAACTGGAAAATCATATTTTATTAGGGGCGGTTCTCGCTGAAAAGTATCTGCATCCCAAATATAAGTCATCTGCCGCCGAATTGTCGGACTGGCTGGAAAACTACAATTCCTATCCTCAGGCAAAAAGAATATATCAGCTGGCCTCCCGCAAGGCGTCAGATCCGGAAAAACTGAAAAAACCGGTTTTTCTGGATAACGGTACGCAGGCTGCTGATGAAAACAGCGTTTTTGTAAACAGGCAGCGCGGCCGGTTCCGAGATTATATCAACCGCGGCAAGACCCGTCCGGCGCGCGCCGTTCTTGAAAACAAACGTTTTCGCAATTCCGCGCCCAATGAGGTGTGGGATGATATGGCTGCAACGCTGGCGTTGAAATATTTGGTCGATAATTATGACCGCCTGGCTTATGAGTGGGCTGTCAAAGCATCCAAAAGGCATAATTCCGGAACGGCGGCGTGGGTTGCGGGTTTAGCTTCGTGGCGGATGAAAAATTATAAGAATGCCGCTTTGTATTTTGAACGCCTCGGCAAATCAAAGAATTCCGACGAATGGTTGGTTTCCGCCGGCGGATATTGGGCCTACCGCGCGTATGATAAAATCGGCAACAAGAAAAAAGCCAGGCAGATGCTCGAAACCGCCGTCAAATTCAAGCATACGTTTTACGGCATTTTGGCGGCGCAGAAGCTCGGGCGCACACTAGAATATAATTGGAACTCAATTGCTTACTTCAACGATTTTAACAATTATGATTATATTTATGAGCTGCTCGGCTCGCCGTATATCCGCCGCGCCGTTCTGCTGATACATGCCAAGCAGCCCAAGCTGGCAGAGCAGGAACTGCGTTTCGGTTATCCGACCATGAACGAAAAACAGAAAGAAGCGGTTATTTTTATCGCCGACCAGTATAATATGCATTCTCTGGCGATTTATGTGGCCAACCAGAACAAAAATCTGGAGCGCAACCAGAGTTATGACAACGCGGCCTATCCGCTGCCGGCGTGGCTTCCGGTGCACGGCTGGAAAGTCGATAAATCGCTTGTATTGGGGCTGATACGCCAGGAGTCGGCGTTTAATGCCGACGCGGTCAGCGGTGCCGGTGCGCGCGGCCTGATGCAGCTGATGCCGAACACGGCTTATCACATCACCAAAGACATCCGTATTAAAAGCGACAAGACCAGGCTGTTTAAAACAGATTATAACCTTAAACTCGGCCAGCAATATATCAGTTATCTTCTGGACAAGCCGTTTGTGGACGGTAACTTGTTTTATATGGTAACAGCCTATAACGCCGGGCCAGGAAATTTGGTCAAATGGCAGAAATCCGCGCGTTATCAGAATGATGCGCTGCTGTTTATCGAGGTTATTCCCTCCGCGCAGACGCGGATTTATATTGAGCGCGTCATGGCCAACTACTGGATTTATAACATGCGTTTCGGGCTGGATAATCCGAGCTTGGAGCAGATTGCTTCCGGGCAGTGGCCAAGCCTGAAATAAGTTTTTGCTGAAAGGATTTTTTAGATGAACAGGATAAAAACGTTCGGCCTCTCGGCGCTGACTTTCTTGAGTTCGCTCAACATGTTCGGTCAGGCCGGGTATCATAAAAAATGCAACGGCTCGCTGGCGTGGCTGAGTTCAACGACGGAAACGCGCGGCGCCCCCAATCCCTCGGCCATGGTTTCACCTTCGGGAAGATACTACGGCATAAACCAGCTTGACGGTTATAACGTCAGCCGGCTGATAAAGTATATCAATTCTCATGACGAATATCAGGCGCTCCGGGGAAAACTTGCGGTTGAAAAAAAGAAGAATGAAGACGGCAAAACGGTTTATCGGGTTAATCGCGCCAAGTGGCAGGCATTGGGCGCGGCGCAGCCCGAATTGTTTGCCCGCGCGCAGGAGGATTTCTTATGCGCGGTTTATTTGCCGGAATGTTTTCAGCGTTTGCAAAAAGGGCTGATTGCCGAAGCAAAGAAAAGCGGCCGCCGGCCGATTGCACTGCGGCAGCTGCATCCGGCGGTGTTGTCGTTGTTTGCGCGTTCGTTTGTCAAAAAGCCGGCCACGACCGCCCCGTTGACAGCGTTGAAAAACGCCCGGACGGCCGAGGCGGCAAATACGGAAAAGTTTATTATCGCTTATGTCGGCAAAAACGAATACCTGAAAGACAAGGCTCTGGCGAGTTTTCGCAGCGCCGACATCAGCTGGAAAGAGGCGCAGATTGCCGCGGCCTGCAGTCTGGCCGAGAAAGAAATGCAAAAATACGAGGCGGCGGAAGCCGAACGCCGGCAGAAAGAGTTCTCTATGCTCAAAAAGACGGCGCCGCTGCGGCAAAGCCGGCCGGAAAGAGCCGTCCGGCGGCTCTCTGATGCGGCCCAAATGCCGGCTTTGAGCCTGAAACAAAAGAAACAAGGCTCTTCCCGCGGCTGAACTTGCGGATTCGATAATATATTGTCAATTTGTCAAAAATATGCTACTCTGAAAGAGTATAATATTAAATGCATACCTTTGACTTCGAGTAACGCGGCTGCTTTAAGGCAAAGACAAAGATTTGAATAGCCGTCTAAAATTTTTTTATATGTTAACAATTATTAGTTTCGTATCTATTATCGCTTCTATCATAGCTTTTTCATACTATTTCTTTGTTTGCGGAGGCATGCTTAATTTCAGCGGTCTTTGGAAGAACATTGGAAAAGGCGGGACAGCTTTATTAAACGAGCTTTTGATGCTTGCGGTCATTTTGGGAATTTTTTATGTGGCTTACCTGATTCTTGGCGAGCTTGGAGATTCCTATCCCGGCTGCGTATACGTTCCTCTTTTTGTCATCCTCTGGGTGCTGATTAGGGGTTTGTATTTGCCGATTTCTTTCATTAAGAATTTTGGCAGCATCTGGAAGCCTGTTTTGTTCATCTTCATCATGATTGGCATTTACAAGGCCGTGATTTGGTGGGTGAACAGCATGATGATGGAGGCCAACAACTTGGTTTCTGCCGTTGTGTTCGGAGCGATTTTAGTGGGCTTTTCTTACTGTGTGGGCCGTGTCCTTTTCGGGCTTTTGGCTTGCGCTTGTGAGGAATAAGTATTAGAGTGCCGGATTTTTCTGATTTATCGGAAAGCCGGCGCTCTTGTTTTTAAAACAAAGCTTCTTATATCAGTCATCAGTTAACTGAAATAAGGAAGAAGCTCATGGAATTATATTTATTTTTTGCCTTTTTGCTCTTGTATGTTGTCACTTCGTTTATCCTTTCCAAAAATATGCTGCGCAAAATCTGGACGCTGGCCTTCATTTTTGCGTTTATTGTCACTTCAATCGCGCTGGGGTTTGTGCGCCTTGGCCGTCAGGATGTGATGATGGATGCTAACCAGCTGAACTGGTATTACATTTTGTTCCTGTTCGGCATGGTCGCTATTGTGCTGGGAATCTTCAACGTCTGGATGTATCGCAAGCCTTTATGGAGAATCATTTTCAGCAGCGGCGACGACACTGATGACAGTGTTGAAGACAAATAAATTTTATAAAAAGATATGTCTTTTCAAACCGGTATTTTTATTGTAAAAAAAGTGATATACCGTCACATGAAAGGAAACGGACATGGAATATAAATGCGAACCTAAAGATAAGAAAGGCTGCCCGGAAAAGGCCAGGGTGCTTTCTGCCCTGCTGCTGGCTGTCGGCCTGATACTGGCCGGATTTTTTCCGGGCTGGTACTACTACCGGTCCAAGGTCAACGCCAACTTTGTCACCGTAAAAGGTCTGTCTGAGAAGGAAGTGAAAGCAAATCTGGGCATTTGGAATATACGCTATGTTGTTACCAACAACGATCTTAGCGCTGCCCAGCAGGAAATCTCGCGCCAGAAATCGGTGATTTATAAATTTTTGGGCGCGCAGGGAATTACCGCTGAAGAAATCAGCGAAGGACGCATTGAAACCAATGACATTATGGCCAATCCCTATCGCAGCGGCAATGATAGCGGTGCGCGGTTTATTGTCAGCCAGAATATTATTGTCCGTTCCGCCGATGTCGACAAGATAGACGATGCATTGCGCAAAACCGGAGATCTGGTTGCGCAGGGAATTATTCTTGACACGCAGTATTCTTCTCCGGTGGCTTATCTGTTTACGGATATTAACGCGGTCAAACCGGCCATGCTGGAAGAAGCGACCAAAAACGCCGCCGCGGCAGCCGCCGAATTTGCCAAAAGTTCAAACAGCCGGGTCGGGCGTATTAAACGCGCGAGCCAGGGCGTTTTTTCCATTTTGCCGCGCGAGCAGCGCCCGGACGCTTCGGAAACGCAGTCGATTGACAAGACGGTTCGTGTTGTTTCGACAGTAGAATACTGGTTGGAATAAAATCGGTATTAAAAAAGGAATAATCCCCTGACAACTTTTGTTGCAGGGGATTTTTATGGTTTTTTGTTAAGCCTTATTCTTCGTCTTCCCAACGGATGCAGGCTTCCATCCGCTGATTGTATTCGATTGTCCCGATTTGCGGAACGGCAGTTCCTTTGTGGACGAAGGTTCGTCGGTAGAACTGACCCTGCGGCAGGATTGGCTTAGGCTTGAGGTTGCCGGTATAGATGTATATCAATCGCCCGGTTTCCTCGAGAATAGCCCAGTGGACCATTTTGCCGTTATACACTTGCATTGCCCAGACCGGACCTTCGACATAGTCTATGGTGCTAAGCACTGCGTTACAAAATCCCGCATAATTTCTAAGGTCGCGGGCTAAGACCTTACTCATATACACCGTCATATTTTCGGGCGTATTGAGAAAATTTCTTTTTGCTGCCATCTTCTTGGGTTTTAAATTTAATTTTATTTCTTTATTTTTTTTATTTCACAACCGTGAATGATACGCCGTATTGTCCTTCTGCCGTTTCCACAATTTTCATATTGCCGCGTTTGGTGCGGATGAAAGGGGAAGGCTCGGTAACCGGCGTGCCGTTGATTTTCTGAAAGAGATGCACGAATGCTTTTTTAGCCGGATAATAGATGATTGTTTCTTTCTTACCGGAAATGATATCTACCAGAGGAAAGACGAAACCGAGTTGATACTTCGGCTTGGGATGTTCCAGATGACAGAGGACACCTTCACCGATGTGGCACAATTCTACTAGGTTCGGAAAACTTTCGAACATTTCTTTTTTCACGCTTTGCGCTGTTTCATCCCAGGATGACAGCATGATGTTTGTTACCATAATTTTAAATTAATTTAGGGTGATACAATAAGATTCTTTAATAAATTAAAGATAGACGTTTTTAGACAAAAGTCAATAAGTAAAAGTAATTTGTCTAAACTTTTTGCTTATTGAAGTTGACTTTTACGCCGGTTACGTCCACAATACAGACAATATTCCACCGGCTGAGGATGTTTCAAATGACCGCTTTCTCAACAAAGACAGTATTCTTCTGTATATTCATGCTGGCGTTTTGCCGGCCTTTATCGGCAAAGGTTGTCAGCATTGTCGATGCGCCGGGGGATTATGCTTCTGTTGGCAGCAGCGGAGGCAGCGGGCGGGTCGAAAACAACAACAATTATAAGGCGCCGGACAAGCGTTGCGAAAATTTTGTCGGTTATCTGAGTGCAATCCCGCTTAATAATGATTGTGACGAGGCGCATCCTCTGCCCGGCGTGACTTGTTATCATAATTGCCGCTGTGCCTATGGGACGGCTGCTAACTGTACCTGCAATTCGAGTCGTTATTATGACTTGAACAATCTGCCGCGCGGCACAGAGCCGTCTGGAGATACCTGCAAAACCAAATCTGCGGCAAAGGTTTATTATGCCGTCCGCTGTAAAAACGGCTATTCGCCCGATGCCGGAGCCAAGACCTGTTCTTGTCCTTACGGCGAAGATTCCGGCTGCTTGTGCAACAGTCTGGAATATCCGCTGCTGCCGCACGCCGCTTTTGATTATGAAAAGTATGAATATGCCAAATGCGAGTACGGCAATTTTTATAAAATTTCCGGCTGCAAACAAGAAGGATACCAGCTTGTAAACCATAAATGCGTCCCTAAATGCGCGGCTGGTTACTCCGCTTCAATTTCCGCCTGCGGCGAAGACCACAATCTGGTTGAGCAGGAAGGATTTCCTGTATGTAAAAAATGTGAGAAAATCACTTGTCCCGCACCTTACACCTTTGTCAATGATTGTCCGGACGGCACCCGCGTGACCCGTCACCCGTCCCAGTCGGGATGTTTCAAATGCGAAGGCGTGCCGTGCAGCGGACAATATCATACTTACAACGTCTGTCAGCCCGGACAGAACCGTAAGGCTCAGACGGACAACCCCGAATGTGTTTATTGCGAGGGCACTCCGTGCGAGAACGGTTACAGTCTGAACGTTTCCTGTGCAGCCGGGCAGGCAACCTTAAATCAGGGCAGCAATCCGGTTTGCCAGAAATGTTCCGGAACCGCCTGCGCCGACGGATATCGCCTGCTGTCATCCTGCGAAGACGGCCAGACTGTGTCTGTGCAAAGCGGCAATCCGCAGTGCAAAAAGTGCAGCGGAACGCCGTGCCGGACAGGTTACAGCACACGCATTGCCGCTTGTGGCGCAGGTACAAGGTTGACGATGCAAAGTGATAATTCCGCTTGTAAAAAATGTGAAATTCTACCTTGTCAGAATGGTTATTCAGCCTTGATAAACCGGTTTGACTGTAAAGACGGGCAGATTTTTGAACAGCAGGCCGGCACGGCCTGCGGCCGATGCCGCGGAACACCATGTGCGGACGGATATTCGACAACGATAAGAGCCTGTGCTCCCGGCCGCATCCTTTTGACCCAGAGCAGCAATTCGCGATGCTTCAAGTGCGGCAACGCGCCGCTTCCTCTCAATCCGCAGCGCCCCTGTCCGCCGGGAATGGTCTGCGATTTTGAGATTCAGGCTCCGTTATTGTCTGCGGAGTAGTTCTGGTCTGCAATACGGCACTTTTTTTCAGCCAATCTTTAAATATGCCTTCCCGCATATATATCTTTCTCTAAATCACTAAAACAGAAAGGATATAATATGCGGGATAAATTTTATAAATTGGGGCTTTTGGGGTTAATCGGCGCGTCTGTGCTGGCGGTGAATGCCTCGGCGCAGGAGGTGACGGACATGAAAGCGCAGGTCTATCAGTCCAAAAGTGCCAAACAGCGCGTGGCAGCGTCAACCATCCGCCGTTCGGGCCGGAGTGTCAGCGACATTTTGCAGGATTATGCAGACTTTAAGGATCATCTCCAAAAAGAATACGGTTTCGGTTTTGCGGTGGATGTGTCATTCATGCCGCAGTACGGTGCTCCCAGCGGCAAAAAGACCGCTTTTCAGGGTATGATATATCCCTCGATTACCTGGCAGAATTTTAATAACGAATACGGCACCGGAACTTTGTCTGCCGCCTACAATATGGCGCAATACAGCGGCGCGACGGCGCAGGACATCAATAACCGTATCGGCGCGGTAACCGGTATAAACGACTACACGACGGCTTCGAATACTTTTGACGAGTTGTATTATACCTATCAGCTTCCCGGAAAATGGAACTGGCTGAGCGTTTCTCTCGGTCAATATCCGCTTTATAATTTTGACGGTACGACCTATTTGTCAAATCAGCAGCAGTATTTTCTTAACTATGCAATGTCGCAGAATGCGTCTTCAACCTATCCGACGGCTTCGCTGGGCGGTTATATCGCGATTGCGCCGAACACCGAATGGAATTTGAGCTTTGGCGCGCAGGACGCCACCAATACCACCGGCCAAAGTATCTCGACATCGCATTTGGATGAAGAACATTACACAACCTTTGCGTCACTGTCATATACGCCGACAATCCGCAATCTTGGCGCCGGACAATATTCCGTATTGGTTTATAACCAGCCCAATGTCAAAAAAGAGCCGCAGACGACCAACGGCTGGTCACTGAATTTCAGTCAGGATTTCGGTGAAAAATTTTCTTTGTTCGGGCGCATTAACGGCGTTTCGGGGTCACAGGCCGAAATTGACCAGTCCTGGGTTCTGGGCATGGCTTTCAACAATCCGTTTGACCGCAACAGCCTTGATCAGATCGGTTTTGCCGGCGCTTATAACAAAATTAATGAGAACGCCGTCGGCGAACCGCTCGCGCACGATGCCGAAACAATTCTGGAAGCTTACTGGTCGTGGGGCATTTCCAAATGGATGACCATAACGCCGGATGTTCAGTTTTACTTCAATCCGGCGCAAAATCCCAAATCCGACCATGCGACGGTCGTCAGCCTGCGCGCGTCGCTGTTCTTCTAAATATGTGTGTTCCTGTTTTGCCGTTGCCGTGTGGCAGCGGCAAATTGGTTTGCCGGATTTCTGTTGCCGATTTTTTTGCGCGGCGCCGGGCGTTCGCTTTTTTCTGACACTTCCGCCGGTTTCGGCATCTTGGCACGGACAATGCGCAAATGTTCGATATTCATGGCGGTGGTCGGCAGATTGCCGGCAATCGGCAGGTGGCTCTGCAGTACGCTTCCGGCAATAATCCTGTCTTGCAGGGGAATCTCTTTGTTGCCCATGTAACTGGCCAAGACGGTTTCTATTTTTTCCGTATTGCCGGCACGGATATCATCGACAAACTGCCGGATGATATTCTGCGTAATTTCCTCGCGTCCGTCTTCGCGCACGGTGCGGCTGATATTAATCAAATCGCCCTGATTTTCAACATCCTTGAAGTATTCGTCCGCGTCTTCGATTTTTTCATTGTTAAAACTGATAATCATATGGTTATAGTACAAAACCATATGGTAGCCGGAGCCGGTATGGTTACCTTTGCTTTTGTGGGCAATCAGGCAAATATCGTAAGGGTTGTCCTTGGTTTCTTCCGCGATAATCTGCGTCAGTTTGTGGTTTCGGGTTGATTTTTTGTAATTGCGGTGTTTGCAATATGTGTCATGCAGCCCGTAATAGCCGTTCGGGTTGTAGTCGCGGATTTTTTTGACAAAGGCATTGATAAATTCCGGCGATTTTGTGTTTTCAGCCGCTTCGGTGGTCACTTCCAGAGCGCTGCGCAGGCAGTGAAGCCCGACCGGAACATCTTTGCCCCAGCGGTTTTTCAGTATCCTGCTGCGGATTTGTCCTCTGTTGCCGCCGATTAAGCCCTGGACTTCTCCGGCAACCCGCAGGATTTCTTCGCCGAGCTGTTCGGATTTTTCGGCGCAGATTTTGTTGTAAATGGTGTCATTGCTGAGCAGCTGGCTGCAAATCTGTTGCAGCGATTCATCGGAATGGACTTCCTGAAGCTGTTTCATGACCGGCGTCAGCCGCGTTTCCTTGTATGTGTCTGTCGCCCCGTCATTTTCGGCAGGGCGGGGCGTGCCGCCGGTTGCGCCCGAAGTCGGGCCGCTGATAAGAGAGGCTGCGCCGATGATTGCGTATTTAAAGTTGTTCAGTATTTTTTCACCGCTGCGTTTCAATCCCCCGGCGGCGGTTTTGGCAATAGCCGAGGCAACGATATAGCCTTCGGTCTTTTTCATTTTCTTCCAATTTTTTCTGATTTTGCGGACAGTATAATCCTGCCGGATATCACCCCAGATTTCCTGAAGTTTTTCAATTAAGTTTTGACTCATTTTTTTTCCTCTCTGATTCTTTTGTCTAAATTTTATCATGTAAGAATATTAATTTCAATAAATTGTATGAATTATTAAATTTAACTTTACAATTCCTTTGTTTTGAACATAATTATAGCAGATTTTACCATTAAATAAGCTGGGTTTGTAATGAATAAAAAGTTTTATCTTTCTCTTTGCGGAGGTATCTGTCTGATGGTTTCTGCCTGTCAAAACGATGTGCGCCTGCCGATTGTTCCGGCAGTCGAGGTCAGGCCGGCTGCAAAACCGGCGCTGGAAGTTATCGGCGGCGTCGAACCGGTTTATTTTCTTCCGCTTTCAGCTCCGATAGAAGCCCGCATTGACACCGGAGCCGAAACTTCTTCGGTGGGCGTCACGAATATGCGGACGTTTGAGCGCGACGGCGAAAAATGGGTCGGTTTTGACATCAACGGAGCCCATTTTGAAAAGAGAGTACGGCGCAAAGTGACAATCCGTCCGTTAATATGGATGTAAAAATCGGAGGTGAACTTATCAATGCCGAATTTACCCTGGCAGATCGTTCTAAGTTTGAATATCGCGGGCTGATTGGCCGCAATATCCTCAGCGGGCGTTTTATTGTCGATTCTTCGTTGGAACATACTTTGCACTGAGGATTTTTATAATATGTTAAAAAAAGTTTTTTCTGTCCGGATAATCCTTTCAATTCTGCTCTTGTTATCCGTTGCGTATGCCGGGTATGGCATATATTATAAAGTCGAATACTGGGGGTTTCATTTCGCGCCGCGGCAGAATGCCAATGTCTGGAGTATTGAAGCCCATATTTCTTTTGAGCCGACCGGCGAGCCGATAAAAGTTTCGCTTACCACGCCGCGTGACAATGACGCCTTTAAGATACTTGAAGAAAATGTCGTTGCCGAAGGATACCGCATTCGTAAAAACAAGGCGGCATCGCGCCTGATTTTGTCAAGCGCCGCCAGAGAAGGCCAGCAGGATATTTATTATAAAATTTTGCTTTTTGACAATATTGACACCCGCGGGAAAATCAAATCCGCGGCGCCGTCTGCGCCCAATATGCCGGTTTTTGGCGAACAGAAACTGGCGGCTGCCCGCCAGCTGCTGCAGCTTGCGCAGAAACAGGAAGGCGACGCAGTCAGCCAGATTATCCGTCTGCTGAACGAGGAGCCTTTGCAGCCGGCAGTTCAGGCTTACCTGCCGGTCAAATCCAACCAGCAGATTATGGTGGAAATTATCACTGATTTGCTGTCGCTGAAAAAAATACCTTCGCGGACGGCCCGCGGCTTTCGTCTGCAGGAGAGCAAAAAATCGCTCTCGCCCGATTTGATGATAGAGGCTTATATTGACGGTTCATGGAAAATCTATGACATCAAAACCGGCAAAAAGGGGCTTCCCGACAATTTTGTGCTGTTTCAACGCGGCGGCCGGTCTTTGATTGATGTTGAGGGCGGCGAAAATTCGATTATCAGGTTTTCGGTGCTCAAATCGATTACGTCGTCCATGAAACTGGCCGGCAAAAGAGCCAAAATATCCAATCAGGAACAGCGGTATGAGTATTCGATATACAATTTGCCGCTGACTCAGCAAAATACGCTGAAATGGCTGTCGATTTTTCCGCTGGCTATTCTCATAATCGTTCTTATGCGCAACGTTATCGGTTTGCAGACGATGGGGACGTTTACGCCGATGCTGCTGGCGATGTCGCTGGTCAAAACCGGTTTTTGGCCGGGAATGCTGTGCTTTGCCATTATCATGACTCTCGGGCTTTCAATCCGCTTTATCATGTCCAAGCTCAACCTTTTGCTGGTTCCGAGAATTTCGGCTGTCGTTATTTTTGTCATTCTGATTATGCAGTCTTTGACAATCGTGGGTTATAAATTTGATTTTAATATAGCCCAGTCGGCGGTCTTTTTCCCGATTATCATTATGGCATGGATTATTGAACGCGCGTCCATCACCTGGGAAGAAGACGGCGCGCTGAATGCCGGACGCGAAATATTTTTCAGCCTGATAGTGGCAATAGCGACATATTTTGTCATCAGCAGCGAATACATCCGCCATATCATGTTTGCCTTTAATGAACTGAATTTGGTGATTCTGTTCTTGGTGATGCTGCTCGGAACTTATACCGGATACCGCTTAATGGAGCTTAAACGCTTCCGCCCGTTGGTGAAAAAATAATGTTTGAATGGTTGAAATCTTTTGCCAGTCCCCGTGAACTTGCCGCTGCCGGCGTTCTCGGAATGAACCGGCGCAATTTTGACGTTATTTCCAAATACAACCGGCGGCGTTTTTATCCGTTGGTGGACGACAAGGTGCAGACCAAAGAGCTGGCCAATAAAATCGGCATCAGTACGCCGCGTTTAATCGGCAAAATCGAATATCAGTTTGAGGCTAAAAATATTCTGGATATGATCACAGGCCAAACCGAATTTGTGATAAAACCGGCTCAGGGCAGCGGCGGCAAAGGCGTTTTGGTCATTAAAGACTATCACGGAGGAATATTTACGACCGCTTCGGGGCGGCAGCTGGCGTATAATGAAGTTTATCAGCATATTTCCAATATCCTGAGCGGGTTATATTCGCTCGGCGGCAAATATGATACGGCAATTATTGAAGAACTGGTGCATTTTTCGGATATTTTCCGGGATTACAGCTACCAGGGCGTTCCGGATGTACGGGTGATTGTGTATAAAGGCTTTCCCGCGCTGGCGATGACGCGCCTGCCGACCAGAGCCTCGGGCGGTCGGGCCAATCTGCATCAGGGGGCTATCGGTGTCGGGCTGGATATAGCCACCGGCAAAGCGCTGCACGGCGTCTGCCGCGATATGCCGATTTCCGTTCAGCCGGATACCGGGGCGGATTTAATGAAAATTGAAGTGCCGTTTTGGCGCGAGCACTTAATCATCGGCGCTATGGCTTATGAAATGACCGGGCTGGGATATCTGGGAGCGGATATTGTGCTGGATGCCCGCCGCGGCCCCATGATGCTGGAGCTGAACGCCCGTCCGGGGCTGGCGATTCAGATTGCCAACGGCATCGGTCTGAAAAGCCGGCTGAAGGAAATTGACGAGTCTTTTCCTTCCGGGCTGACGGCGGAGCAGCGGGTTGATTTTGTTTTGCAAAAACGTGCAAAATAAGAAATTAATACCTATATAAGAACTAACCGATAAAAGTTAGGAGAAAACAATGTCTGAAGAAAATACCAAAAAACTTGCCAAAAGTTCGACCAGGGGCATTAAGCCGGCCGAGACCAAAAAACTGCCTGTCAGCAAGACACGTTCTAAAAAGATTAAACACCAGTATCAGGTAAAAGACGCCGAGAATGCTTTGCTGCTCAAACTCAAGGACGGCGACGTGGTGATTGAAATGTTTCCCGATGTCGCGCCCAATCACGTTGAACGGATTAAAGAACTGGTGCGCGCCGAGTTTTATAACGGGCTGAAATTTCACCGTGTGATTGACGGGTTTATGGCGCAGACGGGATGTCCGTACGGCACCGGAACCGGCGGCACCGGCAAAAAGCTGAAAGCCGAGTTTAACAAAATGCCGCATAAGCGCGGAACGGTGTCCATGGCGCGTGCCATGGATATCAATTCCGGCGACAGCCAGTTTTTCATTTGCTTCGGGGACTGCGGCTGGCTTGACGGCCAATATACGGTCTGGGGGCAGGTGACATCAGGCATGGAATATGTTGACGCCATCAAAAAAGGCACCGGCGGCAACGGCGAGGTTTCCGCCCCCGATACCATTATCAGCTTGCAGGTTGTGGCTGATATTTAACGGCAAAATTTGTCTGAAAAAAAAGGCCGGTTGTCAAGTCCGGCCTTTTTATATATAGCAATCAACCATAAAGAGCATTTCACTAAATACTTAAATACGAATAAAGCAAAGTTGCCAAATAGTCAACCCAATTAAATTTAGGGGAACAAAATGAGAACATGTGTCTCAGTGCAACTTTTAATTTAACTTGACATAATAATATAATGGCATTAGCTTAAACGCACGGCAAAAATTTTGTCGAGTACCTGTAAAAAGGTGCGGAGCCTTGACAAGCTCTGTATTTAGTGCGGCGTTGGGTATGACGTCGTTAGCTGCGGCTGAATCATTGAATGATTCGGCCAAAGAAATATATCCCCGACAGTATCATGGTCGGGGAGCCCGTGGTGTATGTTCAGAAGTTTTCAACTTTAAAGACCAAAGGGGAGCATTTCACTAAATATGCTTTGTCAACTCTCCGACCACCTTTAACCAGGTGGTTTTTTTGTACTTTGATAATGTGTCGGAGAAAGAGAATTGACAATCTATGTGACTAAGTCTTATTTGCCGCCGATAGAGGAATATTCTAAATATATACAAGACATATTTGCCACTGGTGTTTTGACAAACGGTGGGGCTTTGGTTCAGTCTTTAGAACAGAAAATGGCAAAGTTTCTGGAAGTTGAGCATTTTGATTACGTCACCAACGGTACGATTGCGCTCCAACTTGCACTCAATGCGCTGGACATCAAAGATGGTGAAATTATCACAACGCCATTTTCTTATGTCGCGACCACTTCATCGATTTTGTGGGAACGCTGCCAGCCGGTGTTTGTTGATATCGAGCCTGATAATTTTACGATTGACGCAGATAAGATTGAGGCTGCCGTTACGCCGCGCACCAAAGCGATTATGGCCGTGCATGTTTTCGGCTACGCCTGTGATGTTGACAAGATTCAAAAGATTGCGGCGCGTCATAACTTAAAAGTTATTTATGACGGCGCTCACGCATTCGGCAGCCGGTATAAAGGTAAAAGCCTGTTAAGTTACGGCGATATTTCAACCTGTAGTTTTCACGCAACCAAACTTTTCCATACTGTTGAAGGCGGGGCATGCATTTGCCAAGATAAAGATGTTGCTGAGAAGTTGGAATTATCTAAGAAATTCGGCCACATTTATGATAATCATATCTGTTTGGGCATAAATGGCAAACAATCTGAATTTCATGCCGCCATGGGATTGGCAAACTTTCCGCATATTGCAGAAATTATCCGCGAGCGCAAACGCGTGTGTGACAGGTATGATTCTTTGCTGGCGGGTGTGGTCCGCCGTCCCCAAGCTCAGTCCGGACTGGAATATAACTACGCTTATTATCCGGTTGTATTTAAGTCAGAACAAGAATTGTTGAGAGTGTTTTCTGCGCTTAAAGAGTACGATATTTTTCCGCGACGCTACTTTTATCCGAGCTTAAACACGCTGCCGTATCTGAAAACAACGCAGAAATGTCCTGTTTCCGAGGATATTTGCGCTCGCATCGCCTGCCTGCCGCTATATCCTCAGCTCAGCAATGAAGAGGTGAGCAGAAACTGCGCAATAATCAGAACAGCGTTTTCCATGCAAAAGGCAGGTTAATAATGACTAAAAAAATTGCAATAATGCAGCCGTATTTGTTTCCTTATATCGGTTATTGGCAATTGATGAATGCCGTTGATACCTTCGTGTCATATGATGATGTGAATTACATAAACAGAGGGTGGATAAACCGTAATAATATTTTGAGCAACGGGGCACCCCGTTTGATTACCCTGTCATTAGAAAAGGCAAGCCAGAATAAACTAATTAATGAGATTAATATCTGTACAGAACACAAAAACAGGGCTTCGTTTCTGCAAATGATTTATACAAGTTATAAAAAAGCCCCTTTTTTTGCAAAGGTGTATCCGATTATTGAAGATGTAATGCTCAATCCGGAGAAAAATATAGCAAAGTTCATCTTCGCGAGTTTTGTTAAAATTGCCGATTATTTGGGTATCCGAACAGAACTTCTTGTTTCTTCGGAAATTGATAAAGACAATTCTCTGAAAGGAGATGATAAAATAAGCCATATGTGCCAGATTTTGAATGCGACGCATTATATAAATCCGATTGGCGGCATGGCGATTTATGATCCTTATAAGTTTTCTTCCAAAAACATAGACTTGTCTTTTATTAAAACAGACTTTAGCAGGATTTTTTACAGGCAATTCAATAATGATTTCATCAACGGGCTGTCGATTATTGATGTAATGATGTTTAATTCGCCCCAAGCAATTAATGAAATGTTGGATAAATACGAGTTGTTGTAAAAAGTATGAGGTAATAAATTATGTTTTCGTTTTTATTTAATTGCGAAAAAACAAGAGTGAACGGATTTAAATATAAAAAATATTTCTTTTTGGGTAAAAATTTTATAACCATAAAGAAAAAAGTAGCTGATTATAGTCAAATACTGGGTGTCTTACGTTATAAATACGTTCATATTCTGCATAAAACACTTATTACGGTAAATATTGTAAAGTTACTTAACAGGTATTTTAACCAGTCAGAGCATGCTTTCATTTTTAACAGTGGTGCGGCAGAAAAAGTAGGAGGTCGCCTTTTTGGTCATAATATCTTTTATGGAAATATTATGACTTTGAAATTAGATCTGCAAATAACAGAAAAAGTAATTGTCTATGGTTTGTTTTCTCCCAGATTAAGCAAATATTTATATAATAACGCAGGTGTCTTAGCTCGTACTTATTGGGCAATTATGGGAGGGGATTTGTATTCTGCTCCAGACAACGAAATTGAAAATTTCGTCAGACAAAATGTGGCGGGTATCATTACAACCTTTGATAAAAATGAGTATTATCAGCGTTTTGGAAATAAGAAAACATATGATATTGTATATAATAACCCTATAGTTCGGTATATTCGAAAACCGGTAAAACATAAATCGGGAAAACCTTATCGAATTATGATTAATAATTCGACAGATGAAACTACTTTGGAAATGTTGGATTTTTTAGCAAAATACAAAGATGAAAATATCATTGTTACAACAAATTTATCGTATAAAACTTATGGGCAAACGGATGTAAAAAATAGAATTTTAAAAAAAGGCAGGGAAATATTTGGTACCAAATTTGATCCTGTTTTAAAATGGAAACAACCCCGGCAATATATCCGTTTTTTATCATCTGTCGATGTATACATATCCAATCAAAATCGGCAACAGGGCGTTGGCAATATATCTGCTTTGATGCTGCTTGGGAAGAAGATATTTGTAAAATCTTCGACAACGACCTACTCAGGTTTTACTCAGATGGGGATAAAAGTATTTGATACAGCTACAATCAAGAGGTTGCCATTTGAAGAATTTATACAGGAAAGTAAAGCCGATGTTGAACGAAATATTCAAATACTGAACAAACGGTTTTCATATACTTATCAGATGAATTTATGGGAGAATGTTTTTCATGGCTAGAAAAGTGATGGTTTTAGGTGCAGGCCTTGGACAATTACCATTATTACAAACACTGCGGCGGTATGGTTTTTATGTGATTGTTGTTGCGCCTCAAAGAGCGAATTCGCCGTGTTTTGAACTCGCGGATAAATTCTATTATAGTGATGTTAAAGATAAAAATCTGATATTGGATATTGCGCGTAAAGAAAAAGTTGTGGCAGTCCTGTCTGATCAATTAGATTTGGCAACTCAAAGTTGTGGATATGCTGCTGAAAACTTAGGACTGATTGGAAATAGTTATCGTTCGGCGCTCTTATTTTCCAATAAACAGCTTATGCATGAATTTGCGAGTAAAAAAGGAATTAAGGTCGCAAAGAATTGTAAAACAGATAAGTTGTTTGATGCTTTGGAATTTATTAAACATATAAAATATCCCGCTGTTATTAAGCCTGTTGACAGCGATGCTTCAAGGGGAGTTTATAAGATTTGTTCAGATGATGAATTGACAGAACACTTTGAAGATGCAAGAAAATTTTCATCAGATGGTACTGTTTTGGTGGAAGAATTCATAGAAGGGCAGGAATATGTAGTAGACGGTTTTGCCTGGGATGGCAAATATCAAACGCTTGCCATCGGTAAGTGCTTTAATTTTAATATTCGTGGAAAGTGTATTTCTAAACAGCGCATATTTAAAAGTGTTGCATTAGAATTGTCGGATGTTGAAAAACGCATTATAAAAATTAACCAAGAGATTGTGCGCTCGTTTTCTCCTAAAATTGCCAGCACTCAAGGAGAATACATCTATGATCATCATCGAAACGAAATATATTTTAATGAAATTGCCGCACGAGGAGGCGGTTGTTTTGTGTCGTCGCATTTGGTACCGTATGCAAGCGGGATAGATGTTAATGATTTACTGGTGAAATATATTTCAGGACAGCTTCATCAACAGGCAATAAATTTAAAAGCCGGTTATTCTGCATATACATGTTTTTTGTTACCTCCGGGCATAATAAAATCTATAGAAGGAATTGATAGCATAAAAAGTTTATCTTCAGTAAAAGATATTTTTATCTCAAATATAAAAGAGGGAATGGTTACTTCTGAAATACGAGATAAATCTTCTCGCTACGGACCTTTTATAATGGCGTCAAACAGTTTGGAAAATATATTGGATGATATAAAAAATATTAAAGATAATTTTAAAATATTTATTCAAAGCGATGATATTGTAAAAGGTATTATATGGGAATAAAACTGTCTGTCGTCTGTCTGACCTATAACCATGCGGCGTTCATAAGGCAGGCGCTGGACGGCTTTGTTATGCAGCAGACTGATTTTCCGTTTGAGGTCATTGTTCATGATGATGCCTCGACCGACGGTACCACCGATATTATCCGCGAATATGCCGCCAGATATCCCGGTATTATCCGTCCGGTTTATCAGGCGGAAAACCAATGGAGCAGAGGACGACATATTACCAAAAAATATTTGTATCCGCTTATCCGCGGACAATATGTCGCGCTGTGCGAAGGCGACGACTATTGGACAGACGAAAACAAGCTGCAAAAACAGGTTGATTATTTGGACGCTCATCCGGACTGCTCTGTTTGTTTTCATCCTGTGACCGTCAAATGGGAAGAGGGGGAGCAGCCGGATTCTGTTTTCCCTGATAAAAAGATGTTGGCAAAGGTCGGCTCAATGAACCTCAAGTCTTTGCTTAAACAAAATTTTATTCAGACCAATTCTGTCGTTTACCGCTGGCGTTTTTATCAAGACAGTCCGGAGTTGATACCAAACGGCATCTTGCCGGGCGATTGGTTTCTGCACCTGCTGCACGCTGAGGTTGGCAAAATCGCCATGCTGCCCGATGTTATGGCTGTTTATCGCAAGCATAAACGCGGAATTTGGTGGCAGGCAGGTCAAAACAATAGTTTTTATCTGCGCCATGGTGCCGCCAATATTGCTTTTTTTAAAGCCATAGAAAATCATTTTAATGTGTGCCAAGCCGGTAAAATCAAAAAAGTTTTTACCAGAACTTTTTTGGCCGGTCTGGAAGATAAAAAAACAGGCGTTATCCAAAAGCTTGCTGAAAAATTTCCAAATGAATATCAAGACCTTGTTGTTTTGCTTAAAGAAAAATTGATGCGCAACAAAAAAAAGGAAAAGAGGAAACTTTTGCTGTTGGGCGCAATTATCCTGTTAGCTGTCTTTTGGGTTTGTTTTTTTTGTATGAGAAAATAATGTTTGGTGCTTATCTGGAAATAAAAGCATTACGAGAGCGCTCATCTGAAATTGCAGCGCAGCAAAGGCAGATAATCGAAAATTATGCCCGGCAACATCGGATAAGTATTGATGCATGGCTGACAAGCGGGTCATTAAATCATGTCTCAAAAAACTTCATGCCGGTGACAGTTTGTTGACTTCGGAAATTTGTTGTCTGGGCAAATCTTTGTCGTCAATAAAAAATATTATAGGTGAATGTGTTCGCCGAAAAATAACGCTGGTTGTCGTAAGTGACAATTATGTTTTTGACGATACGCCGGCTGTCAAAATGCTGCTGTCGGCGATAGATATGGTGCTGGACGTCAATTCAAAACTGAAATCGCAAATCATGCGTAACAGGTTGTGCCAACTGCGCAGCGAGGGAAGAATATTCGGGCGTCCTCCGGGAAGTCGCAATAAAAGTACAAAGCTTAACGGACACGAAAAAGAAATTAAAGAAATGCTGGCACAGAAAATACCCAAAGCCGAAATTGCGCGGCGCCTCGGCGTCAACCGCATGACGCTCTATGCGTTTTTGCGTCGGGTTTCAAAATAAAAGCCGCCTTATGAAAGGCGGCTTTTTTAGTTTAATCAGCAAGTTCCGGCCAGTTTGCAAGGTGGTCGATAAAATTTTCGACATGTTCGGCACGGCGGTTTTGGTAATCCAGATAATAAGCGTGTTCCCAAACGTCAATATTCAGCATCGGCTGAATGCCGCGGGCAATCGGCGTGTCGCCGTTGGCGGTGGTCATGATTTTAATAGCGCCGTTTTCCTCATAGACCCATGCCCAGCCGCTGCCGAACTGTGCAACCGCGGCGTCTTTGAGCTGCTTGCGGAATTCATCGTATGAACCGTATTGCTCGACGATTTTATTCAGCAGTTTGCCTTCGGGCGCACCGCCGAACGGCGACATTGAATTCCACAAAAATTCATGGTTCCAGACTTGTCCGGCATTATTGAAAATAGCCTGCTTGTCTGGCTTGCCGTAAGTGGCGCGGATAATGTCTTCAAGCGCCATATTTTCGTATTCGGTGCCGTCAATCAGTTTGTTGAGCGTATTGACATAATTGGGATAGTGCTTGCCGTAGTGGAAAGACAAGGTGCGTTCGGAAACATAAGGTTCCAATGCACTCATCTCATAGGGCAGTTCTTTGACTTCAAACATGATATTCTCCTTTATGCTGATGTAGTTCTATTGTTTATGTTGTTTAATATATGTATTGGTGCCGATTTCATCAAGCAGCTTCTGCTCTTTTTCGGCAAGTTCTTTTTCCTCGCGCATGGTGCGGTTGGCGTCGATAATCTCAAAAGTTTTTTGCTCCTTAAACATTGCGGCAATAATATCGCGGATTTCTTCTATGCGCCGGCGGATATTATTCAGCTTGATTTCATGAGCGGCGCGGATTTTCAAATAACGTTTGGTATAAAGACCGAAGTCGCTGCACAGGCTGGGATTTTCCTGGGCAAATTTTTTTTCCGCCTCAAATTTTTCATTCAGCAGGCGCAGGTCTTCAATCGTGCGTTCTTCGGCTTCCAGCTGCTCGACCAGAAGCTTGCGCTGTTCGTCAATATCAAACTTTTTGATGCGGGTCAGTGTTTTAAGCGATTTGTTCATCTAAGGCCTATGCCTCCAGGCTGAACGGGATAGCCAGAATATTGCCGAGGATTTCATAACATTCCTCAAGACTGAAACGTTCCTGTTTGCCCTGCGCAAGGAAAGCTTCGATTTTCGGATAATAAAAAATGGCTTCGTCGACCTCGCGGTTGGAACCTTTTTTGTAGGCGCCCAGACGGATAAGCTCGGCCATGTCTTCATACGAGGATATATATTTGCGCGCTTTGGCGACCAGTTCGTATTCTTCTTTGGTGTCGCAATCCGGCATTGTACGCGAGATAGAGCGCAGAATGTTAATCGCCGGATAACGGTTGCGTTCGGCAATGGCGCGGTCAAGAACGATGTGCCCGTCCAGAATCGAGCGCACCGCGTCCGCGACCGGTTCGTTATGGTCGTCGCCGTCAACCAGCACCGTAAACAGCCCGGTAATCGTTCCGTTGCCCGAACCGGGGCCGGCGCGTTCCAGCAGTTTGGGCAGTTCCGAAAAGACGCTCGGCGTATAGCCTTTGGAAGCCGGCGGTTCGCCGACCGAAAGGGCAATCTCGCGCTGCGCCATGGCAAAACGCGTAATCGAATCCATCATGCACAAAACGTCTTTGTTTTCGTCGCGGAAAAATTCGGCCACTGCCATAGTGACATAAGCGGCCTGCCGGCGCAGCAGCGGGCTTTCGTCGGAAGTTGCGAGTACCAGAACCGATTTGGCCAGGCCATCGGCTCCCAGAACGTCTTCCACGAATTCTTTGGCTTCTCTGCCGCGCTCGCCGATAAGCCCGATAACCGACACGTCAGAATCGGTATGCCGCGCCATCATCGACATCAGCGTTGACTTTCCGACGCCTGATCCTGCAAAAATGCCCATGCGCTGTCCCTTGCAGATGGTCAGGAAGGTATTGACGGCCTTAACGCCGAGGTCGACTTTGCCTTTGACGCGGTCGCGAAACTGTGCCGGCGGCGGCGAACATTTGATGAAATAGGGCTTGCTGCCCTTAATCAGCGGGCCTTTTCCGTCGATTGCCTCGCCGAAAGCATTGATAATGCGCCCCAGCCATGACGGGTGCGGATAAATCACCGGACAGGCATCTTCCACTTCGACGGGGCAGCCAAGGCCGATGCCTTCCATTGAGGCGTAGGGCATCAGAAGAATCTTGTCGTCTTTGAAGCTGACAACCTCGCAGGGAACTTTTTGGCCGTTGTTGTTGACAACATTGCAGCGGTCGCCGATAGATAATTTGGCCAGCACCCCGCTGACTTCGATAAACAGCCCCTGTACACCGGTCACTTTGCCGTAATAGGCTGCGGTGTCCAGTTTATTGATTTCCTGAAGGATATTTTCGAGATAAGCGCCCAATTTGCTGACCTTTTGCTGATTAAACTTATTTTAATATACACATTTATACTTTTTTTTCAGCCCTTTTTGAGGTTATCAACACCCGGTGTTAATAATTATTAACAGCCCTTGCAAAAAAGTTAACAAATAAGAAATAACAAGGTATGATGAAAGCATAAATTGAAAACCGATTGCATGGAAGGAATGTTTGTTATGCGCGTGCTGCTTGTGGAAGATGATTATGCCATTTCGCAAAGTATCGAAACCATGCTCAAAAAGGAAGGTATGATTGTAGATACCACTGATTTGGGTGAGGACGGCTTGGAAATCGGCAAATTATACGATTATGATATCATCATTTTGGATCTGATGCTGCCCGATATGAACGGTTATGAAGTGCTGAAGAATCTACGGGCTTCCAAAGTCAATACTCCCGTGCTTATCCTTTCGGGCTTGAGCGAACCGGACAAAAAGGTCAAAGGTCTTGGCTACGGCGCTGACGACTACCTGACCAAACCTTTTGACAAAGCGGAACTTCTGGCACGAATCCAAGCCGTTGTCCGCCGCTCCAAAGGGCACTCCAATTCGGTGATTAAGACCGGAGATGTCGAAGTCAATCTCGACAACCAGACGGTTACCGTCTGCGGCAAGGCGCTGCATCTGACCGGTAAAGAATACGGCATTATGGAACTGCTTTCGCTGCGCAAAGGTTCGACGCTTAATAAGGATCAGTTCCTCAACCACCTTTACGGGGGAATCGACGAGCCGGAGCTGAAAATTATTGACGTGTTTATCTGTAAGCTTCGCAAAAAACTTGAAAAAGCGTCAGGCGGGAAAAATTACATTGAAACCGTCTGGGGAAGAGGCTACGTGCTGGTCGACCCGGATGAGGTGAAAAAATAACCCAAAACAACATATTGCGGCATCAACAAAGCGCTCTGGACTATTTTTAGTTTCAGGGCGCTATTTGTCTAAAGGAAAAGAACGATATGAAAAAATTTATTTACGAAACACTATTAAAACTGAAGGCGATGCGTATACGCCGCAAAAATCTGCGGAATCGTTATAAACGGATAAACATGACTCGTTTTTACATGAATAGGATGAGAGAAGCGCGCTGGGGTGTTTCGTATTCGGTTTTCGACGGGGTAGAACTTTTGAAAGCCTCGCTGACCAATATCAGGCCGCATGTCAATTATATCAATGTCGTGTATCAGGATGTGTCATGGTATGGCGAACCCTCGCCCGAACCATTGCTTCCCATGCTTGAAGATATGCAGAAAGAAGGGTTGATTGATAAAATAATTTTCTATGAGCCAGACTTGAAACTGACCGCCGGCACCAATGAACGGCTCAAACGCAATATCGGTTTGGAAGATGCCAAAAGGAACGGTGTGGAATATTACATGAGTATGGATGTTGACGAATTTTATGTTGCGTCGGAAATAGAAGCCGCCAAGTATATGATAATCAAGAAACAAATTACGCGCGCATGTGTCAAGCAGGAATTATACGGAAGCAAACCCACGCAGAAAATACTGTATAATATCAACAGTTTTGTGCCGTTTTTCAGCCGTATCAACAGATTCAGCACCCACAGCAAGGATCCGAAACTGCCTTGCCTGTGCGATCCCAACCGCCAGCTCAATCATCAGTTTGGCAGCCTGTATTATGTCATCCATAAATGCAGCATGCACCATATGTCGATTGTTCGCAAGGATATAAAAGGCAAAATGCGCAATTCCAGCGGTATCAAAATCTGTCCGTCAGGAAAGCGGCTTTATCCGAAACCATCTCCGTTCTACACTTTGTGTGCAGATGTTGAGAACTGGTTTAACATCACGATTTAGTTTTTAAGTTTGTGAACTTTATTGGCATTTTTCATGATTATGCGGGCAAAGGATTTTTTGGCGGCATAGGTCATAAACAACGGCTCTTCCAGTTTGAGGGTGCCGAGAGTTTCTTCCAGCGCTTCAAAGCTGTTGTAAATATTGCGAACGATAGAAAGGTCATCTCTGACAACGTCATAAAGCATTGTTGGACTGCGTCTGGCCATGATATTAATCTCCATTATTTGTTAAATCAAATCTAGTCCGTCAAAACACAATGGAGTATAATAACGATTTAAGGCCTTGAGAAGCCCATATTTTACGTACACCCTGCACGAAAAATATGTACACCTTTCGGATATATTGTCAGGCTCTCCCGGCAAATTGGCTGAGTCGGTTGATGTCTATCTTAAGTTCGTCGAGCGCTTTTTGCCATTTTTCCTCGTCTTTAGTTTTAAAGACAAGTTCTTCTGAAGCCGATGCGACCAGCCAGTCATTGGCAATAATTTCTTTTTCAAGCTGTCCCGGCGCCCAGTTGGCATAACCCATGGCAATAATGGATTCTCTCGGGCCGTCGCCCATGGCAATGTCAGACAAGATATCAATCGACGAAGAAACGGCTACGCCGCCGCCGGTAACCATGCAGTCGCCCTGCAGATAATCAGTGGTATGCAAAACAAAACCGCGGACTTTGTCAACCGGGCCGCCGTGATAAAGGGCAATCGGCGGAACAGCGGCGCCGAAACGGATAGGCAGCTGCATAGCCAAGTCTGAGAATGAAAATTCGGTAATTTTATGATTGATTACGAATCCCATGGCGCCTTGCGCGGAATGAGCGCACAAATAAACGACCGCACGGTTAAAACGCTCGTCATCCAGCGACGGAGCGGCTATCAGGCATTTTCCCTTCAGATAATACGATTGACTGTTATCCATATAACCCACCACTTTTCACTATTCATACTTGTATTCTACCATATTATATCGTAATTTAAAAACAAATTTCAAACTTTTGCGAAGATTTATCTGATGTCAAACCCCTTGAAAATCCTTTTGTTAAGCCTATATCTGCTTCTTTGTGCGCCGGCGCAGGCTCAGGATGGCGGAAAAGTGATTCTTGACCTGCAGGAAGGCGAAGAGCAGTATTTCAGCCCCAAAGAAGAATACGACAAATATTGGGAAGACATCGAATACTTTGATAAAAAATATCCCGGCAGTCAGATTGAAGAAGATTTTATCGACGACGTTATTGAACGGCACCCCGAATATGCGGCAGAAAGTTCCGCCCTGCGCGAAAATTTTCTGCGCAAAACCATAAAGGTGCGCCGGCTGTATAATAATCTGAAAGCCCGCGCGCAGGATTTTCTGATGCAGCAGAATATCCCGCTGATTGTGCCTGATGACCAGTATGAATTCGGCACGGCGGAAGAATACCGGCCGTCGTCCGGCGGCAAGGCCGTGATAATCAAAGACTTCAAAAAAGTTGTCGGCTATTCGGACAATCCCCGCGACCGGGAAGCCGCCGCAGCCAAGCTGGCCCGCGATGCCGGTTTGCCGGATGCTTCCGAAACTGCCGAAAAAATGAAAAAGGCGCTGCTTCAAAAAGACTGGAAAACTTTGTTCAGCTATGGGTTGTTTGACGGCAAATCCCCGTTTGAAGACAATCGGGGCCTCGGCGAATGGCAAGGCGCTGAAAATGGGCTGCAGGCACGGGTTGTCAGCATGTCTAAAGTTGTAAACGGTCAAAAAGATGTCAACGGCGCCGTGCAGCTGCGCATTCCGGATGAACATTTTGTTTTGTTTGAAAACTATCGGAATTACCGTCCGCTTGCATTAAAGGCAGCGGCGGCGGACAACCTGGAAAATATTCGCTTTAATCTGCCATTGCCGCGGCGGTTTTTCCTGGCAGGCGGAGAAAGCACCGCGGGGTATGCCGATATTGTGACAATTCCTTTCCGCGCCGAAATAAAAGACATATCGCGCCCGTACAAAATAACGGTTGCGGTGCAGGCCGATGTCTGCCGTGACCGGAAGTGTCAGGCTGCAATTGTCCGGCCGGAGCTGGAAGTTGCCGCCGGAACCGAAAAAGACGGCGAATCAAAAGTTGCAACTTTTTTACGCCTGATTGAGCGGTATTATCCGCGCGCCGTCCGCGAAGATATCAAAATAGCTTCGTTTGTGGCCGAAACGCCGGCAGAATCAGGAACAGGGCAGGTTTTGCGCCTGGAAATAGAGGCCGAAGAAACGCCGACCCGGGTCGACGCGTTCATTGAAAACTTCCCGGCCGGCAAATTTGCGGCGCCTTTAATCCGGATTGACGGGAAGAAAATGGTTATCCGGTTTCGCAGTTTGGATAAAGATGCCGATTATACGGGGCAGAAATTTGACCTGCTGGTAGCCTCATCACCGGAAACCGTTTTGCGCCAAAGCGTCGTTGCCGAACCTGCTTCAATATTAAGCCGCGAGAACCCCGGGCTTAATCTGGCAATAATCTGGTTTGCCTTTATCGGCGGCCTGATATTAAATTTTATGCCCTGCGTTTTTCCGGTGCTGTCGCTCAAGATATTGTCATTTACCCGTTTTGGCGCCGTAAAGCCGGAACGCATCCGCCGCGATTTCTGCTATAACATTTTGGGCATATTTTGTTCGTTTCTGATAATCATAGCCGTTTTATCAGCGCTGAAATTGCTGGGTTATGCCGTCGGTTGGGGCATGCAGTTTCAAAGTGTCGGCTTCATCAGCTTTATGATTTTTGTAATAATGCTGTTTCTGGCTCAGGTTATGGGGCTTGTCAACCTGCATATGCCGGAATTTATTCAAAAGGCGGCTGATAATCGTGAACGCGGGGAAAAGGCCGTTCAGTTTTTCAGCGGCGTGTTTCTGGTTTTGCTGTCAACGCCGTGTACCGCTCCGTATCTCGGTACGGCGCTGGGCTTTGCGCTGGCCGGTTCGGTTGCTGATATTGCCGTAGTTGTCAGCATGGTCGGTTTAGGGTTGGCTTTTCCTTACATACTGGTTGCTCTGGTGCCGGAGCTGGCTTATTACGTGCCCAAGCCCGGCAAATGGATGATGTGGTTTAATTTTGCCGTCTTTTTTATGCTGCTGCTGACGCTGGGCTGGCTGCTTTCTCTTCTTGCGGCTCAGGGCGGCGCGGCATTGCTGTGGCACTATGCCTTCTTTATCGCCGGTGTCTGGGCTGTCTTGCTTTTTCGCAAATCGCTGATGAACGAGCTTGAAATTCAGGAAAAAGACCCGCAGACCTTTTTAAGCATCAGCCGGGCTTTTAACCTGATATGCGCCGTCATCGTGGCGGCAGTCGTAAGCTGGGGGATACATGATGCCCGGAACGCGGTGGCAAAAGTCCGGAAAACCGAAGCCGCCGTCACCGGCCAAGTAATCGACCGTGCCCAAATTGACAGGCTGATTGCCGACGGAAATATTGTCTTGCTCAAGATAGGCGCCAACTGGTGCCTGACCTGCCATTATAATGACGCCATGCTGTTGAAGACGCCGTCGGCAGAAGAGATGTTTGCCAAATATAACATCGTGCCGCTCGAAATAGACTGGAGCAGCTATAATGCCGAAATTTTGGCGTTTATGGAAAAATACGGGCGCCGGGGACTGCCTTTTTATGTTGTTTTTTCCGCGCGTGTGCCCGACGGACAGGTTCTTCCGGAAATAATAAATGAACGGGATTTTGAGGAAATCGTCAGGAATTTGTATTATTGAGTTCGCAAAAGTTTTTGGCTTGATTGCGCGCCAGCGCATCAACGCGTTCGTTTTCCGGATGCCCGTTATGCCCCTTGACCCACACCCATTTGATTTGATGCCGGGCAGCCAGCGCGTCCAGCTGCTGCCATAAATCGACGTTCTTAACCGGCGATTTTTTATTGGTGGTGCGCCAGCCGTTGTTTTTCCAGTTGGGCATCCATTGGTTAATACCGTCCATAACATAACGGCTGTCGGTATACAGGGTAATACGGCATTCTTTTTTGAGAGCCTTGAGCGCTTCTATAACAGCGGTAAGCTCCATGCGGTTGTTGGTTGTTTCCTGCTCGCCGCCGGAAAGTTCTTTTTCAACCGCACCGTAGCGCAAAATAACGCCCCAGCCGCCGGCACCGGGATTGCCTGAACAGGCTCCGTCGGTGTATATTTCAATCTCGGGCATTAAAGTTCACCGTGAATGTAATCGTTAAAAAATTCATTTATAAAAACCTGCGGGTCTTCTTCGCCGCGTATCGCCTTTGCTACAAATGAGCGCAGCTTGTTTTTCGGAATGTCAATCCGAAAATCGTGCGGCGCAGCTTTGTCGGCGCCGATAACGCCTTCTATCAGAAAGTCCTCGTCAATATAAGGCGACAAAATAAACTCGACATTGCAGAAACGGACGATGCCGCGCGGCGGCAGACGCAGATCCGGACGCGTAATCAGGTTGAGCTGGCCTTCAATGCCGGGAATGGCGTCCATCTGATTATAATTGCTGAAGCGGACTTTGTTGTACTCGCCGCCGTTGTTGAAAATGTGGCAGGAAAGATACAGCTCGCGCGCGATAACGTTACTGGAATTTGAGGCCTGAATAGAGAAAGACAGCTTGACGTATTGCCGGGGCGGGTTGTCAATGCTGTTGGGATAAAGGATATCGCCGTCGACATTGTCGAGGACTTCCAGCTTTCGCTCGCCCATAATCAGTTCGATATTGGGTTGCGGGCAGCGGCCGAACATACCGGCAATCACGGCATACGGCGCCGGAACATTGTTGGAGCCGGAACGGATATAAACCGCGCTGTTGCTGGTTGTCATCAATGGGGCGATTTCGCTTTTGGGGATATAAGTTGCCAGAAAACCGTCGCCGTTTTTGTCACAACTGATAACATGGTTGCGGACTTTGTTATGGCTGGGAATTGTACAGCCGGAAATGGCGTTTTCAATCCAGCTTAAAAAGCGGTGGACATTCTGCACTTTGACTTTGGCCTGGGCGACGTCGCCGGCTTCCATATCGCGCGAGCATTCCACGCCCCAGATAATCACGCCGCCTTCCGAATTGCCGAAACCGGATATGGCCTTGGCCAGATTTTTGCGGTCGTCACGGTGCAGAGTCGTAAAGTTTTTGCCGGAGGATACCGCCTGTTTAAAATCCAGAAACAATTCTTCGGTCTGGCGGTTCATGATAAATTCGTCAATGGCATCTTCGCCGAAGTAAATCAGTTTTTGAAAAATATCTTCCGCTCTCGACATCGCAAAGCTCCTCGTCATTCGGCCGGCAGATTAAACCGGACATTCTCCCTTGCTACTATAATATCATGAATCTTAAGATTCTTATAACGCTTTTTCATCTCGCCGATTATCTGTCTGACAAGCTCTTCCGGGGCGGATGCGCCGGCGCTGATGCCCAGCCGCCTGACATTCCGCAGTTCGGGCCAGGGCATTTCTGAAACGTCGTCAATCAGAAAGGCTTTGTTAATTCCGCAATCGGCGGCAATTTTTTGCAGCTGCCGCGAGTTGGAGGAATTTTTTGAACCGACCACGACTATTGCCTCGGCATGCTTTGTCAATTCGCGGACGGCGTTCTGGCGGTGGGTTGTGGCATAACAAGTGTCGTTTTGCGACAAAGTTTCGATATTGCCGAAGCGGCGTTGCAAAATGGCGGAAATTTCCGCAACCTCTGTTGTCGAGAGTGTCGTCTGGGTTACGATGCCGAGCGGCGCTTCATCGTCAAAACGGACTGTTTCGGCTTCCTGCGGCGTTGAAATTATCCGGTATTTGTCATAATTTTCAAGCTGTCCGGCCGTACCGGCAATTTCCGGATGCACGGCTTTGCCGATAATGGCGATGTTTTTGCCCTCATTGGCCAGCCGGACAATTTTTTTGTGGACTTTTTCAACCAGCGGGCAGGTGGCGTCGATTATTTTCAGCCCGAGCTTTTCGGCCTCGCGGTAAATTTTTTTCGGGGCGCCGTGCGCCGAGATAATGACCGGCCGGCCTTTATCGGTTATTTCGGAAAAAGATTCAATAAAAACAACGCCCTGGCTGCGCAGCTTTTCAACGACATGTTTGTTATGCACGATTTCATGGCGGACATACAGCGGCGCGCCGTATTTTTCTAAGGCCAGTTCGACAATGCCGACCGCCCGGCAGACACCGCCGCAAAATCCGCGCGGCGCCGCCAGATAGATGTCCATGTTTTCTGCCGTTATTGTTTCCTGAGGCATTCCTGCAACTCATCGTATGCCATATAATTGTCAATATCGCCGAGCAGCGTGTATGTCGGTGTCGTGTTGAAAACGGTCTGCGCGACGTTCTGTATGTCGTCGAGCGTCACTTTTTCGATTCTCTCAACCATTTCGGCAATCGGGATTATCCGGTTGTATATCAGATGCTGGCGGGCAAGGACTTCGGCGACGGAAGATGAGCTTTCCAAGGACATAAGCATATTTGCCTTGAGTTGCGTTTTGGCACGGTCGAGTTCTTTTTGCAAAACCTTTTGGTCGCAGGCTTTCTTGATTTCTTCAATTATAACCGGCATAAGGGTCGGCAGGTCTTTGCGGCCGGTGCCGGCGTAAATGCCGAAAATACCGTCTTGCGTATGCGAAGTTGTAAAACTGTATACCGAATACACCAAACCGCGTTTTTCGCGGATTTCCTGAAACAGGCGCGAGGACATGCCGCCGCCGAACAAGGTCGAAAACAGGATAATCGGGTAATATTGTTCGGTCGAATAGGGCATGCCCTTGAATCCCAAAATGACATGAGCCTGCTCGATATTGCGTTTTTCGGCATAAAACCCGCCGATATATTTTTGCTCTTCGGGAACAAAGTTGGTTTTGGGCTGAATGCCCTGCATGCGTTGTTCAGCCATTTTGACGAATTTGTCATGGTCAATGTTGCCGACGGCGCAAACCACCATATTTTCTGCGGCATAGTTGGTTTGAAGATAATCTTGCAGCGTTTTGCGGGTAAAGCCGCGGACAATTTCCTTCGGCCCCAGAATAGAACGCCCCAGTGCCTGGTCTTTAAAGGCATTGCTCTGAAAATAGTCAAAAATGATATCGTCGGGGGTGTCTATGGTTTGTTTGATTTCCTGAACGACGACTTCGCGTTCTTTCTTGATTTCTTCTTCCGGAAATGTGGAGTTCATGAGAGAGTCGGACAATACATCCAGAGCAAGTTCGGTGTCGTTTTTCAGCATTTTGGCATAATAAGCCGTAAACTCTCGCGAGGTATAGGCGTTGGACTGGCCGCCGACGTCTTCGATTGCTTCGGATATTTGCAGTGCGCTGCGGGTTTTGGTGCCCTTAAACGACATATGTTCCAGAAAATGGGAAATACCGTTGACTTCAGGTTTCTCATAGGCCGAACCGGTCTTTATCCATATTCCCAAAGACACCGTTTCAAGCTGGGGGTAAGAAGAAGTAATGATACGTAGTCCGTTTTTTAGAGTGCTTATTTTTGACTGCATAATTTTATAGATTCCATTTCAATTCATAATGATTGCTGTTATATATAATATATTTTATAGCCGATAATTTTAAAAAGGAAAGGAATTAATTTATGGAAATGAAAACTCCCCGCTTTGCCGTCGTGCTTTCAGGATGCGGCGTTTTTGACGGTTCCGAAATTCATGAGGCCGTACTGACAATGCTGGCAATTGAAAGAACCGGCTGCGAATATCAGTGCTTTGCGCCCAATACCTGGCAGGCGCGCACGATTGACCATTTTACGGGCAGCGCCGTCGCAATAGCCGGAGATGAAGACAACCGCAATGTTTTAGCTGAATCGGCGCGTATCTGCCGGGGCAATATCAAGGATCTGGCTGAATTCCGCGCGCAGGATTTTGAGGGAATCGTTTTTCCCGGAGGTTTCGGCGCTGCGCTGAATCTGAGCGACTTTGCCGTCAAAGGCGCGGAATGCGAAATTAATCAGGAAGTCCGCCGCGCTTTGGAAGAAAGTTATCGGCAGGGGCTGGTTATCGGCGCCATGTGCATTGCGCCGGTTGTTTTAGCGCGTGTTCTGGGCAAAGAACATATTAAAATTACAGTCGGAAATGACAAAAACGTGGCTGCCGGCATTGCCAAGACAGGTGCCGAACATGAAAATAAAGGCGTTACCGAAGTCTGCGTTGATGAGGAGCACAAAATTGTCACGACACCGTGCTATATGCTGGCAAAATCAATGAAAGAAGTAGCCGACGGCACCGCCAACCTGATTGACGAAATGCTTGAGCTCATGGATTATTAGTTTTTGCGGCGTTTAAAAAAGGAAAGCCCCTTTCTGCATCGCGCAGAACAGGGGCTTTCGATTAAAGAGGGGGTAAGCGTTACTTCGCGGCGGGAGCCGAAAGGCCGAGCTTGCTGAGCAGAGCCTGTCCGCTTTCGGTCGCAGCGAGAGCCTCGATGGCGCCGGCGATGTTGAAGCCGCCCTTGGGAGACAGAGCACCCATTGCGCTGCTGATACCGCCCGTTACATCACCGGCACCGGCGATGATGCGGATGTCAGCACCCTTGATGTTCTCTGCCTGAGCCAGTCCGACTTTCTCGTTGGCTTCCACCTGGCGAATTTGCACGAGGTAGCTCTGATAGCCTTCGTTCTCGCCGATTTCTTTGGCCAGTGTCAGCTGAGCTTCGACGGACGCGAGCTGCATCTTCTTCTCGGCTTCGGCCTTGGCGTCGCCTTCGAGTTTGATTCCTTCGGAGTTCTTCGTTGCCGTAATCAGCTGACCGTCGGCCGCCTTGGTCGTTTGAACGAGTGCGGCTTCAGCGTCGAGTTCGAGTTTTCTCTTGTTCGCTTCGGCGTTGATTTCGGTTTCGCGTTTTTTGGCCTCGGCATCGATGATGGCTTTTTCCTTGTCGATTTCCGCCTGTTTGATGGCGCCGACCTTGGTAACTTCCATTTCGCGCTCCTTGGTAATCTTGGCTTGCTCCTTCACAGCCTGCGAAGACTGTTCTTCAGCGATTCCGACTTCCTTGGTAACCGTAGCGCGGCGCAGTCCGACTTCTTTTTCCTTGTCCTGTTCTTTCAGGGCAATTTCGCGTTCGGCCTGGATTTCGGCCTCACGTGCATGCTGGTTGTTCTCAGCGACGGCGATACGGGATTCCTTCTCGATTTCCGACTTCTTTTTCTTCATAATGTTGGAAATCACTTCTTCCCCTTTGGCGTCGCGTACGTCCATCAGTTCTATATTCTTGACAGTCTCGACGCCCCAGGATTTGAGTTCGTCTTTGACTTCGTCTGTGAACTGTTGGCCGTACTTGGAACGTTCGCCCATAATCTCGTTGAGGTAGTCCTTGGCGAGAATGGAACGAACGGCGCCCTGCACGATGCTCAGAAGTTGTTTTTTCAGCTCGTCGATTCGGTTGATGCGCGACGCGGCGACTTCATAATCCGAAATTCGGAAGAAACTTTGAATGTCAACCACGAACGGCACGCGTTCCTTGTCGAAAGCTTCGTAATCGTTGATGTCGATGCCGAAAATCGAAAGCGGCATGACGGTCACGCTGACGCCGAGCACAGGAATGGAGGTCGGGAATTCGTAATAGCTGTTCCCGCAGAACTGTTTAGCCTGTTCTTCGTTGCCGCGTTCGGGTGTTCCGTACACCATGGTGTTTTTTCCGCGGCGCACGATGTGCACTTCATTGGTCGGCACGACGCGGCGCAGAGAGAAAATCCACTTCACGAAGAAGAACACAATTACCAGAGCAATAAAGCTCGCACCCAAAAATACGTAATTCATTACATCCATGATACAAAAAAATTAAATGGTTAATATTAATTAGAAAAAAAGTTTCGTTATCTGGATGACACGGCAAAGCTTATCAGCCTCTTTTTTACAATCCGTAGTCACAATAATATTTTCACAATGGCAAAAATATATCATTATTTAACTGCATGTGCAATATATTTTTGTCAAAAAACGAAAAATTTTGTCACTTACACTGTAAGTGATTGAAAATTAAGTAAAATATTATGGGGAATTAGTTTTGAAGAGATTTGAATATTTCTTTAACGGCGCGTTTGGCCGATAAAAAGGCGCTTTCCATGCAGCAGGGATAATTCTGCATGGTCCAGTCGCCGGCAATGAACAGATTCGGATATATGCCCCGTGCGGAAACCGGACGCAGGCTGTTGGTCGCTTCATCCTGGGCGATTGTGGCGTGCTTATGGCAGCAAACCTTAAACGCCGGCACAAAAGCGGAATTGACGCCGCGGAGTTTGTCAATTTCTTTCCAGACCCGGCGCGCCAGTTCCTGCAAGTCGGTTTGGGCGCTGTCCGCGGCCGAAATGGTAACGGCCAGTATGTCGCCGTTGACAAATATCCAGTCTGCCAGCCCGTTAATAACGCCGACAAAAGAGGCGGCCCTGGGCAGGTTGATTTTTTGCGATGTCCGGTAAAAAATATTGATGATGGAATTGTGCGGCAGCTCCTGTTCGCTGAAAAGCCTGGCATAATTGCGGTTGTCCAATGCGGCGATAACCATGTCGTCAGGACCGATTTCAATAATTTCTTTGCCGAAGTTGAGCTGTGCCGCTTTGCCAAACTGGCTGTCGATTTTGAGCAGTTTGCTGTTCAGCTTCAATTCATCGACAGAACCAAGAAAGAAGTTGACAAACTTTTGCGATAAATCCTGTTTGGAATAATATATCCGGCGCTTTTTGCGCGTCCACGGGAAAGTCAGCCACAGGATTTTGCGGATAATATTTTGCGCAATCAGCGACGGCGGCGTATTGCACATGGATTTTAATATATGCGCCAGAAAACGTTGATGCTGCCCTGACAGGCTGTCGTTTTCAACATCCCAAAAATAGGCATAGTTCTCCCATTCTTTTTCGTTAACAAACTGCGCCAGGTTTTTGTTGGCGCCGATAATGACATGGGTTGCGTTATCCAGCCGCCGTTTTAGGTCTTTGTCTTCATAAGAATATGCTCTGCCGCCGATTCGGTCGGAAGCTTCATAAAGGACAGTACGGATATTCTTGTTTTTTTGTTTAATCAGATAGGCGCATGCCAACCCTGCAATTCCGGCGCCGATAATGTGATATGTCGGAGCGGCGGTGTTCATCGCCTATTTCCCAAAGAAGGCTTTAAGCGCCAGACAAAGTTTTGAGGGCTTGCTGATGTACGGTTTGGGGGAAATGACTTCCCAGCCGCGGTTTTGCATGATGTCAAAATAACGTTTGTAAATATAAGCAATGGCTTTAACCGGTCTGGCTGCTTTGGCATCCAGCTTTTTAATGATTTCAAAGGCTTTCTCATAATTTTTTGCGGCCACCCGCGCCAGTTCTTCTCGCGCCAGAGCAAGGTTTTTATTGACGACCACGCTGAGCGGGTCTTTGCTTTCGATTCCGGCTTTTTTCAAAAATTCTTCGGGAATATACAGGCGCTGGGCCATGGCATCTTCTTTGACATCGCGCAGAATATTGGTAAGCTGCAGTGCCGTGCCGAGCGATGATGATAAGTCTTCGATTGTTTTTTCGTCATTGCAGCCGAAAATCCGCAGCGACAGGCTGCCCGGTACGCCGGCCACGCCGCGGCAGTACTCGTTAAGTTCTTGCAGGCTCGGCGCTTGTATCGGCTGCGGCAAATCCATCGAGATACTGTCAATCATCCGGATAAATTCTTCTTTGGGGAGTTTGAAACGCATGCAGTTTTTATAGATTTTGCGGCCGATGTCGGTGGTCGGAACCTTCTTGTCGTAGATATTGTCGATTTCTTTGCGCCAGGCTTCAATCAAATCCAGTTTTTCCTGCACCGGGGCATCGCCGTCGACAATGTCGTCAATGTGGCGGAAAAAAGCATAAATCGTATACATGGCATTGCGTTTGGCCGACGGCAGCAAGCGCATACCCCAAAAAAACGAGGTGCCAGACTTCTTAACCATTTTCTGAATATTGTTCATATGATATTTCCTGCCTCTCCGGTTTTGCGCGCCAAACCTTTTAATGCCCCGACGGTCAGGGCTTTCGTCCAGTCCCAGGCATTCAGCCGCACATGCTCGGTAAGTATGTCGGCTTTTTCTATCTTTTGTAACATGGAATTGGTTAAAGAAAGGATAATGCCGATTTGGATTTTAAGCCTTTTGCTTTTGACCAGCGCGGGTAATACCGAAGCGTCGCGGAGCATGCGGCTGAGCTTTTCGGTAATTTCGGCTGTCAGCGCTTTGAGAGCACGAGAGCTTTTGTCGAGATAAATGTCGCTGACGCGGACGTCATGTTTGTTCATTAAGTCTTGCGGCAGATAACAGCGGTTGAGCAAAACGGCGTCGCGCCGCATATCCTGCAAATGGTTGCTGATTTGCAAAACGGCACATAGTGTTTCGGCGGGCAGATACGCCGACGGGGATTCATCATGCAGCGCCAGTATAAAACGCCCCACCGGCGCCGCCGACAGCCGGCAGTAGTCAATCAGCTGTTCCCAAACGGCAATCTTCTCGTTGCGCGCGTCTTTTTCAAAAGCTTTGAGCAAATCGGTATAAAGCGAAGCGTCAAGTTTTTCTTCGGCAAAAAGGCTGCCCAGACGGTAAGCTTCTTCAACGCCGCCGGAAAAAGGTTTTTGTCCGAGCCCGTCAAGAAAATCGCGTTCGGTTTGCGCCAGCTGAACAAGTTTTTCGGCCTCCGGCAGCTGCGGCGCATCGGCAATGTCGTCAGCCAGGCGCGCGGCCGCGTAATATGCGCTGATGACCGGCCGCAGCTGTTTTCCGCCCAGTGCGGCCACCGGAAAGTTTTCCTGATTCATATTTTTTGACGGCGTGTCTGTCATAATAGGGCAATCCATTCTTTAATATCATCCAAAGCGCGGCGGCAATAAGCCTGCTTGCGCTCGGCGCCTTTGATTTTGCGGAATTTTCCGTTGATTGTTGCTTCGCCCGAAATGGTCGGGAAAAGCCCGAAATTAATATTCATCGGCTGATAGTTTTCAATATTGGTATCATCCTGCAAATGTGCCAGCATCGAACCGAAAGCGGTTGTCCGTGGCGGCAGGGCGGTTTCTTTGCCGAGCAGTTCGCAGGCGGCGAAATATCCGGCCAGCCAGCCGACGGCGGCGCTTTCGACATAACCTTCGCAGCCGGTGATTTGTCCGGCAAAGCGGATATGCGGCATTTTTTTCAGGCGCAGAAAACGGTCAAGCAGCAGCGGGCTTTTAATAAAAGTGTTTTTGTGGATGCCGCCGAGTCTGGCGAATTCAGCGTGTTCCAGTCCCGGAATCATGCGGAAAATGCGTTCCTGCTCGCCGTATTTGAGCTTGGTCTGAAAGCCGACCATGTTGCGCAGGGTGTCTTCTTTGTTGTCCTGACGCAGCTGGACAACGGCATAAGGCTTGATGTCCGGCTGGTGGCTGTTGGTCAGGCCGACCGGTTTCATCGGTCCGAACAACAGCGTGTCGATGCCGCGTTCGGCCATGACTTCCACCGGCAGGCAGCCGTCAAAGTAAGCGGCTTTTTCAAAGTCGTGAAATTCAACCTTTTGCCCTTTAAGCAGCTCTTCGACGAAAGCGTAATACTGCTCTTTGTTTAAGGGGCAGTTGATGTAGTCGAATTTGTCGCCTTTGTCATAGCGCGACTGATACCACGCTTTGTCAAAGTTGATGCTCTCTTTGTAAATGACCGGGGCTATCGCGTCGTAAAAGTTCAGATACTGGTTGTCGGCTGCTTTGAGAATGGCCTCGGTCAGTTTGGGCGAGGTCAGCGGGCCGCTGGCAATAATCCAATGCCCGTCCTGAGCATCGGGCAGCGCGGTCACTTCTTCATACACAAAACGGATATTCGGATGTTCCTGCAATTTTTGGGTGACAGCTTGGGCAAAGCCGTCGCGGTCAACCGCCAAGGCGCCCCCGGCCGGGACTTTGGCGGCATCGGCACAGGACATAATCAGCGAACCGGCCAGCCGCATTTCCTGATGCAGCAGTCCGACGGCGCTGTTGCTGCTGTCGTCGGAGCGCAGGGAGTTGGAACAGACCAGCTCTGCGCAATAGGGCGTTTTATGCGCCGGAGATGTTTTTTGCGGGCGCATTTCGTGAATAACGACGTTAATACCGCGTTGTGCCAGCTGCCAGGCGGCTTCCGAGCCGGCCAGTCCGGCACCGGCAATATGTATAATCGGGCAAGCCATATCGGGTTCCTTATGTCAAATAACCATTTTATAAAGGTTTTGCCGCCAAAAGTAAACAGAAACTTCTATTTGATAAGTTGAGGGAAATAATTGCCAAACGGCGGAAAAGTGAATATAGTAAAACAAAATTTAGCGGTTTAGCAAGGGACGGTCATGCCTTATCTGATGTTTTTCGGGCTGTTGGGAGCCCTGATGTTTAGTTTTCCGGTCTTGGCCAGCGAGGATATGGAAAGCGTTATGTTCGGTGCGGAAGCGCCGGTTGAAACAGCCGATCCTGCCGCTGCGGCACCGATATCGTCCATGGTCAATATTGAGAACAGCGCGCCGGTTGAAGAATATCCCGAAGAAATGGATTTTATGGACGGGGAAAACGAAGCCAATATCTGGGGTGAGGTAGGTCAGCTTCCTGCTCCTGTCAACGCTGCCGCGGTTTCTGACCCGCAGGCTCAATCGCAGGCTGCTGCGGCATCTTCTGCTCCTGTTTCTCAAACGGCAGAACAAAATGTGACGGAAACCGCGCCCGTTCCGCAAATAAAAAAAGGGCAGAACCTCACCGATACGCTCAAAAATGATCAGGCGCAGGCCGCGCCCAAAATTCCGCTGCCCAAAGTCGAGGGAACCTGGGTTGACAAGCTGGCGACGGCTAATCCGCTGGAAATTCTCAATGCCGAGAAAAATAACGGCAGCGAGCTGGAAAAACTGGTCAATGACGCAAGACAGGACAATAAACAGGGCAGAAAATCGAACGCCTCGGTTTTTGATATTTCCGGCGTTATGCTGCGGATGAGCCTGCCGCAGGTGGACGACACCATGAAAAACCGCGGTTTTCAAAAAATTATGCAGAAACACCAGATTCCGAATTTCATCAAATGGCGCAATGAGGAATATTGCAGGAGCAGCGGCGTTATCGGCTATGAGCGGACACAGGCCTGCGTCGTGCAAAAAGCCAAAAAGGATTCGCACGAATATGTGCAGACGGCCAAATATGCCAAATATGACACCAAAGAGGAAATAGAAGTCACCTTTACCAGCAATTTTACCGAAAACAAGGTTTATAAAATCGAATATACGTCAATGGCTTCAAGCATTACCGGCAACAGCCAGAAAGCCGTTTATCTCCGTAACATAAAAATTTACGATTTTTGGAAAAAAATTAACCAAAAGTATGGTAAGCCCGATGACAAAGAAGCCGTAACCTGGGGTATGGGCGGCAACAAACCGTATTTGAAAGCCAAAACCGGGTGGCTGCTGCTGGAAGACCCCATGCTGCGCGAGCTGGATTATACCAGAATGTCGCGGGAAGACCAGCGATACCTGAATACCGATCTGTACAGTTTTTAGAAAGCGGAACTTAATATGAAACAGAATCTTTCCGAATTAATATGCACCCGTCTGAGTCACGATATCATCGGTAATATCGGCGCCGTTGCCAACGCGGCGGAACTTCTAGAAGAGGGTGACATGGAGTTTTTGGACGATATTAAGTCGATTCTCAAAACCAGTTCGGGAGTGCTGACGGCGCGAATGAAGTTTTTCCGCCTTGCTTTTGGGCTGTATAATGCTAACATGGAAAATCAGGATATGCTGAGAACGACCGCAGAAGCCTATTTGGCGACACTCGGCGGCCCGGCGCACCCGCTCCGGCTGGATTGGTCGCCGGTTCCGCCGCAATATGCCAGGGTGGCGCTGCTCGGCATTATGTGTGTTGCCGACACGCTGATTCGCGGCGGGCAGATTAATGTCCGTCCGTACCAAAAAGGCATTATGATTATTCATGATGAACAAGCGCAGGTGTCGGCCGAAAAGGTTGCCCGGATAAAAGAGGTTGTCAATTCTGGCGAGGCCGGCGATAACGCTCAATACGCTCCGGCGGCGTATCTGCTGGAATTGATAAAAGACACCGGCATGCAAATATATCTGGTTAACAGCGCTGGGCTGGGATTTGTTTTTGAATAACGGGGATTCACAAATGTTGCGTTGTATCATAGCTGACGATTCCAAAATAATGCGGATGCTTCTCCGTAAGATACTGGAAAACTTAAATTTTGAAGTTGATGAAGCCGAAGACGGCGAAGAAGTCATAGAGCTGTGCGCCCAGACCCCGGCCGATTTGATTATCAGCGACTGGGAACTGCCGTTGATGGACGGCATTGACGTTTTGTATAAAATTCGCGCCGACCGCAAAATCAGGCAGCCGAAATTTGTTTTCTGTTCGTATCAGAAAGATGCCGATACCATACGCCAGGCGCTCGACGGAGGCGCCGACGATTTCATAATGCGCCCCTTCGACGAGGACATTATTGCCGCCAAACTCGCGATATTGAAGCTGGTATAGAGAGGAAGAAATGAAAAAACAGGATTTTGAGTTTTTAATAAATCTGCTCCGCCAGAATGCCGGCTGGGAATTTGATGAAGAACAATATTTTGTCATAGATAAGAAAATCTCAAATTTTATTCGCGAAAAGGCTTATCCTTCGGTGGAAGATCTGATTGCCGAACTCAAAATCGGTTCTCGTGCGCTGATTGCTCAGGTGGTCGAAAGTATGGCTTTTTCGGATACCGCCTTTTGCCGTGATTATGACGTCTATGAACAATTTCAGGAAGTTTTGCTGCCGCGCATAATAGACAGCAACCGCTCCGGGAAAAAACTTCGTTTTTGGTCGCTGGGCTGCAGCACGGGACAGGAAACTTATTCCGTCGCGTTTGCGCTCAGGAAAAAGCTGGTGGGTATTGAAAACTGGGATATTAACATTCTAGGCACCGATATTTCTTCTCTGGCAATTGCCAAGGCGCAAAAAGGGCTCTATAACAATTTTGAGGTTCAAATGGGACTGAGCGCCCGCAGCATTCTGGAATTTTTTATATCCGAAGGCGAACAGTGGCGCATTAATCCCGACATTTCAAAATTTGTGGAATTCCGCCGCTATAATATGCTTGACCGCCTGACCACCAATGCGTTGTATGACGTGATAATCTGCCGCAATGTCCTGCGTTATTTTGCGCCGGAATATCAGGAGCAGATTTTGGCTCGTATCAGCCAGGTGCAGACGCCGAACGGAATTTTGTATCTGGGTAAAAACGAGCATGTTCCCGCAGTGGAAAAATTTTATGAAAAAGTTAACGGCTTTAATTGTGCCTATATGTGCCGCAATGTCGGACTGGAACGTCCGCGCCTTCAGGATATTTCAGCGTCGCCCAATTCCGAGAGCCTGGCGATGCCAAGCTTTGTCCGTCCGAATATGCTGACCGAAAAACGCCCCTTTGCGTCCGAGGCGTTTAAAAAAGAAGTTTTCAAAAAATAAGTTGTAAAAAAGCCTCTGTCAAAAGAGGCTTTTTATTGAGCCGGCGGTTACTTGCCGCGGCGCTGGGGCTGCCGTCCGGCAGCTGCGCCGAAATCGACGAAAGTTTGTGAATTCTTATTGAATTTAACGCGGTTTTTGGCTTTTTTATCCGGCGCAAAGGGTTTAAATGGATTGGCTGCCGAGATTTTGGCTTTTGTTTTGCGTATCGGGCGTGCCGCTGAAGCAAGCGGCGATGCGTCAACCGGAGCAGCTGTATCGCTGAGCAGGGATTTGTCTCTGGCGGAAGGGTTAAGCAGTTTGACAATGGCTTTCCATTTTGAACCGTCGGCAGGCGTCAGCAGATTGACGGCCGTTCCTTCGGCGCCGGCGCGGGCTGTCCGCCCGATACGGTGAATGTAGTCTTCCGGGCACTGCGGCAAATCATAGTTAATAACGCTTTGAATATGCGGGATATCCAGACCGCGCGCGGCAATATCGGTGGCAACCAGAATACGGTATTTTTGGCAGCGGAAGTTGGCAATGACTTTGTCGCGCTGATTTTGGCGCAAATCGCCGTGTATGGCTTCGGCAGTCTGGTTTTCTTTTGCCAGTTTGCGGGCGAGGCGTTCGGCGCCGTATTTGGTTTTGACAAAGACCAGAACCGAACCTTCGCGGGTTTTGAGTTGGTTCATCAGTTCGCCGTATTTCATTCCGTCGTTGGTCTTGACGAGTTCCTGATGCACATTGGCGGCAACGGCGGTGGTCGAGCCGATTGCAATCCGCACCGGTTCGGTCAGATACTTGTTTGACAGTTTGACAATATTTGCCGGCAGAGTGGCGGAAAACATCAGGGTTTGGCGTTTTTGCGGCAAGAAGCGGATTATCTCTTCCAGTTGGATGCCGAAACCCATATCAAGCATACGGTCTGTTTCGTCAAGGACGAGAAAATCGGTTTTGTCGAGTTTGAGGCTGTGCCGGCGCAGATGGTCGTTGATACGTCCGGGAGTGCCGACAATTATGCGCGGCGCCTTGCCAAGCTGGAGCAGTTGTTTGTGCATGGATTCGCCGCCGATAAGCAGAGCCGTGTATATTTTTGAGTTTTTGCCGAGAAAACTGTTTGCGGCTTCCAGCACCTGCTGTGCCAGCTCGCGGGTCGGCAGCAGTATCAGGGCAGAGGATTGGGGGTTGTCAATCAGATGGCTGATCATCGGAATCGCGAAAGCGGCGGTTTTGCCGGTGCCGGTCTGAGCCGAACCGAGAATATCTTTGCCTTCCATGGCAACCGGAATGGCCTGTTCCTGAATCGGCGTCGGAGTGGTAAAGTTGATGCTGTTAAGGGAATGAATGATATTTTCGGGCAAGCCCAGAGTTTCAAAATTGTTCATTTTGTTTCTTTCAATAAATTGGTTACAAGTACGAAAATCTAAACACGGCAGGCCGTGCCAACTCGGTTCCAATCCATTGATGAAAATCTATAAAAAAGAAAGAAGAGCTGCAAGAATCTCTGCGTCACAATACAGGTAAAATTTTATTTGGCAAGCATTATTTTGGTATTTTGTTTTTTGAGGCGTTAAATTGAGTGTTTACCGTTTATATATTAGGGTGAAACAAAAAGGAGATTATATGCGGAAAAGTTTATTTGCCATGGCTCTGGGAACTTTCGCGCTGGGATGTTCCGAATTCGGGATGATGAGCATCCTGTCGGAAGTTGCCGACAGTTTTAATATTTCAGCGGCCACTGCCGGTCATTTTATCTCGTCTTATGCTTTGGGTGTCTGTGCCGGTGCGGTTTTGTTTGTCATAATTGCCCGCCGCTGGCCGTTGCAAAAGCAGTTGTTTGTTCTTGCGGGAGTTATTTGTGCCGGTAATCTTCTGGCGGTAATAGCGCCTGATTACCGCTTTTTGATATTGGCCCGTTTTGTTTCGGGATTGCCCCACGGCGCATTTTTCGGTGTCGGCGGCATCATCGTGCAAAAAATAACGCCGCCGAGATATCAGGCCGAAGCGGTTGCCACCATGTTTTCGGGGATGACAATCGCTAATCTGGCCGGTATTCCGGCGGCGGTGTACATCACGCATCTGGTATCGTGGCATATATTATTTTTGCTGGTTTCAAGCTTTGCGCTGATTACCATGTTTCTGATATATAAATGGGTTCCCGACGTCGGAGCCATGGCTGATAACGGCCTTAAAAAGCAGTTTGACTTTTTGAAACGTCCGGCACCTTGGCTGTTGCTGGGGACGATTGCTCTGGGCAACGGCGGGCTGTTCGGCTGGTACAGTTATATCAACCCGATTATGGTAAATTCGGCAGGATTTCCCCAAGTTGATATGTCATGGATTATGGCGGTTTCAGGTGTCGGCATGGTTTTGGGCAATTATGCTGCCGGAAAACTGTCGCTGCGATATTCGATGGTTTCGATTATTATCGGAATGCTCGGGCTGATGACCGCTGCGGCGGTGATGATTGTCTTCGCGGCATCCAATCCGTATGCGGCGCTGTTGGCGATGTTTATCGGCGTCTTCGGACTGTTCGGCGTATCCAGTATGGAACAGACCCAGATAATCGACGCCTCCAAAGGAAGCGAACTGCTCGGCGCCTCAAGCGCACAGGTTGCTTTTAATTTGGGCAACGCGCTCGGCGCTTTCTTTGGCGGATTGCCGCTGCGCATGGGTTATGCTTATCAGTATTCCGGGATTCCCGGAATACTGCTCAATGCCATAGGTTTGGCATTAATTATGGGCTTTGCGCATATACATGCCGGCCGACGGCAAAAAGGGGTGGTGCAATAACTTTTGTTGTTTTTTTAATTGATAGGGGGTAATATCCTTTAAGGAAACAATATAGAGTGGTGAATGCTATGCAGGATTTAACGGACGGCCGCTGCAGCTGGTGCGGTACGGATGAATTATACGTCAAATACCATGATGAAGAATGGGGCCGGCCGGTGACGAATGACAAAACTTTATTTGAGTTCATGGTACTGGAAGGTGCCCAGGCCGGATTGTCGTGGATTACCATTCTAAAAAGACGAGAAGGGTACCGGGAAGCCTTCCATAATTTTGATGTAAAGAAAATTGCGCAGATGACATCGGAAGATGTGGAGCGGTTGATGAAATTTGACGGCATTATCAAAAACAGGATGAAAATCACCAGTACAATCAATAATGCAAAGCGGTTTATGGAGATTCAGAAAGAATTTGGCAGTTTCTACATTTATACTTTATCGTTCTTTCCCAAACAGCAGCCCATTATCAATCATTTCAAATCTCTAAGCCAGATTCCGGCAACATCGCCTGAGTCCGATGCCATGAGCAAGGATATGAAAAAACGGGGTTTTAAATTTTTTGGCTCAACGATCTGCTATGCCCATTTGCAGGCCACCGGTTTTATAAACGACCATTTGGAAGGATGCCGTTGTAAAAATATATAAATTTATAATACTTTGCAGGAGCGGGAGCACCACGCAACAGGACAATAGTCGGAATTGGATATTCTCGCTTGATTAACGACAAACCCCTCCGTTATGGAGGGGTTTTGTTGGTAATCCCAGCTCGAATGGCCATGCTGCGCATTGGCCGCTGCGTCGTCGCAAGGGCGCGCATACTCCCGTCTGCGCTGCTCCTCCTTGTCAAACTCACTTTTCCGCGAGTTCGTTTTTCCAAGGTTACCATTATACTAAACCCGCCTTTACGGCGGGTTTAGTATAATGGTGATCCCAGCGAGAATCGAACTCGCGTTCCCGCCGTGAGAGGGCGGTGTCCTAGGCCGCTAGACGATGGGACCTTCAAAAGACACACCCTTAATAGCTTAAAAATTTATAACTTGCAAGAAGTTTTTTATAAAATACGCGTAAGCGCCGTTTACAAATCAATGCCCAAATCATACGGCGTATTTAGCAGATAAACATTGTCAAAGCCGCGGTTACGCAAAATGCAATAGGCAATATACGCGCCGTAGCCGTGTCCGCAGTAAAAAACAATTTTTTTGTCATGCGGAAAAGAAGCCAGATTGCTGCGGATTGTTGCCAGCGGAATATTGACTGCGCGGGGCAGATGGCGTGCCTCAAAACTTTCGGGCTGGCGGATATCCACCAGAAAGATGTCTTCGTTCAGGTTCAAGTCCTCAAAATCATAATAGCGGATTTCTCCGCGCAGTGCGGCGCCCGCCAGATTGCCGAGATTGTTGAGCGCGTCTTTGGCCATAGCGTAGGGCGGCGAGTAGGCAACTGTGGCGCGGCTTAAATCTTCAACCGTGCCGCCTTTTTTCATCAAATTGGCAACAATGTCAATGCGTTTGTCAATTCCGCCGCGTCCGATGCCCTGAATGCCCAGAATCCGTCCGTCGGGGCTATACAAAAGCTTAAGCAGCATTTGTTCGGAATTGGGCATATAAATGTCGCAGTTATTTTGCAGCAGGTAAAGGCGGCGGAATTCAATCCCACTTTGGGTAAGCTGTTTTTCATTAGCGCCGGCACATGCGGCGGTATAGCCGAAAATTAGAGCAATGTCGCATGTCACAACCGCGCCGAAAGGCGTTTTCAGCCCGCTCATAAAATCAGCGATAATATTGCCCTGCGTAACAGAGCGCGCCGCGCTCGGCCAGCGTTCGGGCTGCCCGGTGACGGCATTGGTAAATTCGACGTCGGCGCCGGCGGCAAAAATATCGGGGTCGTTGGTCTGCATATATTCGTTGGTTAGGATGCCGCCGCTGTGTCCGAGATGAATGTTTGCCATAATGGGCAGCTTGACATCCGGACGCACGCCGGTGGCGATAATGACCATGTCATATTTGATTTTAACATCATTGTCGAGCAGGGCATAATTGTCGCAAAATGCGGTCACTTTCCGTTTCAGATAAAGTTTTACGCCAAGATTTTGCAAATGGTTTTCCAAACGCCTCATGACTTCCGGGTCAAAGTGCGGCATCAGGTGAGGGGCTTCTTCGACAACACAGACGTCCGCGCCAAGTCGCATAAAAGCTTCCGCCGTTTCAAGCCCGACATTGCCGCCGCCGAGTATCAAAACTTTTCGGGCACCGGTGCCTTCAAAATAAACTTTGATTTTGTCGACGGAATGAAGGTCGCGCACGGTAAATATGTTGTCGCCCAAGACGCCCTCAATATCCGGGCGCAGCTGCACGGCGCCGGTGGCAAGCACCAGTTTGTCATAACTGACAGGCGTTTTGCCTTCAATCGTAAGAATCTTGTTTTTGCGGTCAATATCAATAACTTCATGTTCAAGCTTGACGTCAATCTTGAAGATTTGGCGCATCTGTTCGGCGGTGGCGCCGGTAATGTCTTCGGAACTTTCAATCAGGCCGCCGAGCAGATAAGGCAGGGCGCAGGCGGCCACGCCGAATTCTTTATTTTTTTCAAGTATGACGATTTCGGCGTTTTCATCACGCCGCCGCAGACGGGTGGCCGTCGAGATTCCGGCGGCGCCCCCGCCGATAATGACAACTTTCATGTTTGCAGGCTCCTGTAATGGTTTTGCTTATATAAATAAGGGGTGATACAGTTTTTTTAAGAGCGGCAGAGCAATAAATTTAGGTTGACAACTGTCGAAAATGCTTATATAAAAAGCTGAATTTTTCATATTAAAAGCCGAAAAATTACATACACTCCAAGGAGTGCCGCCAGTCAGCGAGGGTTCGCACACTGGCGCGTTAGAGGTTTAAATAAAAGGAAAAACGCGTGTTTGAAAGTTTGACAGATAAACTGACGGCTGTTTTTAATAAGATAACTTCACGAGGCGTGCTGACTGAAGACGACATTAACAACACCATGCGCGAAATCCGGATTGCTCTTTTGGAAGCGGATGTTGCTCTGCCGGTGGTCAAAGATTTTATTGCCCATGTCAAGGAACAGGCTTTAGGAGAAAAGGTCGTCCGTTCAATTCAGCCCGGCCAGATGGTCGTCAAGATTGTGCATGACGAATTGCTGAAATTATTAAGTTCGGAAAATGAACAGCTCAATTTGCAGGCGGTTCCTCCGGTTAGTATTTTGATGGTGGGTTTGCAGGGTTCCGGCAAAACCACGACTTCGGCCAAGATTGCCAAGCGTCTGGCTGCCAAAAACAGGAAAAAGGTTTTGCTCGCTTCGCTGGACATATACCGTCCGGCCGCGCAGGAGCAATTGAGCCAGTTGGCCGCGCAGATCGGCGGATACGCGCTGCCGGTTGTTGCCGGGGAAAAGCCGCTGGACATAACCAAACGGGCGTTAGATTTTGCCAAAAAAGGCGGTTTTGACGTCGTTATTCTCGATTCGGCCGGACGTCTGCATATTGACGAAGCGCTGATGCAGGAAGTTGCCGAAGTCAAAAAGTTTGCCAATCCGGCGGAGGTTTTGCTGGTGGCTGATGCGCTGATGGGGCAGGATGCCTGCGCCACGGCCAAAGCCTTTAACGAGCAGGTCGGCATAACCGGCTTGGTCTTGACCCGGATAGACGGTTCATCGCGCGCCGGCGCGGCCTTGTCGATGAAAATGGTTTCCGGCGTGCCGATAAAGTTTTTGGGCACCGGCGAAAAGCTTGACGAGCTTGAGGAATTTCATGCCGACCGCCTGGCCGGAAGAATCCTCGGGCAGGGCGACGTTGTGTCATTGGTGGAACGCGCGATTGAGAACGTCAATCAGGACGAGGCGCAGAAGCTGGCCGAACAGATGCTCAAGGGCAAATTTGACTTAAACGATATGTTAAGCCAGTTAAAACAAGTTCAAAAATTGGGCTCGGTCGGGGGGATAATCGGAATGATTCCCGGCTTGTCCAAATTTAAGAGTCAGATTGAAGCTGCCGGAGTCGGCGACAATTTGATAAAAAAACAGGAGGCGATTATTCTTTCGATGACCAAAGCCGAAAGAAGGCAGCCCGATATTATCAAGGCATCCCGCAAGAAACGCATTGCGGCAGGCTCCGGGGTAGAAGTTCACGAGGTCAACAAGCTGCTCAAGTCATATGAGCAGATGTCGGCCATGATGAAGAAAATCGGCCGTAACGGCGGTATGAAAAACATGCTGTCGCCGGCCATGTTAAAAAACTTTCCGACAGGCCCGGTGTTTGGCGGAAAAAGATAACTGAAACAAAGAAAGGAAAATAAATGTCAGTACGTATCAGATTATCACGCGGCGGTTCCAAAAAACGTCCGTTTTACAAAGTAGTTGCAGCAGATCAGAGATCTCCGCGCGACGGCCGTTTTATTGAAAGACTGGGTTCTTACAACCCGATGCTGCCTCAGGATCATGCTGAAAGATTCACCATTAATGAAGAACGCGTCAAATATTGGCTCGCTCAGGGTGCCCAGCCGACCGAAAGATTGCAGAAAATGCTGTCTAACCTCGGCCTGACTGCCAAAGTTGCCCTGCGTGAACAGCCGAACAAATCTGCTCCCAAAGCCAAGGCTCAGGAAAGATTGAAGGAAAAAGAAGAAAAAGCCAAAGCCGCAGCTGAAGCTGCCGCTGCCGAGGCTGCTGCTCCGGCCGAAGAAGCCAGCGCTGAATAATTAACCATTATATTAGTTATTTCTGACCGAAAGGTTTTGTATCAATGTCTGCTGAGGAAAAAATTTGTTTGGGCGCCATTGTCGGGGTGCACGGAATCAGAGGAGAGGTCAAAGTTAAGACTTTTACCGAAGACGAGCGCAATCTGACCAAATACGGCCGTTTGCTGAATGAGGCCGGTACCAGAGAATTTGACCTCAAAATTGTCGGGCATTCCAAAGAGCTTCTGAGAGTCAAGGTAAAAGGGGTGGATGACCGCAACCTTGCCGAAACTCTTATTGGCACCGGGCTTTATATCGAGCGTTCGCGCCTGCCGGAGCCGGAAGAAGACGAATTTTACCATGCCGATTTAATCGGGCTTGAAGCCCGCGCAAAAAACGGTGAGGTTCTGGGCGAAGTCAACGCGCTGTATAATTTCGGCGCCGGAGATTTGATTGAGCTCAAAATGGCTGACGGGCATTTCGAAATGCTGCCGTTTACCATGGAATATGTTCCGGACATTGATATTAAAAACGGTTTTATTATTGTTGAGATGATGCAATTTGCTCCAGATGACCAGGGAGAGCCCGTTGAAGGTTAAGGTGCTGACCATATTTCCGGAAATGTTTCCGGGATTTTTGGGGTATTCCCTGACCGGCAAGGCTCTGGCTGATAACAAGTGGTCATTGGAGGCCGTCAATATCCGGGATTTTGCTTTTGACAGGCATGGCTCGGTTGACGATACGCCTGCCGGAGGAGGTGCCGGAATGGTAATGCGTCCCGATGTATTGGGCGCGGCGCTGAAACAGCACTTTACGGGCGGACGCCTGATAAATATGTCGCCCCGCGGCAAACCTCTGACCCAGAAACTGGTGCGGGAGCTGGCCGCCGAAGACGAGCTGACGATAATTTGCAGCCGTTTTGAAGGGATTGACGAACGCGTGCTGGAGGCATACGGCGCCGAAGATGTTTCTATCGGCGACTATATCCTGACCGGCGGCGAGCAGGCGGCATGTATTATGTTGGACGCGGTTGTCCGTTTGCTGCCGGGAGTGCTCGGCAATGCGGAATCCGCCGAGAATGAAAGCTTTGAGGCAGATTTGCTGGAATATCCGCAGTATACCAAACCGGCGGTTTGGGAAGGGCGGGAAGTTCCCGAAATTCTGCTGAGCGGGCATCATCGCAAAATAGCCGATTGGCGTTTGGCCCAATCCGAAGAAGTAACTAAGGTCCGCCGGCCGGACTTATGGAAAAAATATCTTGATTCTAAAACGAATTAGGTGTACAAGCTAACCAATTACAAAAAAGGGTAAAACTGATGAACATTATTGAAAATATTGAAAAAGAGCAAATGGCGAAGCTCACCGAAGGCAAAAACCTTCCTGACTTCAAGCCGGGCGACACTCTGAAAGTCCACACCAAGGTTAAAGAAGGCGACCGCGAGCGTATTCAGGTTTATGAAGGCGTCTGCATTGCCCGCAAGAACGACGGCCTCAACTCTTCTTTCACCGTCCGCAAGATTTCTTTCGGCGAAGGCGTTGAGCGTGTGTTCCCGCTGTATTCTCCGAACGTTGCCAAGATTGAAGTTGCCCGTATCGGTAAAATCCGTCGTGCCAAACTGTACTTCCTGCGCGCTCTGCGCGGACGTTCAGCCCGTATTGCCGACGATTTGTCCGCGGCGGCCAAAGCTCGCGAAGAAGAGAAAAACAACAGCGAAGGCAAATAAGCTTTTGGCTTCCTGCATTTTTCGAACCCCGGTTGCAAAACCGGGGTTTTGCTTTTGCGGGAAAATCCGGCACGTTAAATAAACGTAAAGAATTTTCGGCTAAACTGTAAAACAAGTGAATTACATCTTTTATTGTTGACAATTTTAGACAAAAAATGTAAGATTAAGACAGTAAAAGCTCTTTTCGGGAGAAAATATATGGAAAATGTATACAAAAACGGCGGCAAACAGAATGACGCTGATTTTTCCAAAGAATCCGCCTGGCTCGGCAAAGTGGCCAATGATGTTGCCAAAGGTGTCGGATCGGCGGCATTGCTCGCTGCCGGAATTAAATTAACCGGTGGCAGTGCGCATTTATGGGACGTTGTGGTTTCAACTTCTTCTCCCGCGGATGCCATGGCCGAAAAAGCCGCTACCATGCTCGGAATGGGTGCGGCGGGCATAGGAATGGCGGCCGGAGTTGCCGTGGCGGCAACCGGCGGCTATGTGGCTTATAAACTGGCTAAAGAATACCGTCTGAAAGAAAAATTCCTGAAAGCCGCTGAAAATGCCAAAAACTCCAAAGTCGGACAAAAGGTCGGCAAATTCGTAGCCGCGGCTCAAAGGCAGATAGCCGACGGAGAAAATGTTATGGATGTTTATGTCGGCGACAAATATCAGTATTCTTTGATTGATGCCAAATCCGGCGAGGGTAAAGGCGGGCAGCCTTACCATAAGGTCAGACAGATGCCTAAAGTTGTCAGCAATTATATTGCAAGAAAATTTGGCAAAGGAATGTAAAAATGTCAGATTATACAACTGAAGATAATTTTTTGATTGCCGAAGGCTCGCGCGGTGAGTTGTATTTTTTGCTGCGCCCTAAAAAAGATTCGCCGCGTCAGCCTTATATCGTTTATGACGGTTTTGACCATGCCGTTTTTGTCCGTAACAACGAGCAGAAGATTATTCTTGATTATATTAACCCCGAAGTGCGTGACAAGCTGCGTAAATCCCGTGAAGTTTTTGTAATCGAAAGTATCCAGGACAATATCAAAGAAGTTTATCCGGCAAGAATGCAGATGGTCGAAAAAATCCCTGTTGATTGGAGCAAGATTGGGTTAAAGACTTGGGAAGAGGCATCACTAAACTAAAAGTTGTTCAGAATACGCCGTTGTAACGGCGTATTTTTTTTGCGCCCGCATGACAAGATCGGAAATGTTTCAAATTGAGAAATAAATTTTTAATTGCAATTTAAGTTAATTGCTCTATACTGACTTCGCTGCGGCGGGTTGCCGCGGCCGGGCATCACAACCCGTCTACAATTAGTCGTGGCATACGACTTTAAAAGTTATGCCGGCATATTACCTGATGTATCGGGTGGATGCCGGTGAATAAAGGTCTTGGCCAAATAAGCCGGGCCACCTGATTGTAGTGGTTGTGAACATCCGCCCGCCTTTTCTTAATCAGAGAGGCGGTCTTTTGTTGATACACGCGGGCATATTTCCGGTTTTTGAACCATCGGCAGCATGTCCGGCAAAGGCGGCGCATCATTAACCAACGGACTTCGAAACTCCTGTGCGCCGGCGGTTGCGTTTCTGATAGGGGAAACGCGTAAAATGAAGTTGCATTTGACACGGCAGCGTCCTATACTGGCAAAAGACGCATTATCCTTTTGCCTGACGCCAGCCCAGATAATGCTTAGAACTCAGAAACCGCAGGCGGGTTTCGAGGGGTGTCGAAGCCCCTTATCCGTAAGGGCGCCGGTATTGTCAAAAATATCGGTGCCTGCGGGATTTCAAATCCCGTATCAGCGATTATCTCTTATGGAGAGGTAGTCTATGCAAGTCTGCATCCTCACGGATGCGGGCGCTGACTTACGGCAGTTACTTCGACAGAGCATAGGCTATCTTCTCCGCCTTGTATGAATATACAGCCCTTTTTATCTCTGCATTCCGTCTCTTTTTTGCGCCGTAAATGATTCAGCGGTCATAAAAAAAGCTCTCCGAAGAGAGCTTGAGTGAGATTATTTGCATTGTAAAAAGTTGTAATTATAATTTAAAGCCGTATTTAAATTTTTATTTTGAGACAGCTGTGACTGTTCAAATAATTTTTCAATAAATCTGCGCCTGATGGCCGGAGCCAGTGTCGAAATGTATTTTTCGGGGGAAACGTCAGCTGTTCGCCGAATGCCTTTTACAATGCGCGCAAGCTCCGAAAGTTTGACTCTTCGCTGCGTGCCTTTCGTCATGTCTTTGAGAGTATAATAGCCGTTTTTGACTTCGTCTTCGCCGATAATTACCGCATAGGGGGTTTGGATTTTGTTGGCGTATTCCATTTTCTTTTTGAACTTGCAGTCGCGCAGCAGAACGTCGGCGGCAATATCTTCTTTTCTCAAAGCGCCGAGCAGTTCCAAAGCTTTGCCGGCATACTCGCCGCTTTGGGTAATCACCAGAACTTTGTTCGGCGTCGGGCCTTTGATTTTGAGCAGGCCGCGGCCGTGCAGCTGGTCATAGAGGCGGGTCAGGCCGATGGAAATGCCGACGCCGGGGAATTTCTTGTCCATAAACACGTTCGACAGATTGTCATAACGGCCGCCGGAGCAGACGCTGCCGAACTCGGGATATTGGTCAAAAAACGTTTCATATACCGTGCCGGTATAATAATCCAGCCCGCGGGTGATACTCAGGTCAATCTGAACATTTTTTCCGGGAATGCCCAGTTTTTTTGCCTGCGAAATAACTGTTTTAAGTTCGCTCAATCCGTTTTGATAAGTTTCGTTTTGGATGTTAAAACTTTTAAGTCTTTTAAGAATTTCATTGTTTAGGCCGTTGATTTTTATGAATTCCAGCAGTTTTTTGTTTTTATCTTCCGGCAGCCCCAGATCGCCGAGTTCGCCGAGGAAAGCTTCTTCGGGAATTTTTTTAATCTTGTCAACCAGGCGCAGCACGTCAACCGTTTTGTCGGCAATGTTGAGGCTTTCCAAAAAGCCGGACAATAATTTGCGGTTGTTGATATAAATCTTAAAAGCCGGCAGCTCCAGTTTTTTAAATACGGTATAAATCACGGCCAGAACCTCGGCATCATGCACGATGTTAAGCTCGTCGCGGTCGATAATGTCGATATCGCACTGGTAAAATTCGCGGAAACGGCCTTTCTGCGGGCGCTCGCCGCGATAAACCTTGCCAATTTGATAGCGTTTGAACGGGAAGGTGAGGCTGTTATTGTAAAGCGCGACGTATTTGGCCAGCGGTACGGTCAGGTCAAAACGCATGGCCAAATCGGTATCGCCTTTTTTGAATTCGTATATCTGTTTTTCGGTATCGCCGCCCGACTTGGACAACAAAACCTCGGCCAGTTCCAAAACCGGCGTGTCCAGCGGCGCAAATCCGAATAATTCGTATGTATGCGCAATGACCGACTTCATATGCTCCATAACAATTTGTTCTTCGGGCAGAAGTTCCATAAATCCCTGTAATGTCCGTGCGGTCATTGTTATCATCCTTTGTCTTAGTTTAAACCGGCTTCAAAATTAAAGCCCTTTGCTTGATATGTCAAGAATCTTATCATATTTTAGTTGTTACTTACTTTTCGAAAGGATTTGAATTTAATGTTGCAAAAATGTTATGATTGCCCCAAGTTTTATGGCTGTTAAAGAGATAAGGATAAAAAAATGAAAAAAATTGCCGTTATCGGAGTTGAAGAAGGCATCGGCCGCGAGATACTCAACCTCCTGTCCGAAGAAAACGTACCGTTTAAAAACGTCGTTGCCCTGGAACCGCGCTCGGCGCTCGGAAACATGGTTTCCTACGGGGAAGATGACGAACTTGATATTTTAAGTCTTGACACTTTCGATTTTAAGGATGTCGAGATTGCCGTTTTTGCCGCCTCGTCGGAGGTCGTCCGCAAATTCGCCCCCAAGGCCGTTGCCGCGGGAGCCAGAGTGATTGACTGTTCAGACGCGTTTGTCGGCGATGCGGATATTCCCATGGTTGTCAGCGGCATTAACGACGACAGGCTTCCGGGAATGAAAAAAGGCATTGTGTCGGTGCCGTCCGCCGAAGTTGCCCAGATGTTGATTCCGCTGCAGAATATCGCGCGCGAATTCGGCATTAAAAGGATTGTCGTTTCCACTTATTCCGCCGTGTCCGGCTACGGGCGCGAGGCGATGGACGAATTGTTCAACCAGACCCGCAAGATTTTTATGAACGAAATGCTGGCCGACGACCAGAAAGTTTTTCATAAACAGATTGCTTTTAACGTTATTCCGCAGGTTGGCGAGTTCATCGGCGAAGAAACGGCCTGCGAATGGGCTTTTAACGCCGAAACCAAACAGGTTTTGGGCGGCGATGTCAAAGTGCATGCCAACTGCGCGATGATTCCGGCGTTTATTGGCAGCGCCCAGTTTATCAATGTCGAATGCGGCAAAGAAATTGATGTTGACGAAGCCCGTGCACAGATAAAGAAAGTAAAGGACGTTGTCGTTTTTGACAAACAGGTTGACGGCGGCTATGTCACACTGCACGACGTACAGGGCGAAAACGGCATTTATGTCAGCCGCTTGCGCCAGGATGCCGGCGTTGACAACGGTTTCAGCCTGTGGTGCGCTGCCGACAACCTTCGCGCCGCCGGTGCCCGCAACGTTGTTAATATTATTCATTATCTGCAAAACAATAAACTGAACTAGACTGCAAAGGATATCGCCTTATGAAGAAACTCAGCCTGTTTTACTTTCTCATTGCGCTTCTGTTTTGCGGCATTGCCCAAGCCCAGACTTCCGTTGATATTCTCGGCGATAATCTGAGTTACAAAAGCATCAGTCAGCGTCTCAAGGCGGTTGATGCCGGCCTGAAAAGCAGGAAAATTACTTCTGACGAAATCAGCGAAGACATCCGCTATATCAATGAAATCCGGCCTCAACTGCAAAGCCGGCGCAAGGATGTCGAAAGCCAGATTAAATTTATTGAAAAAAGGCTTGAGGCTCTCGGTAACAACGAAGGCGGCAAGGAAGTTCAGGTCATTGCCCAGAAACGGCAGGAATTCAACCGCGAAATGGCGACTGAAAGAGCCCGCATATCCGAGATTGATATTCTGCTTGCCAAACTTGACGAGCTGGATATGGCGATTTTTAACCTGCGCAATGAGGAGTTATGGGGCAATCTGCTGAAATCCGGCAGCCCGTTGATTTATCCGTCGGCCTTTTTAGAGGCCAATCGTCAGCTGTTGTCGTTGGTTTTTGACATTATCAAATCGCCGCTGACTTGGTATGAAGAACTTACCGCCGCGCAGAAAAGCACGTTTAAGGCCAAGATTCTCCCGGTCAGTCTGGTTGTTTTGTTTATGGGTTTTCTTGGCTTTCTGCTGCGGCGTTTTATTTTCCGCCGTTTTGGCTACCGTGATGAGATTGAGCAGCCGCGCTACGGGCGCAAGGTCATAGCCGCAATTGCGGTGTGGATAGCCTACGGTATTATTCCGACCTTTTTAATCGGTGCCGGGCTGGTCTGGATTATCAGCGGAAAAATCCTCACCAACGGCTTTTTCGGCATCACCCTGAACAGCTTTTTGTACTATTCGCTGTATGTCATTATGCTGCGGGCAATCTGCCGCGTGGTCTTCACGCCGTATCACGAGAACTGGCGGCTGATTAATATGCCGAGTGAAAAAGCCAGGCGCGTTACCAAAGCGCTGTATATCAGCATATACCTGATTGGCTTTATGGCCTACCTGCAGCATATTATTGAAGTTTCCAATTATCCGATTGAACTGATGGGCTATTTGGTGGCCGTTTCAGCGATTATTAAATCTTTTTGCGTCGTCTGGGTCGCCAGCCGCATATTGTGGAGCGGCAACACGGCTTCCGGCAGCAGTGTCGAAGATTTATCCGATGAAGACGACGAAACAGCTGAAACCGAAGATGAAAAACGCGACAACAACGCTTTCCGCGTGACATTTGCGCTGCTGGTTCTGGCGCTTGGCATCACCGGTTTGTCATTATCCGGTTATGCGTATCTTGCTTCTTTTATAATGAATAATTTTATCTCATCGGTTCTGGTAATATTTGTTCTGTGGGTTTTCCGCAAAATAATTTACGAGTTTATTCACCGCATTTTGTTTTTGGGATTGTGGGTCAAGACTTTCCGTATGCGCCGCCATGTTATCCGCAAACTGGACTTTTGGCTCGGCTTTGTCATTGAGCCGCTGTTTGTCATCGGCGGAATTTTTGCCGTACTGGTTTTGTGGGGCGTTCCCGCGGATGTCCTGATTAATATGTTTTACCGTGCTTTCACCGGCTTTACCGTCGGCGGTATCCGCATTTCGCTGATTTCGATAATCATCGGGCTGGTGGTTTTCTTCATCTGTATCGCGATTATCAAATCGCTGCGTTTCCGGCTGGAGAACCGTTTGCTTGCTAAAATGGATATGGACGAAGGCACCAAACACTCGCTTGCGGCCGGTTTTTCTTCACTGGGCTATGTGGCGTCGGCGCTGCTGGCAATCGCGATTATGGGCGGCAACTTAACTAACTTTGCATTGGTTGCCGGTGCTCTTTCCGTTGGTATCGGTTTGGGCCTTCAGAATGTGGTCAACAACTTTGTGTCGGGCATCATCCTGTTGTTCGAGCGCCCGATTAAAGTCGGCGACTGGGTTGTTATTAACGGCGAAGAAGGAAAAATCAAGCAGATAAACATCCGTTCGACCGAAGTGGAAACTTTTAACCGCGCCAGCGTGATTATTCCCAACGCGACACTGTTGTCGACATCTGTCACCAACCTGACGCACGGCAACAACTGGATGCGATTTAAAGTAGCCGTCGGGGTAGCCTATGGCTCAAATACCCAGCGTGTGAAAGAGATTTTGCTTGAATGCGCCGCAGCGCATAAAAAGGTGCTCAAAAAGCCGGAACCGTACGTTTTGTTCCAGAACTTCGGCGCCAGCAGCCTTGATTTTGAATTGCGCGGCTATTCCAGCAACATCTGGGACGGCTGGGATATCCCGAGCGATTTGCGCTATGAGATTAACCGCCGTTTTGCCGAGGAAGGTATTGAGATTCCGTTTGCCCAGATGGTCATTCACCGCGGCAGCGAGGTCGGCCAGGAAACGCAGGAACAATTCTATGCTTCCAAAAAGAAAAGAGAGAAGAAAAATGCTGATAAATGACTTGAGAAATAAAAAAATCCTGATTTGGGGCATGGGCTCTGAGGGCAGGGCAGTTAAGGAATATCTGGAAAAACATAAGGTTTCTTTCAAAATCCAGACCTATAACGATGACGAAGGCGCTGATAAATTCGCCAAACTGCTCAAAGGCGGCGTTGAGGTAATTATCCGTTCGCCCGGTGTCAGCATCTATAAGCCGGAGATAGCCTCAGCCAAAGACAAAGGAATAAAATTCACCACAAGTTCGGATTTGTTTTTATCGGAAATGCGCGCCAATCATCCGCGCACCAAAGTTATCGGCATCAGCGGCTCCAAAGGCAAAAGCACCAGTGTCAGCATGCTTTACCACATGATGAAGGCGCTTGGCTGCAAAGCGGCTCTCGGCGGCAACATCGGCCGTCCGCTGATTGAACTGATTGACGGCGATTATGACTATATCGTCGGCGAATTTTCAAGTTATCAGGCCAGCGATTTGAGCGTTTCGCCGCAGGTTGTGATGTTTACCAACCTGTTCTCGGTGCATACTGACTGGCACGGCGGTCATGACAATTACTGTCGCGATAAAGTGCATTTGGCGGCGCATCAGCAGCCCGGAGAAATTTGTGTTGCCAATGCCAACAATGCGCAGCTGAAAGATTACTGCAAGGGGCTGGAAAATATTTCTTATTACGGTCTGCCGGAGGGTTTTCATGCCCGCGGAAAGGAGCTGTTTTATGGAAATGAGGCTGTGTTGAACATAGACGAACTGCATATCAGCGGCAACCACAATATGGACAATCTTGCCGGCGTGGTAACGGTGATGGATAAGCTCGGGCTGGACTGGCGCAAGGGGCTGGAAACCTTGAAAAACTTTGAGCCGTTGCCGCACCGTCTGCAAAAAGTCGGAATCGTTAACGGCGTCATGTTTATCAATGACAGTATTTCGACTGCTCCCGAAGCGGCAATCGGCGGCATGCAGAGTTTTGACGAACCCATGGCAATTATTTCCGGCGGCATTGAAAACCATCAGGATTATACGCAGTATGCCAATTTTATAGCCAATAACGGTAAAGTGAAAGCCGTAATAACGTTGTTCCAGTGCGGTCCGCAGATCGCCGAGGCTGTTCGTAAGGCCGTAAAGCGCGATGATTTCAAATTGATTGAAGCTGAAGATTTGGAATCAGCCGTCAAAGCGGCTTATGACGAACTGCAGCGTGTCGGCGGCGGATTGGTATTGTTCTCTCCGACCGCGCCGAGCTTCGGCTATTATAAAAATTTCATCGAGCGCGGCGAACATTTTATAAATATCGTAAAAAGTCTTGCAAAATAAAATTTAGTGTTGTAAAAAACAACACGAAGCCGGTTTAGCTCAGTTGGTAGAGCAACGCATTCGTAATGCGTGGGTCGGGGGTTCAAATCCCTTAACCGGCACCATTAAAAAAGCCTCCTTGCGGAGGCTTTTTTATTTAAGGCGTTAAGCCTGTTTTGTGAGCATAGCGCGGAGGAACCACAGATTCTTGCTGTAACCTTCAAGATATCCCTCAAACATGGCAACAACTTGAAAATCATCTTGCCGGTCAGCTTCGTCGCGGATTTCTTTGGCGAGGACGGCCATAGCTTTCATATCTGATTCGACCAGAGATAATGCTTCGGCAATGCCGAAATCTTTGGCGTCGATTTCTTTAAGAGTTGCATTGGCCAAAAAGTCGGATAATTTGACCAACGGCATTTCTCCGCGCATTTTCTGAACTTCGGCGACAGCGTCATATTGGGCAAAGGTTTCGTCATATAGTTTTTCGGTAAATTCATGAACCTGAACAAAAGCACAGCCGGTGACATTCCAGTGGATGTTGTGCAGTTTTGCGGTCCAGACGGCGAGGTTGGATAAGTAAACATTGAGTTTGTTCATAAGATATCTCCTTAAAAGTTATAGTTTTGTTATAGTCTGTCATAAGCATACCCTAATAAAATTAATTGTAAAGTAAAAATAGTAATTATTATTATTTTTAATAAAGGCCCTGTCAAAAACAACTTGTATTCATAATTGTATCGTATAGAATAAAAGCAAAAGTAAGTTATTGATGTATTATTATGAATAGAGCCGTTCTTCGGAATTTTTCATAATGATGCAAATGTTAAACCATTAATCTTTGTCATATGAATAAGATTGGATTTTACGCAGGATCATTTGATCCGTTCACCCGCGGGCATCTCAGTATTGTCTGCGAGGCTTTGTGCCAGTTTGACCGGGTAATTGTGGCTGTCGGTCATAACCCTGCCAAAAAGGCAAGTTTCAGCGTCGAAGAACGCAAAAAAATGATAAGCGATTCGTTGCGTGATTTGGCTGATTCTGCTGATTATCTTGAACTAAACGGCGACCAGTTCTCTGCGGCAGAAAACCGGGCTATGGCCCGTTTCCGGAAAGACAACAGCGTCGTCAGTATTATCGACTATGAAGATTTGACAATAGATGCCGCCTTGCGCGCCGGTGCAGAGTCATTGATTCGCGGCGAGCGGATAATCGGCGACCATGATGCTGAGATGCAGCTGTCGATACTAAATGCTCATCTTCTGGAAGCCAGGCATCGCCATTTGAACACGGTTATTATTCCGGTGCCGAAAGAAAGCCTTACATACGTGTCTTCTTCCTGTGTCAAATCTCTGTTTGAAATGGGGGAATACATCACGGCCATGCGTTTTGTGACGCCCTCGGTGCATAATGCAATGTGCCGGAAGTATCTTCGCAAAGACCTTCCCGCCCAATATTTTATGCAAGGAGATTCGCAGAAGACGGAATATGTTTACGCATATCTGGCTGAAGCATATGGCGCGCCCGGCCGCAGTTATCATAATTTGTCGCATGTTGCTTATTGCTTAAATTACCTCGGCTTTCTCGAAAAGATGCATCCCGGATATTTCAGAGATGTCAATATTCTGAAGCTGGCGTTGTTTTTTCATGACATTGTCAACGGCGAGGAAAACAGCGAAGAAAAGAGTGCCGACAGGCTGCTTTATTTGGCGGAAGGCGATTCTGCGGAGATTTTGCAGGCTGCAAATCTTATAAGGGCGACAAAGCATGAGGATGCCGTCAGCCCTGATTCGGCAGAGGCAAAAGTAATGCATGATTTGGATTTGCTGATTTTGGCAGATGGCAGAAATTACGGGCATTATGCCGAGCAGGTTTTTCGCGAATATATTCCGAAATGCGGCCGGGATGCTTATGCTGAGGGCCGAAGAAAGTTTTTGAAAAAGCTGCTTAAGCAAAAAATATTTTGTCACGAGTTTTTTGAGCCGCTGGAAGAGGATGCCCGGCGGAATGTCAAAAAAGAATTGGCTTTATGGTGAGCCGCGACAACAAAAGAGCTTTGTCTGTTTGCAGACAAAGCTCTTTTTGTGTTCATATAATGTTCTTTTTTTATCAAATAAGAATTGACTTATATAAAATGATGTGTAGTATATTTTTATAAGCTAACAAAATAAGGAGTTTTCACTGATGAAAAAAATTGCGCTTGCTTCGTTATTACTGGTTTCGGGGTGTATCGGCCTGCATGATGAACCTGTTTATTTCAAAGACAATCATCAGGTCTACCGCGCTGTATGCAACGGTGCCGCCCGCGACATCGGAGATTGTTACGCTCTTGCCAGCAAGCGCTGCGGCGGTGAATTTGAAATTATCGAGAAAGAAAAAGAAAATCTCGGTACCGTAAATCAAACCTCCAAAAGCTCGGATTATACCCGTCAGGGCACGCGCCGCAGCTATGACCGCGGTGATTTTCTCGAGAGTGTCACCGATTATAAGGGGCATGTTGACAGCACCAGCAGCGGAATAAAGTTAAAAGTGATTAACCGCAGTATTTATTTTTATTGCAAATAATTCGGCTTTGACGTCGCGCCAAGGCGCATCCTTTTGCAATAATTTTTCGATGTCTTCTTCTTCAATATCTTCATATTGTGGAGACTTGGGGCATGGCATACCGGATAATCCTTTCAAAAACATATTGTTTTAAGCTGGTCGTTTAACCAATAATCGATATCGTTGTTAACCATTTGCCGGAAGCGTCTGGCATCTGCCTTGTCATTGCTGCTTAATTCGGCAAGCAGCTGCCAGTCCGGCATTTGGTTGATGTAATCGCAAAATTCAAACACCAGATTTAAACGGCGGTTGTATTCCAATACATTTTGAAAATGATAAATTTCAAAGCTGTTGAGCAGGCTGCCGGCTTTCTGTTTAAGTTCACTGCGTCGAAGCATTATTATCTGTCCGTTACCAATTACTGATAACGGTAGGGTACGATATTCGTATATAAAAAGTCAAGCGTTAGTGATACGTTTTTCGTATATCTGTTTATAACCTTTTAATCACGCCGGCAATCCGCCCGATGATGCAGCATTCGGAAGCTTTTCTTTCGTAGGGGCTGTGCTTGGGATTGTCAGAAGAAATTTTCAGAAGCTGCGGCTCTGTATTGGGAATAAGCTCAATCCGTTTGACGCTGATGCCAATTCCGTCCCATATGGCAAAAATGCCTGCCGGGGAAGGTTTTTTCCCTTTTGATGAGGTGTCGATAATCAGTTTGTCGCCCGAACATATTGTCGGATTCATGCTGTCGCCGACAGCTTGGATTATATAAACATCCGAATTTTGGACTTTCAGTTCATTTAAGAAATCCGCCGGAATTTTCCAGTTGCAGCGAACATTTTTATTAGCAAGGTTGTGGCCGTTGTAGCAATACGTCGTTTCTTGCAGAAAGTCCGTGTTTTCTTCCTCTGTGTCGTATATGTCAATTTCGGGGACGGATTCCTGCGAATAATAACCGCCCGTGTCAAGTTCGTCTGAAGAGGCGTAACGTATCTGGCTGGTCAGGCCGGAGTTAAAATTAATCATACTGTCCAGGCTGACTCCGAGCAGGGTAGACGCCTTGGCAATTTTGTCAAGCGGAATCGCCTTGGTTTTCCCGGAAAACAGTTCATACACTCTGCTTGCCTGCCAGCCGATATCTCTGGCAAAGCGCGACGGATTGCTGTTAATTTGGCTTAACCTGACTTTGAGCCAGTTCCAGCGATTGGTCATTTTTTTCTCCTTTTCTCTTGTATACGAAAAATGTACTACATAATTCGGTTAATGTAAATATACGACTTTAGTATATAAGGTCTTGACTTTGTATATACGAATCGCGTATAAGTGTAACGAAGAAGGAGAAAACTAGTGGTCAAAAGACTTGATTGTGATTTAAATTTCAAACATTCCAAAGGACGGCGGGTTATAAGCCGGCGCTTATCCGACCGGCGTCTTTGGCAGAATATTGAGGATTACGGCCTTCAAAAAGCGGCTTATTGCCTGACGCGCGGCTATGCCTTTTTGTGCTGGGGCGGAAATACTCGGGCGGTTATTTGGCGGGAAGTACGCGGCGCGTATGTTGAGCCATACAGCAACTTCAGCGATGAAACGCTGGCTTTTTTATCGCGGTGCAAACAGGATTATCTGAGGTGGTGCGCGCATTGCGAAGCGTATAACCTGAATTATCGGGCGGTAATGGATGTGCTCTATTTCGGCAAATCGTTGAGTGATGTCGACAAATCTCACGGCCGCCGTCATGGCTGGGGACACCGTACTGTTATTGAAGCCTTGTTATTATATCGTAAATAGTATTAACCGAATCACAAAACGATTCGGAAAACAGGTAACTTAAGTATTGTTATTTTTCAAATGGTTATATACTTATCCACAGGGAGGCTTGACAAACGGGGAAAATAGTTGTATATAAATTGCCATAATGCAAAAAGTGTGTTCAGGCTGCTGAAGAAGAGTTCTTCGGCAGCTTTTTATTTATCATTGCCCGGTGCGTCAGCCCGGGCATTTTTTATAGGAGAAAATAATGTATTTCGAAACGGAAGAAGAGAAGCAGAGAAGATTGGCCCAGCAACAGCAGGGGGATATGAGCTTTCGTGATGAGCTGAAACAGAATTTGCAAAAGGCGGGTTTGCTTGGGGAAGAAAAGGTCATGACCGGCCCGCTGGGAAACATAACTTATTATGATGAGCTGCAGCAACATAACGCTGCGCAGGAGCAGAGCCCGCTTCGTCAGCAGACGCCGTTCCGTCCGCAGCCGCAACAGCAAAGCCAGCCGCAGAATGGGAATATCGGTATCGAATTGGTTAAAAAAGTTTTTTCCAAACTTGACAGCGAGGGAATAAGCGCGTCAGGAAATTCAGCCAACGATTTAGCAGTCATTGCTAAGCAAGGTTGGAATAACATTAAAAATATAGATGCGGGCAGTTTTCAGCCAGATAAAATGAAAAAAATCGGGCAAGACACAATAGACAGTATAATGAGAGGGGCTTTAACTCCGGATAAATACAATAATTTTGTCGGTACTGCTGCAAAATTAGGTGCCGGATTGGTTAATCCGGAAATAAGAAACAATCAACAAAGCCTGAATGATGTTTATAATTTTGCAAAAAATAAAAACGAGGAAGTTTTTCAAAATTCTTTGGAAGAAAACCCGGTAGCATCCAGAGCCGGATATTATCTGGGAGCCGGAACGAACGGTATCATAAGCCTTCGCAAACCGATAGTCAGCCTGGGCAAAAACTTATCTTCCGGAGTTGTCAATTTGTTAGGTTCACAAAATGACAGCATTAAAAACAATATCAAAACGGAAATGAATAATCTGACGCCGGAAGAAATCAGAAAACTCAAAGAAGATGAAGAGAGACGTCGTTGGCAGCGTTTTTAATACTTCTTGCCAAAAGAAATCAGCCATGCTAAATATAAATAAATTCTTATGCAAGGACGATGGCAATGGCTTTTAAGGTAGGTTTTTGGATTGGTTATGGAATAGCCCTTGTTATTCAAGTCATGATTTGGAGCGGAATAGTATATCTGCTGTTTAATTCTCTAAATCAGCAGATTAAACGTTCGCCTTATGAGAAAATTCTGAAGATTCTTTTTGTTCCGATGATTCTTTTTATCGTCCGAATGTCGCATGAGTTTTTTTATTTGCCATGGAATAGCAGCCAGTTTATTTGGGGAAGCTGCATTATTTTATTGTTTACCATTGCGGATTTGTTTGTGAAAATCCGGCAGCGGCAAAAATCTCTGATGTGGTGGGAAGAATTAGGAAATTTTGACTATGTATTAATCGGAATTTTGGCAGGTTCAACGCTCTATGCTTCCGCCCTTATGTTTATAAGTTTTCACACCGGTTTGGGAATAATACTTGTGATGTTTCCGACAGCCTGGTTTGTGTTTTTGGGGTGTCTGCAAACGCGCAATGAACATTATCTGCAGAATGACGGCAGCAATTCCGCAAAGCGAGAAAAAGAAAGCCGCCGTTTCCTGTCATTTTTTTATAAACTTATGACAGTTTTTTCCTGTCTGGTAACTTTGGCTGTCCAGTTTATGCAGCCTTTGGGGTTGGGCTTGCTGCTGTTTGATATGATTGTACTTGCTATTGCGGTTATTGTGCCGCTGTATGCAAAATTAAATAAAAAAATAAATCATGCCGGAGCAGGGTACAGTTTGCTGTTTTTAGCCTCGGTTGCAATGAATTTTATTTATTCAAACGAAGCTTTGTTGGTTCTGCGCGCAATCGGCGGTTATGTGGGAGCGCTGCCGGATTTGCCCTGATATAAAAACAGGAATGAATTAATTTCATTTTCAAAAAAGGAATAAAGATAATGTCTGATATCACAGGTTTCTGGATTGGTTATGGGTTCAGCCTTTTAACTCAGATTATGATTTGGAGCGGGATTGTATATCTGCTGTTTAACTCATTAAACCGGCAGATAAAGCTTTTGCCTAATGAAAAAATTCTGATGTTTCTTTTCATTCCGTTAATTTTTTTTATTATTAAAATGTCGCAGGATGTATTTTTCTTTAAATGGAATAGCAATCAATTTATCTGGGGAAGCTGCATTATTTTATTGTTTACCGCAACGGATTTGTTTGTGAAAATCCGGCAGCGGCCAAAATCATGGAATTGGTGGGAAGGGTTAGGAAAATTTGATTACATGCTCATCGGGTTGGCGGTAGGTTCAGCACTTTATACCTCTGTGCTAATGGCAGCAGGTTTGTTCACCGGCTGGGAAATAATATTGCTGATATTTCCGATTATCTGGTTTGTGTTTTTGGGTTGTCTGCAAACGCGCAATGAATATTATCGGCAGACAGACAACGGCAATTCCGCAAAGCAGGAAAAAGAAAGCCGGCGTTTTCTGTTATTTTTCTGTAAACTTATGACTGTTTTTTCCTGTCTGGTAACTTTGGCTGTTCAGTTTATGCGGCCTTTGGGGTTGGGTTTGCTGCTGTTTGATGTGATTATACTGACTGTTGCGGTTATTGTGCCGCTGTATGCAAAATTAAATAAAAAAATAAATTATGCCAGAGCAGGGTACGGTCTGCTGTTTTTAGCCTCGGTTGCAATGAATTTTATTTATTCAAGTGAAGCTTTGTTGGTTCTGCGCGCAATCGGCGGTTATGTGGGAGCGCTGCCGGATTTACCCTGATATAAAATTAGTTTAATTGCCGCCGGATATCGGCGGTTTTTTATCAATGCCCGGTGCGTCAGCCCGGGCATTTTTTATAGGAGAAAATAATGTATTTTGAAACGGAAGAAGAAAAGCAAAAAAGATTGGCTCAACAACAGGAGAATTTAAGTTTTCGCGACGAGCTGAAACAGAATTTGCAAAAGGCGGGTTTGCTGGGCGAAGAAAAGGTCATGACCGGCCCGCTGGGAAACATAACTTATTATGATGAACCGCGGCAAAATAACGCCGCGCAGGAGCAGAACCCGCTTCGTCTGCAGAACCCGCTTCGTCAGCAGACGCCGTTCCGTCCGCAGCCGCAGGATAAACCGATGAGCTGGGGTGAAAAAGCGGCCGGGTTGGGAAAAGTTGCCGCCAGCGGCGTCACGCTGAATACGATTGACGAATTAGCCGGGGTTGCCGGCGACGTTATCAATGCCGGGTGGGGGCTGCTGCCCAATTCGTCAAATCACAATCGGTCTTTTTCCGATAATTTCAGAACCGGATACCAGGTTGCCCGGGACGATTGGCGCAACGATGTCGCGGCCGCCAAGCGCGAAATGCCGGTATTGGCAAATGCGGTTGAAGGCGTTGCCTCGGCGGTTTCGCCGCTGGGTGTAACTAAAGCCGCTGCCGCCGCGCCGCTGGCACTAAAATCGGTTAAAGGTTTGCAAAGCGCCGTAAACAGCGGCATTATTAACGGCTGGGGCAGTACTGAAGAAAACACGGCTGCCGAATATGCCAAAAACATCGGCCGAAGCACATTGTCAAATACTATTGGTCATCGATGGACAAACAATGCAATGGGGCGCGCCGGAGACCCTTTAACCAGAACAGTTATCAGCAACACAATTTCAAGCGGAATTAACGGAGGACTGCAAAGCATATTCCCGATTAAAACTCTGACAGCAGAAGAAGATGAAGAAGAGAAAAGGCGGCGGATGCTGGGATATTATTAAAAGCGAGTGGATTTTTGGAGATATTCATGTTAATATCTCCAAAAACAATAAGGGACCCAACAAATGCAAAAACTAAACGGAGTAGTCGTTACCTGTAAATTTATAATATTTTTTGCCTTTCTTATGTTTGCGGTAATAAGTTCCACGGCAACAATATTGATGCATGGTTTGGTTCCTTATGATTTTTCGTTTTTTTTGTTTGATGTCAGTTTTGCAGTATCCTGCATAATTCTTCCATTGGGCGAGAAAAAATATAAATGGATACAGTGCAGCAAAATACCGGGAAAAGATGATATACAGGAAAAAGTCTTGGTATTGGAGCTTTTCATGTCCGTTGTGGTTAATTGGATACATTGGGACATGACTAAAGAAGTTCTCAAAGCAATGTTCAGGCTAACTTACCTTTAATAGAAAAAGCGGCAAATAGGAGTAAGTGGATTTTTGGAGATATTCGTGTTAATATCTCCAAAAACAATAAGGGACCAAACAAATGCAAAAATTAAACGGAGTAGTCGTTACTTGTAAATTTATAATATTTTTTGCCTTTCTTATGTTTATGGCAATAAGTCCCACGGCAACAATATTGATGCATGGTTTGGTTCCTTATGATTTTTCGTTTTTTTTGTTTGATGTCAGTATAGTGGTATTTTGCATAATTCTTCCGCTTGGCGAGAAAAAATACAAATGGATACAGCGCAGCAAAATACCGGGAAAAGATGATATACATGAAAAATTTTTCGTATTGGAACTTTTTATGTCTGTCGTGGTTAATTGGATACATTGGGACATGACTAAAGAAGTTCTCAAAGCAATGCTGGGAAAAGAAATGTTCGATTAACGAAAATGAGATGAGTAAAACTCCAACCGCCGTTTATCGGCGGTTTTTTTGTATCTGATAATGGGGAAAGGGAAATGAATCAGACCGACAATCCGGATAAAATTCCGACTTTGCGTATCGAAATTGCCGAGGTTTTCAAGCCGCTGCTCAATGAGGCTTACCGCGTCAAATTCTATTACGGCGGGCGCGGCGGCGGCAAGTCCTATGCGTTTGCCGACAGCCTGCTGCTCAAGGCGCGGCAGAAAAAATTATTTATTGCCTGTCTGCGCGAGATTCAGGATTCAATCAAAGATTCTGTATATAAATTGTTATGTGACCGCATTTCTGCCTGGGGTTTGAATGATTACCGGATATATGAAAACAAAATTGAAAACAAGCTAACCGGAAGCCGCTTTATTTTCCGCGGCCTGCGCGATCAGGACGTCAATAACATCAAATCGCTCGAGGGGGTGGATATTGCCTGGATTGAAGAAGCGCAGACCATCACCAAAAAATCGTGGGATATTCTAAGCCCGACCATTCGCAAAGACGGGTCGGAAATTTGGATTTCCATGAACCGCGAGAACGAAAACGACGCGCTTTGGGTCGCACTCGCCAACAAGCCGGATGAACGCACGCTGTTACGCAAGGTTAATTATTATGATAATCCGTTTTGCCCGGAAGAACTTAAAATTCAGGCGGAAACATGCAAGCAAAACAATCCCGATGATTATGCCCATATCTGGCTCGGCGAACCGCTGCGGCAGGGCAATTACAAACTGATTGCCGGTTATCTGGTGCGCGAGGCCTTTGAGCCGAAAATTGCCGAGAGTTCTTCGCCGCTGATAATCGGGCTGGATATCGCGCGTTTCGGCGATGACAAGACTTCGTTTTGTTTCCGCCGCGGCCGTTGGTGCCAGCGTTTTGAAAGCTATCAGAAGCTTGACAATGTCGAGGTGGCCAATCTGGCGCACAGTTTTATCAAAGCGCTGCACCCCAGGCGGATTTTCATGGACATCGGCGGGCAGGGCGCCGGGGTCTATGATATCCTGAAAGACCGCGGTTTTGGAGAAATCATCCGCGGCGTTTATTTTGGCGAAAAAGCGCGTCAGGATGACCGTTATTTCAACCGCCGCGCCGAAATGTGGGACGCGGTGCACGACTGGCTGTCCTCAAGGCCGCCGGTGCAGCTGCCGAAAGATGAAGAACTGTTTGAAGACCTCTGTGCCATCAACAAGCGTTATGACCGCAAAGGACGCCTGCAGCTTGAGGAAAAAGACGAACTCAAAAAACGCCTCGGGCGTTCGCCCGACAAGGCCGACGCTTTGGCGTTGACTTTTGCCGAACCGGTTTATGACAGCGGCGAACCCAAGCTCTACGGCAACGGAAACCTGACGTATAATGATTTATTTTCTGACAATCAAAGGAGTAATGAATGGTAAAAGCAATTTTAGACCGGGTGTTTATCCGGGTTGAACCGCCGGCCGCCGCAAAAGGCGGTATTTTTATGCCCGAAACAATTGATAACCCGCCGACGGCCGGGGTTGTTGAGGCCGTTGGGCCGCTGGTCGGTTCCGTCCGTCCGGGAGACAAAGTTTTATTTCATGTTTTTGACGAACTGCCGGGGTATGACAAAGATGTCGTTGTCGTCCGCGAAAGTTCATTATTGGGAGTGTTTGAAGATGAGTAATGCAAAATTGGTTGAAGAATGGGTCAAAAAAATTTCTGCCGCCGAAAAGGAATATGACAAATATTATAATCTGGTGCGCGAAACCCGCGAGTTTTACAAAGACAATGCCGGAAGTTCCAAAACCGAAGGGCGGTATAATATTTTCTGGTCGAGCGTCGAAACCCTCAAGCCGTTTTTATATTTCAAACAGCCCAAGCCTTATATCGAACGCGCCAATCCGTCGGCCGGAGAAGCGCAGAAGCTGGCCTGCCGCATTTTGTCGCGCGCGCTTTCGTGGAATTTGCAGCAGTTTGATTTTGACAGCGTCATCAAATACGCCCGCAACGACTTTTTAATCAGCGGCTGCGGTATTTTGTGGGAGCATTATGAGCCGGAATTTGCCGTTTTTCCCGACGTCTGCAATTCCGAGGCAAGTGTTGAGCTGAAAACCGGCGAAAAAGTCGTGTCGCAATATGTCAACCCCGAGCACTTTATTGCCGATTGCGACAAAGTAGGCATTTGGGAAGATGTGTCGTGGGTTGCACGCAAGATTTATATGAGCAAGCAGGAAGCCATTGATGCTTTTGGCGCCGCCCGCTGTGTAGAATTGGTTCATGACGGCGAAAAAGATTATCGCCATAAGGAAATCTGCGTTTACGAAATTTGGGATAAAGTGACGCAAAAAGTCTATTGGCTGGCCAAAGAAAAGAATAATGATTTCCTGAAAGTCTGTGACAATCCGCTTAAGACCGAGGGCTTTTTCCCATGTCCGAAACCGATTTTCGCGACTATGACCAACGACAGCATTATTCCCATACCGGATTACTGCCTGATAAAAGAGCTGCTCAATGAGCTGAACGGCATCAATACCCGCATGAAACTGACCATGCAGGCTTTGAAAGTCAGCGGCGCTTATGACAACTCTTTTCCCGAGCTGGCCAATATTCTGAGCAAGGACGTAACCCTGGTGGCTGCCAAGGACTTTGAACGCCTCAAAGATGCCGGCGGCCTGCGCGGCATCATCGATTTTGTGCCGATAGAACAGTATGTGTCGGCGTTGGAGCAGCTGGCTTCGCGGCGGCAGGATATCATCACGCAGATATATGACGTGACCGGCGTGTCGGATATCATGCGCGGTTCGGCCAACGCGGCGGAAACGGCGACGGCCGTCACTCAGAAAACCAATTTCGGCACTTTGCGCAATCAGGACCGCCAGAACGACATGCAGCGTTTTATCTGCGATATTTTCCGCCTCAAGGCCGAGATTATCTGCGAACTTTTCTCGGCCGATACATTGTTGTCATTCCTTACCCTCGAGGAAGCTGCCGATAAAGAATTGTCGCTGGCGGCCGTCCGCGTGCTCAAAGATGATAAAATGCGCGGCATGGTGTTGCATGTCGAAAGCGACAATGTCTTTAACCTGAGCGCCGAAAATGCCGAGCTTCAGGACGGGATTAAAATCATCAACGAGATGATTAACACGGCTTTGCCGGTGGTCAGCCAGCAGCCGCTGCTTTTGCCGCTGTACCGGCAGATGATCGGCGCTGTCTGCGGCAGTCTGCCCAAAGGGCGTGTCTTTGAAAGCGTGCTTGAAAAAGTGTTTAACGATATCAGCGCCGAACTGAACCGGCCGGAACCGCCGCAGAAAGACCCGGCGCAGGAAATTCAGGAACAGAAGCTGGAAATCGAGCGTGAGAAAAACCGCCTCAAGTCGCGCGAGCTGGATATCAAGGCCAATGCCGAAAAAGCCAAACTGGAACTGACCGATAAGGAAATGAACTTGCAGAACAAACTCAAAAGCGAGGAAATATCCGACCGCCGCAAAGCTGCTAATACCGAGCCGGTCATTATCAAGGATAAGCAGCCGCTGCCGGTGCCGGCCAAAATGCCCAAACTCAACACCAACATCCCGACAGGGCTGGTTAAAAGTTTTGACTGATATAAAAGGAGAACAATATGTATTTTGAAGATGAAGAAGAAAAGCGCCGCCAACAGACGGCGCAGTATATCAACACGCCTTACGGCCCCGCCCGCAATCCCGCGCTGGGACAAAAGGGGACAGGTGTAAGCAATATTAATGATGGTATGTTGCAAAATAAAACAAACGAAATCTTAAGTAGACTTAAAGAACCTGTGAATAAAGTTATGGCTGCCGCTAATAAAATGACGCCGCTAGAGTTAAATGACAAGTATAAGCATGCCACAGTTAGTTGTATAGGTGCACAAGGCGGGTTATATGATGCAGCTGTTACGGGGGGAATGGGTTTAGCAAAGGAAGGAAAAGATATAATTGAAAAAGTTTCGGACAGGTATATCAACGGCGAGCAGAAATATGGTAATTTTGTAGATATTATAACGGATAGTAAGAATGATTTAAAAACAGATTTTCAAGGGATTAAGCAAGGTTATTTAAATCCTGATGAAGATTGCGAAGAATGGATGAAAAGATATTATTCCCCTTATTGGAAATAATATGTTGAAAACTTGGAGGAGCCATAATAACATAAATCCGGTTGTTTGGAACAACATACTATAGGAAAAAATTTTTGAATAAAATAATTAAAACAAGTGTCAGGTACATTTCTGTAATTGTAAAAATTGCATATATAATTATGCTTGCCTTAGGTACAATAATAGTGCTCTGGCCTATCTCAATCTTGCTGATTTCAATGATGTCACAAATTTGGGGCAGTTCTTTTATTGAAAATTGGATATACTATCTTTCTTTTTTCTTGTATTCAGGGTTGGTTGTCTTGACGTTTTATTGTTGGATGTTTTGGAAGAAAAATTACTTTCTGTGGTGTATGCTTTTGCTGTGGACGATGTTTATGTATTTCGCGAGTGCGGAGGACTTTAAAGCGTATTTCAGCTATTTTCGTGATTGGGATTAATTGTTAAGTGAAAAAATATTTAACGGCTGCTATTGAGCAGCCGTTTTTTTATAGGAGAACAATATGTACTATAACGATGAAGAAGAAAAGCGCCGTCAACAGACGGCGCAGTATATCAACACGCCTTACGGCCCCGCCCGCAACTCCGCTCTGGGGCAAGAGGGGACAGCGGCAGCCAATGCTTATGAGGTTGAAAATCCGCCTTCGGAAAAACCGGATTATTGGGGTGTTGCCAAAAATTATTCGCCGCAATTAGGATTTTTACAGAAAAAAGGCAGCGCATTCGGTAATGTCATACAAACTTATAATAGTTTTAGCGATGATAAAATTCATAATGATAAATATAAACATGCGACAGTCAGTTGTGCCGGCGCACAGGGAAATCCGCTTGACATGGTTTTAACCACGGTTGGAGGAATGGCAAAGGAAGGAATTGATATCACACGTAAATCCGTAAGTAAGGCATTGGGAAATAACCAATACGGAAGTTATACAGACATATTAAATGATTCAAGAGAAGATTTGAAGGCTGATTTTCAAGGAATTAAGCAGGGAATGCAGCATCCTGATGAAAATTGTGAAGAATGGATGAAGAAATATTACTATCCTTATTGGAAATAAACATAAAATAATATGTTGACCATTTATAATTGATATATTATTATTTAATCAACTAAAATATGAGGCGTGATGAAAATGAAAATTTATCAGTTTTTAAAACAGAAAACGTACAGCTTTTTAAGATTAAATAAAAATATAATACTGGGGATTATATGGTTTTTTATTGCTAGCATGGTGCTTTTACCATCTTTCTATGATTTGCTTCTCATATTTTCTGTTCGAACAGAAAATATTGATATTGCACTTATCAGATTTGATTTAATTATCCGAATGGCTCTGGGAATTCTTTTTTCAGCCCAATTTTTTGCCAGCCGCCGCGTCATGACATATTTATGGATGGTTATGTTTATAATAGTTTTGATAGCCTCACAAACTGTTCCGGGGATTTCAGATGCCCATGATATTTTTCTGGATTAATGTTACAGGAACAATGAAGAAAATATATAACGGCTGCTTTTGAGCAGCCGTTTTTTATAGGAGAAAACATGTATTTTGAAGATAAAGAAGAAAAGCACCGCCGGCAGACGGCGCAGTATATCAACACGCCTTACGGCCCCGCCCGCAACCCCGCTCTGGGGCAAAATGGGACAGCGGCAGTCAATCCCTATGAGGTTGAAAATCCGCCTTCGGAAAAACCGGATTATTGGAAAAATTATGCTCAAGATTTTGGTCTTTTGCCAAGAACTGCAAATTCCTTAACTCAAGCTATGCAGTCATATGAAAATTTTGGCAATGACAAAATTCATAATGACAAATATAAGCATTCTGTGGTAAGCTGCAATGGAGCGCAAAATGGTCTGATCAATACCGTTTTGACCGCAGGGGCAGGTATCCTTAAAGAAGGGATGGATATTTACAAAAAGAGCAAAGATTTAAATGAAAATCCGAATTCTGCATACAGCAGTATGGAAGAAATTCTTAATGATTCAAGAGAAGATTTGAAGGCTGATTTTAACGGAATCAAGCAAGGTTTCTTAAATCCGAACAAAAATTGTGATGAATGGATGAAAAGATATTACTATCCGTATTGGAGATAGGACAGGAATGAATAAGTTTTTGGGTTATGCTAAGGTAATGTATTTTCTGATGAAAGACTGTATTAAAGGATGTCTTATAGCAATTTTTGCGGTTATATCATTGGGCTGGATTGGAGTAACAGGGCTGAACTGCTTGCTGACAATGTCTGAAATACCATTTGACAAGAATAATATAATATTGTGGGGAGCTGTTTTTGCTTTTTGGGGCATAGCAATTTATTTTATATACTATGTTTTTGCCAATCCGAAGGATATAAAATTGAAGCGGTGGATAGCCGTATTTTGGCTGGCGGGTGTAGTGCTGCCGCTGATACCGGGATTCAGGATGTTCTTGGATTTTGATTAAGAATATAATGGATAATAGACAGCGGCTGCTTTTGAGCAGCCGTTTTTTTGTATCAACTTATTAAAGGAGGAAACAAAGGCAGAAGGAGATAAATTTAAATGCGAAAGAAAAAGAATTCCGATTTGGAAAAAATTATTCAGGAACTGGAAGAAGCCAGGCTTTTGGCGCTGAAAAACGAGTCACCCTCGGCGGCGATTTCCGCCTCAATGGGCAAGGCCAAAGTCATTGCGCTCTTGCAGGACAAAATTAAGGAAGGCGGCGAAGAAGCCGAAAAGTACAAACAAATCCTTGTCGATTTCGTTTAAGGGATAATTCCCGCAATCAAAGGTTTTTTACCATGACATATTTTAATTCTCCCTGGGCGGACAGTCTGCGGCTGGACGACGGCACGCTTGTGTCTTCGTCCTCGCAGCTGGAAGCCTATCTGCGCGAACATGATTTGTCATTAAGCGCCGATTATTCGGAGGCCTGGCGGCAGAAACGCAAAAACCGCCGGGAAACCGCCCGCCGCAAAGAGCTCTTTGCGGCTTTTTTACATAACTACAAAAGGAGTATCTGGAATGCCAAATCCACAAAAAGATATTTCCGGCCGGCCGGTCGCTGAAACCGCCGCCCCGGAACAACAGGACACGCAGGCTGTCGTTGACGTTTATCTCGAACTGCCGCGGTCTTACAAAAAAGAATACGCCGCCGTTTTCAAAACGCTGCCGCCGGCTCTGCGCCGATATCTGCATGAGCGGGAAAGCGAAATTGAACGCGGCTTTTCCAAAATTAATAACGAACTGAATGCCAAACGCTGGATAGACGATATTTTCGGCAGCCGTGCCGAGCGCCTGTGCCGTCATGGCATCAGGAAACCTCAGGAGTGGATAGAGGCCATGGCGCAGATTGACGATGCGCTGGACTCCAATCCCTGCGAGGCTCTGCGTTATCTGACAGAAGTATACGGCGTGAAGGATTTATTCCCCGTTTCCGTCTGTCAGCCTTCGGGATTGGAAGGAGTAACAACCCGCCTGTCGCAGTTGGAAAACAGCCTTCAGGAGCTTTGCGGCCTGATTAAGGACAGCCGCCTTCAGTCTCACAAGATTGAAGAAGCGCAAAAAGCCAAAGAAGCTGCGTTTTCACCGCGCGGCAAGATTTCCCGCAAGGACTTGTCCGAGCTTTCCACCCGCGAGGTGCTGGAGCTCAAAATGTCTGAATACGATTAATTTTTTATGCAAAGGAATATGATATATGCCTAATACTGATTATAATGATATTTTAACCACAACGCTTGAGAGCCGTTCCGGCAAACTGGCCGATAACGTCAGCGAAAACTCGGCGCTTTTAAACCGCTTGAAAAACAAAAGCAAAATCCGTCCGGTGACTGGCGGTTCCAAAATTCTTGAAGAACTGGAATACGGCGAAGGTGACATGACCTGGTATTCCGGTTATGACACCATCAGCTACACGCCTAAGCAGCTGTTTTCGGCAGCCGAATTCAGCCTCAAATTGTGTGCCGTTCCGGTTGCAATTTCCGGTGAGGACATTCTCAAAAATTCGGGCCGCGAACAAGTGATAGACTTGTTTGAAAAACGCGTTGACAACGCCATGAAAACCATGAGCAACAAAATGGCGGCCGCGGTTTACGGCGATGGCACGGAATCTTCCGGCAAAGCTATCGGCGGTTTGGCGCTTTTGGTTGCCGACAGCCCGTCGACCGGTACCGTCGGCGGTATCAATCGCGCGACTTCGGGCAACGAGTTTTGGCGCAACAAGTCAACCACGCTGGCGGCTGCTCTGACTTCCGATACCATCCGCAAGGAAATGGACAAGATGTATCTGAGCCTGTGCCGCGGTTCCGACAAACCGGATTTGATTGTCTGCGGCAACGAGTTGTACAGCATGTATGAGGCTTCTCTGATGCCTCAGCAGCGATTTGTCGACAACAAACTGGCAGACGCCGGCTTCCAGAACCTCAAGTTCAAAGGCGCGGACGTTGTTTTTGACGGCGGCCAGAACGGACGCTGCCCGGAAAACAAAATCTACTTCCTGAACACCGATTACATTTATCTGCGCAGCCACAAGGAACGCAATATGAAAGTTATCGGCGGCGACCGAATGGCCGTCAACCAGGACGCTTTGTACAAAATTATCGGCTGGGCCGGAAATATGACCATGTCAAACGCTTCCCTTCAGGGTGTTTTGATTAACCATACTTCGTCAGTGACAGAATAAATCTAATTAACGGCGGCGCCTTTCCCTGTACTGGGGGAAGGCGCTGTTGTTAGCACAGGAGAATATCATGGATTTTAACAGTTTTAACAAGTTTGCGTCGGCTCCGGCTTCCGAAGACGGTGTAGCCGCGCGTTTTTATGACCGTACCATTAAAACCGACAAGTTGGACGCCCAGGGTTTTCCGGTTTTTGCGGAAGTCTGTTTTTGCGAAATCCGCCTCAAGGATAATGTTTCGGAAGTTTTCGACCAGCCGGCAACGATTGACAAAATCCGCCGTTTTCCCAGAGAATATGCGCTTTATCAGCAAATGCGCAAACAGGCGGCCGAAGGCACGCCTCTTGAACAATTTGCCTTTTTGAGCAAGCCGGAAATAGAAGCTTTGAAAGTGCGGGGCATTTACAGCGTGGAAAGTTTGGGGGCTTTAGATGATGATAAGGCCAATTCCTTGGGAATTGCCAAAGAGCGCGATCAGGCTCGCAAGTTTATTGAACAGGCCGCAAACAACCGCTGTATTGAAAACTGGCGCCAGAAAGAAGAGCAGTATCTGGCGCGTATTGCCGGGCTTGAAGAAGATATTGCCTCATTAAAACAAACTGCCGGCAAACGGAAAGGCAGCAACAAAGGAGGAAGCAATTGAAAAATATTTTGAACATATGTCAGGATGTTGCGGGGCTTGTGGCAACGCAGCCGCCGCAGGATTTATTTTCGCAGAGCTCGCAGCAGGAAGCCGTTTTTCTCAGCCTGATAAAGGATACGCTTGACGGCCTGCTGCGTTACGGCGACTGGCCGGAACTGACCCGAGAAGGATCTTTTACCACGCGCGCTGCCTGCCGCGATTATTTGATTGCCGATTTCTGTCCGGACTTTTACTGTCTGCTGAATAACACCGTCTACATCAAAGACGGTTCGGAAAAAGTTGTCGGCGCCATAACGCCGGAACAATGGATGCGGGAAAAATATCTTTGTTGTCCGCCGCTTAATTTGAAATTTAAAATTCAGGGCGGTTTCATCAAATTCCTGACCACGCCGCCCAAAGACCTGACCGTCGTTTTCCAGTACCGCGCCAATGCGACGGTTTTGGAAGGCGGAAAAAATTATGTCGGGCAGGAAAAAGCCGTGGCTACCCGTAATACCGATATTCCGGTTTTTGACGAGTTTCTGGTGCGAAAGGGTCTGGCCTGGCGCTGGCTCAAGCGCAACGGCATGGATTATGCCGAAGAATATAATGAGTACGAAAAGGCGCTGCGCAGCCATTTTGCGGCGGATACGGCCGTCGGCGACATTTCACTGGCCGGCAGAATGTTTGAACCGGATTTTGGGGAGGTAAATATTAATGTTACAACAAGTTAACCGCCGGACCAAATCGCAAAACTACACGCTTTCAGCGCCGATTGGAGGCTTAAACGTGCGGGACAGTCTGGACACGATGCCGGAGACCGACGCGATTGTCATGGACAATTATTTGCCGCAGGATACCAAAATTATTCTGCGTAAAGGATATGTTCCCTATGTCGAGCTGGGCGAGAAGATTGAAACCCTGATGACTTATAATTCTGCCGGAACCGAAAGCTTTTTGGCTTGCGGAGGCGGCAAAATATGGAATATCAGTTCTTCTGTGCATATTACGCAGCTGAAAGACAACCTTTCCGTCTCCGATTGGCAGTATTGCCAGTTCAAAGACCGGCTGATAATGGTAAACGGCGTTGACAAACCGCAGGTGTTTTATTTTAAGGAAAACGTCCCGGTAATTGAAGACGCCGCGTTTGACGGCGAGGGGCTTCTGCCGTCCAAGCTGGTCAATGCCGCTGTTATCAAACAGCGGTTGTTTTTTATAGAAAAAGGTTCGCTTAAGGCATGGTACGGCGATGAAGTCGGCAATATACAGGGAACTTTGATAAGGTTTGACCTGTCGACCGTTATGCGTCTCGGCGGCCATCTGATGGCTGTATGCCCTTGGACACAGGACGGCGGGCACGGCATAGATGATTTGACGGCTTTTATATCCTCTGAAGGAGAAGTCGCGGTTTATTCCGGAAGCGATCCGGCCAACATGGACGACTGGAGCCTGCGCGGCGTTTACCGCATGAGCAAGCCGGTCGGTTATCATTGCGCCATGCAGTATCAGGGAGATGTCGTCATTATATCCGAAGACGGTTATATCCCGCTTTCGAAGGCTTTGTCGTTGGATAAGGCCAATGCTTCGCAAATTGCCTTTTCGGACAAAATCCGCGGGCTTGTGCTCAACCGTACGCTGCACGGCAAATACAAGCGCGGCTGGCAGGGCATTATTTACGGGCGCATGGGTTATGCGCTGTTTAACGTGCCGTCGGCCGAGCAGTATGAGCAGCATGTCGTCAACGTTAACAGCGGCGCCTGGTGCCGTTTTACCAATATTCGTTCGCATTGCTGGGGTTTGTTTCAGGACCGTCTTTATTTCGGGTCTGACCGAGGCGTGTTTTTGTTTGACGAAGGCTATTCGGATGCCACAACCCCGATTTACGGCGTTGTGGAGCAGGCTTATTCCAATCTCGGTTCGGCTAATCTGAAAAAAATCCAGCTGATTAATCCGCGAACAAGGGCATCGACCAAATTTGCCTTGGTGGTTTACACCAATATGGACTTTGAAGAACGGCATTTTGACTATGCCGAAAATATTGACCGTGCGACCCTGAGCAAATGGAACCGCCTGAAATGGAGCAGCCTGAGAAAACCGACAGGAACAAAATGGGCAACGCTTAAAGGAAAAATCCAGTCGCAGTGGATTGCCAATTCCGCAACCGGATTTAAGGCAAGCGTGGTCTTCAAAACCAAGACCCGCGGTAATTTGATTGAATGGTATGATACGGGGTTCAGGTATGAGCAGGGCAACAACATCTTGTAAAATAATTGCCGACCGCGGCGATGTTGTCACCCGCTTTGTCTGCGAAGGGCTGGGATACGATACCGGCTGGCTGGACGAGCATTTTACAATTGGTTTCATGCTCGGAAACCGCCTTGTCGGCGGATTGATTTATCACAATATTCGCCCCGGGCGGGATGTCTGGTGGACATTGTATACCACGGACAAGCGATGGTGCAGCAAACGTATTTTAAAATTTATGTTTGGTTTGGCCTTTGAATATTTTGGCTGCCGCCGTATCAGCATGTCTGCAGACGCGGATAACGCCGCTTGCCTGAAATTGGCTCTGAAGCTGGGATTTAAGGCCGAGGGGCTGTTGCGAAGTTATCGCGACAACGGTAAAGACTGTATAATTATGGGAATTTTAAATAACGAATATAAACTGAAAGGAACAAACAAATGTCAAAAAGCGTAGGAAAATTGCTGGGAGCCGGCAATGCTAAAGCAAAACAGTATGCCAGCGAACAGCAGTATCTGGATTTTCTTAACAAATACGATACTTCTAATGTCGACACAGCCTATAAAAACATGGCGTCGGCAGGAAGCCAGCTAAGCTCATCCCTGCAGGAACGCCCCGGATACATTTATTCGGTAGACGGTTCAGATGCAGCCAGCCGCCGGGCGGAACTGGCCAACTATAATCAGGCTGTATCCAGACTGGAGCCGGAATTTGAAAGCCGCCGCCGCCAGCTTGAGACCCGGCTGCAAAATCAAGGGTTTTCACCGACTTCAGAGGCGTACCAAAGCGCGATGAACAATCTTGAAAGCGCGCAAAACAGCGCTTATGCCGACGCGGCATACAGCAGCATTCAGGCCGGGCAAAACGCTTTCACCAACAGCCTGAATAACCAGCTGGCAGCGGCCAATTTCCAAAACTCGGCACGCCAGCTGCCAATCAGTGAAATTCAGAATTTGCTGCAAAACCAATACAGCGGTTATGATATCGCCAATCAAATATTCAATGTCCAACAGGGCAGAGATGCAAGAATTAATCAGATTAAAAACCAAAATGCCGCCGAGCAGTTTCAGTTCGGGACAAATGCGCTTTTAGGTGCCGGAAATCTGGCAGGCGGTTTGTTTTCGGATCAGGAGCTGAAAGAGAATATTGTCCCGGTCGGACGCCTGCATAACGGTCTGCCGGTTTATTTGTTTACCTACAAAGGCGACAATGAGCCGCGTTTGGGATTAATGGCGCAGGATGTGCTCTCCGTGCATCCCGAGGCCGTAACAATTGACCGCAGCGGCTACTTTAAGGTCAATTATGCTCTGGCCTGCGAGTAACTGTCATGCGCCGGAAAATCAGCCTGAAATTGTGGCTGTTGGTTATTGCCGTGCTGATAATGGTCTGGGTGGCTGTCATCAGCCCCGAACACGCCGAGACAGTTGCCCGGGCATTTATAATGCTGTTGGGCGTTTCGGTCTGAACCATGTTGAAACCGGTTTTTTTGAGCCTGCTTTTGGCCTTGTGCGCCGCCATGTATTTTCTGGGGCGTTCGGATTGCCAGCAGGACTATATTGAACAGCAGGCCGGAGTACAAGAACATGTCCGACAGCAAACAGCCGCAATTCATGCCAAGCCTAACGCTAAGCGCGATGCTCTGCTTGAGCTCATGCGTCGCGGAAAATTATAGTTTCTGCCCGGTTTATCCGTTAGCCGGACCAAGTGTTGCCGCAGAATTAGAGCACCTTGCGGCAGAAGATTATCCCGATACCTGGGAATGGATCGGCCGCATAGATAAACTGCGGCAGGAACTGGAAATATGCAAACAAACAAAAGGAGATTAATATGCCATATGACAGCAGCGGGCATTTTACCCGCATTCACAATTGGGAAAACGACAGAATAAACGATATAGATATTGTTACCGACAACCATGACGAAGAAGACGACAACTTCGCGCAGGGCTTAAGCATGGCTTTCCTGCGCGACGGCCGCGCGCCGATGGAAGCCGATTTAGATGTCGGCAATTTTAAAATTAAAAACCTGGCCGAGGGCAACAACAGCCGCGATGCCGTAACCAAAAGCCAGCTTGATAACCTCAAAAGCGACCTAAGTTCTGATATTAAGTCAAATGTCAATACCTTAAACCGTATCGGCGATATTAAAGTCTCGCTCCGTTCGGAAAACCATGACAATTGGCTGCTTTGCAACGGTCAGGCTGTTTCGCGTAAGGATTATGCCGATTTGTTTAATCTCATCGGCACCAAATTTGGCACCGGCGACGGAATTAATACCTTTAACATTCCTGATTATCGCGGCAAGTTTCTGCGCGGTCTCGGCGGCAATTCTGCCGAAAATATTTATACCACGCAGGAAGAAGGTCTGCCCAATATTTCCGGCCGTATATGGACGGATCGCAACAGTAATATCAATGAAAATTTTCCGACCGGTCCTTTCTATATTGATACCAAAAATTCGACCGGTAACGGTACCGGCAATACGGCGACCCCAACCTGGACGGTTTATATGGATGCATCGCGTGACAGCAAAATTTATGGCAATTCCGAACATGTCACGCCGCTAAACCAGGCCGTTAACTACTTTATTAAGGCAAAGGAGGAATAAATGAGCGGAGCACTGCACCCCAACGGGATAACTGTCCGCCGTGGCGACAGTTTCACGATCAACCTGCATTTCAAAGATGAGGCGGGAGATATCAATTTGACCGGAGCCAAACTGAAATTAAGCGCGGCAAAGGAAGACGGAAAAAAAGTTATTGAAAAGGAAGGTGTCGTATCCGATGCCGTGCACGGTCTTGCCGTCATTGAACTGCTGCCGGAAGAAACAAATATAGAGGAAGGGGATTATCAGGCGGATATCCAGATTTGTATGCCCAATGGTCAGGTTCATACCATATTTCCTCAAAATATCAACAGCCTCGCATATTTTAAAATTACCCCTCAGGTAACGGAGTAGTGACATGACAATAACGAATGAAGCAGATACCGTGCGGCAGATTAATGTCGTCTTGGAACCGTCCAAATCACTGGAAGTGAGCTTTTATAAAAACAGCCGCGCCGACATTACCATGAGCTGCACCTATATTAAATCCGGGCAGCAGGAAATACAGGATTATACCGACAAGGTATGCAAACCGGATATGGATAATTATATTACAGAAAAAGCGGATAATACTTTTTTGCCGTTGTTAAAAGAGGTGCAGAATTATGCCCGGTCGGCCAAAGACAGCGTCCGTGAATGCAAGGATATCGTTTCCGGGCTGAACATGGAAGACATCATTGCCATAGAAGCCAACAGCAGGTCTGAAGCTGATAAGGCGATTGAGGCATCCCTGGATGCGGCTCGTCAGGAGCTGGATGGCAAAATAGCTGCCAAAGCCGATAAAACAGCGGTTTATAGCAAGGGCGAAAACGATTTGCAGCTTGCCGCCAAGGCAGATTTGGAAAGTCCGCAATTCAGCGGAACGCCGACTGTGCCGACGCCCGGAGAAGGAGCGTCGGAGCTGCAAAGCGCAAATCTGGCGGCCGTAAAAAATAAAATTGCGGCAGGTCTCAGCATAAACGGCCTCTATCAGACCATAACCGTCAGTTCGACGCAATGGTGCCGCCAATGGTTTTCCGATGAAGCGAAGACACGGCGCGTCTGGATGGAACAGTGGGGCAAACTGGTCAAAAACAGCAACGGCGGCGTGAATGACTACAGTATTACGTATCTGGTTCCGTTCAGCAGTTTGGATTATTATTTTAATCGCGGGCAGGAGCACTGCTACGCCGGAGTAATCGGCACTTGCTATGCGTGGAACGGATATTACCAAAAAAAGACAACCGGAATAAGGTATTTAATAGACAACGACCATGCCGTAACCAGTTTTTGGTTTGCATGCGGAAAATAGGGGGAAAACATGTTAGGCGATAAAATAAACTTTGGCGATGCCGCGGCATGGAAAAAAGCGCGCGCGCAGCTTGACGAAAACAAAGAATATATCAGCGACGAACACATAATATATGATGAGGCCGGCACAGCTGCGGGCGGTTATTATGAAGTAGCTGCAATAAATGAAAACCGGGCCTTTCAAAAAGAAAGCCGGATTGCCGAACTGCAGACTTATCTCGACATGACAGATTGGTATATTGTCAGAAGGACAGAAACAGGGGCAGTGATTCCGGCAGAAGTTCTGGAACGGCGCAAGCAGGCGCGGGAGGAAATATCGGACTTGCGGGAGGATAAATAATCAATGGAAAACCTCATAATTTTTGGCGGCGCCTCCGGGATTGCCGCCATTTTTGGTTTTATCGGCGTACTTATAAAAGTCGGAGAATGGAAGGCACAGGTCGATATCCTTCATGAAGGGATAAAATCTGCCGACAACAAAACGGCGGGGCTGGCTCTGATGCAAAACCAGCAAAATGTTTTGCTGGCGGAAATAAAAGTCAAGCTGGACCTTTTAATTGAAGAAAATCAGAAAAAAAGGAGAAAGCCGGTATGATTGATGAATTTGAGGCCGTACAGAGACTGAGCCTGCATGAAGGTATCCGCCTCCAGCCTTATCGCTGTCCGCGGGGGTTCTTGACAATCGGCGTTGGCCGCAACCTGCAAACCAATCCCTTAAGCCGGGAAGAGATAAAAATCCTCGGCCGTCGCGATTTAAGCAGCGGCATTACCCGTCAGGAAGCATTCTTTCTGCTGCGCGGCGATATCCGTCGGACACTTGAAAAATGCCGTAAGGAAATTCCGTTTTTTGATAACCTTGATGACGAAAGGCAGTATGTTTTGGTTGATATGGCTTTTAATATGGGAATTGGCGGTCTGCTCAAGTTTCAAAAAATGCTGGCTTTCATCGGTGTCGGCAACTACCGGCAGGCAGCAGCGGAACTGCTGTCGAGCCGCTATGCGCGCCAAGTTCGGATACGGGCTGAGCGTCTGGCGCAGACCCTGCAAACAGGTCGCTGGCGTTTGTGACAAAAATGTTGACAAAACGCCAGGATAATCTATTATTATTTTGAAAAATAATAATTGTAAATTTGAGGAACCGGTCAAACAAGCCTCGTAAAAAATTCCGGAATATATATGAGTAAATTAGTATGGATAGGATTATTTATTGCTGCAGTCGGAGAATATCTTTTTTGGGTTGAAGGATACAAAGGAAATCTCAAAGTTTCCTCAATGGGATTCCTTATCATGGGTGTCGGAGCCGTCGTAACCGGAATAGGCCTTCTGAAAATGCACCTCGCCGAAAAACGCGGTTTCTGACAAAAGAGCAATACGCAAAAACAAAGCCTTTCTGTTGAAGCAGAAGGCTTTTTTGTTTTCTTAGAAAAAAGGCTCGCTTTAGCGAGCCTTTGATTATTTTTTTGCCACTTTTTGCGGCTGGTTTTGTGCAAACATAGCCTTGTAAGAGGACTGGATGTTGGCAACAGTTTTCTTGAAGTTGGCCAGATTTGAGCCGGCCAGATTTTCGCCGGTCGAGGCTTTTATCGTGCGCGGATTGACGCGGCGGCCGTTTTGAATAACTTCATAATGCAGGTGCGGTCCGGTCGAACGGCCGGTAGAACCGACATAACCGATAAGCTGCCCTTGTTTGACGCGTACGCCCGGGCGGATACCCTTGGCAAAGCCCTGCATATGTCCGTAGGCGGTGGAAAATTCGGAATTGTGGCGGATTTTGATATAGTTTCCGTAGGAACCAAAATATTTGGCGGCTTGAACAACGCCGTCGCCGCCGGCATAGATGGCCGAACCGCGCGGAGCCGCGTAATCGACGCCCCAGTGAATTTTGTATTTGCGCAAAATCGGATGATAACGGCGGCCGAACGGAGAGGAAATCCGCGCGTTCTTAAAGGCCATCGGTTTACGGTCGAGCGTCTTTTTCAGAGCCTGTCCTTTTTCGGTATAATAGTCGGTTTTTCCGGCTTTATCCTTAAAACGGTAAAGAGCAATCCGGTCATTGCGCAGAATCAGCGCCGCATAAAGAATATCGCCGGATTTTATGACTTTTCCTTCATTGTCGATATAATTTTCATAAACAATTTCAAATTTGTCGCCGCGGCGGACATCCCGGCGAAAATCCACAGAGTATGAGAAAATAGAAATAAAGTTGTGAACAACGCGGGAGGGGATGCCTTGCTTTTGCATGCTGGCACCAAGTGTTCCTTCAATAACTCCGGTTGCATTATTGACCTCTTCAATCATTTCGTCTTTTTGGCGTTCGACTTCAAATTCGTCGTTTTCGTTGAGGTAGGCAATAACGCGTTCGCCGACGCCGGTTTCGATGACAAAAGTATTAAGGCGGACAAATTCGCCGTTGGAAGAACGGATAGTATAATTGGCATTGATTTTCTGCCCGATTTTGAGACTGCGCGGGTCAAATTCCGTTTTCAGCTTTGCAAAAAAATCATTTGCATCGGAACAGCCGAGGCCGATGTTATTTAAAACGGATATCAGGGTGTCGCCTTTTTGAACGGTAATTTCCCTGTTGACTTCTTTTTCCTGTACCAGAGCATTGACGGTTGAAAACAGATTTTTGATGTTTTCTATAGAATCTTCGGGATAAACGGTTTCCGGGTCGGAAATATTCTGAACAACGTTGTTTTCTATCATCAGATAGCTCATGCGTTCATTATTGGCGACGGATGCTTCAACATTGTTGTTGGTCAGGGATAATATAAAGGCAAACGTAACGGCCAGAGCATATATTATAGTGACAATCTTCTGGCGGCTTCGCTGTTTTATATTCAATTTTACAAGTTCTGTAATGGGCATATTTTCTCACAAATTTAAACCAAAAACATAGCCGACAAAGCCTGAAACTCATCAGCCGTTGCCGCTTAATATACAACGGCCTTCAAAAATATAAAGCATTTTCTAGGAGTTATGTGTATAATTCAGTATAGTACAACAAAGTTATGAAGAAAATATAAAAAATCTAAAAAAAGTGCTTGCAATTATAAATATTGTTGGCTATAAGATAACACGAACCGCAAATGGGGGTGTAGCTCAGTTGGTTAGAGCGCCTGCCTGTCACGCAGGAGGTCGCGAGTTCGAGCCTCGTCACTCCCGCCATTAAAAAAGCCGTCCTTGTGACGGCTTTTTTAATGGCTTAGGATGCAAAATACTCTTTAAAAATAAAAAATCCGCCTTGTTAAAAGGCGGAATTTTTTATGACTATATGTTTTTGAGCTGCCGTTTTAGTTATACACCTAAAGGCTTGAGAAGCCTTTGTTGATCCGGGGACAGGGTCGGGATGAAAGTTTCCTTTACCAGTGCCCAGTCTTCAGATGAGGCAATTTTTTGTTCGATTGCCTTTTTGATGACGTCAACGTCTTGATCGGCAAACAGGGTTTGCAGGATCAGATAGTCGTTGACATAAACGATTGCATGCGAGCCGTCTTCAATGTGTGATTGGATATCCTTCAAAAGCTCGCCCAGATGGTGAAAGTACGCTGTTGAGTTCATAAAACAAATTTTTAGTTAATAAATCTTAATTGTAATCTCGAATAAACATTTTATACCATAAAAAGACGCTGCCTTCAAGATGTTTTTCGAAATTTTGTCAAAAGTATGCGAAAAATAATTAAACACTGGATTTTTTAAGAATTATACATTATGTTAAAAACATAGTCTGAACAACCCCGGGTATCAGAAATGAATGCAGCAGCAAAACAAGGAAGTTTTTTCGATAAAATTAAGGCGATGGTTGCAAAAACGAGCCGCAGCATAATATGGCGCGGGCGCTCACAGGATAATGACATATCCGAAAAAATCGCTCAGAAGATTCAAAAAAATTCTTATGATTTCAGCCAACAGTTCCATAAAGATACTTTTACGCCGCCTTATTTGAGTCTGGTTGAACAATTGGAAGTTGACGACGAGCAGATATTTCAGGCTGCAGTATTTAATCTGGCCAATATCGCCAAAGCGCGAAACCGTTACAGTCATGATATTATCAACATTCTTGACAACTATCTGCAAAAGGATGTTCATAAGCTTGAGCGGAAGGACTATGTGGCACACAAATTATATGAAATACAAAAATCTATGAAGAAGTAAGACTAAGATGAGTGACGAGAGTAATTCTGCCTCCCCGTTATGGAAGCGCTTTTTGCTGGGGTGCCTGAAATCCCCGGTAAATACTATATTTGCAGCGGCTTTGCTGTACGGCGCCTTTTATATTTACGTATTGGGCAACGACGCCTTTTATTACAAAATGCTGATGCTCGGTGTTGTTTTGCTGTGGATGTTGTGGATTGTCGCCAAATATGCGCTGACGCTGATTTTAATACTCAGCCTGTTGGGAATTGGCGCTTATCTGTATTATGATTATTCGCGGCAGGAAATTGTCAAATGCGAAGAATCCGGCGGCCACTGGAATAAAAAGACCAAGAAGTGTGAGGAAAAACGCGGGTTTTGGCAGCAGGTTGAAAGCATGTGGCAGGATTACCGCGCCAAGGCCGAATTGCTGAATAAAGTATCCAAATGATGAAAATAGCCCGTGATACTCACGGGTTTTTTATTTGTAAGCCCCGACCAATGGGAGCGGTGCGTTTGGCAGCTAGCTAACGCCCTTGGTCGCAGAGACATGTTTCGGCACCGCAAATCAGCAACCCGAAAAAAGCCGCCCTGAGGGACGGCTTTTGAGTGGAG